>JBAWWL010000004.1:0-180599 GCA_037146775.1 Candidatus Omnitrophota bacterium | reverse complement strand
TCCTTGGATCTAATGGAAGAAAACTTTCGCCAAGCGAAAGATTAGATACAAGTCCTCTGCCTACGCTAAAGTTTCCTCCTTCGAAGGACAAACCGGCAAATAGGCACCTCGCGCACCATTATCTCTTATTTAAATATTGAATACTGTTCGCGGAGTTTAAAATTAGTCGCTTTTGTAAGACTTCAAACGGTAGGTAAGAGAGCTGAGCTGACAGGAAAGATCAACATCCTTCACAATTACTTCGCTGGGCACATCCAATTGAATCGGCGCAAAATTAAGAATTGCCTTGATCCCACAACGGCAAAGCCGGATTGCAATATTTCTTGCAGCTTCTTTTGCGGCAGTAATAATACCAATATTGATATGTTCTTTTCTAATGACTTCTTCCATCTTGCTGAGTGAATACACCTTCACCGATGAATACGTTTTACCAAACATTGCCTTGTCAATATCGAAAGCGGCCTTAATGTGTATACCCTGGTCACGAAATCCTTTATAAAAAGAAAGGGCTTTGCCTAAATTTCCGAAGCCCACCACACAGGCAAACCATTCTTTATCCAGCCCTAAAATTTCTCTTAGGCTCTCGATAAGCTTGGAACAGGAATAGCCAACGCCTTTCTTGCCGAAGTGACCGAAATACGAGAGGTCCTTGCGTAACTGATGATGGCTGATTTTAAGTACATCCGCTAATTGTTTCGAAGAGACAATTTCTTTCTTGTCTTCCTGAAAATATAACAGCGCGCGCACATAATACGAAAGCCGCACAATAGTCTCTTCGGGAATCTTCCTATCCATTAAGCTCCAGCGCCCCCCAGAGCGCAATATGGCCCTCGAAAGCAATAAGCAAGCCCTCGATAAACAAATTCTGTTTTACCCGCTCCAAAACCGCTTCAATATCTTTTTCTTTCTTAATTTGGTTTGAAAGCGCCGTCGCAAAACCATCAGCCAACACCGCGTCTTTAGCGATTACTGTCACCAGATCGGCTCTGCCGAAATTTAAACTGTGCCCAATATAGGCTGACGAAGAGGCAATCCCAAAAGCATATTCTCGATGCTTAATTCTTAGTGACAGTACAGGCTGAGAAAACCGTTCTCCCAAATATACCCCTACGATCTTATCCTTGGCGATATTCAAGAAGATATCACCGCCGTTTTCGATAATTATTTCGTTGCTATAACGAGAGAGCTCTTTACCTACATATAACGCGACAGCTCCGGCAACAGACGCAAATGGCCCTATACCGGTAACATTGGAACAATCGATCATATCTTTTACGATAGGCGGGGCTCCGTTATCTTGCTCCAGAGGAGAAAGTGAGGTAAAAAACAGAGGGTTACCCTTAATATATTTTTCTATCTCTTCGTAATACTTCTTCAGCAATTCGTAAGCCAGGCTTCTATCGATAGGCTTATCCGACGCGATAAAAAGATCGCTTTCTTTATGACTAACTTCCAAACTCCAGGCTGACGGCGACCAATTTCTGTAAAACCGTTCTTGATACATATTTGCCTCACTACGTTCGGCATAATGATTACACCGATTAAATACAGATTACACTGATTTTTTTCTACTCTCTACTTTTTAATGATCCGTGTAATCGTTCTTATAATCTGTGTAATCATAATTTCTAAAAGAAATTAACAGATGCGCGGTAAGTTAAATGAGTGTGAGAAGTCAAGGATCCGCTCTCCTCCTGCAATTGTTTTCATCATAACGCCTTTTATATTACGATCGCATTCGCCAATAATAGCGGCCGCTGGCGAATATTTTTTTAGAAACCTCAAAACTTCCGAAGCAGCCTTTGGGGAAACTACAATAATCGCCCTGCCTTCACAGGCAAGATAATACGGGTCTATTCCTAAAATCTCACAGGCAGTATGCAGATCTTTTCTTACCGGAACGTTTTCTTCAATTATCTTCACGCCCATCTTTGAACCAAGATATATTTCATTGAAAGTGCTGGCAATACCACCCCTGGTGGGGTCGCGCATAAAACGAATCGCGGGGAATCGTTCCCAGAGGGGTATAACGACATCAGCGAGGCCCTGACAGTCGCTTGTAATATCGAAATCAAAAATCTTATTGCGGGCCAGCATCACGCTGATGCCATGTTCGCCGATAGAACCGGTAACAATAATTTTATCCTTATGTTGTATATTCCTAAACGCCGAACTACGTTTAGGTATTTTTTTTCCTATTCCCGAGGTACTGATAAAAATTTTATCTACCTTTCCTTTCTCCACCACCTTAAAATCGCCGGTTACGATCTTTACGCGAGAATTGCGCGCTTCGCGGCCGATTGAGTCAACGATTCTTTCAAGATCTTTTTTCAAGAACCCCTCTTCAATGATAACCGCCAGACTCAAATAGAGGGGCACAGCGGCGCTGACACATAAATCATTGACCGTACCGCAGACTGAAAGTTTTCCGATATCGGAAGCGGGGAAAAAAATAGGAGAAACAGTAAAAGAATCGCAAGTGTAGGCGAGGCTATCGACAGAAGCAGCATCCGCCAACTCTTCTAAGGCGGGGTTTTTTATCCTTGTTAAAAAAACGTCCTGGATGAGCTCATATGCCTGGCGCGTGCCTTCGCCATGCTTTAGACTGATGCGTTCTTCTTTCATATAGGTTACATTGTACAACAAAGATATTGAATAGGCACGTATACGTTTTTACCAAACACTGGTCCTTAACGCATGTGTTCGAGAACAACTATGCTGCTAAACGAGCCGATGTTCTGGGAAGACAGTTCAAGCGTTTCGCAATGCTGGATATCCGGTTTGCCGGTTATAAAATCATCGACCGTCGCAATATTAAATTCACAGCGGGAGGTTTTAAAATGCATAGGGATGCATATTCGAGGATTGAGTGTTTTGTTCAGACGCGCGATTTCTTCGGCATCTATAGTAAAAATAGTACCAACAGGAATAAGCGCCACATCAATTTGGCCGATACTGCCATAGTCGATATCCGTCGTCCCCAGATCACCAAAATGAGCGATACGCATCCCGTCGGCAGAGATGACAAAAATGATATTACTGCCCCGCGCCTTGCCTTTTTGGTTATCATGATACGAAAGTATGCCTTTTATTTCGACATCATATATCGACCAACTACCCGAATGATCGTATATTTTTGCTTTACGGAATTCTTTGGTAAAATTATGATCGGGATGCTTGTGCGAGACAGTAACAATGTCGGCATCAATATTAACCGGAGCATATTTCAAGGCACCTTGATAACTACCCGGTTCATACGGATCGGTAATTATCTTGGTCCCGCGAGCGGTTTCCAGCAAAAAACAGGCGTGACCCATAAAACTTATACGCATAATTTTCTTTATTTTTTTAGCAAAGCCTTTTCTAATAATTCCCGCGATATGCCTATATCGGTTACTAGTATTTTACCACAAAAAGATGGGCCCTGATTAAGGAAAAAACCGCGCTTTGCCGCGATAAAAGTTACGGTATATGATGCCCTAATGGCCACAGGCAAAGCAATACCCGTGTCTGGAGATAGCCCCGAAGGAATATCGCAGGCCACGATTAGCTTAGGGGTTGCATTGATGGTGTTGATAATGCCCTGTAAAAACGGCGCAAGCACTCCTCGTACTCCTATGCCCAATATGCCATCCACAATAAAATCGTTTTCTTCGATCGAAGAAGTAAGTTTTGTATCGCACTGCCCCAATGTATACAGTGCAGCGCCGAAGCGCTCTATCAACTGTTTCTGGGCTAATGCTTCCTGGTTGAATTCTTTTTCGTTTACTAAAATAGTGCTGACCGTATAGCCGCGGTTAGCTAATTTGCGGCCGCAAGCCAAACTATCAGCACCGTTATTGCCCTTACCGGCGATGATGAGCGCTTTTTTACCAAGAGATAGGTGGTCAATTATTTCGGCAAAATTGCTTGAAGCGTTTTCGATGAGAGTGCGCTCCGAAAAACCAAGCGCTTTCGCTTTTTCCTCCAATCCTCTTATCTGGGCAACACTTATGCCTTCCGCCATACTACTACGAATGTTGTTTGTGGATTTTCCCGTTTCTTTAGATACGCTGGCTGATGAATGAAGGGTGTTTTAAAAGAAATTAGTGCGGTTCGTCTTTTTTATCTTTTTTCCTAAATAAGTCAAGGAATCGATCTTCGTATTCTTTATAGACATTCCAATGATCGAGTTCGGACTTCAATTTATTCGCCTGGGCAATATCGGTTTGCGCTTCTTTAAAAAGAGTTTCTATCTTTTCTCGCGCCGATTGCGGCAATTTGGTATACGCAGCTAAATCTTTCTTTAGACGCTCCACGTCTTCTTCATTCAGCGGCATACTGGCCGATGGTGGCTGAGGCGCTTCGCCCTTAAGATAGCTGATGAGCTTTTCGATTTCTCCTTCGATAAATTTGCTTCGTTCTGCAAGCGGAGCGATATTAAGGTTCAAATTTAAATATTCGTTGATAACCTTTAAAATATTAGCGCTGGCTTTGGGGTTTTCTATTTGTACGGTATAAAAAGGAATTTCTGCCAAAAGACAAACCCCCTTTAAACCCATTTTCTTCCCAACGCCGAGAAGAATGCCGTTAAGGCCGCTGATCTGGCCCTCTTCAAGAATTCTTAAGTTGAATTTGCTGAATGCCTTCAGCGTTTCGTCATGTGTGGCCGCTATCCACACAGGCGCATCTGCCTTGTGGTCTATTGGTTCTGGCTTTGCGGCAAAAGTCATCATGAACTTTGCCTTATGTTTTTTCACAAACTCGATAATTGCCCTAGAAAGTACTTCGGCGTGCTCAAGCGGCGGCTGGGCTTCGCCCATAAAAAGAATGATATCGGGAGCATTTTTGTTTTTTGCGTAGTAGAAGAACCCCGCAGGCAAAGACGGCAACTCGACAATTCCTTTATCAACCACAATGGCCGATGGTTTAAAAAAATCCTGCGCCTCTAATTTCGCAAACATCTTAAAACCCATCACTTCGCGTAAGAATAAAACGCTGCGATAAGCCACCTCGCCCATGCCCGGCCAGGCAGCGATAAAAATAGGGTTTTTTAAGGTTGGTGTAGCTACTTCTTTAATCATAGCGTAAATACTTTATCATAACTTTATAAAAAGACAAAACATTTTTCGCGGCGGTTTCGGAACATTTTACTATTCGCCAATATAGTTCGGCGGTTAAAAGAGCTGCGCGATTTCACTTGTGGCGTAATAATTATACCGGATATATTATTTTTTGAGTTGTTCTAAAAACTCCTTTATTTTCTTTTCTTCGCCGATATCTTTAGGAACATAGTAGCGATTCGGAGCACAATAATCCTGCTTTACAAAGCCACCGTAACTGTGCGGATATTTGTACTCTTTGGAATGGGTTTTGATATGCGAAGGGACTTCCTTGGTCTCTTCCTGATCCACATCGCTTTTAGCTTTATCGATAGCCATGTACGCGGAATTTGATTTTGGCGAGGCCGCCAGATAAATAGTGACCTGCGCTAAAATTAAATCCGATTCCGGAGCTCCGACAAATTCTACGGCCTTGAAGCAACTTGTCGCTAAAACCAAGGCAAAAGGGCTGGCATTGCCGATATCCTCGGATGCCAGGATAACTAGCCGTCGCGCGATAAAACGCGGATCTTCGCCGCCTTTTATCATCTTCGCGAGCCAATAGAGGCTGCTGTCAACATCACTGCCTCTTACCGATTTAATAAATGCGGAAATTGTATCATAATGGTACGAGTCTTTCTTGTCATAAAAAATATTTTTCTGAATACTTTCTTTGGCGATTTCCAGATTAAAAACAATTTTTCCCTGCTCGTTAGCCGGGGTACTAAAGATACCTATCTCTAAAGAAGCAAGGGCTTTGCGCGCGTCTCCGGAACAAAGGATAGCAATATACTCAAGAGCTTTATCGGTAACCTCTATGGGCATAGCGGCTAAACCCTGCTCTTTGTCTTGGAGAGCGTGCTTTAAAATACGTATAATATCTTCTTTTGATAACGGTTTAAACTCCGCGACTATCGAGCGCGAGATAAGCGAAGGAATAAGATAATAGCGGGGATTATAGATGGTGGCGGCAATGAGAGTGATATGGGCATTTTCTGTATCCGGTACTAACGATTCTTGTTGTAATTTATTAAAACGGTGTATTTCGTCAATAAATACCGTGGTTTTCCGGTGCGTTGCAGCAAGCTGTTCTTTCGCCTTAAGAATAATTTTTTTTATTTCCGGACTGGAGGTAAACGAAGCATTTAAATAAATGAAGTCAGCTTCTAAACTATTGGCGACGATAAAACCAAGGGTAGTTTTGCCGCAACCGGCGGGACCGTAAAAAATCAGCGAGGGTACTCGCTTGGAAATAATCGCTCGGCGTAAAAGCTTTCCTTCTCCCAGAATATGATTCTGGCCAACAAATTCATCAAGGCTTTGCGGCCGCAATCTTGCTGCAAGAGGGGTATCGTTCATAAATTTAAATATCAAAAATTAAATATGAAAAGTGGCAATAAAACTATATGCATCTTTGATATTTACATTTTGCTTTTTAATAGAAATAAAAAACCCTGCCGTGAGTCCGTCCCAGGTTGGCTGCATACAGTCCATTTCTCATACAGGTGGGCACCTCATCCTTCATCGCCTCAGCGATAGGAGATTTGGCTCCCTTGTAATAGTTGTTGGCTGTAGCACTTAGACCTGCCGACGTGACAGGCAGGGTATCTCGCATTTTTATTATACCATTGGACCAGACCGTTTTCAAGGCGATGTGAAAATGTTTACGAAAACGTTTACACTATAATGTTATCAATACTTTCAAGACGGGCTTATCGCAGCACGATACCGTCCTGGAGGCGCAAATTTTCTCGGATAGCGTTATGGACCGTATCGACTTCCTGTGAGGTGAGGGTTTTTTCCTGTGATTGATAGAACATACGCAATGTAAATGCGGTGTGATCCAGGGCTACGTCTTTACCTTTATATATGTCTACCACTCGCCAACCGCAAACCAGCCGGTTATCCGCCCTGATAATGGCTTCGACATCCTTAAACGCTTTATCTTTGCGTAATGCAATGCTAATATCGCGCCAAATAGCCGGATAGGCGCTAAAATGAGTATACGCCTTAAGGCTCGCGTGCTGGCGCAAAATGTTGAGATCCAGTTGCGCAAATAACACATTTTGCTGTATGTCGAATTTCTTCTTGGTCTGGGCATCAAGTTTTCCTAAAAAGCCTGCTGCCACGCCGCCGACAAAGAAACTAAGCGCGTTGGTAAAATGCGGGGTGCTTTCCTCCTTCAGTTCATATGTGGCAATATCTAAACATTTCATCATCTCAGCCACAATTCCTTTGAGATAGAAGAAATCGTAAGCCGGGCCGGCCAATCCAATGGATACGAACGGTTTTTCACGAAATCCGCTTTTTTCTTTCATATACACATCGGCAATTTCAAAAAACCGTATGCCTTCACGACTGCGATTAACATTGTATGTAATCGCTTTCAGCATGCCCAACAGTAAACTTATCCGTAAAGCATTTTCCTGCTGGCGCAACGGATTCAATATGGTGATCATCGGTCCATTCACCAACACCTCGGACTCCTCTTGAGACTCAACACTGTACGTAATAATTTCTTTTAAGCCGAGAGAAGAAAGTTTAGCCTTTAATTGTTTTTTAAATTCGTAAGGCTCGTCTTTTTTGACTACCGGGGGCAAAAACGGTATTTGTGCGGCAATCTTGTCGTAACCGTATATTCGAGAAAGTTCTTCGTATACGTCAACCTCTCGTTTAAGGTCGAAACGGAATTTTGGCACAAGTACGGTTATCCTGCCGCCTGATTGCTTCACCACACAGCCAAGATGGGAAAGTATGGTTTTTATCTTCTGCCGAGGAAAGATTGTCCCCAGGTAGTTATTTAAATGTTGATACTGAAAAGTAATCTTTTTAGCCGCAACGACAGGCTTTTTGCCCGCTTCCTGATAGCCGGCAAACATACCATGACAGTATTTCTCAATATGACACTGCGCCTCCATTGAGGCATATTCCATATAATCAGAAAAAACCTGGCGCTCAAAACGATACGATGATTCCGTATCCAAACCAACGGCCCGGCGTGAGTGGCGGATAGTAAGCGGAGAAAATATTGCAGCTTCTAAAAAAATGTTCTTTGTGGTGGGGCCGACCTCGGTATTTTTAGCGCCCATGACTCCGGCGAGAGCAATAATCTTTTTAGCATCGGCAATTACCAGATTCTCTTCGCCAAGCGTCCTTTCTTTTTCGTCAATACCAACAAAGGTTTCTTCTTTCTTTGCCCTTCTGATAAAAATATCTCCCTCAATTTTATCCGCGTCAAAAGCATGCAATGGGTTACCCCACTTAAGCATACAGTAGTTGGTAATATCTACCACGTTGTTGATTGCACTTACACCACAATGCGTAACGCGCTCGGCGAGCCACGCAGGACTCTTCTCAACCTGCACGCCCCTGATAAGTCTGCCCACGTAAAAAAGACAATCTTTGCTGTTTTCGATATGTATCCGCTTATCATTATAAACCGGTTTTTTGCAGAGCGCGGGATACGTAATGGTGAGGGTTTTATTTAAACAGGCGGCCATCTCCCTGGCTATTCCTAGCATAGAAAGCCAGTCATACCGGTTGGAGGTAACTTCTATATCAAAAACCCAGTCTTCTTCTACTTTCTCGAAATGCTCTACTTCCATTCCGCTCAAAGAAAGTAGCGAAACGAGATCCGAAGCAGGAATAGGCACTTCTAAAATTTCTTTGATAAAATTTAAACTAAACCTCATATTCGCTTCGCTCGCATTGATTACACCGATTAAATACAGATTACACCGATTTTTTAATCTGTGTAATCACTCCTAAAATCTGTGTAATCATTGTTATCAAAATTGTTCCAAGAACTTCACGTCATTCTCATAAAAAAGCCGGATATCGTCGATACCGTATTTAAGCATAACCGGGCGCTCAACTCCCATACCAAAAGCAAAACCTTGATATTTTTTGGAATCGATACCGCAATTTTCCAAAACAGTAGGGTGTATCATACCGCAACCCAAGATCTCCAGCCAGCCTTTCCCCTTGCACACACTACATTTCTGGTTTCTAGTCTCTGGTTTCTGGTCTCTGCATGCGAAGCATGACACATCCACCTCTGCCGATGGCTCAGTAAAAGGAAAAAAGTGGGGCCGAAAGCGTAAGGTAACGTCGGGGGAAAAAAAATCTCTCGCGAAACGCAGGAGCACCCCTTTTAAGTGCGCAAAAGTAAGCCCTTTATCGACCGCGAATCCTTCTATCTGGTGAAACATAAAGGAGTGTGACGCATCAACCTGGTCGGGCCGATAGACTCTGCCGGGTGATATGGCTGCTAAGGGTGGCTTGGCTTTCATCATCACTCGCGCTTGCGAGGTTGATGTGTGACTGCGCAAAAGAAATTTTCCCGCATCACGGCTTGGGGGGATGTCCAAATAAAACGTATCGAAGGCATCACGGGAAGGATGGTCCAAGGGGATATTCAGTGCGCTAAAATTATGCCATTCGTCCTCTATCTCCGTACCTTCCACAATTGCAAAACCAAGTTTTTCGAAAATCGCACAGATCTCCTCGCTCACCATACTTATCACGTGTCGGGAGCCACGATCAATAGATACGGGGGGAAACGTGAGATCAATCTTTTCTTCCTGGAAAGTTTCTTTGTTCAAACGCTCGTCCAAAAGCGAGGCAATTTTATTTTTAAGCACATTAAGCTGCTTGCCGCAACGGCCCTTTTCTTCGTTGCCCAGCGTAGGGATGGCGGCAAAAAGCTGATTCAGCACAGCTTTTCTGCCTATGTATTTAACTCTCAACGCCTCCAAGGCTTCCGAGGTAATTGCGTTTTGTAAATCTCTTTGGAATTCCTCTTCCAATCTTCTAATTTCTTGTTCCATATATGTTTATCCTGTATATTTTTTACTTTTTCTTTCTATAACCCAATGTTATAAAATAAATAACCGTTAAGGTCAAGCAGATTATTAAAAGATATATCGCCACTTTTATTTTAAACGGTGAAGATTTTTCTTCAAGCTTTGAGCCTTTTTTGTAGATAGCGGTTGACTTGGCATGAATGTCCAAGTCTCCTCCGTGTTCTATACAGGCACGATGAAAGGTTCCTGTGATTGCTATCAAATCACCCCGGGATGTATAACCACCCGTATACTGGATATCTTTAACCAACTTGCTTTCTAACCATATTCCGATTGCATTTTGGGAGTCATTTACGTTTATCCATGCATAACTGCCGCGGACCATTACATCGCCGATAACCTCTCCGTGATAAACAACAATCTTGCCATCGTATTGCTTGGCATTAGCAATAAGCTCACTGCTGGAAAGGGTGGCGGCATAACAAGGGCTGAGTAGAAAACAGAGGACGGACGACAGAAGACAGACAACAAAAAACAGATGACAGAAGGCGGATGATGGACGACGGAAAACAGATGACGGATGACAGAAGACAGATGACAGAAGACGGACGACAGAAGACAGAGAAGAAAGAATAAAACAATTTAATTTCTGTCCTCTATCCTCTGACCTCTGACCTCTGACCTCTATCCTCTGACCTCTATCCTCTGACCTCTGCCTTCTGGTTTCTGACCTCTGGTTTCTGGTCTCTGGTCTCTGCAATAACACCCTCATCATTTCCCCTTGATTGCCGCAGTGATAAATCCTAGCAGCGTAAATATAGACATGAATTCCAGACGGCCTATCCACATCTGCATGATATATGTTATTTTTAAAATAGCCGGCATAGTCACGCTGGTAATACCACAGGATAGCCCTACGTTCGCCGCTGCGGATGTAGACTCGAACAGCGAAAACAAAAATGGGTAACCCAAAAGCATCCCCATAAGCGCGCCACCGAAATACAACAAGAGATAACACAAAGTAATGAGCAGCGCTGAACGTACTTGTTTATCTTCTAAAAATATTTCTTTTATGTGATGAAATTTCTCAAATATAACCGCTTTCTCGGGAAGCATGATACGTTTTACGTCTTCTTTGAGCGCGCGAAAAATAATGCCGATACGCAACATTTTAATGGCGCCGGTAGTGGAACAGACTGCTCCGCCTAAGGCCATGGCACAGATGAGACCAACGAGCGCTAAATCGCCCCACTCATTAAATTGGAGTGCATATATAGTCTGATAACCGGTCCCCGTATGACCGGAAATAAGCTGATAGAAACCCTTGCGGAACAACATAAGTGCCTGCGGGTATACTTTAAGTTTGTACAGCCCTATGGCCACGAGCAAAAACGTAAAAGTTACGGTGAAAGAAAGCATTCGCATTTCTATATTTTTTGTTAGTTCTCTGAAGTTACCGGTCCAGAGATGGTAATGTAATTTAAAATTGATTGCGCCCAAGAACATAATTACAATGGTGATAATTTCAAACGGCAAACTGTGATAATAAAGGATATTTTGTGATTGAGGAGAGAAACCGCCGGTATCAAATGCCGCCATAAAAACACAGGCGCCATGGAAAAATGCATTAAATGGTTTCATACCGTTTAATAATCCCGTAATACCCAAGGCCAAAGTCCCCAACACCAGATACACTATACTGACCAACCAGATAAATCGGGAAGTATGAATGACGTTAGGCAACACCCTCTCGTCGCGGGCCTCGCCGACATACATTTTAAATGCGCCGGAGAAACCTTTCACAAAAAGTGAAAGGGCCACGATGACAATACCCTGGCCGCCGATGAACATAATTACGTGGCGCCAAAGATTGTGTGCATAAGAAAGATGGTCGAGATCCTGCGTCAGCGTTAAACCAGTGGTAGCAAAACCTGACATGGTTTCGAAGCAGGAGTCGAGAAAAGAATGATAATGTCCGCTTAAATATAAAGGAATAGCGCTTACAACCATGGCAAAGAGCCAGCAAAGAGAAACAACAATCATTCCTTGCATCCAATTCAGATCTTTTTCGGTAAAACAGATTGTGGTGAGCACAAAGCCGACTAAAAAAGAAATGCCGATACCGATTAAAAAATCCAGAAGCGGATTCATTTCACCAAGAGCACAAGCGCAGATAACAGGCACAAGCATAAAAAGACCGACGCCTATGATGATTTTACCCAAATAATAACCGATAATTTGAACGTCGTTTAAGCGGGGTTTTAGAATCATTTTTTTAGATAGAGTAACACGCAGATAAGGAACGCAACGCCCATAACGGCAAAAGCATAAAGTATTTCTAGCGCAATACCGGTAGCGGCGCGTAAGAATAGTTTTGCTTGCATCATAATCTACCTATCAAAAGGCTTAACAACTGCGGCTCATTGCCAACTAACGTGAGGGCGATTACATCGTCTCCGGGCTCAAGCATCGTATCGCCTTTGGGGATAAGCACTTCTTCCGCACGCAATACAGAAACCAATACGGAGTTTTGCGGCCAAGCGATCTCTTGGATCGGCTTATGAATAACCGGGGAATCCGGAGGAAGATCAACGCGAACTATTGCCAACTTACCGCGTTTAAAACTTAGTAAATTGACAAAATCGGAAAATGATACTTCTTCTTCGATAATTTTAGCGATAATTTTAGTGTCATCCACCGGAACGTCGATACCAAGTTCGGCGAATGTTTTTTCATTGTCAGGATTATTAACTCTGCCGACGGTACGACGGACATTGAATTTCTCTTTTGCCAGCTGGCAGATAATGAGATTATCTTCGTCGTCACCCGTGACCGCGGCTAAAACATCGGCGCGAACGACTCCCGCCTGCTCTAAAATCTGCGGGTCACAGCCATCACCGTTAATAACTAAAATTTCCAACTGTTTAGCTATTTCTTCGCACACAGCCTGATCTTTTTCGATCAAGCTTACGGTATGTTTATTATCGCTTAGGCGCTTAGCCAGAAAGTAGCCAACTTTTCCGGCGCCGATAACTATGATATGCATATTTTCACCTCGTCATGAAAGACTGAACATATCCTTAATTTTCTTAAGGCTTTTAACTTTAACCACGCCCATGAGAATATCCTTAGACCTCAACATCGTGTCTGACTCGGGAATAATGACGCCGTCGAGACGCCGGACGGCTACTACTAAAAATTCACCTGCGATGTTAAGGCTTTGCACGGGTTTGCCTATCAGATTCTTTTTAACTTCTATTTCTATGATACCCAGATCTTTCGTTTCAATGAGGTAGCTTGAAAAGTGACTCTCGATAATTTTGTCTCGCAACATCGAAGCAAAAAGAATAGTCCCGCTGATAATATTCAAACCCAGCGCTGTATAGATATGTGCGCGCTGAGGATCGTATACTCTGGCGATAACTTTCGGAACCTTAAATATCTTTTTGGCTACTTGAGCGGAAATAAGATTGGTGTTGTCACCGTTCGTCACTGCACAAAAAGCATCTGCTTTTTCTATGCCTGCCTGGCAAAGCAATGCCTGATCAAAACCGTTGCCTACCAGGGTGAGGCCGTTAAACGCACTGCCCAAACGTTCGAATGATGAATGATTCTCGTCTATAACAACAACGTCGTGGCCTTCGTTGGATAATAGCTTCGCCAATTCAGAACCTACCCGGCCACACCCAACAATAATTATATACATATTACTTCCTTACAATAACAAACACCAAAGCACAAACGACAAAATATTTTGCCATTTGGATTTTGGCATTTGTCATTTCTTTACTGCTTCTACTATTTTGTCAAATACCGCCGGATATTCGGCTGCAACTTTTGCCAACATGTCCCGCGAAAGCAGAATATTTTTCTTTTTTAAGATATTGATAAATTCACGATACGACAAACCGCGTTGTCTGGTTGCCGCGCTGATACGGGTAATCCAGAGTGCGCGGAATTCTCTCCTGCGGACGCGACGGTCGCGATATGAATACACTAAGGCCCTGCGCACGGTTTCGATGGCGCGGCGAAAATGTTTGGAACGACGGCCCCAATATCCTTTGGCTAATTTTAAAACTTTTTTCTTGCGGGCGCGTGATGCTGGCTGCTGTTTTACCCTCATAGTATCCTCCTATTTTTTTGCTGACACACCGCGACGCTGACAGGCGCCTAGAATGAGTATGGCGACGCCCGTTTCATCATTTTATATAGTGTGTGGTCAACTAATGTTTTTTTCCTTAACAACCGTTTACGCTTTTGGCTGCGTCCGCTCAGGAGATGCCGCCGCAATGCATGGGAACGCAACATTTTCTGATTCTTGGTAATCTTCACTCGTTTAGCTAATGACTTTTTTGTTTTTAGTTTTGGCATTATTACCTCCGTACCACAGAAACGCCGCGGTATCAACGCGAACGTTGCGTCTCTATTATTTAGGACCCAACACCATGATCATCGCCCTACCGAGCATAATGGGCGGTTTATCTATTTTTCCTATTTTATCTATATCTTGGATAAGTTTTTCGATTACCCGACTGCCTAAATCTTTATGAGCCATTTCTCTACCTCTGAAGAACATACGGATCCTCACCTTGTGCCCCTTTTCTAAAAATTCTTTTATATGTTTTGTTTTTGTTTCAAAATCATGCATATCAATCCGGGGAGTAATCCTTATTTCTTTTAGCTGGGCTTGTTTCTGGTGTTTTTTTACCTCGCGCTCGCGTTTCTCCTGTTCATACCGGTACTTTGAAAAATCCATGATGCGGCATACCGGTGGATTCGCCTGCGCGGCTACTTCGACTAAATCCAAATCAGCCTCTTGAGCTTTCTTCAGGGCTAGCTCTTTTGGAAAAATTCCAAATTGTTCTCCGTTGGGCCCAATCACACGCAACGTCTTTGCCACGATCCGTTCATTTACTCTCACATACCTCACTATTCGTTACCTCCTTCTTTTAAATAACAAACACCAAAGCTTAAATGACAAACTATTTTGCCATTTCCCAACTTAGTTTTGACCTAACTCTTTGTTCAAGAGCGCCAAAAAATCCTCTATTCCCATGTTCCCTAAATTTTCCTTTCCGCTTTTTCTTACAGAAATTTTTCCGGTCTCTTTTTCTTTTTTACCGACAATTACCATATAGGGAATTTTGTGCAACTCTTTGTCCCTTATTTTTTTCTGTAAGGTTTCGTTGCGCGTATCAGCGTCTACCCGGATGTCTTCTTTTTCCAGCCTTGCTTTTATTTCCAACGCATAATCTCTTACATCCTCCGTAATATTCAAAACACTTACCTGCGTAGGCGCAAGCCACAAAGGAAATCTTCCCGCATAATGTTCGATAAGGGTAGCGATAAAACGTTCAAGGCTGCCCAAGATAACCCGGTGTATCATGATCGGTTGAACTTCTTCGCCGTTTTGCGCGTGATAGGTGAGCGCAAAACGTTTTGGGATATTATAATCGAGCTGGACTGTAGCACACTGCCACTCTCTGCCAAGAGCGTCTTTAAGTTTTATATCGATCTTGGGACCATAAAACGCCCCGTCGCCGGCATTAATCCGGTAATGAAAGTTTTGCTTTTTTAACACCTCTTCCAGGATCCCCTCGGAAATATCCCAATCTTCTTTCTCGCCGATATACTTTTCCGGACGGGTGCTTAACTCCGCGTCGAATTCCTTGAATCCGAACGTTTGCATAGCATCTTTCACGAAATTAAGAACGCCTTCTATCTCGACATACAGATCGTCTTTCTTGCAAAAGATATGAGCATCATCCTGAGTAAAGCCGCGCACACGCAGTAATCCGTGCAATACGCCGCTTTTTTCATAACGATATACGGTACCTAATTCGAATAACCTTAACGGCAAATCCCGCCAGCTGCGCACATCGGATTTATAAATGAGAATATGCCCCGGGCAATTCATCGGTTTTAAAATAAATTCTTGGTTTTCTTTGGTAACCGGGTACATATAATCTTGATAATACTCAAGGTGTCCGCTCGTCTGCCATAATTTTTTATCCATAATATGCGGAGTAATTACCTGTTTGTAGCCGCGGCGCCTGTGCTCTTTTACTTCCCAATCCTCAATAAGCCTGCGCAAAACAGCGCCTTCCGGAAGATAAAAAACTAGCCCCGCACCAGCCTGATTGTGAAAAATGTCGAAAATACCAAGCTCTTTACCTAATACCCGGTGGTCTCTGCGTTTTGCTTCTTCCAAATTCTTGAGGTGTGCGTCCAATTCTTCTTTGCTGGAAAAAGTTGTTCCGTAAATACGCACGAGCTGGGGATTACCTTCTATGCCATGCCAGTATGCCCCGGAGATAGATAAAAGTTTAAAATAGCGCGTATCACCGGTAGAGGTAACGTGCGGGCCCTTACATAAATCCACGAAATCGCCGTGCTTATAGATGGAAACGTTTGGCACGGCTAGATCTTTTATGAGTTCAACTTTATATGTTTCTTTGTGTTGTTCAAAAAATTTTATTGCCTCGGCAGAAGACCATTCTTCGTGTACGAATGGATAATTTTTGTTTATCGTCTCACGCATTACTTGTTCGATTCTCTCCAGATCGGCATCGCTTAACCCTTGCGGAATCTCAAAATCATAGTAAAAGCCATTCTCGATGGCAGGACCTATGCCCAGCTTTGCTTCCGGGTAAAGCTTCTTTACCGCGCTAGCCATAACATGCGAACAAGAATGTCGTAAAATTTCTAATTCTTCCATACAAAATTAAATATCAAAATGGTAATGTGGAGTACAATTTTTTTAATTTTTATTTTTAACTTTTGATTTTTAATTTAATTAATATGGGCGGTGTAGGATTTGAAACAAATCTTCGACGTAGTCGAAGTGCACCGTAGGTGCTTATTTGTTCCAAAAATACCCCGGGAACAACCACTACACAGCTATACCCACAAATCTTTGTCAACGCGATAAAGCATGGGCGGTGTAGGATTTGAACCCACGACCCCCTCGGTGTAAACGAGATGCGCTTCCGCTGCGCCAACCGCCCGGTGTTAAATTTCGCTGCAACGCTATTTCAAAAAAACACAGTGTCGTGTGCGCTTATCCCCTCATTGTATTCGGGCGCGCAACGGGATTAATGGACGGATCATTTAACATTAAAGCCACTGCTCGTATTTATATACTATAAAGCATTGCGGGGCAACCGTCAATTGCAAAAAAATAGCCTCTTCCCGAGTGTATTTTCAGCTTATTTCCAGTGATTATAGTGATTTTATCTATTTGGCAATCTCTGCAACGAGAAGCCCGACACGGTAAAAGCTAAAAAGTTACAAAACAGGTTGTTTTCTTAACCTGCCAGGCGGCCCAAGAAAACAATAGTAAAAACCATCACTAAAAGCGCGACAGTTTCGGTCATACCTAAAACTACCAGATAATTACCAAATCCTTTACCGGTCTCACCCATTGCATCGCAGGCAACCGCAGCACATTTTCCTTGCCAATACGCAGAAAGTCCGATAGCAGAACCGGAAAGTAAACCCACCCCCCAAAGATACTGACCGGCAAGCGTCAAAGAAAGCATCCGGTTCATCACGATAAATCCATAAATCGTCTGAGTTAGGGGCGCTGCGGTAAGTGCCACCAAAAGAAAAGATGCTGGCTTATTCTGATTAAAGTTCTTCTTCCAGGCACCTATGGCGCTCATCCCGGCCACGCCTGCGCCAGCGCCGGACCCGAGCGCAGAAAGCCCTAATACCATAACCGCACCTAAATCCTTGAATTGTCCTAAAATATTCTGTTCCATGGTAATCTCCTTTTTTTATTTTAAGCCTTAAGCGGCTTATAGGTTATCCCGCCCCAGGACAAACCTGCATGGCTAGAAAATTCTAAAACATTCAATCTTATCCCATGCACCAGGACTGACATCGGGCCAAGGACGATATTAATAGTGTGTCCCAGAAAAACAATAAGTATTTTACCAAAAATAGCTCCGCTGCCCAAACCGGCAGCTAACGTATTAACCGTATCGGCTATAGCCACACCAGCCAGGCCTATAGCAAAAAGACGAATATAAGAAACTACATCGGTAAAGTTGTTCATCAGACTCAGGGCTACCGTCCCTAAGCCTGATGCGATGGCTTTGAATATATTTCTTTGAGGGTTGGAGAAAAATACTACCAGTATTAGCCCCGCCGCAATGAGCCATGTGCCAAAATATGGAAATGGTTCGTCAAGGATTAATGTTTTAGCCACAAAGAATGCCGACCAAAGTACGCAAATCCATCCTACATCCGAAAGAGCAACAAGAGAAGGAAGTTTTCGTGCGGCCTGCCAGATATGCCCCAAACTTAAGTGAAAAGCACCCAAAAAGAAACATAGGGCCTGCAGAAAAGCTGTGTTATTTAACACCGGCAGAAAAGGTTTACCGCCCACACGCAGATACCATTCTTGGCCAAAAACCGTCCCGGTAAGTAACCCCCAAAAAATAGCACAAGAACTAAAAAGATACAAGAGAAAAAAAATACGCTTATCGGGAGCACGGTTTTTTAGGCGCTGATAAAGAAATAAGGCAAAAAGAAAATATACCGCACCATAACCGGCATCTCCGATAATCATGCCAAAAAAAAGGCTCAAAAAAATCAAAAAAAACGGGCTTATATCTAACTCTCGATAGCCCGGAACAATCTCAAGCAACTTGAATACCGGATTGATCAGTTCGATCCATCGAGGATTACGTATAAGGGTGGGCGGATTTTCCTCTTCTAGCGGATCCCGCACGAATATTCCCCAATGCTGACTTTTTGCGGCTTGTTTTAAAACTTCTATCTTATCGTGAGGAGTATAACCCGCCACATACATGATACTCCCCGCCTCTCCCATGCCTTTTATTACCTGGAAAAATTCTAATTCTGCACATAAGGTTTTTTTCGCTTCAACAAAGCTCCGGATGAAACAGGAATGCTTACGGAGATCTTTCTGTATGTCGTCCATAATTTTTTTGTCTTGGGAAAGCCTCTGGCGCATTTTTGCTAAACTCATTTTTGGTAAAATAACTTCCTTAAAAGCTAAGTCGACATTTTGGCGGGAGACGACAGCGCAATAAGCAATGCCTCCCTTTACTGCTACTGTATTCACCACAAACTCCTTGAGTACCTTCGCCAAAGCGTTGACGGGGATTTGATAAAGCTTAATAAAAATGTTTTTTGCTGCGAAACTACTAATAAGTTCCGGTTCAAATTCACCCCAAATTTTCCATTCATGTATTCTATTGTTTAAACTTTGCGAGTATTCTCCTAATTGATCCAGCCTTTTGTGAGCATCAACAATATGCCTCGCGCTTTGTTTCCAATCGTGAAGTTTCTCTTGCTCTCTGGTTGGGCAACTACGCCGATCGGGTACGGACAAAATTCCTACAACTTGTGTAAGCAGCGCGATGTCTTCCTGTAAGCTTGTTATCTCTGCGCTCTGCGGCAGTCTTTGGTGCTCTACATGCAAAAGCCCTAGCGTACGCAATTTCTCTATTGCCATAGCGGCGTCTTTGACCTGCGTAAACACTGCGACACGTTTCATCGACACAATCATGAGAGCATTTCCTCTTCGTAATACGCTTGGATTTTTCTTTTCGCCATTTTACTCCGACCAACGGCATTAGCCATTTGGTCTCCTATATAAATTTTAATCAACTTTATTGCCCCCAAGCTTTCGGGAATCTTTACTTTTTCAAAAAGATTGACTCTCTGGGTGGTAATACGTAATTCTTTTCGTAAAATCATTACCGCCTCTTCTGTTATTTTTATTTCTTCACGCAGAGAAATCAAAATTTTTAGCTCCTCTAACATGCGATCCACCCACAACGGCACAGAAAATAAATCATATTCGATGTCTAAGAACTCCGCCCCCGCAAAGACCGGCAAGTCCACGCCGGCGACATTTCTAGTACCCACCGATAATTTTGGTGAACCTAATAATTGCCGCATGTTAACCTGCTGTTCGCTAAAAAGACCTGCCCAGGCTTCTACGATTCTGTGTTTTGCTTCTTCCAAGCGTTTTTTTTCTTCTACAGTAGCGTTCTGCCGTAGAATTTCAAGCTGCAACTGCTGTTTTTTAAGCTGCAGGGTCGGCAAATAACGTTCGTATTGTCTGAGTAAATCCCTTTGCCGTTTTAATTCGCCTTTAGTAAGTTTAACCTTCGCCATAGCTTAAATTCAAAACAAATCCAAAAGCTAAAACTTAAAGCTGTTTTGAGTTTTGGAAATTTTGGATTTGAGTTTGTTTTCCTGCCTGCTCGCCTCGCGGCGTCCGCCTCGGCGAACCGAAGGTGAGACGGGAAGCCGAGGGCCGACAGGCAGGAAGTTCAGGATTTTGGGGTTAGGATTTGTCATTTCGGCCAATATTTTTCTGTTAAAGATTTCTGTATTCCTGTTTCTTCCGGGTTAAAACACTCGGAAAGAATCTGCCAGCCCAAATCCAACGCTTTCTCTAAAGGAATATTTACCTTTAACGACATTAACTGTTCTTCAAATAATTTTCCATAGCGCAGAAGCTTCTTATCCCAAGAGTTCATTTGAAAACCCATGGATTGTTTTTCAACGGTCTCACGATAATTAGCAAACAATTGTATCATTGTATCCATAATGGTGCGATGATCCGACCTGGTCTTACCGTTAACTTGCTGTTTAAGACGGCTGAGCGACCCGAATGGTTCTATCACGCCACCCTTAAGATAAAACTGTCCTTCGGTAATATAACCGGTGTTGTCCGGGACCGGATGGGTAACGTCATCTCCCGGCATAGTGGTAATCGCAAGTATGGTAATTGACCCCGCAGTATCAAAATCAACCGCTTTTTCATAGCGCACTGCCAGTTGGCTGTAAAGATCACCGGGATAACCGCGGTTAGAAGGAACTTGCTCCATGGTTATGGATATTTCTTTTAATGCATCGGCAAAATTAGTCATATCGCTAAGCAACACCAGTACTCTCCTGCCCTGCAAAGCAAAATTTTCTGCCACGGCCAAGCTTATGTCCGGAACGAGTAAACATTCGACCACCGGATCCGCGGCAGTGTGGATAAAAAATATGGAGCGAGATAATGAGCCGTGTTCTCGTAGTGTGTCCCTAAAAAAAAGGTAATCGTCATACTTTAACCCCATTCCTCCCAAAATGATAATATCCACTTCTGATTGTATGGCAATTCTTGCGAGTAACTCATTATAGGGTTCTCCGGGTACAGAAAATATAGGCAACTTTTGCGATTCTACCAAAGAATTAAACACGTCTATCATGGGAATGCCAGTGCGTATTATTTTATTGGGAATTATTCTCTTTACGGGATTAACTGGCGGCCCACCTATTTCAATCATATTATCAGAAAGAATAGGGCCCGCATCTAGCGGCAAGCCACTTGCATTGAAAATACGTCCGAGTAAATTTTCTCCGCTGGCGACGCGCATGGGGTGACCTAGAAATCTTACCTGGTCTCCGGTAGATATCCCGCGGCTGCCCGCAAAGACCTGCAAATATACTTTTTTGCCCTCTAAACGTATCACTTGGGCAAGGGAGGTGCCCCTGGCGGTAGTGACTTGTGCTATATCCAGATATCCGATACCTTCCGCTTCTACAATAATAACATCGCCGGCTATCTGTATAATGTTAGTGTAAACTCTATGCATGGGATTTTTGCTCCTTATGAGAACGCTTGGTGTCGAGTAAACCGATTATTTCTTTTTCAATTGTTTTAAAATCTTCGCTCTGCCACACACTGGAATTCCAGCCGCGAAAGAGCTGACGTATTTTTTGGAAAAAATTTAAAGCCGCCTCTTTATTCTCGAAAACAAACTCTGCTTCGAGAATTTTATAAATAAAATCAAATATATAAATCTGCCGTTCTTTTGAAACAGCTTCGTCAACTTTATCAAAAGCATTCTGTTGTAAATAGACAAAGTCAAAAAATTCTCCTTTCATGTAATCGACATAATCGGCCAAGCTCGTACCTTCTTCGCCGATAACCTTCATCATCTGCGCCACGTCATGGCTTTTGTGTAAAATGTAGTGACCCTTTTCCATTTGTTTTTTGTCGATAAATCCTGGGTATTTACTCCAGCTGATCAAGGGGTCTATTGCGGGATAACGGCGGCCACTGGAACGCTCTTGTGAAAGCCCGTGGAATGCGCCTACCACCTTCAATGTTGCCTGTGTAACCGGTTCCTCGAAGTTTCCTCCGGCAGGGCTTACCGCACCACCGATAGTAACCGAACCATGACTTCCATCGTACAAACGAACCGCTCCGGCGCGTTCATAAAAAGAAGCAATTCGTGACTCTAGATAAGCAGGGAAAGCTTCTTCTCCCGGAATTTCTTCTAGGCGGCCGGACATTTCTCGCATCGCCTGAGCCCAACGACTGGTTGAATCCGCTAAAAGCAAAACGTTTAAGCCCATCTGGCGGTAATACTCGGCAATAGTTACAGCGGTATACACGCTGGATTCACGCGCAGCTACCGGCATCGAACTGGTATTACAAATAATAATGGTGCGGTCAATTAAAGGCTTGCCGGTACGAGGATCCTTGATTTCGGGGAAGGTTTTAAGCGTCTCTACTACTTCTCCGGCGCGTTCACCACACGCAGCAATAATTACAATGTCTGCGTCTGCATGGCGGCTCGTCAACTGCTGTAGTACAGTTTTCCCCGCACCGAACGGACCAGGAATACAATACGTGCCGCCAAGGGCAACCGGGAAAAGTGAATCAATAAGACGCATTTTGGTAATTAATGGTTCTGTGGGTTTTAATTTTTGCGCATAGGCTTTTATGGGAATTTTTACCGGCCAAGACTGTTTTAAAAAACAATTGTGTATTTTACCGCTGGAATCTTTGACGCTTGCGATCGGTTGTTTAAGGTTATATGTGCCGGCAGGGACAATGCTTACTATTTCGAGACCGGGGGTAAATCCAAAAGGGACCATAATGTAGTGCTTAAATATTTTTTCCCGGACAAATCCCAGTTTTGTTCCCGGTTGTACAATGTCTCCGGGTTTTACCTGAGGAGTAAATTCCCAAGCTGCTTCTTCCTCGAGCGCCGAAAGATATACACCACGCTTGAGGAAAAATCCGCAATCTTTAGCAAGTTGCGGCAAAGGATTTTGTAATCCGTCAAATATCTGACCCAAGAGACCCGGCCCAAGCTCAACACAAAGCAGTTCATTACTGAAATGAGCCTCTTCTCCTACTTTTAAATTCGCTGTATTTTCATACACCTGCATCTCGGCTTTATTGCCGCGCACGCGGATTACCTCGGCTTTGAGACGTTCTTTGCCGTGCAAGACATACGCAACTTCGTTCTGAATAATAAAATCATCGGTTTCGGCCGTTACCATATTCCCGTTTATCTTTACGATACGACCTGTTCTTTTGGTTATCATATTATCCTTTTAACGCCTCTTCTAGAAAACGAATTTTATCAGCTCTGTTAATCATTTCCCAGCGTTCTAATATCAAAAGTTTCTGTGCGTATACGATAAGAAAATCTAAATCGAAGTAATGCCCTGTTGCTATTTCTTCCAACATTTGCCACCGCTCTCGATCTAAGACCATTTCAGCCTCCAGAGGCGAGGGATTCCTCTGCGCACTTAAAGCGATATGAGTAAGTGTCGGGCCATCGGTACTGTCGCCGCGCATATACTTAAGAGGATCTTTGTGCTTGCGGCTGGCTCTTATTTTAACTAATTCGTTTCTTAGCGCTACCTCAAAAGCGTGCCACCTTTTTAAAGTGCCAACACAGTCACCTTTATACTTACCTATATCTAGGGTTTGAATCTGACTCAAAAGATTAATTGCGCTAGTTGGTATTAGCCCTTCACACATCTGTAAAAACTTTTCAAAAGAAAATGGGGGTTTAGCCCCAAACTGCAGCATGGGCAGACTTGAAATTAGATATATATAGAAGTTAGGCATTTATTGTTTTAGCTTTTTCCAAGAGCGGCTTTTTTAAGTATTTCGGCTAAATGGGGTTCGAGCTGACGACTGATATATTCGGCAAGAGCCTGATCGGTAAAATCATAGTAGGATTTTCCTGCATCGTAACTTATTCTAAAGCCTGCCTGGATTTCGTCTGAAGACGCAAGCACTATTTTATTTTTTACTTCTGTTTTAAGCTCGCTCAATAAACCCTGCTCCAGTGCCTGGAGATCGTCTTTGTTAAACGAAACAAGAATATTGCCCTTATCATTCCCGGAAGCATATTCCTTAATAAGCGCGCAAATAATTCTTGAGAGCTCTTGCGGCACCAAAGCTTTACGTACGTTTAATACAATAATTCTGTCAAGGATAACGCTAATTTCTTTACGTAAACTTATAAGCAAATCCCTTGCGGCTTGCGTAAGCGATGATTCTGCGCTTACTGTAGCCTTATCTATCTGCTCGCGCGCGGCCGCTAAAAGCTTCTGAGACTCTTGGACGGCATTTTCAACAATACTTTGCGCCGTTAACCTTGCCTCTTGTTCTATACTTTTGGCTTTCTCTTCGGCAACCTGTACACCCTCTAACTGTATTTTTTCTATTAACCCTTTCAAATCTTCCGTCATATACAATACCCTCCATGGGCAAACTTATGATACGTTTTTAGAACTTATCTACGATCGATATCCGTTTATAGTGTGGTTTGCCTATGGCGGCTGTTCACAGCCCCAATTTCACCCGTAAGCCGCAGCAACCCGTAAAAGCAGATAAATCCCGTTTTGGTTGAGATAATAATTATATTGTATTTATTGGAGAATTTCAACCCCTACGTATTTCTTAGTTTTACCCCAAAAAAAACTACTTGATTAATAAAGAACCCTATCACTGTGCCCATGAAAAAAAACATGCTTTGCTTGATTGATACATATAAAACTAAACCTAATAAAATGTACCTGATTATATAACTTGTAAATATAAAATGTAGTTTTTTATTTTTTGCGAAAACTTCTATTTGTTTTTCGAAGAAAATAAAATTAGCGGTGCCGGCTGTAACCCCCAAAAGAATGCCACAACTAATTTCTTTCTTAATAAAAAAGCCAGCGACGGCAGCTATAATGCCCGTACAATAGCTTACCGCAATTATTTTCTTTCTTTGTTGAGGTTGAGTAAGCACGTTATGGGTTGAGAATTCCTTTTGCGGCTTTTAAATAGTCTTGTTTGGCAATAATGGGTCTGCCCACCACAATATAATCCGCGCCGTTGGCAAAAGCGGCTTGAGCCGTGGTAATTCTTTTTTGATCCCCCACCTCGTCGTCAGGATTACGGATTCCGGGGGTAACTACTTTCAGTCTACTGCCAAACTTTAACTTTATTGCACGTGCTTCTTGTGCCGAAGCAATAACACCATCTATGTGCGCTTCGCAGGCTTTACCTGCCAGGCTAAGTACCTCTTGCAGGCTGGCCTTGGAGCTGGTGAGTTCTGTCACACCTAAAATCAAAGGTTTACGCAGGTTCTTAGCCTTACACGCACGTATTACTTCTTCTCGTACCGCAACGAGCGCGTCCACGCCCGCCTTTATGTGCACGGTGAACGCCCAACAGCCCATCGCGGTTATCACACCCGCTGTTTCTTTCATGGTGTTGGGAATGTCGTACAATTTTAAATCCAGGAAAATATCTACGTTTTTAGCAATAAGCCTTTCTACTAACGATGGTCCGAATTTTGTAAAAGCGATTGAACCGATCTTAAATTTCGCTTTTTTAGGCGCCAATGTTTTTACTACTTTTTCTATGGCGCTTTTACTATCCAGATCCAGCGCTACGATCAGCTTTTCCCACGGTTTTGTCATTTTGATTTTTTGATTTTCCATTTTTAGGTGATGATTTTTCCTTTTAACATCTTTATGTTGTTTATTTTCTTCCGATTCATATATCCCTTTATTCCCTCTAATACCCTGGTTGCACAATTAGGGTGTATTAAATTCACCGTTCCCAAGCTTACCGCGCTGGCTCCGGCTAATATAAATTCTATAGCATCGGAGGCATCTTGTATTCCTCCGCCGGCGATGATCGGAATTTTTACGGCTTGAGCCACTTTCCAAGTTCTATATAGTGCAAGGGGCTTGATGGCCGGCCCGGAATAGCCACCGTAAATGCTGCCGATAAATGGGCGTTTAGTTTCAATATTGATCGCCATGGAAAAAAAAGTATTTACTAAAGATAGAGCGTCCGCCTTGGCTTTCTCTACTGCTTGGGCGATTGCGACGATATCGGTTACTTCCGGAGTAATTTTTATAATGAGTGGTTTTGCGGTTAATTTACGGATAAGTTTCATTACGCGTAGCGTCGCGACAGCGTGCTGGGAAATAAGTTTTTTCAGGCGCAAATTCGGACAGGACAGGTTAATTTCATAGGCATCAATGCCTGAACAACGCTCAAGCTGTTTCAGGCAAGCAACGTATTCTCCGTCAGAAAAACCGCCGATACTGACAATGCGACGAGTGGGTAATTTAGCAAATGAAGGGAGTTTGTCTTTTATAAAGACGTCTAAACCGGGGTTCTCAAGTCCGACGGAATTGATGACACCGCAGGCAGTTTCATAGATGCGCGGAGGCGGATTACCTGCTCGAGGTTTTAAGGTAATGGTCTTGGCGACCACCGCACCGATGGATCCGAAATTAACCAAGCCCTTCAGTTCGTCAGCATACCCAAAGGTACCCGAAGCACATATAATCGGGCTCGATAAATCTAACCGGCCTATCTTGACTTTTATCTGCATTGTTTTTGCTGATATATACTATGCCACCTAAATAATCCGATTGCTATTATAGATAGATTCCGTAAGGCAGGCAAGCTGTTTTTTATGCCAAGTTTTCTTTTTAACTTTTCCGGATATATGCTATAATTTTGCTGATCATCATAGATAGTCCTATTTTTTAAGTTTCTTTAATAATACGTGGCCGGGAACGATACGGCCATTTGAAGGAGGAAAACATGATAGGGATATTCAAAAGACTAGCTGATACTATTCGGGAAATCCGCAGGTTAGATATCAATGTCAGAGAAAATATCTACCCGCTGCTGGCACATCAAGAAATAGAGCGGCTGAAAAAAAGCGAACGTTACCGGAATCCAAAAAATCTTATTCCTTTTGGATATAAACTCTATTCACAAAACGACGAAGACGGTATTATCAGGGAAATATGTAATCGGATTGGAGTTACTTCAAAATATTTTGTGGAAATCGGCATAGGAAATGGTCTACAGAATAATACTTACGCGTTACTCTTTGACGGATGGAAAGGGCTTTGGATAGATGCGGCCGGCAACACGATAAGCTGTATCAAGAAATATTTTAAAAAAAGCATCGTCGAAGAACGATTAAAAGTTGCTGACGCATTTGTAACGCGAGAAAATATCAATAGCCTCATATCTTCTCGCGTTCCTGACAAAGAGATAGATTTGCTTTCTATTGATATTGACGGAAACGATTTCCATATATTTGACGCTATAACCTGCGTCAGCCCAAAGATTTTAGTTATAGAATATAATGCAAAATTCGTCCCGCCCACCATTTTTTGCATGGAATATGACGCCAAGAATGTGTGGCAGGGAAATGACTGTCTTGGCGCTTCATTAAAATTTCTGGAAATACATTTGAGCAGAAAAGGATATTGTTTGGTCGGCTGTAATTTAAGCGGTACGAACGCTTTTTTTGTCAGAAAAGACCTCGTGGGAGAAAAATTCCTTGCGCCCTTTACTGCGGAACAACATTATGAACCGCCAAGGCATTACTTGGTTAATTATACTCCTGGACACTGGCCATCATACCATACCTTGGCCAAATCTTCATCTGAGCCACAGAATAAAACCGAGAGTAACTAATTTTGCGCGGACTGAAGGCTTATGGCTCGGTTACACTAATCTTTGCAGAAAAAAATCCCGTCGAAATCCTCGCTCATTTACCAAAGATCATCTTTAGGGAAATCAAAAACATGGCTGCGCCAAAAATCTTCTTGAGCATGGTTTCCGGAATTTTGTGCACAAACGCTGCACCAAAGTATGCACCTACGAAAAATCCTACGCATATGAATAAGGCGATATTAAGCTTTGCGTTGCCTTCGCGATAATATTTTAGTGCTGCCAGAAGTCCGATAGGTGGCACCATCATAGCTAACGTTGTTCCTTGGGCTTGATGCTGAGTTAAACCAAAAAAATATACTAGGGCAGGAATGAGGATCAACCCCCCGCCGATACCTAAAAGCCCGCTAATAGCCCCCGCGGCAAGTCCTAAAATAATATAACTAATCCACATTGCTTCCTCCGTGTTTATGTTCGGTGTTCAGCGTTCAAAGTTTCTATGTATTTACCTTGAACCCTGAACGTTCGACGTTGAACATACTAAAAGCTTGGTTCTATGCAAAATGTTCCGTTCTTAAACGACTCCTTCAACCCGCCAACAGCAAAATAAAGATTAGTCAAATATTTCATCTTGGCAAAAGCTAACCATTGGTTATATGGTTCCATATTAAAGGCGGTCCTGAAAAAGCGGAACTTGAAAAACGAGGCGGCCGCCAAAGTGGTCCAGGCAAAAAACTTCATCCAGAAAGAACACGGGTGCGCCCACTGCATGATAAAAAATAGCCAAAATAATATGCCGAATACATGCATGAGATGAAAATTTCCTATATATATAAACCCTCTCACAAAGAAGGGAATGCGCAGTATGGGGTGCACGGGATATTGGCCAATGCACTGAAATATAATTTCCATGGAATTAGTGGCATGCGCATGCAAAAGCACCGGATGGGCGGCTCCGTAAGACTTCCATACCCTCAACAGTGCCGGTAAGTCAGCGCGATGCATATGCTCAACCGAGGCCGAAGGAAGAAAATAGAATTTCCATCCTTTTTTTCTGGCACGGATACCAAAATCCATGTCTTCGCCGGTGGGTAAATCCCAAAATTTTCTTCCGTTATCATCGATGGCCTCTTTTCTATAGGCAACATTGGCGGTAACAAAGAAGTAAGCGCGATGCCCACACACCTGCGTAGGAGCCATGTCGCTTAAATCTGGATAATAGCCTTCCTGCAGGTTTCCGTAACGCCACGATACACGGTTAAACCCGAAAGCTTGGCAAAAAATTTCTACAAGATTATTGGGGTCGACCTTAAGCGTTAATATTTCACCGCCTACAGCCCCGATTTTTGGGTCTTTGGCAAAAACCAATAACATTTTATAAATCCAGTCCTTACAAGGAGCGCAATCTCCGTCGGTAAAAAATACGTATTCTCCCTGGACGGCTTCCAGCGCACGAGTGCGAGCAAAGCCCGGAGAAGGGCATTTAGGTATTTCTACTAATTTAATAAAAGGGTATTGTTTCTGATAATCTTTGATCATGGAGATAGTTTTATCGGTGCTTCCGCCATCGGCAAAAATGATTTCCATTTTGTCGCGCGGATATTCGACGTTCATAAGATAATTAAACGTTGTACCAATAGTTCTCTCCATGTTTCTTACCGGAACGATTACGGAAACAAAAGGCTCCATTGCAACCTCCTCTTTAAACGGTTAACTAAATTTCCCTTAAATTAAATACCGGGCCGTCTTTACAGACTTTTTTATAGCCGTTTTTTGTCTCAACGGCACACCCGCAACACACCCCCATACCGCAACCCATAAATTGTTCAAAGGAAACTTGAGCGTGAACATGGCGGTAACGCCGGATAATTTTAGCGATATTAAAAAACATCTCTTTAGGACCGCACGCATAAATATTGGCTGAGAGGCTATTAGGCGCCTGTACCGATAGTATTTTTGCCAATAATTCTGGGGCTGTGCCTTTAAAACCGCGAGAGCCGTCGTCAGTGGCGATACGAATCTCAAATCCTAACCTTTTAAATTCCTGCTCTGCCAAAACTTCGTTTTTATTCTTTGCTCCTAAAATAACTGTATTTTTTATTCTTCCTGCCTGCTCGTCTCGCGGCGTCCGCCTCGGCGAGCCGAAGGCAAGACGGGAAGCCGAGGGCCGGTAGACCGGAATTTTCCCATTTTTGATTTCCTTTAGTTTTTCTCCGAGAAAAACTAAAGGCGCCACACCCATACCTCCCGCCACTAAGATGCGTTGGGCGCTGGACGTTGCACGTTGAATGTAATCGAAACCATTACCCAACGGACCAAGAATATCTAATTCACCCCCCTGCCGGTACTGCGAAAGTAAATTCGTGCCTCTGCCGCGCACACGAAAAAGAATATGAATTATACCTTTGCTGATTTTATGGATGCTAAAAGGCCTTCGCAAAATCGTTATTTTTTCATCTATTTTTATATGCACGAATTGACCTGGCTTAGCGACCTGCACAAGATAAGGGGAACGGAAACCCAGCAGATACGTGTCCGCTCTCAATTGTTTTAAAAATTCGACTTTTTCCTTTATCTGTTTTGCCATGGTTTCTCTTGCGAATTGCTTTCACCTCTCGATATATCCCTTATTCGTGCGAATATGGGATATATCTAAACGAAAACCGAGGTTTCTTGCAAAAGCTTCCTGAACGGCGTTTTTAAATCTTTTCTGATACTATAAAAAGCAAAGAGACCTTCTTGTTTCCGCTCGATCAAACCGGCGGTTTCTAATAATGATAGGTGCCTAGATGTACTTTTGAAGGAGAGATCGATTTGATGAGAGATAGTGGAAACACTGAGACGTTCTCTACCAAGCAATATTTCCATTATTCTAAGTCTACGCGGGTTAGCCAAAACCTTGAACAGTTTTACTTCTTTAGTCATACTTTATATATCCCTTATTCGTGCGAATAAGGGATATATTACCTCTTGCAGTTTTCCACCTGTATTTCAATTGTACTTTTATTTTCAAAATCAGCAAGGGAAATTTCTGCCTTGATTAAGCCGCGCACAGAATTACCTATATATAACGTATCTGCCGATAAAATATCTTTTATATAAAGCACTCTCTCCCTGGCCACACCTTTATCTAGAAGATGTTGTCTTAAAACTCCGCCTAAAAGTCCACATTTTGTGGGCGGTGTGTATAATAGTTTGCCTTTCTCAATAAAAATATTGCTCACGCTTCCCTCAGTAACTTGGCCGTGAACGTTTAAGAACATAACTTCGAAGAATCCTTCCATGCGCGCCCCCTTCAAGGCTTCATCGTATAATTTACGCCGGGTAGTTTTATGATAAAGAAAAATATCTTGAGGATTTACCCTGTGCGGACTAACCTTTATTGTTACTGATTCGGTCATGCCTTCCAAGGGTTGGCTCTCTATCGCAAGTTCGCCGCCGGTAGATAGTATTATTCTGATCTTGGTTTTTTCGCCTTTTATTTTTTTCTCCAACATTTTTAGTTCCCGGCGTATTTTATACATATTGACCGGAATAGAAAAATAGCTGCAGGAATTTTTCAGCCGCCTAAGATGCTCTTCCAATAAAAAATACCCTTTATTGTTCTGCCATAATAAACTCTCAATAAGCGAAAATTGAGGAAATTCTTGCGTGAGAAACTTTGATTTAAGCAAGGCTTCTTCATATTCATTTTCAGCAGTTGAATCATATACAATCCCTCCGCCAATACCCATTTCTCCTTTGTGGCCGGAAATAGAAATCGTACGAATGGCAACATTAAAACACATCTCATGTTGTGGAGAAATATAACCGATTGCTCCGGTATAAATATTACGCGGTTGGGCTTCTAAATCTTTTATAAGCTGCATAGTTTTTATTTTCGGTGCTCCCGTTACCGAACCGGAAGGAAAAAGCGCTTTGACAATATCCGCGGCTGACGTCTGGCGCGGGAGGGTCGCCCGAACAGTTGAGGTCATCTGATGCAATGTTCGATGTTGTTCTGTTTCAAAGAGAACCGGCACGTTCACTTGATAAGCGATTTTACCTAAATCGTTGCGTAATAAATCAACTATCATGATGTTTTCCGCTCGGCTTTTCTTGTCCCGTTTCAGTTGGCGGCGGCAATATTCATCGTCGTCTTTAGCGAGACCTCTGGCATGCGTTCCTTTCATCGGCTTAGTGACAATGGTGTCCCCAGAGAGACGGAAAAACAGCTCCGGGGAAAAGGAAAGAATATTTTCGCTGCCGGTATTAATGCATGCCAAATAGGAAGTGGGTTGCCCACGGCGTAAAGCCAGATATAAATCTATCGGATCACCTGTAAAATCGAACTTCATTTTAAACGTATAATTAACCTGATATGTTAAGCCTGTTTCTAGGTAACTTTTTATGATAGCGATATGATCGCGATAGGTTTCTTTGTCGATAGTGGACGTTAGATGCGTTACCCGATAAAAAAGAGGGGCGCGGCCCAAAGACGGCTTGTGGTTGTGATGGTCGAAACGAAAAGGTTCCTTGCTTACACCAAGCCATGCTAACACTGTGTTACTTTTTTCTCGCAAATGATATAGTGCCGGTTCCAGAAAATAGCCAAATTCATAAGTAAAATAGCCGCATAGCCAAAAATTATTTTGTATGCGGTCTTCTATGGTTCTAAAAAATGCATTAATGTCATCACCCCAACGAAAAGTAATTATTTCACTGAAATGGTTGAATAAAAACGAGGTGTGTTCGCCGGGACGAGGGGTTGCGGATTCTAAAAAAACGTAAGGTTGATCGTGCTGGGCAGCTAATATTTCTTTTATCTCAGGCTCGGAAAAAGTAAATAACATAATAAAGGTGTGTTTATTTCTGGCATTTGGGGCAAAAACAAGTACCTCTTCCGCCTAAAACGATTTTCTTAATCGGCGTTTTACAGATACGGCAAGGCTTTCCTTGGCGTTCATATACCTGGTGGTGCTGCACATAATCCCCCGGTGCGCCGGTTAACTGCACATACTGATCTACGGACGAGCCTTTATGGCGGATCGCTTCTTCGAGCGTTTTTTTTAGCTCGGTCAGGAGTGTTTCTTTTTCTTTTCCGGATAAACTCTGGGCCGGCCTTTCGGGGTGGATACGCGCCCGAAATAACGCCTCTGCCGCATAAAGGTTGCCCACGCCGGAAATAAATGTTTGATCCATCAAAAGAGGCTTTATTTTGGTTTTCTTGGAATCTAACATACTGTTAAATTGTTCCCTTGAGATATCGAATGGCTCCGGCCCCAACTCCTGAATAAATTTTAAATTGCGCCAGTCATCGAGTAGCCGCAGATCCGCGAATAAACGTTGATCGTTAAAATCGAGCGTTTTACCGCCAGCCAGGTTAAAGACAACGCGCGTGTGCGTACCGGGGGTCCCGGGATAAATAAGCTGGCCCGTCATCTTCAAGTGGATCACTAAAGATTTCCCATTCGACAATTCTAAAATTAAAACCTTGGCTTTACGCAGAATATTTTTTACCGTCGTGCCGGCAATGCCTTTTTTAAATTTTTCAACCGATGGTTCGCGTATAACTGTAGGGTGACGCACGCAGACCTCGGTAATTTTTTTACCTAAGACCGCTTTTTCTAATTCGCGTTTGATGGTCTCCACTTCTGGAAGTTCGGGCATCGTACTCCTTTTTAGCCTTATCTATAATATCTCGGCAATAGCTCTCTTGTTGGAATCACAGAATCCATTGGAAACATCCCTACTGCTTTCGCTTCGCGAAAGGCCAAAAACCTCTTCTAGAAATCTTGACATTGCTCCTCTCGTGCAAGAAAGATATTGAGGCCAGGTTAAGTTGATTGCTGGAATACTAATGTTACTGCGCTGCTATCGTTTGCACATATATGTGCCGTTGCCGTGGGCCATCGAACTCACAAAGATACACTCCTTGCCAGGTTCCTAAAACAAGTGCGCCGCACTCAACAATGACATAGAGGGAACTCCCCACCAGAGAGCTTTTAATGTGCGCGGCGGAATTGCCTTCGGTGTGCGTATAATTTTTATCCTGTGGTACAAGTTCTTCTAGGTGCGTAAGTATATCTTTTTTTACTGAAGGGTCTGCGTTTTCGTTTATAGTGAGACCGGCGGTTGTATGCGGGCAAAAAATAACGCAAAGGCCGTCTTTTATTTCAGAGTCTTTTACGATTTTTCCCACGCGAGAGGTGATATCAATCATCTCTGCTCTTTTGGTGGTATCAAGGCACAAGGTGTGCATTTTTACCTCACAAATTCTTGTAGATACCTTTATACCCTTCTGTCTCGTTGGTAGAAAGAAATACCAGTTGGGCAATGCGGGCATTCTGCTTAATCGCAATACCCTTGGGGTTTTCTACGGTTAAAACAAATTCTCCTTTACCGCGAAAACCAGCATCCCACACGCCATGCTGTGTGAAAGCGCCCATACGCAAAACGGAAGTACGACTGAAAGCAAACGCCACCACAGTATTCGGCAGATTAACGGTTTCGTTGGTCCTTACTTTATAAACACCTTTCTTCAAAATCCACCAGCCGAACTTATCTGTTGTTTTTCTCTTTTTGGCAATGACCTCTTTTGTCTCCGGCAGAATTCTTTCTTTGTTGGAAAAATCTAAAGCGCCGGAAGAAATGAACGAAAAAACCTTTTCCACCGTTACATCAAAACCATTGGGAGTCAGCTGGGTGTCTAGATCGATATAGGATTCGATCATTTTTTTCGAGGCAACAAGCTTCCTGACTTCTTCTTTGTTAAACACAATCCGCGATAACCTTTGCAAGGAATTCGTTATTGTATTAGACATTTTAATTTTAACCTCCGCACACAATACGTTGGACCGTCGGCCTAACGTATACTATCGCTATGATAATCCTGTAAAGATTTGGGCGCGGTTTTTTTCTGCTGAACCGCCTCTATACCTTCTACGCTTGCTTCGGCTGACGCGATAGAAGTAATGTAGGGAATCTTATATTGAATTGCCATCATACGGATATAGCTGTCGTCGAGCTTGCCGCTATGGCCGAGCGGCGTGTTGATAATAAGATGCAAATCCCGGTTTTTAATAAGATCTGTAATGTCCGGCCTGCCTTCGTCAATTTTGCATATCTCAATGCTTTCAACGCCGTTCTCGCGTAACGCAGCGTGTGTTTTTTTCGTGGCATAAATAGTAAACCCTGCTTTCTTAAGCCTCTTCGCAACCGGAATGATCTGGCGCTTGTCTTTGTCTGCCACCGTAATCAACACATTTCCTTCTTCGGGCAATTTGAGCCCTGTGGCCTCTTGGGCTTTATAAAACGCGAGGCCGAAGCTATCGGCTATACCCATGACTTCTCCGGTAGCGCGCATTTCTGGCCCCAGCACCGGGTCAACTTCGGGAAACATATTGAAAGGAAACACGGCTTCTTTAACGCCGACGTAAGAAAGCTTGCGAGCTTTAAGTTCTGGAAAATCTTTTAGCGACTTACCCAGCATCAAGAGTGTCGCGATACGCGCGATAGGAAAACCTGTTATTTTAGAAACCAAAGGCACGGTGCGCGATGCCCGCGGATTTGCTTCCAGGATATAAACCTTATCGTTACATATAGCGTACTGGATGTTGATCAAACCCACCACTTTAAGATCTTTGGCGATTTTTGCGGTGTATTCGTTGATAGTTTTGAGATGTTTTTCAGGTATGGTCCGAGGCGGAATGGCGCAAGCCGAATCACCCGAATGCACCCCGGCCAGTTCTATATGTTCCATTACCGCGGCAACAAAAGTGTTTTCGCCATCACACAACGCGTCAACTTCGGTTTCGATTGCCTGCTCGAGGAAACGATCGATAAGCATCGGGTACTCGGGAGTAATTTCGATCGCCTCTTGCGCATATCTTCTAAGCGTGGCTTCATCATAAATAACTTCCATGCCGCGGCCGCCTAAGACAAACGATGGCCTGACCATCAACGGATAACCTATTCTTTTCGCGATCTTGATTGCTTCCTCGAGAGAGCGAGCCGCATCTCCTTCCGGTTGCAAAATATCTAACTTTTTCATCCGTTCCCTAAAATACTCGCGATCTTCCGCGAGACGAATACTTTCCGGAGAAGTTCCTAATATTTTAACGCCGTTGTCTTTGAGTGCTTGAGCGATATTTAAAGGCGTTTGACCGCCGAACTGAACGATGGCTCCTTCCGGTTTTTCTTTTTCATAAATAGTCATTACATCTTCCACGGTCAGCGGCTCAAAATAGAGCTTATCGGAAGTGTCATAATCGGTAGAAACTGTTTCGGGATTACAGTTGACCATGATTGATTCGCGCCCTTCGTCGCGCAAGGCAAAGGCAGCATGTACGCAGGTATAATCAAACTCAATACCCTGGCCGATTCTATTGGGCCCACCGCCTAAAATCATTACTTTTTTCTTATCGGATACTTTCACGCGATCTTCGCCGTTGTAGGTTGAGTAATAATAGGCTGCATCCGCCACTCCACTGACCGCCACGGCGTCATAATGACCAATCTTACCGAGCGCTACTCTTTTATCGCGCACTGTTTTTTCTTTGATACCAAAAAGTTCCGCTATATACCGATCGGCGAACCCCCACTCTTTGGCTTTCAAAAGTTTTTTGTCAGGAAGATCGTTCCATTTATACTTCAATAATTCTTCTTCAAAATCAACCAGCTCTTTCATCTCATTGATAAACCAACAACCGATATAAGTGGTCCGGTGCAGCTCTTCGACGGATACGCCGCGGCGCAGAGCTTCGTACATTAGAAAAATACGTTCACTCGAAGGATACCGCAGCTTATCGGTTAAGGCCTCCGGAGAAAGCACCCTGATTTTTTTGACCCCAAGACCATATCGGTTGATCTCTAGTGAGCGTATTGCTTTTTGCAGGGCCTCCTTAAAGTTCTTGCCTATACTCATAACTTCTCCGACCGCTTTCATTTGAGTACCCAAGATATCCTTTGCCTGAGGAAATTTCTCAAAGGCCCAGCGTGCGAATTTTACCACCACATAATCGCCGCTCGGTTCATACTTTTCAAGCGTTCCTTTTCTCCAATAAGGTATTTCCTCCATGGTAAAGCCCGCAGCAAGCTTTGTGGAAATACGCGCGATAGGAAAACCTGTGGCTTTTGAGGCAAGCGCGGAAGAACGCGAAGTTCTCGGATTTATTTCTATGGCAACCAGCCGGTCATTCAAAGGATTATGAGCAAACTGTATATTGGTGCCTCCTACCACACCGATAGCATCAACGATTTTATACGAAAGTTCCTGCATCCGCTTCTGCAGTTTTTCGGGAACCGTCAGCATAGGAGCAACACAAAAACTATCTCCGGTATGCACTCCCATTGGATCGATGTTTTCTATAAAACATACGGTAATTTTCTGATTTTTCTGATCTCGTACTACCTCCAACTCGAGCTCTTCCCACCCTAACACGGATTCTTCAACCAAGACTTGGCGGATAAGGCTGGCGTTAAGGCCTCTGCCGACAATAGTACGTAACTCCTCGATATTATACGCGATACCGCCGCCTGTTCCGCCTAAGGTATAAGCCGGTCGCAGCACCACAGGATACCCCAGCTGTTCGGCGATCTTTTCCGCCTCTTGAGCCGAATGACAAATTTCCGATTTCGGGAGAGAGATGCCGAGCGCGTTCATGGTTTCTTTAAATGCAAGACGGTCTTCTCCTCGTTCGATAGCATCAGCCTTAACTCCGATGATTTCTACGTCATATTTTTCCAAGATACCTTTTTTGTGCAGCGCTGACGCAAGGTTAAGTCCGGTTTGTCCTCCTAAATTAGGAAGCAGCGCATCGGGTCTTTCTTTCTCGATAATTTTTTCCAAACTTTCTACCGTAAGCGGCTCAATATATGTCTGATCCGCCATACCCGGATCGGTCATGATTGTGGCCGGATTTGAGTTGACCAAAACCACTTCATACCCCTCTTCTTTGAGCGCCTTACACGCCTGGGTTCCGGAATAATCGAATTCGCAGGCTTGGCCGATAATAATGGGGCCTGAGCCGATAATAATTATTTTCTTAATGTCTGTTCTCTTTGGCATCATTCCTCCTTACAGCTGTTCTCAACAGTTTACTTCCAACATTATTCTTCCCGCCATCGAAAAGAATAATGCGCATGTTCACCTTACTGTATTAGTTTTGCAAAATGTTCGTTTAATGTATTGCACTGCCGTTTTGACATTTTTTACTTTGCGTACCCCCTTAATGTTCCAGGTATTAATACCCAGGACAGTCTTGCCTTCGTTAAATGCGAAAGCAATTTCAGAGAGCGTTCCATATTTCCCGCTTATGGCTACAACAATATCGGCAGCGCGGACCACAAGCACATTTCTCGCGTAACCGATGCCCGTAGGAATCTTTACACCGACATACGTATTGGCGTCTTTGCCATCGTAGCTGGGCAGTATACCGATCGTTACTCCACCGTTTTCTCGTGCGCCTTTGCACGAGGCTTCCATTACTCCTGTCCTACCGCCGGAAAGCAATACCCAGCCTTCCTGCGCGATGCACTTGCCAAGCTCGTACGCAATCTGGTAATTTTTTCTTGAAACCTTTGAGCCGCCAATTACTGCTATGTTCATCTTCCTCGTTTTAGTTTTATGCGCACACACAGCTCTATACACTGCTTCTCTCGGCCGTTCTACATATAACGTCCCTGGGCAGAATTGAACTGCCATTTTTGGCTTCGGAGGCCAACGCCCTATCCGTTGGGCTACAGGGACATAGTATATGTTTTGCGGAATTATCTCTTAGCTGTTTTTTACTAAATCCGTTATCAGTGCTCTCACCATGCGCTCGTCGCTCGCATTCAAACACATTCCCTGCGGCAGGCGGTAGAAAGCAATGAGCATATTCACGCGCGTCTGAACAGCGCCCAACAACTTTTGCACTTTTGAGATGTTTTTTTTTGTTTGATGTAATTTTTGTAACGCATCAATGTTTCTTTCCAGATCGATAATATGTAGCCTTCTGGTAACGTACAAAGGTATTTCCTGACTGAGCACATCCTCTGGTTTTACGCCGGAAAAGTAATCGAGGCGGTCGCGTAATACATTTTGCAAAATCTCTTTTGTTGAAGAAGATATTTTACGGTCTTTCTCCAACCGTTCCAATCCAGTAATGATTTGTTCCAGTTCTTTATAAAGTTGGGCGCTTTTTTTCGCATCAAGCACCGCGAAATACTCACCCATGGTGCAGCGGTCTGGCCGCGAGCGACACGCGTTAAGCTTGCTCCAAAAAATTTGGATCTGCTTCCACTGTGCCGAATTTATGAGCGCAGCCAACGCAGCGGGTTGTGTATCTAATAGCTTGGAAGGGTGCTCCTGGGAACGCGCATATGCCTGCGCGGCAGGGTCACAATGATACACAGCTAATATTACAGGCAACACAAACACCGCCAATCGTAGTAAGCGTGTTAAATAAATTTTGTATCGCATATACGCTTTGCCTCCTTCTTAAGGGCGAGCCGTTACTATATCGATAAAAGATTTAAAATTTTCTTCCATACAAAAACAGTCCTTTGCTTTATTCCCCGCGATATCTTTCGCACAAAGGATTCGCGCACCGCAGCTTTTAAGAATTTCCTCCAGTTCTCGAAGCGCTTTTTTACTGCCCAGACCGCTACCGTGCGTAACAAAACACGCTGTTTTTTTGTTCTCTAACCCCTTTGCTTTCTTGAGGTAACTGCGCAGCGCTGGCGCAATAGTAAATGCCCATACCGGCGAAGCAAAAACAACAAAATCGTACGCGGCCAGGTCATATGTAACGTCGGCCAAAAGCGGCATGTGCTTGCGGAATGCTTGCCTGCCTTGTTGAAAAAATGACCTCTCTTCTCTAAGGGGTTTTAGCTCGATACTATCTGCCGCGATACCGTTTGAGTTCAAGCTCCCTTTTAAAAATAGACATGCGGATTTTGTGTTTCCTGAAAACGAATAAAAAATTATCGCTACTTTCATAATATGTATAGAGCAAAAACTACATACACTCTGTTCATTCGCTATGTATCAAAAAGACTGAGTTGTGCTTGTTTATCTTTCTTGTTTTCCTCGTCGAAGATTGAAATTATTCCGTATTCGCCATCGTAACCAGGGAGTATTTTCAATTGTCCTCCCCGGACCCGCCGTATACCCTCGGCTATTTTTGCGGGCAGTTTGGCGTCGAGCTCATTTTGCGGCACTTTTACCAGAATATTAAACTCAGACCCAAACATGTCTATAAGAGGCATGTAGTCCCTTTCTATGGTTTTACTCTTCTTATCCACACCTTTTACCGCGGCCAATATTTCATCCAGCGAAACTAAGCTCTTGTAAGCAATGGCGTCGGGAGGAACGAAACCGACAGGCCTGTCTGCAAGCTCTTCGACACGATACAGCACCCCTTTGGTCATCGGGCGGTTACAACGGGGACAAATGCCTTTGTATTTTTTCGTTTCTTCGGGACTGCTGCGAAGATTGCAGTTACGATGCCCATCAAAGTGATATTTCCCCTCTTCGGGGAAAAATTCTATTGTATACAAGAATTTATTTTTGTCTTTTTTTTCCAAAACTTTTTTAATTTCAAAATAACTAAGCTCGCAATTAAAAACATTCGCTTCCCTGCCTATGCGAGAAGGGGAGTGGCTGTCTGAATTGGAAATCAAAGAAAATTTATCGAGCGCGGACAACCGCCAGTTCATTGCGGGGTCGCTTGAAAGCCCTGTCTCCATGGCAAATATTTTGGAAGTCTGCTTCCCGAAACAATCTTCTATCCTGTTAAAGCCGGACATGGAGCCAAAAAGACTAAACCAGGGAGTCCATACATGTGCCGGGATAACCATACAATTCTCGTCGATATCAAAAACAATACGTGCCAATTCTTCCGCATCTAAGCCTAAAATGGGCCTGCCGTCACTGGCCAGATTGCCTTGCCGGCCTAATGTTTCGTTTATTTTTTCTACGGTTTTAAAAGACGGCGCAAAAATAAGGTTGTGTATGCGATAGACCTTACCCTTCTTGGAATAAATACTGCTTACTTCTGCGGTAAGCATAAAATGAATATCTTTGTGTTTAAACAGGCCGTTGCCTAAATCTTCTAAATTCGCTTTTAGCTCCTGAAGCCATAAATGGTGGGTAAAGTCTCCCGTGCCCATAAGAGCAATTCCCTTTAGCTTTGCCCAATCGGCAATATGTTTCACATCCATATCTCGAGATGTCGCACGTGAGTATTTAGAGTGAATGTGAAAATCTGCTACAAATTCCATTTTCCCTCGGTTTATTCCGCGTAAGGATATACGCGCTTGCCCTTAACAAATGTGTACTCGACCAGACCTTTTAAAGTTTTGCCTAAAAACGCGGAATTTTTTGATTTTGAAAAAAATACTTTTTTTTCAACCAACCACTCTCGATCCTTCGAAAATACCGCCACGTCAGCATCGGCGCCGACACTCAACGTTCCCTTGGGAATTCCCAAGATCTTGGCGGGATTGCGCGTAAGTTTTGCTATCAACTCAGACAACGTTAACGCGCCGGCATGGACGAGCGCAAGGCTTACCGACAATTCCGTTTCCAGACCGATAACGCCGAACTCAGCGCGATCAAATTCTATTTCCTTTTCATTTTCCGTATGCGGAGCATGGTCCGAAGCAATAGCATCTATAGTGCCGTCGCGCAAAGCTTGCTGTATCGCCAACATATCATCTTTACCTCGTAATGGGGGGTTCATTTTGGTATTTGTATCGTAACCGGAAACAGCTTCTTCGCTAAGCGAAAAATAGTGAGGAGCGGTGTCGGCAGTTACCCTAATTCCCTTTTTCTTGGCCTGTGCAACAATTTCCACGGATTCTTTGCAGCTGACGTGAGTAATATGCACGCACGCGTCAATGCTGGCAGCCAAGTCTATGTCTCGCTGTACCCGTTTATATTCCGATTCTTTCGAGATGCCGCGCAGGCCCAGTTTTGTCGAAGTGAACCCTGCGTTCATCACGCCGCCGGCTGATAATCTTTTATCTTCGCTATGGCAGAGAACCAGCATTTTAGCTTTTTTGGCTTTTTTAAGCGCCTCAAGCATAATGTTGTCTGCGTCGACCGATGCGCCGTCGTCGCTCAGAGCAATGGCTCCTTCTTTCTTCAGCCGCGCAATATCCGTAATATGCTCTCCCATTCGTCCTTTGGTAATTGCCGCAGTAATATACACATTGGCATAGGCTGTTTTTTCAATAATCTGCCGCAGCAGGCGGACAGCCTCCGGGCAATCAATGGTCTGAAGGGTATTGGCCATCGCCAGCATGCTGGTCACGCCACCGTGCAGGGCCGCTTTAGTACCGCTGGAGACGGTTTCCTTGTCTTCCCTGCCCGGCTCACGCAAATGCACATGCATGTCTACAATGCCGGGGATCACGATCTTGCCTGTGGCATCAATAACAGTATGTGCGTCGACCTTGATAGCACTGCCTACTTTAGCAATGCGTTCGTGTTCAATCAGGATATCGCACACCCCATCAACGTGGTTGGCAGGATCAACAACATGTCCGTTTTTAATTAATAGTTTCATCGTTTTATATATTCGTTCGCCTGGGCTACTAAAAATAAAACCGCCATGCGCACGGCAATACCGTTGGTAACCTGCTCCAAAATAACCGAGTGCGGCCCGTCAGCCACGTCGCTGGAAATTTCTATGCCGCGGTTTATCGGCCCAGGGTGCATCACCAAAATATTTTTCTTCGCCTTCGCAAGCCGTTCCTGCGTAATTCCGTAATTTTTAAAATATTCGAGCTGTTTCGGGAATGCTCCGACTTCATCGCGTTCAAATTGCATGCGTAGCACATTCACTGCGTCCGCGTTTCTTAACGCATCGTCGAGGTCATATGTGACTCGCACACCCGCTTGTTCTATGGCGAGAGGAATGAGTATTTTCGGCGCACAGACGGTTACCTGAGCGCCGAGTTTTGTCAATCCCCAAATGTTGGAGCGCGCGACTCGCGAATGCGATATATCGCCGACAATACTCACATGAAGCCCCTCTATTTTGCCTAACTTCTCCTTCAAGGTAAACATATCTAAGAGCGCCTGTGTAGGATGTTCGTGCCATCCATCGCCGGCATTAACGACACTGGCGCGCACGTGACGTGACAGAATTGCCGCGGCACCCGACGAACTATGCCTCATAACGATAATATCTACCCGTAATGCTTCAATATTTTTCCCGGTATCAATAAGGGTTTCGCCTTTACGCACACTGGAAGTTTCGGTGGCAATATTAATAACATCGAGCGATAACCGTTTGGCGGCCAGCTCAAAAGAAATTCTTGTACGGGTAGATGGCTCATAAAAAAGGTTCACTAAGGTTTTGCCGCGCAGGGCCGGGACTTTTTTAATCTCGCGCTTAGAAACTTCCTTGAACGACCTCGCGGTTTCTAAAATTAACTCTATCTCTTCTCTGCTTAAATCTTCCAGGCCTAGTAGATCTTTCCGTTTCCACTTCATAGATATATCAAATACGTGCTATCAATAGTATATCGCGACAACTTACAACTTATTGTTTTTCCCCTATTACAACCTCGTCAACCCCATCTACTTCTCCGAGCCGCACCTCCACGGTTTCGTTTTTAGAAGTGGGGATATTTTTACCTACAAAATCGGCACGTATGGGTAACTCTCGGTGGCCGCGGTCAATAAGGACAAGGAGTTCGACCCTCTGGGGCCGGCCGAAATCCATCAATTCATCCAAGGCGGCACGAATGGTTCTTCCGGTAAACAGCACATCATCGACCAACACCACCACTTTATCGGTAAGATTAAAATCTATCTTCGTTTCTTTCACTTCCGGTTTTGAGCCAACGACCGTAAGGTCATCCCGGTACAGGGTGATATCCAACACACCCAGGGGAATATCTATCGCGGTTGTTTCTTTGATCAACGATTGAATCCGCTTGGCTAAATACACGCCTCGGGTTTGGATGCCCACCAGTACAATTTCTTTGGAGTCTGGATTGTTTTCAAAAATTTGGTGAGTAAGCCGCTGCAACGTTCTTTTTATCTCTTCCGTGCTTAAAACCTTGGCTTTTTCTTTGAAAGTGCCCACACAACCTCCTCCTAAACTATGAGCGGCTGTAAAAATAAAAAACCGCACATTGCTGTGCGGATTACATAGTCTGTGCTTTTAGGTTTTTTCATAACTGTTCCTTGCCGGCCTCGCTGGACCGACTTAAAGGTTTCATAATATATACCCCATAAAGCAAAAAATGTCAAGATTAATTTAGGGGAAAAGGGGCGATTTTTATTTCAGCCATCAAGGGAGTGCAACGCCTGAATAACCATATCTCTTTCCGCTTTGCGCCAGCGCGCGAGGGCGCGTAAAACAAGAGCGAATTCCTCCCTGGCCTCCTTGAGATTACCGGTTGCTTTGTAAACTAACGCTAACTCGAAGTGAGTGTCTACGCTCTCCGGTTCCAAGGAAAGCGCTTTATTGAGCATATCCTTGGCTTCGGAGAAACGCTGTTGGTGGTTGTACATAAATCCTAAATTATAATATGCGTCGACGAAAAGAGGGTTGAGCTCGATGGTTTCTTTAAATCTTTCTTCGGCTTTCTTAAAATCATTCATCCGGTAGTACGCGAGACCTAAATGAAACAAAACATAGGTATTCCGTGGTTGTAGATCATGCGCAGTATCCAATTCCTGGATTGCCTTGTTATAGTCGGATTTGTGTTCGTAATAAGCTGCCTCATAGAGACGCTCCTCAACAAGCGAACGAACGGATTGTGAATCCGGGTTTGTGTTCCCGGCAAAAATTTTATCACGGTTCAATAAAATACCGAGGGCAATCGCCCCCACACATAGCAATCCTAAACCGAGATATTTTTTACTTTTCAACAAACTCCCCATGCGATATATACAGAAAGCCGCAAAAATTATCAAAAAAGGCGCCATGGCGATACGCAGCTTCGTGATCACGAAAAATAAGCTCATACTGCACGCAATGGTGATAAGCATAAGATAAAGTAGCCACACTTGCTTAAACTTTTTAAGGCACACGAGCATACCCAACAGTCCCAATGGTAATATGATTCTCAAATCCATAAGCATAATCTTAAAAATTCTCATGGTATCCGCGATAAAATAATATTCTACCTCTTGGTTGAATTCTCGCGGACTGAACGCATATATCATTTTTTTGCATAAAAGCTTTACCCAGAGATAAGGACTTTTTTTAATGAATTCCGTGGCCTTAGTAAACCAGAAACGAGAAACTTCGGATGTTTTTAAATTTTTCCCCGTTTGTGCGTTTGCGAAAATCTTAGCGTCGCGGAACATGTCTTCTTTATTCAAATTAAAGTTATTGGGGCAAAAAAAGTTTCCGGTTGATTCGGAGTTATTGCCCAAATAAAAATTGAAACCGGTATTGCCCGACAAGAGTATAAAATCTTTTTCTACTACGTAATTTTTAAGCGTTGTTACCCCAACCACCAGACACATCCCCAGTATGAAACAGGAAAAATTATACACGCGCGCTCGCCAGTTCAATTTCGCAATCATCGCTATCGCCGCAACAGAAGAAACCCCAAACAACACGATGAGGGGTTGAGCGAGGGCACACAAGCCAGTGAAAAGACCTATGAAGAAAAGGTTTTTTTTACTGGGTGCGTTTTTCACGTATAGCATGAGCAAAAATAGTAAAGAGTTCAAAAAGATGGATAAGCTGGTATACATAAACAGCCCGTCATAAAATATAAACATCCCATACCACACACACAGTAAGCCGGAAATAAAAGCGACTTTTTGATTGAATACGATTTTAGCGATAAGATAAACCAGGACACAGTGAATCGCCCCTAAAATAAACTGCAAAAAATATACGTGCATTGGGCTGTCTCCGAAAAACTTAAACAGAAAACCTAAAAAATAGGCGTACAGGGGCCAAGTCATAAATGCCTTCCCCCCGAAAACATCACCGCTTGAGATATCTTTTGCCAACACATAGTAAGAGTGGCTATCGGAACGCGCCAGCACAGGGTATGTACTTGCGTTTTTGTAGTCCGCAAAATAGATTACCCTGAAAACCATAGCCAGAACAAGAATGATCAAGACAAAAGTTATATCTTTCGTGTTAAACTGATAGGCGGAATCGCCAAAATTATTTTTTTTCATCTATCCCTGCCCTTTTATATGTATGTGGTTATTTTTCATTTGCGGTGAATCAAAAAATCTTTGCATGAGTAACATCGGAGAGCATGGAAGATATTGTGCGCTTTTTTGCTGATAGACGCTATGCTTGATGGGCATCCAGAATAACGGTAAATTCTCCGCGAGGGGTCGTTTTTTCAAAGTGCCTTATTGCGTCTTCCAAGTTACACTCAATAATTTCTTCAAACTTCTTGGTCATTTCTCTTGCAATAGCCACTCTGCGGTTACCCACAAATTCATTGATATCTTTTAGGGCGCTTAAAACCCGGTATGGCGATTCAAAAAAAACAATTGCACAGCCCCAAGATATCACCTTCTCGAATACCTTCTTGCGTTCATTGTGTTTGCGTGGCAGGTATCCGATAAAAGCAAATTTGTCGTGAGGCACGGAAGTGCATGCTAAGGCGGAGGTAATGCTTGAAGCTCCCGGCAGCACAGTAAGCGCGATATGTTTTTCTCTGCATTCGCGTATCAGCTTATAGCCGGGATCGCAAAGGGTCGGCATGCCGCCGTCAGAAACCAATGCCATATTTTTCCCGCCAGAAAGCTCTTGAATCAACCAGGGTATTTTTTTTACTTCATTATGTTCAAATAAACTTACCAGTTGTTTTTTTATACCAAAATGTGCCAATAAAAATCCAGTCTTACGTGTATCCTCTGCCAGCACCGTGTCAACTTCTTTAAGGACCTTGAGCGCGCGCAAAGTAATATCTTCTAAATTTCCTATGGGGGTGGCAATGATATACAACATTTTAAACTCTAAATTCTAAACACTAAATCCTAAACAAATAAACCATAAATAACAAACTCGAAACAAATATTTGGAATTTTAGATTTGTAATTTCTAGTTTGTTTAGGGTTTAGGATTTCGGGTTTAGGGTTTACCATCTAATCTATTCAACTGTAACGGATTTAGCAAGATTGCGTGGCTGGTCTATTTCGCAATTTAAATTTTTTGCGACGTAATAGGCGAAAAGCTGTAGGCCTACGGCAACAAGGAGTGGGGAAAAAATTTGAAATTTTAATTCCGGTATATGAATAAGCGCGTCACTGATATGGCTCGCGGCGGTATCGCCGTGGTTGACTATCGACAATACTTTTCCTTTACGGGCTTTTATTTCCTGGATATTGGAAACCATCTTTTCATATAGGTTGTCCCTGGGGGCGATACACACAACTCCGCGGTACTCATCGATAAGTGCGATGGGCCCGTGTTTCATTTCGCCGGCAGCATAGCCTTCCGCCGGTATATAAGAAATTTCTTTTAATTTTAAGGCACCCTCCAAAGCCGAGGGATAATTAACCCCTCTGCCTAAAAAGAGAAAGCAGCCAAACTTGGAAAACGTATGCGCTATTTTTTTTACTTCGCCACCCTTTTTTAAAATATCTTGCTGGAAACCTGGCATGCATCCTAATTCTTTAAGCATTTCTTCAAAAGTGTGTTCCGTGATGGTCTTTTTCAAATTACCTATATACAAGGCGAGCAGAAAAAAAGAAAGTATCTGCGCGGTATATGCCTTGGTGGATGCGACACCGATTTCCGGGCCGGCATGAGAAAAAATCAATCCATCGCTTTCCTTCACGAGGCTGGACCCCAACACATTACAAATACTGACCACTTTAACGCCGGCCTTTTTTATCTCCCGCACCGCCGCTAAGGTATCGGCAGTTTCTCCTGACTGAGAAATAGTAACCAACAGGTCGTTTTTAGTAACGCGCAGCGTCCGATAACGAAATTCCGATGACGTGTCTATTTCCACATCTACGTCACAGTATTTTTCTAAAAAATATTTGGCCACATAACCTGCGTGGTAGGCGGTTCCGCACGCAGTAATAAATATATTTTTAACTTTTCTCAAGAATGTATCGCTTAAATTCAACTGAGGCAGCACAATGCGGCCAGCCTTTACATAGAGCGAGAGAGTTTTGCGCAGAATCTCCGGTTGCTCATATATTTCTTTAAGCATGAAATGCTCATAACCTTTTTTTTCCACGTCTTGTGGCCGCATGTGGATCTTTTCTATTTCCAACTTCACCGGCTCGCCCTTAAAATGGAAAATGTTGATATTGTCTTTTTTTAAGATTACCAGTTCCTCATCTTTCAGATAAACGATTTCCTGAGTAAACGGCAAGATGGCCGGAATATCCGAGGCAATAAAAAATCCGTTCTTGCTCATACCGACAATCAAGGGGCTGCCCTTCCTGACGCCAATCAGTTTTTCCGGTTCTCTTATTGAAATGACACCGAGCGCGAACGATCCCCGTAATTGCTTAACCGCTTTATACACCGCCTGCTCCAAGGAACTGCTGTAAAATTTTTCAATCAAATGCACAATAACTTCGGTATCGGTTTCGCTTACAAACACATGCCCCTCTTTAAGTAGTTTTTCTTTCAATTCGAGGTAGTTTTCGATAATACCGTTGTGAACGATGGCAATTTCCTGGCGGCAATCAAGGTGAGGATGGGCGTTAGCATAACTGGGTTTTCCATGCGTTGCCCAACGCGTATGAAAAATTCCTATGGGGTATTTGTCCTTCAGCGCATCCTTAAGTTCTTCGCGCAACTGATGAATTTTTCCCGTCCGTTTGGTAAGGAAAAATTTATTTCCTCTAATCCCTACTGCGCCGCAGGAATCGTAACCGCGATACTCCAGCCGCGCAACCCCATCTAAAAAAACCGCAAGGGCTGTTTCTTTGCCTATATAACCAAAAATTCCGCACATATATGCCTGTGTATTTTCCTGTTACTGCGCGCGCGCCCGTGCTGCCTTGAAACGCGCCTCAACGTTTTTGTTCGTGAAATAAAGAAGAAGAATACCGGGGTAGACGATCTGTAAGAAAGCCTGGCTAATCAAACCAGGAACAAGGAGCACGGAGAGAAAAATAAGAATAGCTATGAGCAGGGCAAAATAAATCGTTAATTTCCTTGCCCATTCTTTTTTCAATAAGATGCCCAGGCCGCTTATAAAAAATATGGACGAAAAAAAAGCATAATAGAGACAGGCTATTTTAAATTGCCGAAAGGTAATATCAAAGACTACCTGCCGTGCTTTCAGCACCTCGGTAACCTTGACCAAGTCCTGAGGGGTAGCCTTCATATAAACAGACAGGGAAAGGAGCAAAAAGAAAAGCCCGAAGATAAAACAATTTATCCACCCCAAAATCGTTGACCCTAAAAGCTTTTCTTCTTGTTGTTCCATTGATCCTCCTGAGAATATTCTTCACACATCATCGGACGAGTGCATATATTCCGGCCCGGGAAACCGACTCCACTACACTGTCATAAAAACTTTAAAAAATTAAACGTCCCCAGCCAGATTTTTAATGAGCGCCTCATTTTTCAAAGCCGCTGCGGCGCAGGAAAAATGAATAGCGCGAATTAATCCCGCAAAGAACGAACAAGGCGAGTTCTGACGCGGGGGAACTGGCTATCTATGTTCGAGCGAATCATTTACAATAAACGTCCCCAGCCAGATTTGAACTGGCGCCGTCGCCGTGAAAGGGCGATGTCCTGAACCAGGCTAGACGATGGGGACGTACACTTACGCTTTCCGAAAACTATACAGAAAAATCAAGAGTTGAAAACGAATCATTTTAGATGCAAAATCTATTTTGTCAACAAATTCTCTTATTATAAAGTTTGACTCACCGGCGCTTCTTCTTCGGGAATAATCCGGGCGATGGACGAAACTTTGTCACCTTTTTCTACGTTAATAATCCGCACCCCCTGGGTAGAACGACCCGAGACGCGGATATCTTTCACTTTGGTGCGAATAAGTATGCCCTTTTGCGTAATACAGACGAGTTCCTCGTCTTGACGTACGCAAGTAAAACCCTTGACCTCTCCGATTTTTGGCGAAATTTTTATATTGATAATCCCTTTGCCGCCTCTGGATTGAAGCCGGTATTGCTCAATATGTGTTTGTTTGGCAAAACCGTTCTCGGTCGCGGTAAAAAGATACAACTCTTCCTTCTTAATACTTCCCCGAACAAGCACCATACCCAACACTATGTCGTCCTTCGCCAGCTTCATTCCTCTCACACCCTGGGATTGCCGTCCGGTAGGACGCACCTGGGCCATCTTAAATCGTATCGCAATCCCTTTTTTAGTCGCAAGAACTACTTCGTCTTTATCTTCACAGAGCCTTGCCCCGACAAGACGGTCGTCTCTATCAAGCGTAATCGCGCAGATGCCGCTTTTACGCATGTTCGAAAAAAGTTCGAGAGAACTTCTCTTGATCATACCTTTTTGCGTAGTCATCACGATACACTGCTTGGGATCGAAATCCTTTATGGATAAAACCGTGGTAATTTTTTCTTTGGTGGTTAAATTTAAAAGATTGATAATGGCTCTTCCTTTAGAGGTGCGGCTGCCAACCGGGACTTCGTATGTTTTTACCGGGTAGATCTTCCCTTCGTCGGAAAATATCAAAAGGGTGTCCTTGCTGGAAGCAACAAAAAGATGTTCTACGAAATCCTCGTCCGAAGTTGCCATGGCGGTAACGCCGCGGCCGCCGCGCTTTTGCTGTCGGTAACTGGTGAGCGGCAACCGCTTAATGTACCCCGACCCAGATATGGTTATTACCATATCTTCTTCCACGATCAAATCTTCTATCTCTATCTCTTCTTTCTGCGCAACAATTTCTGTGCGCCTGCTATCGGCGAATTGTTCTCTCAAGTCCTTGAGTTCCTGCTTTATCAATTCTTCCTGTTTTTTTTCTGAAGATAGAATAAGGTTATATAGCTCGATTTTCTTAATTAGTTCCAAATATTCTTCATCGATCTTATTTCTCTCCAACGTACACAACCTCACCAGCTGCATTTCCAGAATTGCCTGCGCCTGTAAATCCGACAGGGAGAATTTTTTCATCAAGCCTTCTTTTGCCTCTTGAGGATTTTTTGATTTTTTAATGATCGAAACTACCTCATCCAAATGTTTCAAGGCAACCTTTAAACCTTCTAAAATATGTGCTCTTTTTTGCGCTTTATCTAACTCAAATTTCGACCTCTTTACGATTACTTCCTTACGGAAGCTAATGTGATGAGTCAGCATTTCGCGAAGCGTAAGGATGACGGGCTTCCTGTTTACAAGCGCAAGAAATATCGCGCCAAAAGTTGTTTCAAGATTTGTGTGTTTATAAAGCTGGTTTAGAATAATTTGCGGCTCGACATCTCTTTTAAGCTCCAAGACTATGCGTATACCTTCCTTGTTCGATTCGTCACGTAAATCGGAGATGCCCTCTATTTTTTTGTCAGTAACAAGACCTGCTATTGCCTCGATGAGATTGGTCTTGTTTAATTGGTAAGGTATTTCGTTAAAAATTATTTGGGATTTTCCCTTTTCGTGTTCAATGGTCGATTTTGCGCGAAGGATTAATCTTCCCTTACCTTCTTCATACATTTTAAGTATGTCTGCTTTGCCGCAGATTATCGCACCGGTTGGGAAATCCGGCCCTTTTACAAATTTATGCAGCTCTTTGATTGAGGCGGTGGGGTTGTCTAGCAAATGCTCCAGCGCATCGCACACTTCCCCTAAATTATGAGGCGGCATATTGGTTGCCATGCCAACGGCGATGCCGCTTGCACCGTTTATCAAAAGATTGGGGACAACCGACGGAAGCACTTCCGGTTCAGTGAGTGAATTGTCGAAATTAGGGAAAAACTTGACTGTTTCTTTTTCGATATCTTGGAGTATGTAGTCTGCGATCCTGGAAAGCCGCGCTTCGGAATAACGCATTGCTGCGGGAGGATCGCCGTCTATCGAGCCAAAGTTACCCTGCCCGTTTACGAGCGGGTACCTCAAAGAAAAATCCTGGGCCATCCTCACGAGAGCATCGTAAACCGAAAGGTCTCCGTGCGGATGATATTTACCAAGACATTCTCCGACTATCCTCGCACATTTTTTATGCGACTGGTTATGCCGAAGATGCAAATCATGCATCGCATACATAATCCTGCGTTGTACCGGCTTAAGCCCGTCACGGATATCCGGAAGGGCACGGCCTGCAATAACGCTCATCGAGTAAGAGAGGTAGGAATCCTTCATCTCTTCTTCGAGATAGCGGGTTATAATTTTTCCTTTATTTGTTTGTTCTTGCATGTTTTTCCAAACTCTAAATACTAAGCTCTAGTGTTTCAACTGCGCTCACCATTAGTCCTCAAGCGAAGTCGAAGGACTAAATCCTAAACAAATCCAAAATTATAAACCTAAAACCAAAAACGTTTTGGATATGGGGTTTTTGAGTTTGAGTTTGTTTAGAGTTTAGGATTTCGGGTTTAGGGTTTACCACTTATACATCCAGATTCTTTACTTCATGCGCATGTGCCTGTATAAATTCTCTGCGCGGCTCAGCTTCTTCGCCCATAAGTAAAGTAAAAATCCTATCGGCCTCGACAGCGTCTTCAAGCGTTACTTTCACAAGCGTACGCTTATCCGGGTCCATTGTACTTTCCCATAACTGCTCGGGATTCATTTCCCCTAAACCTTTGTACCTTTGTATGTGCATCCCTTTTGTCGCAATCTTTTTTACTTCTTCAAACACAGCTTTTAAGCTTTTGCATTTTACTTCTTCTTTTGTCTCTTCGTTGGTCAAAATAAACTTTTCTTTTTCCTGCGGCAAATAATCTTTAATCGACAATCCTTGTTTTACCAATTCAGACCCTATTTCTTTTATGTTGTACGATTCGAAGATTTCCACGCTATCCAAGTCTTCTTTGTCTTTGTAATCAGAGAGTTCATCGTCATCAAAAATAAATTTTGGTTTGTGGTTAACTATTATTTTATACATCGGGTATTTTTTCTTTTTCTCATCTACCGTGTCCACATAATCCTTGAAAGATATCCCCTTGCGCTCAATAGAATAGCTTAGCTTCTCCAGCTCAATAAGGCTGTTTACCATTTTTTCCATTTCTTTTGCCGGGAAGTCCTCGGCTCCTTTGCCTATCTTAGACATTTTGGCGGCTTTTGTGCCGAGCCTCAAAATTATTTCGTTCATATCTTTTTCGGTATGAATATATTCCTCCCACTCTTTTCTTTTGATACGGTATAGCGGGGGCTGCGCGATATAAATATAGCCGTCCTCTATTAATTTAGGCAGTTGCCGGAAAAAAAGGGTCAGAATAAGCGTGCGTATATGAGAGCCGTCGACATCCGCATCAGCCATAATTATTACTTTGTGATATCTTAGTTTTGAAATATCGAATTCCTCCCCCACGCCCGTGCCTAATGCTGAAATTATCGTCCGTATTTCTTCGTTGGCTAAAATTTTATCGAGCCTGGCTTTTTCTACGTTTAAAATTTTCCCTTTAATCGGGAGGATTGCCTGGAAATTTCTGTCGCGCGCCTGTTTTCCGCTGCCGCCGGCCGATTCGCCTTCAACAATATAAACTTCGCAAACCTGAGGGTCTCTCTCGGAACAATCCGCGAGCTTGCCCGGAAGGCTGCCCATATCAAGAGCCCCTTTTCTGCGGGTCAGTTCGCGCGCTTTTCTCGCAGCTTCCCTCGCTCGCGCGGCAAGAATTGTTTTTTCGACTATTTTATTTGCAACCGATGGCGTTTCTTCAAAAAATGCCGTAAGCGCCTCAAACGCCGCAGAAGCTACCATGCCATCGATCTCGGAATTACCCAATTTTGTTTTAGTTTGCCCTTCGAACTGCGGGTTGGGCAGCTTGACACTGATAACCGCACACAGGCCTTCGCGGATATCTTCGCCGGAAATATTATCAATATCTTTCAGTAAATTTTTGCTTCGCACATATTGGTTAACGGCCCGAGTAAGAGCGGTTTTAAATCCGGTTAAATGCGCTCCACCTTCTATGGTATTAATGTTGTTAGCGAAAGAAAAAATATTTTCTTTATACCCGTCATTATATTGCAACGCCCCCTCTACAATGACCTGGTCTTTTTCTTTATTGAAGTTAATAATTTTATTATGCAGCGGGGTTTTGTTGTGATTAAGGTACTCGATAAACGTAACCAGCCCACCCTTAAATTTGAACACGGCTTCTTTATCACTGCGTTCGTCGGTGAGCGCGATCTCGAGATTAGGATTTAAAAAAGCGAGTTCGCGCAAACGCTGAGAAAGAACATCGAAAGAATAGTTAACTTCGGCAAATATCTCCTTATCGGCCTTGAAGGTAATTTTGGTGCCGGTAGCTTTAGCCTTACCGATAATTTTCATGGAAGTTTTGGCGTGGCCTCTTTCAAAGCGTTGATGATGCACCTTCCCCTCTCTCTTGACTTCGGCCTCCAACCACTCGCTCAACGCATTAACCACACTTACGCCAACACCATGCAAACCACCACTCACCTTATATGCACGATGGTCAAACTTTCCTCCCGCATGCAACATGGTCAACACCACCTCAAGGGCGGGCTTTTTGACTGTTTTGTGTATGTCGACGGGTATACCGCGGCCGTTGTCGTCGACCGACACACTATTGTCGCTATGCACACACACTTTTATTGTGTCGCAATAACCGGCACTCGCTTCATCGATGCTATTATCGACGACCTCATACACCAGATGATGCAAGCCGCGGCTCGAGGTGTCACCAATATACATGGCCGGTCGTTTACGTACCGCCTCGATACCGCCCAAAATCTGAATGGTGGTCGCGTCGTATTTTTGTGCCGCTTGTGTTTGTTCTGCCATTTTTATTTCCTTATAGTAACCTTTAAATCTTTTATTTCAGGAAACTTGCTTTGCACTGCGCGTAGCACGTCCTGTTTTTTTAGCATTAGTTCGTACGTCGCGCTCGAGGCGTCCGAATGAAACACGAGAACCCCCTGGCGAACGTTTTTAATTCGAACGTATTTTTGTAGCCCGCTACTTAGCGTTTCAGCAACAATAGCTGCGATTTTTTGCTGATAAGCATCTTCCCCTTTTTTGTTCTTTAGAAAATTCCACAGGAGATGCTTAATGTGTGTGGCCATACCGGGGTTAAATTTTCATCGGCAAAATTAGGTAAATATAATCCTCTTTTCGCAATACCGCCGGCTTATCCGCCCCAAAAAATTCAAAACTCACTTCCATGTCATCGAGATTTTTAAGTGCATCCAGCAAATAGTTCGGATTAAATCCTATTTCCAGCCCCGGTCCCGTGTAGCGCGCTTCCACTGTTTCCTTTACTTCGCCCAACTGTGGGGTTGCTTTCGAAATTATCAAACTCTCTTTTTTCAACTCCAGCTTCACTCCTTGATAGTCGGGGGTTGAAAGTAGGTCTGCCCGGCGCAGCGCGGGGAGAAAATTTTGCCGGTTAACCACCATTTTATCTTTGTTTTCGTTGGGGATATATTGGGCATAATTAGGGAATTCCCCCTCAATGGGCCGCGCGATAAATTGCGTGTCTTTAAAGTCAAACCCCACCTTGTTCTCTTTCACAAAAAGGAACACATCTTCGTTTCTTTCTTTAATAAGTTTGTACAACTCATTAATGGCTTTAATAGGTAAAATAAAAGACAGTTTCGTTTTCACCTCTGGTTGGTTGGCGGGAAGCTTTCTTTTTATATACGAAAGGCGCTTGCCGTCGGTAGACACAAGAATAATGGAATCTTCGTAAATTTCGAATAGAATTCCGTTCAACACATAATTAGTGTCTTCATACCCCACAGAAAACGAGGTAAGCCTAATCATTTCTTCCAGGTTGGCGGGATTAATTTTAATAAAAGATACCTCCTTCTCTTCTTCTACCTGAGGAAACTCTTCGGGGTTGAGGGTGTTTATTTTAAATTCTATTTTCCCGCATTTTATAATAAGGGTGTTTTTTACAACCTCAAGCTGTACATCTTGGGATGGGAGTTCTTTAATAATTGAAAAAAACCGTTTCATGGGGATGGCGATTTTTCCCTTCTCGTCTATTGTTGTTTCTTGTAAAGATATAATGGTAATATCGAGATCAGTAGCTATAAACTTTAGTTTTTTCCCCAAAGAAGAAATAAGCACGCTGTTTAGAATTGGGAAGTTTTGTTTGGTAATGGTTGGTCCCAACACTTTTTGTAGGTTGGCTAATAATACTTCTCTATTAATAGTAAACTTCATAGTAGTACTCTTAGTAGGGCCTGTGGATACTGTTGAAAGACATAATTGTACCAAAAACAAAAAGAAAAACCAGCATTTTATTCACAAAAAATTTTCTATAAACTCTTAATATCCTGTTTAATGCTGTCAATAATTAATTTTAGCTTTTCATCCTTCTTTAAACTTTCTTTCAATTTTTTATGTGCGTATAGTATGGTAGTGTGATGTTTGGCCCCCAGCGCCGCGCCGATCTCCGGAAGGGAGAGGTCGGTCAACTCCCGGGTCAGATACATAACTATTTGCCGCGGCAGCACCAAGGTTTTGCTTCTTTTACCTTTTTTTAGATCGTCTCTGGTCAAATTAAAATACCCCCCCACTCGCTCTAACACCACATCGGGCGTGATCCGTTTATAAATCTCTTTCACCATGTCTCTCAGGATCTCTTTAGCCAATTCCAGGGTAATAGGCTTGTTTTCGATGAGCGAGTAAGCGATAATTCTAATAAGGGCGCCCTCCAGTTCCCGGATATTACTGGTGATGTTTTTTGCGATAAACGCGATCACGTCTTCGTCGATTTTAATCGGGTCTTTTTCCAGTTTTTTCCGTAAAATTGCCACCCTGGTTTCGAAGTCGGGCAACTGGATATCCACCACCAAACCCCAACAGAAACGAGAAACCAAGCGCTCCTCCAATTTTGGAATTTCTTTCGGCGGCCGGTCAGACGAAACAACGATTTGTTTGTGGTAATCGTATAGTGCATTGAAAGTATTGAAGAATTCTTCCTGGGCGGCTTCTTTGCCCGCTAAAAAATGGATATCGTCTATAAGCAGGATGTCGCTGTTTCTGTATTTTTGCCGGAATTTTTCCGTAGCTTTGTTTTGGATAGATTGAATGAGCTCGTTGGTGAATTTTTCCGAAGAAGTATATTTGATTTTAGCATGAGGATTATTTACCACGATCTGATTGGCGATCGCCTGCATAAGGTGAGTTTTTCCTAAGCCCACCCCCCCGTAAATAAAAAGCGGGTTGTAAGCCTTCCCGGGTGCGCTGGTCACTGCCAGCGAAGCCGCGTGCGCCATCCTGTTTGATGCACCAACGATGAAATTATCGAAAGTAAACCGCGCGTTTAAGCGTATCGAATCCTGCGGTTCTTCCTGGAAGCTCTGGCCGATGGTTTTGAAAATTTTATTGGTTCCCCGTTTCAGCAGATTGGGATTAACCTCGAAAAAAACTTCAAATTCCTTCTGGGCAATTGTTTTAAGGGCGTCTTTGATTTGCGGTAAATAAGTCGTTTCTACCCAATTCTTAAAAAACCCGTCCGGCGCCTCCAGGGTAATTGATAACCCTTCAATTTTCTTATATTTGAGCGGGTTTATCCAGGTATCGAACGAGGTTTCCCCCAGAATGACCTTGAGTTGCTCTCGGCAAGCTTGCCAAACCTTTTCCATAGTTAACAGCTAATTCACAAAATTCACAAGTTATTCACAAAAGACTTTTTACAGTAACCCCAATTATACCGTAATAAAATTTCTTTGCAAATTATTTTAGTTTACCCGCCAATCACCAAGTTGTTTTTTGGTAAAAACCAGCAGCATGTTGTAGCGGTCCGGGCGAGAACGTTTACCTGAAACAAAAAAAAGATCATTGAGCGGTGTGCGAGCAACGATTCTTTTCGGCGCACCCAAAAAAACGCAATTTTTATAGTTGACACGAAAACAAGATATGTTACAATTGCTACCTATGAAGAAAAATTTTAAAACCCCAACCACGCTAAAAGGGAAAAAAAGACACGGATTTCGAGCGCGAATGGCCACTCATAGCGGAAGAAAAGTTTTGCAACGCCGCCGGAGAAAAGGAAGAGCAAAGCTTACTGTATGAGGAAAACAGCCCTCAGCTTAATCCGCCTTTACAAAAAGATCTCTTTTTTGCTCCCCCCATCGCGGTGCCGGTACACGCCTAGCTGCTCCGCGTATGCGCAAGAAGCATTTACTCGCTATTCTTTTATGAAAGCACTAAGGTTGTCTTCAGTACGGCTTTTACATTGTCACCCCTTTACTAAGGGTGGTTTTGATCCGGTACGATAATGGAAAAAAGATTATTTCCGGCTATTTTTCTTACTTTGTTATTTTTTATCGGCTATAACTATTTTCTTTCCAAATATGCCCCCCGTACTTTGCCGCCAGCCACCCAAATAACAGCGCCGGCTGCGGTAGAAACCCCAACCGTCGAAACAGCAACAGAGGTAGACGACAATAGTGAACTCCCCCAAGCCAGCATCGGTAAATTTATTGTAACATATTCTCCGCGAGGAGGTTACATTAAAAAACTTTCCATCAAATCATACAACGAAGAGCTCCCTTTTAGAAACATCGGCTTTATCTCTCAAGATAAAGATAAAGAATTTAAAAGTCAAGTACAAGACGATAGAATTGTCTTTATTTCAGCGCAAGGCAATCGTAAAGAGTTTATTTTTAGCGACTTTTTAGTTAAAATAAAACTCTCCTCTCCCCTTCCTCAGCGGATAAATATATTTTCTAACAGCTTGAGCGACAAAAACTTAGAACAACAATTTTTAGAGGTTTTCTATACACAAAACGAAACCATCAAAAAAGTATCTCTCAAGCAAGCCAAGAACACCATAGTAAGTAATGTAGCTTTCGTGGGGATAAGCGCAAAACATTTCTGCCTTTCTCTGCTGAAGGGCTCGTATATGGCGAATATTTTGCCAACCAAAAACACGCTTTCTTTGGAATTGGTTTCAGTCCCAGAAGAAATATCTCTATATATAGGGCCGCTTTCAGAAAAAGAACTCAAAAAACTCGGTTTGCACAGCATTATTAATTACGGGTTTTTTCATGGTATTGGCTTGATTTTGGTAGGTTTATTAGAATTCTTTTTCTCTTTTACGAAAAGCTGGGGTATTAGTATCATTCTTCTCTCTCTATTCACTTATTGCTGTTTGTTCCCCTTCACTATGATGAGCACCAAGGCAATGAAAAAAATGCAAGAACTTCAGCCGGAAATCGAAGAATTGAGAAAAAAGTATCCGGATAACCCGCAAAAAGTTAATAAAGAAACACTTGAATTGTATAAAAAAAACAAAGTCAATCCCGCAGGGTCCTGTATACCTATGTTGCTACAATTCCCGGTGTTTATCGCGCTTTGGCAAGTACTGCTAAAATTTGTAGAGTTGAAAGGCCAGCCATTTCTTTGGATTAAAGATTTATCATTGCCGGATCACGCATTTAAACTCCCCTTCCCGCAGCCAGTAGATTATATCAACATCTTACCCATCTTAATCGTAATTGTAGGAATAGTGCAACAAAAAATTAGTTCGTCCTCTTCTCTTTCGTCGGATCAAAAAAATATCGGATTGGTCATGTCTATAGTTATGGGAGTAGTTTTTTATACTTTCCCCTCCTGTCTTACTATATATTGGTTTGTTCAAAACATCCTCACCCTTTCCTACCAAATGCGTGTAGCCAAAACAGGTTTCCACGTGAAAACGTGTAAAACATAGTAAAAACAACAGTTTTTTCTAATATCAGAATTTTCCGCACAGAGTAAACCTCAAGGCGACTTATTAACCTACAGCAATTCGCATAGCCACACATCCCGGATTATCTACAAGTTAGACGTTTCCACGTGGAAACGGTACAAAAAGGTCTTTTTTCAATAACCACCTTTGGTAATCAAGCATAAATGTGCTTCATGCCTTTATGATACCTGCAGATTGGTTAATAAGGATAAAATTTTCAGCATGGTGACAATTTAAGAACATACTATATAATTGCTATTGAGCTGTCTTCGAATGTTTCTTAAGAATCTATGGTAGCATACTTATTCTGCTTGTTGCGTCAAAAAGGCCCTAGAATATGACAATCAATACTTACTACCGTACTCCGCGAGTGTTAAAACAATAACATATGGCAATATCTTGCTATTGAAAAGCATAAAAATAATTTGCAAACGGTATTATTCTATTTTTGCATAGTTATTATATTAAACGAACAACCAAAACAATTGATTGAGAAACAGTACTATTATTTCAAAGGTTGACAGCAGCAGTAATTACGTTATCGTACAAAATAGTCTGGATTTTTGTTTTAGGTAGGTAAAGTTTCCACGTGGAAACGCTCAAAACGCAATTTTTTAGGCATCTAATACAAAATTTTCTTGACAAAGGGGGGTATGTGCGATTACAATGATATTATATTTAGAAAAAATACAAGAATATCGCAATATACTTATTTATATATTAAAAGCTATTTTTAATAACTAAGTATACCGTTTCCACGTGGAAACGGTACCGTCAAACCATAATGGGAAAAATAATCGGTATTTGTAATCAAAAGGGCGGTACTGGTAAAACTACCAGCGCCATCAATTTAGCATCATATTTAGCTCTTGCTGGTCAAAAAACACTGCTTGTTGATATGGATCCCCAAGGTAACGCTACATCAGGCTTAGGGGTTGCAAGCGAAAACAAACAATCAATCTATGATATTATTTCTGGAACAGCGGCCATAGAAGAAAGTATTTATCCTACCCAATGGTCCGGACTATACATTCTTCCTTCGTGTATTGCGCTTACCGGAGGAGAGATTGAGCTTGTTGCTATCGAAAATAGAGAAATGCGCTTAAGAGAGGAGCTCTATAAAATAAAAGACAAATTTGCCTATATTATTATTGACGCCCCGCCATCCCTGGGGCTTTTGACCGTTAATGTGCTGGTGGCTGTTGATGGGGTTATTGTGCCCATACAATGTGAATATTATGCTTTGGAAGGAGTTTCAAAACTATTACATACCACCGATCTTGTTCGAGAACGGTTAAATCCTGGCTTGGAGATCAGGGGCGTTTTGTTGACTATGGCGGATTTTAGGACACGGCTTACGTTACAGGTCATCGAAGAGGTAAGGAATTTTTTTAAAGAAAAAACATTTAATACCATTATCCCGCGCAACATCAGACTTGCCGAAGCACCCAGTTTTGGTAAGCCCATACATTTTTATGATCCGATATGCGTGGGGGCAAAAGCCTATCTAAATTTAACCGAAGAAATTTTAAAAGAAAAAATAGCGATTGAAGTCGCGGTTAAGGAGGTAAGCCAGTAATGGAAAAAAAAGTTTTAGGAAAAGGACTCGACGCCCTTATCCCGAAAAAAAATATGCTCGAGACAGCAAAAGATTACGTTCACTTACCCATGTATAAAATTAGTCCCGGCCGGTATCAACCTCGGAAAGAGATGAACACGAAAGAATTGGAGGAATTAGCTCGTTCGATAAAAGAGAAAGGTATAATCCAACCGATTATCGTGAGGAAAACAGGGGAGGAGAGTTACGAAATAGTGGCCGGTGGCAGGAGATATCACGCTGCTAAGTCATTGGGGCTCAATGAGATACCAACAATTATTAAAGAGCTCGATGACAAAAACGCACTGATTTATGCGATCGTAGAAAATCTGCAACGCCAGGATTTAAACCCGATCGACGAAGCAGAATCATTTCAGCAACTTATCGAACAGTTTGAATTTACGCTTGAAGATGTTGCGCAGGTAGTCGGCAAGGATAAAACTACTATTGCTAATACGCTTCGCTTACAAAGGTTGCTGCCGGAAATCAAGGAAGCGGTGCGTAAGAGGATTATAACGCGCAGTCAAGCCCGGACAATCCTGGGCATGGAGACCGAAGAGGCGCAGAGAAAATTATTCAGGGACATTCTTAGCGAGGGACTTTCGGTACGAGAAATAGAGACACGGGTACAAAGGGCTTCCAAGAAGCGGAAAAGCGTTGACCCGTTTGTGCTGGAAGTAGAGGATACATTGCAAAAATCTTTGGGGACAAAGGTGCGAGTTTTTCATAAGCGAAATAACCGCGGAAAAATCGCCATCGAATATTATAGTTTGGAAGATCTGGAAAGGATCACAAAGCGGTTAGGTTAGCGAGCCGCCGCTTCAGACAGTATAAATGATATCGCGAAAGGAGGATTCGTAGAATGACAAACGAAGCAACGTTAGTCATCATTAAGCCGGATGGCTTGAAAAAATCACTGACCGGTAATATTTTAAGCCGTCTTTCCGAAACCAAATTAAAAATAATCGGCGCGAAAGTAACGGAGGTAAGCGAGGAGCTTGCCCGTAAGCATTATCATCATCTGAAAGAAAAACCGTTTTATCCGGAGCTCATTAAATATATAACCGGGCAGAAGCACGGCGAAAACAGAGTAATGGCATTAATTTACTGGGGCAAAGACGCGATCAAAAAAGTAAGGCAGATTGCAGGCGCCACCAATCCCGAAGAGGCCGATCCGGTGAGCGTGCGCGGCGCATACGGAAGGATTTTGACCAACGGTCTTTACGAGAATGTGATACATGCGTCCAGCAGCCCGGAAGAGGCGGAACGCGAAATAAAATTGTGGTTTCAGCCGAACGAGATAGCATACGATCTTTACGCTACAGAAGAAACAACATGCAAAGATGCTCCCAAGAAATGCTGGAAATAGCCGCTTGTTTCTATCCAGCGCGCTCGTATACTAAAAGGTAATGATAAAAAGGAGATACCCGTTATGAAGTCAATGACTGCGTACGCAAGTGTGCATAAGAGAAAAAATTCACAAACTATCCAAGTGACCTTGCGCTCCTCAAACTTTAAATATTTGGATATCTCTATTCATGATCTCCCCGCGCAGAATATTATTTTGGAAGAGAGGATTAAGCGGGACATAAAGAAAAGAATTGCTCGCGGGAAGATTGAAGTGTATGTGTCGGTGAAAGGACACATTGAGAATGACGTGTACATTGACGAAAAAAACCTTGCGCGGTATATTATTGAAACCAAGAAAATAGCCAAGAAGTATCATCTGGAACCCCGTTTTGATATAAGCGATTTATTTAATCTGCCGCAGGTAATTTCCTGGAGCGAAAAGAAAACAGAAGAACAATTCATTCTTTCCGCTGCGCGGGCTGCCATCGAGAAACTTCTGCGTTTCAAAGAAAAGCAGGGAGGAGCCATTAAGAAAGACATGACCAAAAACCTGAAGCATCTCAAGAAAAACATAGAACTTATTAAAAGCCGTAACCCCATGACGATTCGGTCTGAAAGCGGAAAAGAAGATATTAACGAGGAAGTTTCGTTGGCGTCTTTTTATGTAGCCGATCTGGAAAAAAAGATAAATTTTCAAAGACTTATCTCTCAAGGAAAATCGATAGACTTTTTAACACAGGAGATTCTTAGAGAGTTAAACTCCGCATCAAGCAAAACCAAAGACAGAACGATTGCGCCTCTGTTGGTTGAGTCAAAAAACTATTTGGATAGAATACGTGAACAGGCGCAGAACGTAGAGTGAAAACGATACGGTTGTCGGCACAGGAGGAAGGTATAGTATGACGCGCAAGCCCACAATATTCATTCTTTCAGGCCCCTCGGGGGCGGGGAAAACAACGCTGGTGAATGAATTGTTTGGTAAGGAGCAGATTCAGAAATATTTCGTAAGAGGCATATCAGTAACTACACGGCCAAAAAGGCCGCAAGAGCAGCAGGGGAAAGACTATTTTTTTGTGAGTAAACCAGTGTTCTTAAAACTAAAAAGCAAAAAATTTTTTCTGGAAAGTCAGCGCGTGCTAAATAATTATTATGGTACACCAAGATATTTTTATACGGACGCAGCCAAAGGAAAAAAAGATTTGATTTTGTGCATAGATGTAAAAGGAGGAATGTATTTGAAAAAGCAGAGAAACCTTGGTAAGATAATCACTCTTTTTATTTCTGCACCAACAGAAGGGGATTTGTGCCAGCGCCTGGAAAAAAGAGTTGAAAAAAAAGAAACAATAGCCAAACGCATAGAATTGGCGAAAAAAGAGCTACAGTTCGCCAAGTATTACGACGCACTCATTATTAACAAGGATATTCATGCTTCCTTGAGGAAATTGGAAAATATTCTTTTGGCCGAGAAACAATCATAGTATACGTGCCGTTAGTGCCAACTGAAACATAAATTAAAGGAGGTTTCCCTATGAACGAGACATACATCCCTCTGGAAAAACTCATCAAAGTAACGGACGGGTCTATTTATAAACTCACTCTTTTGGTGGCAAAACGGGCTTTGCAGCTGGCAGACGGGGATAAGCCAATGATAGAGAAACCCGGCGAAAAAGTATTAGATAACGCTTTAAGAGAGATTGCCGAAGGCAGAATAAGGCCACTCGTCGCAAAATAACTCTTTTCTTTGTTAAGGTAGGATAAGCGGGTATTAAACGTGTTCAGAATTGTTAGCCAGAACCGTCCGTGTGTGGTATGTGTCAATAGATCGTCCAGCGACAAGGCAATCTCGTGAAGGTTTTTGGTTCATTTCAATACTTCAGAAAAATCTATACCTTTTTCAAGAAAACAACGTATAGCAAGAAGAGTATGGTATAATAGGGATATTGTATAGTCAAAAACTCGAAAACCATATCGGGAAAAAATAATAAGTTTTGCGATGCAGAAAGAAGAAAATACCCAAAGATGCGAGGTGTGCGGTAAAAGTTTTACGGCGGAAATAAAATCTACCGCACAACAACGGTATCACAAAGGGCCAGTGTATGTATGTTCTTGCGGAACGGAATATAGAGTAACTACGTCCGGGAAAAGCATCAGGTTTGAAAGAATACAAAAAAACTTTTTTTAAACCGGACCAACCCACCCCACCCAACCAGTAATTACCACCATCTTAAAATTTTTTGAGTTCATGATTTTTCCAGTTCTCCGACCGAAAGACAAGGAATAAGGAATGTTTTCGGGGCGGAAAATTTTCCCTGGAACCCAGGTAAGAAATGCGTTTGAAAAGGTTTTAAAAGATGCTATAATAAACGCCTTTACAGGCATGTGTAAAATTTATGCCGCTTCTCGGTTCTTTAAAAATAAAGAAACTTAGAGTATAATGGCGTGGTAGCCAAGTGGCAAGGCAGCGGTCTGCAAAACCGCTATTCGCCGGTTCAAATCCGGCCCACGCCTTTTAAAAGCGTATAACATGTGGCGAATAGCATTGAGTCGAAAAACAAAATATTTTATTAAGATTTAGCGGTTACCGCTAAAACACTTCTGTGGTTGAGCTACAGGGGTGACAACGAAGTGATTTTAGCTTCACTGGAATTACTCATGAGCGTAGTGTCAAGGGGAAAGTTCCCCTTGATGTGCGTGCCGGGGTGTTGGAATGGCAGACAATGCAGACTTAAAATCTGCTGTCCCGTGAGGGACGTGCGGGTTCGAGTCCCGCCCCCGGCAGTTACGTTCAACGGCGAACGTTTGGCGTTGAACGTATTTGGGCGATTAGCTCAGTTGGCTAGAGCGTTTCCTTGACATGGAAAAGGTCACAGGTTCAAGTCCTGTATCGCCCACCATATTTTTGCTTCTTTGAAAATCTGTGATAGCAAGACAAGCAGCTGCTTTTACAAAACATGTTGACTTGGACGCAATAATTGCCTTCGGCGCTCCGACTACGTCGGAGATTGCATACAAGTCCTGTATCGACCACCATTTAAAATCAGAAATCAGACGTCAGAAGACAGAGGTTAGACAATAAAAGAGATAAAATGTTGACAATAAGCAAATCCCATATACAATTGCTATCTGATCTCTGACCTCCGGCCTCTGACATCTGATATTGGGGACGTCGTCTAGCCTGGTTCAAGACCCCTGCCTGTCACGCAGGTGACCGAGGGTTCAAATCCCTTCGTCCCCGTTTTTTCACCTTCGGTAAAAAAACAGAGCAATTGAGCAATAGATAATAGAACTATAGACTTCAGGCTCAATTGCGGTCTATTTTCTATTGCTCTATTGATCTAAAAATGACGGAGAATCTCTATCCGCCAATTTTTTGGTGAACCGTCCGACGAGAACAGGTGACGGTTTTGATCTGAGTTGTCATGGACGCGAACCCTAAAAATAATAGGAGTCAGCGATGAAGCAGTGGTACGAGTCATTATTTGAAAATTACGCCAAGAAATACGACAAGGAATGTTTTGTCCAGGGGACCGTTGGCGAATGTGATTTTATCGAGCAGGAAATAAGCCGGGATAAATCGCTAAAGATCATCGACATCGGTTGTGGCACTGGTCGCCATTCGATCGAATTGACAAAAAGAGGATATAGCGTAACTGGTGTTGATTTATCCGAGTCACAGCTTATAAGGGCAAAGGAAAAAGCAAAAGAACATGATCTGAACATTGATTTTCAGAAACATGACGCCAGAGACCTTCCCTTTGAAGGCGAGTTCGATCTGGCGATCATGCTCTGTGAGGGCGGTTTTTCTTTAATGGAAACGGATGAGATGAATTTTGAAATATTAAAAAGCGCGACAAAGGCGTTAAAAAATAAGGGCAAGTTTATATTCACGACATTGAACGGGTTATTTCCGCTTTTTCATTCCGTCAAAGAATTTTATGAGTCCGCGGCCAAAGAAGGCAATTCAGCCTGCAAAAATTGCTCCTTCGATCTAATGACGTTCCGGGACCACAACACCGTCGTGTTCGAGGACGATGCGGGAACTAAAAAGGAATTAACCTGTAACGAGCGCTACTATGTGCCAAGTGAACTCACATGGCTTTTAAAGACGCTGGGGTATAAAAAAATCGATATTTTCGGCGCCAAGCTCGGGGCGTACTCAAGAAACGACAAGCTGACGACAGGGGATTTTGAGACGCTTGTTATTTCTCAAAAGTAGAGATTATTGCTCCGTAAAAATAAATGAAAAGAAGTAAAATGAGGGGGCATTTTAGGATCAATCGTTAATGGGCAGTCTAAGGATGTTTGCCAATCCATGCTGTGTTTGCGATGAATTTTTATAAGTAACGGTTTTTAATAGGTTGCGAAGTTCTGAGCGAGCGGAGCGAGTCGAAGGATAGGGTTCGCCTGCCGTCCACGACTACCCGTTGTCTTTATTGTTCCAAGTATTTTCTCAGGTAGGCATAACAAATTTCTCCCCCACCATTCTTGAAATCTATTTCGAAAAACCCCACCTTGCAGTGGAGAGTATTTACTAATCTTCTCGACTTATCTTTACTTTAACCATTCCCCAAAAACATCTTTTGGCAAGTACATTTACTGCAGTAAAAAGCGTTGGAAGCTTTGTTTGAGGTTTAGATTAAAAATGGTACAATGAAAACGGAATTATTATAACTCATGGTTGATTGTCGGTGCCAGCGGCGAGAGAGGATATTAAGGATTCTGAAAAGATTAAGTGATTCGGAAAGAGAAAGTTATAAATTAGTTAAAAAAGAAATGTCGCCCTTAAACTGACATGGACTGATGCAATTTCTTAATAGCCATAAAATCGGTACCCGTTTACTTTTTGGCAGAAATCTTATATGCAAATCTCCTTATAAAGATGTAAAATATAAAAAAGTCGGTAACCCGAGAGAGCCATACAAGGGCGTACGCCGAACGCTTGGGCAGTAGTTTATTCGAACCTAAGCAAGGGAATGTTAAACTGTGTTATTGCGTCGTTTAAAAATATTTTAGAATGGTAAATCGAATATGAGATGCGAAAAAAACAAACGATAGTATTAACTGGGGCAACCGGCTTTGTAGGTTCCGCTGTGTTAAAACAGATTATTAAAGACGGGAATAATCCCATCATTTTAACAAGAACTATTTCAAATTTAGATAGAATTAAGGATATTAAGGGATATCGGTCTTTTACCTATGAAACACTTAAAAATAAAAATTTAGTCGCCGCAATTAAAGCATATAAACCAAGAACCTTAATTCATTTAGCTTGGCATGGAGTGGCGGGAGACGATAGAAATCAATTATTCCAAGTGACGGATAATATACCTTTAACTCAAAGTACTGTCAAATTTGCGCATGAAGTAGGATGTAGCCAATGGGTTGGCATAGGTTCACGCTCCGAGTATGGGGATCCCAACAGGAAAACAGATGAATTATTTCCGACAAATCCAGTCACTGTTTATGGGAAAGTAAAATTAGCTTGTTGTTGGTCAGGGCTTGGTTTGTGCCAGTTTTATGGAATGATCGGTTCCTGGTTACGCTTATTTGGTATCTATGGTCCGGGACAAGACCCTAACTGGTTGATACCGTATGTTATTCGAGAAATGTTTAAAGGTAAACCCCCCAGCCTTACGAAGTGTAAACAATCAGCAGATTATGTATACATCGATGATGCCGCTAAAGGAATTCTAAGTGTGGCTTATTATCAAACTCCCGGGATATTTAATCTTGGTTCAGGTAAAGCCACACAGTTAAAAAAGATTGTAGAACGACTCCGAAAACTGATAAATCCTCGTCTTCAGCCCAATTATGGCGCTATTGAATATAACACGCACCAGGCAATGTACGCACAGGCAGATATCAGAAAAATAAAATGTGCTTCGGGTTGGATCCCTGTAGTGGAATTGAACGAAGGTATAGAAAAGACGGTATATTGGTTTAAAGCGTCATGAGAAAGAATAGGGTTCGGAGGGAATACAGGCTTTGAGGTTCAAAAAAAACCGACCCCATGCATTAACGTATTCAATATATCAAGAAATATTTTCCGGTTGCTAAAGAAAAGCGAACTGAAGTTTAACTGCGCAATCAATCTAGAAGTTTATAATTGTTGCGCCTGCGGTTTTGTGCAGCTTATCAATGAATTACCGTTAAATTTCTATTTTGAAAATGGATTACGAATATGATAGCTAGTGATTATCTGGCTCGTTTTTTTTCTCGAAATAATACAAGAGTCATATTTGGTATGACTGGCGGCATGATCGCTTTCCTGGTAGACTCCATTTATCGTCATGGTAAAATCAACTTTATTTCTATGCATCATGAACAGGCCGCGGCTTTTGCGGCTGAAGCTTATGCCAGATTGACCGGTCGGCCAGGAGTTGCAATGGCAACGTCAGGTCCTGGAGCTACAAACCTTATCACAGGTATCGGTAGTTGTTATTTTGATTCTTCCCCGGTAGTTTTTATAACCGGTCAGGTTAGCACAAAAGATTTTAAAGGTTCCAGCGGAGTTAGACAGCAGGGATTCCAGGAGGCGGATATTATTTCGATAGTTAAGCCGATCGTAAAAGGTGCTTGGATGGTTGATAAGACCAGTAAAATTTCTTGGGTTCTAGAAAAAGCATTCTGGTTGGCAAAGGAAGGCCGGCCAGGGCCAGTTCTTATAGATATACCTATAGATGTTCAACAAAAAGAGACGGGAAAAAGCTATGTACAGTTGCCAGAATCAAAAAATAATTTTTCCGAAGCTCTTGAAAAATTTACACATAAAATGTACAGAAAATTGTCAAAATCAAAGAAACCCTTGGTTTTAGTGGGGGGTGGCATACAAGCTTCTCGAAGTAGGAATCTTTTTCTCAAGTGGATAGAGAAAGTCGACATCCCCGTCGTTAATAGTCTTATGGGTGCGGACGTCTTACCATACGGACATCCGAACCGGGTTGGAATGATAGGCTCTTATGGTAACAGATATGCGAATCTCGCTGTCAAGGAGACAGATTGTTTATTAGTTTTAGGAAGCCGTCTGGATAGCAGACAGACCGGATCAGATGCCAATGCATTTCGGGAAAATAAAGATATTTTTCAGATTGATTGCGATAAAAACCAGTTGAATAATCGCGTGAAACGCTGTGAGATATTTTGTTGCGATCTCAAGATATTTTTCAATTCAGCTACACGCAATATTAATGGAACCAGAAAAAGCGGTATTGATGAGTGGAGATTGAAGATCAAGGAGTGGCGTAAAAAGTATCCTGACACGAAAGAACTTTCTTGCGGTGGCGGCGAAATCAATCCGAATCAGCTTATGCATATAATCTCGCGTTTTAGCGGTTCCTGTGTCGGATATGCGGTAGATGTCGGACAACATCAGATGTGGGCAGCTCAGTCTATTGAGCTTAAGGAAAAACAGAGATTCTTGACGAGCGGCGGGATGGGGTCTACGGGATTTGGCTTACCCGCAGCTATTGGTATGGCTTTCGCGATGCCTAAAAAACCGGTAGTTCTTATTGCTGGAGATGGGGGTTTCCAGTTGAATATTCAAGAACTCGAAACTGTCAGAAGAAATAACCTGCCTTTAAAAATGATAATTATCAATAATCATTGCTTAGGCATGGTCCGTCAATTCCAAGACGAATATTTTGCAAAGAGATATTCGGCAACCCATGTAGGATATACCTCTCCGGACTTTGTAAAAATATCAGCAGCGTATAATATCGCTGCTAAAACTATCCAAAAACGCGCCGAAATAGAAAATGCCTTGGCGTGGCTTTGGCGAGATCCTTTATCACCGACCCTGCTTAATGTCGAGATACCTATTTTTTTGAATGTTTATCCTAAGATCAAGTTTAAATCCTCGATCGCCGATATGGAACCTATAAAGTGAAATATTTCAAATGGCACGTTTCTTTATACTAATTTTAGCCTAAGGTAGACATGAAAAATCTGGAAATATATATTATTACTTATAATAGATCGGGATTTTTAAAAAATATCTTAAATTCATTGACGGATATCTCATTGAAGGACTGCAAAATAACAGTGCTTAATAATTGCTCTACAGATGATACAGAGTCCGTGTGCGGTCAATTTAAGAAAAGTTTTGCAGATTTTAATTTAGTTTCGCATAAATGTAATATAGGTGCGGGGGCAAACTGTGTAAGAGCCATAGAGATGAGCTCATCTTTGTACACATGGGTTTTGTGCGACGATGATTATTTAGATCCGAAAGATATCGGAGATATTTCGGCAATTATCGAAGAAGGGGCAATAGATCTAATTCATGTTGGAGCACACCCATCCGGCTGGAACCACGGCGGAGAAAAATTAACACCTAAACAATTAATGGAAAAAGGCTATCATTATTTCAAATTTGGCAGTTTTTTGCCATGCAATATATTTAAAACCAAAAAGTTTCAAAATAATATTGAGTCCGCCTATGCCAATCTCGCGAATAGTTATCCTCATTTTCCATATTTGGTTGATATGTATGAATCAAGCAAAGAGGTGTATGTATCTAAAAAACAAATAGTAACTGCAAAAACTTCGGGGCAGTATTATGATTGTTCCACATTCTTATTGTGGTGGATGGGTTCATGCAGATTATTAAAGGATAGGGGCGATGTCCACTTGGCATTTTTTGATCAATTTAGCGGAGAACAAGATAGACAGTGGCTTATTTCACACATGAAAACAATGTGGTTCAACCAGGAATCCACACGAAAAGTGCTTAATAATTTTGTCGACGATTTTTTCACTAAAACAGAAAAACAGACATTTTACGACGTCATAAAAATGCATATTATAAAGAATAGGATCAAGAATTTTTTAGGCACCAAACTTTATTATTCAATAAAACCGATTTACAGATACATAAAAAGTATGTTAACGGTAACGGCAAAGAATAGATGTAGAATAATGGAATAGACTATCATTTGGAATAATTACACAAAAATTAGTGTCTGGAATATGGGTATAATTTTATTATATCCGTTTTTACAGCCGCGTTATTATCATTTAGCCCACGGACAATAAAGCAGTTATTCAAAAACGCATTTCCTGCTCACCTACAGTTAATCCATGAGCGTGATAGCGCGAGGTAATTTTAAATTGATGAGGAAGCTGGGCGTAGACGGCAAACCAAAACTTGCAAAGTAGTACTCTTTTTGTCTTGGATTTCCAAGGCAAGGCTATTGATTATCCTGGTTTTCTAAGTAAGGAGTTGTTTAAAAAGAAATTTGTGGACAACATGAAAAGATATATTCAATACGCACAACGAATTATTTCTAAGTTTTCTACCGCCGCCGCATTCCGGTTGGACCAGCGATACCAGCAATATGGAAACCGCGGACAATACGGTAATCAAATCAAGGAAGAAATAGACAGGTTGCTCTTGGCGTTAAAGGATCTTCGGCCAAAAAATATTTTAGAAATAGGGACATCCAGGGGTAGATTACTGTTTCGCTTCGCAGAGTTAGCCACGCCAGGTGCGACCATGGTAGGTATTGATATAAAATTTCCTGACGGCAAAGATACAATATATGCCCACATTCCCGCCGGCCATAACGTTATTTTGCTTGAAGCGGATTCTCACGCGAGTTCGACAGTGAAGCAAGTAGAAAATTTTTTTCCGTCTTCTATCGATTTTCTATTTATAGATGGCGATCACAGTTACGAGGGTGTCAAGCTTGATTTCTTGTGCTATTTTCGTCTTGTGAGGCCGGGCGGTATGATCGTTTTTCACGATATTGTCAATGATTTTCGCACTCGGTATGGGGTTGCTACTTATAGTAATGTCGGAGGGGTGCCGAAGTTTTGGCAAGAAATCAAGAAAGATTACGAATATACAGAATTGATCAATAATTCCCAACAAGATGGTTTTGGAATGGGCATTATTTATATAAAAGGGGAACAAAAAATAAACAAATAATATACGTTCCAAAGATAAAGACCGTGGCATATAGGAGGTAGTAAAATGCAAAGGATAGCCAATAAATTTAAGCACAGAGTTTTTTTGCTATTAGTGATCAGCGGTCTGTCTGGGTTAGCGGAGCATGCAACTATTTCCATAGTTTCCGGGGAAGCAGACTATGAACTTTTGGATACTCACGGCGAATACAGGCTTGTAGAAAAGAACAATGATATCTGGATGGAAAAGCTGGATGGGCGCGAGACCAAACAGATTACTCGTACCCCGTCTATTAGAGAAACATTCGCCATTTTTTCTAAAGACGGCCAATATATCGTTTATGCAGAACAAAACAACTCCCGCTATATAGTTAAGTCAGGCTGCGACGATGGTTCTAGAAAAGAGATTAATTTTGAAGAGATATCTAATATTATAGGAGAAAGAAGAGGAGAATAGCCTCCTATAGTGGAATGCAAATTCATCGTACATCCTAAGAGTAACGTTACTTGTCTATCCACATCCGGACCAGAAAAGCCGGCTATTCAGCGCATCGCTCAATACCGTAACGTGACCCTGCCAGCACCTCCACTAAGGTTCTCGTAAAACAAAGACATGAATATCTATTTGCGGCTGCCGCGTAGAGAGCTTTAGCGTTTTCTTCCTTATGCGGGAAACGAATAGGGCACATTTTTGCGGCCATATTTATATAAATTCGTTGCTAATAAATTAATATTAGTATAAGATAATATTTATCCGTCTTCGGCGGATGAATTTAGATATTGTGGCCGCGTTCATGGAGTGCCTTCGCGTTAAAATTTGCGTAGAGAGAGGTTCTTTACGCAAAATGAGCCGATTACGAGGCACGATTAATATTGGCGAGATACGTTTTTTATTGAGTGCGTATAATGTAGTGGAGTTTTACGCGGAACCGAAAGAAACAGCAAGATCATGGTACAGAATAGGCTCATTCAGCTTAAAATAAAACGGTTGTTTGATGTGGTTTTTTCCATAACAGGGATAATTATTGCGTTGCCCTTGTGGATATTGATCGTGTTTGCCATTATACTCGAAGATGGCCGGCCGATTTTTTTTACCGATGAACGGGTAGGTAAGGACGGTAAAATTTACCGGCACCTTAAATTTCGGTCGATGATAAAGCATGCCGAAAAAGAGACCGGGCCCGTATGGTCGAGGCCGGAGGATGCGCGAGTAACTAAATTAGGCAAAATTCTACGTGCGAGTGCAATGGATGAATCTCCACAACTTCTCAATATTTTAAAAGGGGATATGAGTGTTGTTGGGCCAAGGCCGGAACGCATTTTTTTTGTCGAAAAGTTTATTAAAACCGTGCCAAGATACGCTGATCGGCACGCAATGCGGCCGGGTTTAACCGGCTTAGCCCAGGTCAACGGTAAACACGATACCGATGTCGAAGAGAAACTAAAATATGATTTGGAATATATTAAGAAATTTAATTTTCTTTTAGATTTAAAACTAATCTGCATATCTTTCTTGATCAGTTTAAGGGGTGGCTGGGAACGATTCGAAAAAAAAGTTAACGTTTCTCGCCAATAACATTCCCTTTTCTTTCAATCAACGGTTGAGGAGCCAGTACTATGGGTACGAAAATCAGAAAAATATATCTCAACACGATGCAGCTTAAGGCGTTCTTACGTAAAGTAGGCGTGCGTCCCGCTTATTTTATCGCAACAATTGCATTCTCTGTCGGCGCAGCTTTGTTTGAAGCGGTAGCCGTGAGTATTCTTATACCTATGGCCAACGGAATCATTAAGATGGACTTCCATTTTGTGCGCGTGATGCCATTTTTTAAGACCATTATCGCCACGTTTCCCGCTCTATTTGATGCGCCAAGAAGCCCTGTTTTTGTAATGCTGGTATTTACCGTGTTTATCGCCTCGATAACCAAAAATGTATTTCAATATCTGGCATCAGTCACTGCCGCGTATCAAATTAAAAGGTTTGGCAACGAACTTAGAAAACTTCTTTTTGATCGTTATCTGATATTCGGTAAATTGTTTTTCGATCGCAACAACGCGGGGTATCTTCAGAGCATAATATTAGATTTTATCACATTTATTACCGCTCAACTTGCGGGGTTGGGAAGTATGTTAAGCTATCTTCTGATGCTGATGGTGTATTTGATGATGATGTTTTTCATTTCGTGGAAGGTAAGTATTTTTATTATCACTATTCTTCCGATCCTTAATTATTCCCTGAAGTGGCTGATGGTGAAAATAAAAAAAACCTCCAAAAGTTACATAACAGCGTATAGCGCTCTCGGCAAAAATATTTTCAATGTGCTATCTTGTATGCCGCTGGTTAAATTATATACTAACGAAGAAAAAGAAAAAAAGGTATTCGCATCAAAAAGCGATGAAGTACAAACGTTGGAATTTAGCATAGAGAAGAAGCAGCTTTTGGTCGGTCCCCTGCAGGATGTGATTGTGCAGGTGGCAACTTTATTTCTTCTTTCTTTTATGGCGTTTATGGTGGGTAAAACCAAAACCATTGAGATAGGAAGTTTTTTGGTATTTTTTTATCTCCTGAAAAAATCGCAAACCACTTTTAACTCCTTAAACCAGATGCGATCCGCGTTTGCGAGCATTAGCGGCCCGCTGGCCGTTGTGAGACATATGCTAGAGGATAAAGACAAATACATTATCACCGGCGGTGCTAAAACATTTACCGGGTTGACCGGGGCATTGGAAATGCTGCATTTGAATTTTTCGTATACCAGCGACACGCCCGTATTGAAAGACGTCACTTTTTCCATTGAAAAAGGAAAAATGATAGCTTTAGTAGGTCCGACCGGGAGCGGGAAAACCACTTGCATAAATCTTTTATTACGCTTTTATGACTGTCCGCCGCGCTCCATACTGATTGATGGGATTGACATCCGTGAATTTACCCCTGCTTCTCTAATGGCTTCCGTGGCGGTAGTCAGCCAAGACACCTGGCTTTTCAATGATACCTTCAGAAACAATATTGTGTATGGTTTGAGGCGGGCCGTATCGCAGGAAGAACTTGTCGGCATTACCAAAAAAGCGCGTTTATACGATTTTATCACAAGTTTACCCGACGGGTTTGATACGTATATTGGTGACCGGGGCGTACAACTTTCCGGAGGAGAACGGCAAAGAGTTTCTATAGCCAGAGCTTTGCTTAAAAACTCCGACATACTTATTTTGGATGAAGCAACAAGTTCGTTGGATTCAAAGACCGAACGATTGATCCAGGAATCAATAAGTGAAACGCTACAAGGAAAAACGGTCATCGCCATTGCCCACCGTCTTTCTACCATCAAACATGCGGATAAGATTTTGGTGTTGGAAAAAGGTAGAATTGTTGAGGAGGGATCTTTGGAAGATTTGCTTGCGCGGAAAGGTAAATTTTACGAATATTGGCAAGAGCAGAAATTCTACTAGTAGCGCGTAAACGATTATGAAACAACCAAAGTTCTTCAAAGAGGTGCTATTATTCTATATAGTACTGGCCCTGGCGGTATATGTAGTTTATCTTCACAAAGTATTCGCTCTACCTTTTTTTATAGCGCTTTTGCTTTGGGCCTGGGTTTCTAATAAAGACTATTTTTTCATTGCGTTTTTTTTCATACTTCTGCAAACTCCCGCATCTTTTTTTCTCAACTCGGAGAGCGCTGGACTGCCACTCATTCAACCTATACCCCGCATTTCCTTTACCCCTACAGATATTTTTACTGTACTCATGTTTTTAAAAGTTTTATTCTATAAAAAGCCCGTAAAAATACAAGTAAAAACTCCTTTTACTCTTTTGATATTGTACCTCGTGGTTTCTTTTATCAGCGGCGCCATCAATAGCTCCTCCATCAAAACGCCTATAATATTCTTGAGGCCAGTATTTCACCTGACCTGGCTCATTAGTTTTCTTGGCCTTGTCGGCACGAAAGAGAAGGTGTGCAAATTTTTCTACCTGCTCTTTCCTGCCGTATTTTTTCTGCTTTTTTCGCAGTTTTATATGCTCATGAACAATCAGGAACTCATAAATGTACTTGTTCCATTTGAGCGCATGGTTATCACCAATACTCTTACCGGTGAAGTAAGGCCGGTTACCGGTGCGTGGGGCCTCCTCATTCTATGCTATATCGGCCCAATGCTGCTTTTACCTTACAAGAAGAACACACCCATAAAATATTACCTCTACTTCATAACAATGATAGCATTTATAAGTGTGTTACTTTCTGCTACAAGATTCATGTTTGGCATGTTCTTTTGTATTCTATTAGGAGTTTATTTTACTAGAATGCGTTCCGTGGGCCATATTATTATGCTTATTTGCGTCGCTGCGCTTGTTCTGATTATTTTTATTAACACTGGTTTGTTGACGGACGCATACATCAAGGAAAGTGTATTTAGCAGGGTCTTTCAGATCTTTCTTCTGATGAAGGGCGAGGGGCACCATATCGATACCTTTGATGCCAGGATACAGGGGTTACAGCCCATGCTTCAGAGAATCAAAGATAACATGTTTTTGGGGTATGGTTTTTCTGATATTTCCTATGAATATTATGACAATAACTGGGGGTTTTTTAATACAGTGTTGATGTTTGGGGTTATGGGTTTGGCTATATTTTGTTTTTTAACCATCTCGTACCTGAAGCTTATCTTTCAGTCTATGCGACGATTACCGTTTTCCGATCCGACAAGATCGTCATTGCGGGTGTTGCTGGTGAGTTTATGTACGTTTTTGGGAGGATATGCGCTCACGTGGGACTTATTTAGTTTGTCTTATTCGTATCAAGTAGTATTTACAATGATATTTTTTGCAATATGTGAACAATTTACGGCGCGTGATTTTTTGCAAGAAACCTGATTCTTGAAAGTATCCAGCTCACATAAGAGCAAAACGCCGAAGGCAATATTCATCAAGAATCGGGCTGGCAAAGCGCAATGATAATGTTTCGAAAACAGCGTTGTGATTTTTGCGCACACAAAAATTTACTTAGTTTACGTACCTGTTTGTGCGATAGGACGCCTGTCGCTGCGGAGGTAAAGGAGGAGAAGAGTTGAACGCTAAAAAAGTGGGAGTGGCCATAGTTACCTATAATAATGTATATAGCACCCTGCTTGCTATCGAATCTGTTTTACATTCAGATTATAGAAATATAGAACTGCTTGTCGTTGATAATGGGTCAAATGAGTTGTGCGAAAAACAGTTGCGTAACGAGCTTGACGAAAGAGGTTACCGTGTCGAAATTTTGTGTATGAATGAACGCTACGGATACGGAGCCGCCTGTAACCGCGCAGCCCAATATCTTCTAGCGAGGGATGCCGAGCTGTTGTTGTTTTTAAATAACGATGTTATTTTGAATAAACAGTGCATCTTAAGGTTATCCTTTCATTTCGAGGAAGAGCGCACAAAAGCCGTTGGTCCAAAAATTTACAGAGGTTTCTCAGATATTATTTGTTCCACGGGAGGTTTTTTTAATAAAGCATCTTTGGTAGTTACAAATAGAGGTAACGGTGAAAAGGACAAGGGGCAATATGATAAAACAGAAAACGTCGAGTTTGTAAACGGATGCGCTTTCCTGGTTTCCGCCAAGTATTTTATAGAACTCGGCGGCTTTGACGAAAAATTCTATTATTATTCGGAAGAAACCGATTTGTGTTACCGCATTATTAAGGAAGGCGGCAGTATTATCTATGAACCGCAGGCAATTGTGTATCATTGGACAAGCACCACTTTCGGAGACGATTCTAAAAAAACGCTGTATTATCTCACAAGAAGCGCGTTATATTTTGTCAAAAAACACACCGGCAGTAACCGCGTATTTGTGCGCCATCTCGCTTATATACTTTATAATTTTATCATCAAATTAACCTATTGCCGGGTGGGGGCGATTATAACCAGATATATTGCGGTCATCAGAGGCATAAGAGATTTTTTTCGAGGCAAAACAGGTACGGGGCCGTATCTCTAAAAGCCAGGAAGAAGCATATTTTTTCTCGGAAGAGATCTTCGTTAGATAGATTGGTTAGAAGTAGCACGTAGATGTATTCAATAAAAGTAGCAGCACATAAGTTACTACACACATGTGCATGGCCAATTAATGAAACATAATTGCCGGTCCGGTAAAACAAAAATATTGAATGTCATTAACCACCTGCCCCCCTATGATATATTTTCTTCCGAAGTCGAACCGGACAGAAAATGGAATGCGGAAGATAAAAATTGGATTGGGATTTGGAATGACGATTTTCCCCATCTTCTGGGCAAGGCAATTTTAAAATTAACAGACGAATTCGATTATGAAATCTGGCAACCAGATATCAGAGCCGATAGAGTATATAGTCATACTTTTGAGAATCGGTTAACTTGCCGTGTATTTCCTGCACAATGCATACAAAAATTATATGGGCTTAAGCGCGTAGAAGAAGTATCGTCTGCGCCTATGATAGACGCGTTGAAAAAAGAGGGCGAGCGAGGACCTGTGATTTTCCATCTCAACGGTTCTTTTCCGGGGATCAACAAAGATATTTTAGAAACTGTCGACAATATTCCCATTGTTTTTTCTTTGCACGGAGCGCAATTGGAAATACCTTCAACGCAGTTTTTCACTTTTACCAAGAACATTCCCAGTAAGCTCGGCCTTCTAAGCCAGCATATATGGTTAAAAAGACACATCAATAAAATACATCATATTACGTACTGTTCCGCTAAAAACATAGAGCATGTAAGCAGGATTTACAAGCATGAATTGAAACAAATTACCATGGGATGCGATTTTTCTGTTTTTAAAAAAATGGACACAATGCAATGTCGAAAAGAATTACAATTACCGCTGGACACTTTTGTGATGATAACCGTCGCCAATTATAATGTTAGAAAACAAGAAGACAAACTAATCGCTGTTTTGAATGCGTTAGCCAAGCGATACAATTTTTTATATATCGTCATCGGCAGCGGCCAGCCCGGATATGTGCGTTATTTACAAAACCTAGCCCAACCGTTATTACAGAAAAACATGATAAAGTTCGAAGGTTATCGAAAAGGGGAAATATTGGTAAAATATTTAAGCAGCGCCGACATGTTTTTGTCGGGAAGTTTATCCGAAGGTGCTTCGGTTAGTATCATGGAAGCGTTTGCCTGTGAACTTCCGGTGTTTTCTACAAAAACAGGGCAGACCGCGGAGCTTATGGAAAAAGAGCGGGTGGGGTGTCTTGCGGATGTGCGCAGCTACCAAGAATGGGAATATAAATTAGAAGAGATATTAAAGACAAAAAAATTACCGAAAGTTCTAGATAGAAACATTGCTAAAGATCATTATGACTGGTGCAATATAGCAGCCAAGTTTATAACGATATACCAAAATGCTCTTCAATAGAAATAAATCTTATTACGGAGTTTTTTGGGGTGAGCCGTTGGCTCAATAAACTATACATGGCATTCGAATGGCTATTTGGATGCCGAAAGTTTTCAGCAAAACATTTTTCATCTTTTGCCCCACCGCAATATCACGGGGTTTAAGGCTTGTGTGGCGGGGGTCTCTTCGTGTTCGTGTAAGGTGCAGGCATATCAGCAAAAAAGCCGGACAAAACATTTACCAGAAACATGAAAATAACATTTATAACATCGGATTGTTACCTAGACACAGCTGTTCCGCTTATAAACTCATTATTACCTTACGCAGATATTACTCTGGTCGTGAATTGTTTGTATACACGGGCGGGTAATCTTTTTTCTTCCACCAAGTTTATCTCCCCCAATGCGGCAATCACGGAAATCTCAAATGAACAAACGGGAGAATTGAAAGGATATATGAGTTTGTTGGATAAAACTGCGAGCAACCTAAAAATCGCCGTCATTTTTTACAAAAACTTCTCTACCGCATCATTGCATAACTGGCTGCACACAAGCAAAGTAATAAAGTATATTGGAGAAACAGATATCATTCATATGCAGCAGCCGAGTGCGCAGTATTTTTTCCTGCTAAACAAGTTTTCGTATAACAAGTTGGTGGCCGACATACATGATTTTATGCAACATAGTGGTTTGCGCCTCAGTCCCTGGTCTCAGCTGATTGTAAACCAATGGCTACGCAGATCCAGGGCGATTATCACGCATAATTCTTTCGAATATAATTTAATGAAAGAAACCGCTATGTTTTCTAGAAAAAAAATATATATGCTGCCGTTTGGGCCGGTGCATTTGACCACGCAGTCATGTAACTACGAAGCTTCTCCTCCGCCGACAGTCCTTTTTTTTGGTAGGATTTGTCCGTATAAGGGCATCGAATATTTGGTAGAAGCGGTGCCGATCATAAAAAAAGAAATTCCAGAGTTGAAGGTAATCATTGCAGGAAGCGGCGAGTATTATTTTGATATACGAGCCATCAAGAACGATGAAACATACGAGATTATTAATCATTATCTCTCCAATGAACAGTTAGCAAAAATTATCAATAAAAGCACACTCGTTGTGTGTCCGTATACAGATTCTACGCAGAGCGGCGTGATCATGACCGCGTTTGCTTACGGTAAACCAGTTGTGGCTACGAATGTGGGCGGCATACCCGAGGTGGTCGAAGACGGCCTTACCGGTTATGTGGTTCCGCCGCGAGACCCGGTACAATTAGCCAAAGCAATCATCGGTCTTTTGACCAACGAGATGTTAAGGAAAAATATGTCGGCCAATATTAATAAAAAATTTGGCGGACAAAGCCAGACGTGGGGAAATATCGCCAAAAAAACCATGGATATATATAAGAGTATAACCGACAAAACATGAAGATTTTATTTGTATTAGACAACGGAAGAATCGGCGGCGCAGAAAAGCTGATGCTGAATCTTGCAGAAAAAATACCGCTACGCGGCCACGAGGTTGCTATTTTGATTTTGGGGAAAGACAAAAGTATTACCGCATTTTCTAATAAGGATATCGTGTTTTTGTTTGCGGCGAGGAGATTTAAGCTGGACATCTTCAGATTTACCGACGTTATTGGTGCGCGCATAAAAGAATATCAGCCGCATGTTGTTGTTACCAACGGATTTTTAAGCTATTTATTTACCGCCCGAGCCTTAAAAGCAATTAAATTAAAAATACCCAAATTCTTGATATTTCACACAATTTCTCCTTTTTCTTTTCGGGACAGGGTGTTTGATTTCTTTTATCTATTTGTGTTACATATTTTCGGAGGGCAATGGGTTATTTTGTATCCCGAACAGGCAAAGAATATTATGAGAAGATTTTTCCTGAAAAGAAAAGATATAAAACTGATGCGTTCAGGTGTCGATACTGCGGTATACGCAAAAACCTCAAACATCCCAACGGCAGTCCATGGTTACGAAAAAAACATTTTTACGATAGCGCACATTGCCAGCCTTAAACCTATAAAAAATCAAGAAGCTCTTTTTCACGGTTTAAGTATTTTTAATACTCGTGAAAAAGTAGAATGGCAGATGTTTATCGCTGGTCAAGGAGAAGCCCGCATCAGGGAAGAGTACGGAAAAAAATTAAAACGGTTGGGTATTTATGAAAGAGTAAAATTTTTAGGCGTGTTAAAAGATGTAAGAGAGTTGCTGAACGTGTCAGATGTATTTGTGTTAACTTCGCTTACCGAAGCATTTCCTCTTTCTGCACTCGAAGCGCTTTCTATGGGGGTGCCCTGTATTTTACCTCACGTAGGAGGGTGTGCTTCTATCGTTGAAGAAGGGGGCAACGGATATTTAATTCACCCAAAAAATCCAGTATATCTTGCGAGGTTATTAGGCAATCTTTATCGCGACAAAACACGGCTTGACAGCTTGAAGGAGTATGCAAGGAAGACCGCCGTAGAACGGTTCAGCCTGGATCATACTGTTGATGATTTGCTCGATCTTTGCATAAAAAATGAAGCGATATAAATAATTATTATATTCAGCGGCTCTTTGTGTGTGTGCGGTGATCATTAAGACAAAGCCTTACATATTTTTTTCCGCTTGGCGTGTATATCGCAGGGAACGAAACCCGGATTATATAAGGTGAAACAATGCTTGATGCAAGAATAAAAGAAATACTTGTGTGCCCCCTGTTGTCGCGGTAAATTATTTTTTGGAACCGTCATACAATGCGCTGTGTGTAAAAAAAATTTTCCGATTGTGGATGGGATCCCGGTGTTGTTAAACGAAGAAACCAGCATATTTACCATTAACGACATTGTCAGTAAAAAACATGATACCGAGCAGGAAACCGGAAAAAAGAGCATTCTTGCAATACTTCGCAGACTCGTACCAACGGATACGAAGAATTTTAAGGCCGCCGCGAACTTTGAGAAAATAATCCGTCTTGTTTGTGCACACAGCCAGAAACCATTGGTACTTCTTGTCGGCGCCGGCACCTTAGGTGTGGGGGTGAAAGCTTTAGTTGAAAACAAAAATATAACGTGTATTGAAACCGATGTTATTTTTGGTCCTCGAACACAAATTATTTGCGACGCACACAATCTTCCTTTCGCAAGCGAATCCCTTGACGGTATTGTGCTGCAGGCCGTTCTTGAACATGTTATGGATCCCTATCATTGCGTCGAAGAGGCGCGTCGAGTTTTGGTAAAGAACGGCATAGTTTATAATGAAGTACCATTTATGCAGCAAACACACCACAAACCATACGATTTTACCCGCTTTACCGATTTAGGCCACCGCCGCATTTTTAAGCAATTCCAGGAAATCGATAGGGGGATTGTTGTGGGGCCGGCTGTCGCGTTTGCATGGAGTTTTCGGTATCTTTTCATGAGCATTACGGATAAGAAGATTTTGAGAAAATTGATTGGAGTATTTTGTGTTTTTTTAACTTTTTGGATGAAATATCTTGATTACTATTTTATTCGTAAAAGTTCTTCTTATGAGGCTGCCAGCGGTTTTTATTTCTTAGGCAGGAAAAGCGAGCAGGGTATTTCGGATAAAGAATTACTTCAGCTCTATCGCGGTGGAAAATGAAATATCTATTAAGGACAAAAGCGGCGTTGAGCCGGCTTAATTTTGCGCTAGGCAATAAACCCCAGGTTGTTTATTACCCACACCGCACCATCTCCAAAAGTATCCCCCAACCTTATAAGGCGGTTGTTCTTTTCTCTTGCGATTTTGAACTTACCTGGGCATGGCGATTCGCACAATTCCTGCATTGTAATATCAAGGAAGCAGAGGCCATTGCCAAAAGAGAGCGGGAGAATGTTGATTGGATTTTGCTATTATGCGAAAAGTTTAATGTGCCAATGACCTGGGCAACGGTCGGGCACCTTTTCCTTGAAAGCTGCTCAAGAAAAGACGGCCGGGTGCATACGGATTTGATCAGCCCTAAACATTTCAAAAACCAATATTGGAAATTTCTTTCCGGAGAGTGGTTCGATCAAGATCCTTGTTGCAATTGGCAGGATGCCACGGCTTGGTATGCGCCGGATTTAGTCGAGAAAATCATTCGCTCGAGCGTTAAACATGAGATAGCTTGTCATACTTTTTCGCATATTGATTGTCGAGAAAAGGTTTGTTCCGCAGAAATGCTGCGCAAAGAGGTTAAGAAGTGCAAAGAATCCGCGCATTCTTTCGGGGTCGAATTGAAATCTTTTGTTTTTCCCGGTAATTTTATAGGTCATCGCAGCGTCCTCAAGGAAGAAGGAATTACGTCTTACCGTATAGATAAAGACGTTTTAGCTTTTCCTCGTCGAGATTCGTATGGGCTTTGGCAGTGCCCTACTACAGCAGAAATAGGACTATCATGCCATGGATGGAAGGCAGATTATTACATAAAAAAATACACAACTATTGTAGAGAGGGCCATTAAACATCGACGGTTATGTCATTTTTGGTTTCATCCGTCTTCAGACGGGTTATTTTTAAAAGAAGTGCTTTCTGGTTTATTTTCTTTCATATCTATGAACCGCAAGGAATTATATGTTACTACCATGAGCGATTATATTAAATTTATCGAAACAAAGATTACCGGATAGCTGACGCTAAAGAGGGGCATGTGTTATATAAATAGTCCTGTTGCGCAGATTACGTACGAAGCGTTATGTCGGCCTAGTCAGGGATAGACAAAGAAAAGAACCAGATAAACACAAAATATGGTCACCATATGACAAAAGAAGCAATACCGGTTATTTTAGCCGATTCCGAACTACGTTCCCAGGAAGGCCTTTTGGCTTCTTTCGGCATTCGTAGAATCCCAATCATCGCGCTTAGTTCCGTTTCTAACAGCACTGCTTTTAAATCTCGTTTCGTAAGCAAAAGCGTGATTTCTCCGTCGGTTGAAAAAGGAAAAGAATATATTAAATTTTTACTGGACTTACCTTATCGGGGAGTATTAATTTATTCGGGAGACATTAGTGCAGAACTGATTTCGGAATCACAAGCTGAATTGATACATGGCGGCTATTCCTTGAACATCGCGGAGCTTGATACTTTTGAAAAAGTTTTTGATAAATGGCAATGTTATACATATTGTAAAAGTATAGGGATAAATACCCCGCAATCTTTTCTCGCTGATACCATTGAAAACACCGAAAAAGGCTGGAAAGCACTTTCGGAGAACTGCATAATTAAAGCTACGCGACTTGCCGGAGGGATATACAGGAAGGTAGAAAACAAAAATAATCTAGAAAGCAATTATAAAGAAATGGAAAATATAATTTCTTCGCCACAAAACAAATATAGGAAATCTTCGCTGATGACCCAAGAGGTTATAGAGTGTGGGATACGAGATATTTGGTGTTCGGAGAGTCTATATAACAAGAGAGGCGAGTGCGCAGGGGTTTTATGCATACAAAAAATAAGAACCTGTTTTAATAGTGACGGTACTTTTGGCAGCAGGCTTTATGTCGGCAAAGTTATCGGTAACCGCCGCCTTGAAGAATTGACAAAAAAATTGTTGAATAATTTACATTGGAAAGGTTTTGTGCATCTTGACTGGATTTTTTCAAAAAAGGAACAAGATTATTTTCTTACTGATTTTAACCCCAGACTTCCCGGTTTTTCCAACCTGCTTTTTAGGAGCGGATTTGATATAGGTTATGGTTATTATGCGGATTTATTGAATTTACCAACAAGCGTAACAACTAAAAAATGTATATATTTTGAGTGTTTCAGGGTACCGGGAGATATATCGGGCGGGATTGGCGCCATAGCCAAAAAAAGGATTACACTAAAAGAGTTTATTTTTCCATATTTTTATATTTCCAATCCGAATTATAAAAAGGTATTCGATGTATTTATGTTAGAGGACCCGCTATATACTTTTTTATCGTGGTGCAAAGACACAAGCTCCTTCTTGATAAGAAAATTTGGCAGAATAAGCAAGTTATTAACAAGGACACAACGGAAAAGTAAATTATAAAAAATGATAACAGACATTATAGGAATAATTAATCTTAGACAAAATAAGTTCGATCGAGAAAAAAATTTTTCGAGAAAATGTATCCGTGCCGATATACCAGAAAATAATATATCAACAACGACTTTTTCCGAAGGAGAAATCAGTTATGCCCCAGCGCCCCGGGCAGAGAGCTGTTATTTGTCCCAAGACAATCTCTCTATTTTTTTATTTGGGTCAGCCTTTTCTAGCAAGAAACACAATGAGTTCACCTCGGTTAACCCCAGAAAATTATCAATGAACGATGTGTTTGTGTTGTATAAAGAATGTAATGTGGGTATGACGCATTACATAAAAGGAAATTTTACCGTTATCATTTATGATAACTATATAAAAGAGCTTGTTCTTGTCAGCAGTAAACTAAATACTTTGCCTTTATTTTATTATTATAAAGACAATAATTTTATATTTTCTTCTTCGATGAAACTGATACTTAAATTTCTTGATATTCAACCAAAACTAAACGAAAAAGCCCTGATAGAGCACACGCTATTCTACTATCCGTTGTTTGATAAAACATATTATAATGATATTTTACAACTATCCCACGCGTCAATTTTAAAAATTGATAAAAATGGATTAAAAGTACAAAAATATTGGCACACAGAAAACTTGCTGTGCGCAGATCAGCTTATTCCGGAAAAAGATGCGTTATGTGCGTGCAGTGATTTGATGAAGAAAAATTTAAGAGTGTATACGTCAGACGCGGATAAATTTCTGCTTTCATTAACAGCCGGATTTGATTCTAGAACAAATTTAGCACTTCTTGAGAGAGACCCAAAAGATTTTTTATGCTACTCATATGGTATGCCCGGCAGCAAGCAAATAGAGATACCCTTACTTATTTCCAAAAAATTGGGACTAAACTATAAGGCAATTCATTTAGGTGAAGCATTCGAAAAAAATTATGAAGACTACGCATTAAAAGTATTAGACTTTTCGGACGGAACTGCCCCTATTTTGCGGGCAAACTTCCCCTATGTATTTGCGCAATTAAGTAATTTTTCCAGGGTGAATATAACAGGGTTGTTCGGCAGCGAAATTTTAAAACCTTTTTCCCGTTCTACCGAACAAATTAGCCCAGAAACAATAAGACTTTTTATGTCTGAAAACTTCGATGCGGAATTCAATGATATTTTAAGGCAACTAAAAAACACGGGATATATAAGAGCAGATATTATTGATAAATATTCGCACGCAATTAAGGAAGACTTTGAAAAGCACTATATCAAAAAGACGGAATCATTCGACAAGCTTGCTCGATTTTATATTTTCCTTTTAGAGGAAGCAACAAGAAAGTATTTTATGCAAGAAATAAGGATTGAAAGCCATTACGTCGAGACATTAACTCCTTATCTCGACGAAGAATTTTTAGAACTTATTTTCAAAACGCCATTTCTGGGAATGTATAAAGGGGCAGGGGAAACGGATATTTTTTCGCGCATAAACAGTCAATTATTTTATGCCAAAATTATTCAAATGGCTAATCCGGTCCTGGGGGACATAGTTACAGATAGAGGGTATAAACCTAAAGAGCTTCTTTTGCCTTTTATTGCGAAGGCGCTTAAGATTGGGCCAGTGTATTTAAAAGAGCGGGCAAGGCGCAGATTGAAAGGAAACGATACCTTTAGATCCGAGTTATGGTCCAAGGATATGGTCACAAAGTATGTATCCAAGATAGGCAACGGCGACGAAATTTTTACAGATAAACTAATAAAAGGTTTTGAAAACAATATTAATCTTAAAGGAGACTTTAGATTTTTTTCTATTTTTTCTTTAAGATTATGGATGGCCTTATTCCACCAAGAGCGTAGATGAAGATACTTACGGTCATGAACTATAGGTCTAATTGGGGAGGTCTTTCCGGGGCCGTTGAGGAATTGGTGAGAAGCCTTAGGGAAGAAGGCTTTTGCGTAGACGTTGCCTCTACACACGGTAGGATAAGAGATAGAATCAAAAGCATCGCGCATATTTTTAAAATCGTCCCTAGATACGATTTAATTATGGCTGCGGGTTGCAGCAACTACGGATTTTTGCCGATTTTTGTGGGGGTGATCGCAGCCAGGTTTTTTCGTAAAAAAGTTATAGTAGATTTTCACGAAGGCTATCCCGGGCCGTTCATGAATCGATGGGGCCCGACGGTCAGGCTATTTTTAGGAAAAATCCCGGTAACCGTTGCCTCAAAGTATCTTTTTGATATTTTTAACCAATACGAATTCAATACCCATCTTATTCCGTATCATTTCCACTACGGAAATTTTCCAAAAAGAGAAAAGAATTTTGATTGGAACAAAAAATTTCTTTGGATTGGTTCGTTTCAATTTATGTATGATCCTGAAACGGCCCTCAAGGCTTGCGAAGTGGTTCTAAAAGAAAGAAACGACATAGAATTTTATTTTTTTGGCAATGGGCCGCTCCTCGATAAATTGAAAAAACAATACGCTCATCAAAAGATAATATTTAAAGGGTTTTTGCCGCGTACCGAATTATTGAAAGAATATCAACAATGTTGCGTTCTCTTGAATACGTCCTTCGGCGACAATTTCCCTTTGAAACTTGTTGAAGCTGGATTTTCTGAAATGCTGGTTATCTCTGCCAGATGCGGCGGAACGCCTACCGTGTATGGCGATAATGAGTGTATATTTTTTGATAAAGGTGATTATAAAAAATTGAGCGAACATATATGTAACGTTCTAGAAAAACCACACACGTACGATTCTTTTAGAGAAAATATGTATAAAAAAGTGATGAGTTTTACTTGGGAAAAGGTAAGGAGTAATTGGCTAGGGCTATTAAATAACCAATAATTATTTTACGAAAACGAAATGTTAGATTTCACAGTAAAAATTTTGATGGAACTATACACAAGCCTGCTGCACAATGGCTATCAGATTGTAAATGTTTCAGATTTTCTGCAGAAAAAATATACCGGTAAAACTTGCATTTTGAGGCACGATGTTGATAGGGGGATGCATAGTGCTTTACGATTAGCCCAGACAGAAAAAAGAATGGGTATATCTGCATCTTATTATTTTCGATACCCACAAACGTTTAACGAAAATATTATAAAAGAAATTTATAATTTAAATCACGATATTGGATATCACTACGAAGTTTTGGCAAAGGCGGGCGGGAATTATGGAAAAGCTATCGAGCTTTTTAAGAAAGAATTGGGGGAATTCCAGAACATTACAGCGGTAAAAACAATTTGTGCGCATGGCTCGCCGTTTTCAAAATGGGACAATAAAAAATTGTGGGAGAAGTATAATTTCATTGATTTAGGAATAATGGGAGAAACATGTATCTCCATGGATTTTAATAAAATTTTTTATCTCACAGACACAGGAAGAAGTTGGAACGCTGATACAGCGAACATAAGAGATAAGGTCAACACCAAGTTCGCTTATAAATTCAATAATACTTGTGAAATTATGTCCGCGCTGAAAAGAGGAGAGCTTCCGGATGGTATTATGTTAAATATTCATCCTAATAGATGGAATGACGATATGTGCGGCTGGGCTGTTGAGTTCGTTGGTCAGAATATTCGAAATCTGTTTAAAATGTTACTTCAGAAGGCCAGGAATAGCTGATGATTAAGAAGATAATTATTCTAGGCAATCATATCCAGGCGTTAGGCGTAGCGCAGATAGCCGGAAGACTGGGCGTAGAGATAAATCTTTTTACCGACCACGGGTTATCTCTCGCGAGATTTTCTAAATATTGCACGAAAACAGTTATATTTAAAAACGATCAGGATTTGATTGAGCAAATAACAAAATTATATAATGATAAAAAAGATACTATTTTGATGCCAACCAACGATATGATGGTAGGATTTTTGATGGAAAACTACGACACGCTGCATAATTGCTTTTTTATCTCTATACCGCCAAAAGAAGTCACCGAAACCTGTTTTAATAAAATCCTTACTTATAAAAAAGCCGAAGAATTAGGTGTCCATTTTCCTGATTCGCGTTATCCCCATACTTTAGAGGAGGCTTTAATCTTTTCCGAAGAAATAGGGTATCCGGTTATTATTAAACCAGCAATCATGTTTAAGCTGTTTAATAAGGTCGGTAAAAAAGTTTTGCCTTGCCGCACCAGGGAAGAGTTGGTACGTAATTATAAGTTAGCGGAAAATATTATAGGCGCCAAGGATATTATTATTCAGAGAATAATAGGCGGTGGGGCAAAAAATCTTTATTCTTTCGGGTCATTTTTTGTTGATGGAAAAACTATCGGAGGAGTTGTGGTAAACAGGCTACGGCAAAGACCTATGGATTTTGGTAATTCCACCACCTTTGCTATTAGCGTATTGAATAAGGAAATAGAAAACAACGCCATAAGATTTTTAAAGGGCATCAATTATTGCGGGTTGTCAGAAATAGAATTCATGTGGGACGAAGAAGACGGTACATATAAACTGTTAGAAATTAATCCGCGCACGTGGAAGTGGCACTCTATAACCCATGCATTAGAAATTAATCTTATAAAGATGTTAATAGATTATTTTGAAGGTAAAGATTCGGTTCCGAAAATTAATCAATTGTCCAACGTGGGGTGGGTAGATCCTTTTACCGACTTTTTTATATTTATAAATTGTTTAGCAAGGCATCGCATTGGTATCAAGGAATATATAAATTCTTTAAGAATTAAAAAAGAAATAGCAATCTTTTCAAAAGACGATATGCTGCCCACCTTGATGTACGCCTTGCTTCTGCCGTATATAATATGGAGGAGACAGTGAGCTATTGGTTATTGGTTTTTCCGAATGTTTTGTTCATATTTCTCATTTTCTTATTTCTGTATAATAAATTAAAATTACCAAAAAGTTGTTTTTACCGGGAAGCCATCATTGCCGTGTTTGTAAGCTCTATTATTGATATCGCGATAGTTATGCATGGCAGTAATCCAACCGTGATTTTCTTCCTGAACATTTTTGCCCTGTTTATAAGCATAATCGGTGTTATTTTGCTGAGATTTTACAGAGATCCTGAAAGGCAATTTCATGGCGATAAAAATATTATAGTTTCTCCGGCAGATGGCAGAGTAATATATATACGGAAAGTGGAAAAAGGCATTATCCCAACCTCCATAAAAGGAAAAGCCAATATCCGTTTGGATGAAATCGCAGCGACAAGCATATTAGATACTGATTGCTGGCTTATTGGAATTAGTATGTCGATATTGGATGTGCATGTAAATAGGGCACCGACAGAAGGAGAAATAGTGCTCATAAAACATTGTGCGGGAAAATTTATGTCACTCAAGTTGCCGGATTCCTGCAGTCAAAACGAAAGAAACATCATTGTCATAAAGAACGGCAATCGTCTCATAGGGGTTATCCAGATAGCTTCGCGCATGGTGCGTAGAATAAAGACTTGTGTAGAAGAAAAGCAGCTAGTTCGGCGAAGCGATAAAATAGGAAAAATAGTTTTTGGATCGCAGGTTGATATCATTTTGCCCACGGAAGCCAGGTTATTAATACGCGAGGGTTATCCGGTATACGCCGGCCTCACGCCTATCGCCACAATGAGCCCAACATATTAAGGTAGATGAAAATTTTAATTGATATTGGTCATCCTGCCCACGTGCATCTTTTTAAGAATATTGCCTGGGCTTTAGAGAAAAAAGGGCATGAAGTTTTCTTTACCGTGCGAGATAAAGGATGCTCAGCGTACTTATTAGAAAAATACGGATGTAAGTATATCGTATTAGGAAAATTCGGTGTTGGATTTTTGAGAAAAATCGCATGTTTGTTTAGATTCGTTTTTAAAACACTAAAGTTCTCAGTGAGATTTCACCCGGATTTATTTTTAAGCCATGGATCCATCGCTTTTGCTTTTGTTTCAAAATTAATGCGAAAGCCGCATATATCGATGGAAGACACCGGCAATCTCGAACAGATCTTTCTTTATAAACCCTTTACGGATATTATTTTATCCCCGGAAAGCCTTAAGCTGAATTTGGGTAAAAAACATATAACATATCGAGGGTATCACGAATTGGCGTATCTACACCCGAAATATTTCAGCGTCGACAGCAGCGTTTTAGCAGAATTAGGAGTAAAAGAATCAGAAAAATTTGTAATAATACGTTTTAGCGCGCAAAATGCTACCCACGATTTTGGATATAAAGGAATGCCGTTAAAATATAAAATCAAATGCGTCGAAGAATTCAGTAAATATGCCAAAGTTTTTATTTCTTCGGAAGAGAAGACGGAGTCATGCCTAGACAAATTCAATATTACAATCCCACCCGAGAAAATGCACGCCGCGCTGTATCATGCTGCGCTAGTTTATTCCGAAGGCGCAAAAACTGCCTCGGAAGCAGCGCTATTAGGAACCCCGGCAATTTATGTGGATTTTAAGGGGCGTGATTATACAAGGGAACAAGAAGAAAAGTACGGAACGATTTTCAATTTTGGCAGCTCTTTTTCCGAATATGAGAAATCCATCCAAAAAGGGATAGAAATATTAAGCGATTCTTTTCTGAAAGAAAAATGGCGCGGTAAAAAAGAAAAGATTATGGAAGACAATATTGATACCACGGCTTTTATGGTGTGGTTTGTAGAAAATTATCCAGAAAGCTTTGCTGTCCTGAAGAAAGACGGTCAATACCAACTTAAATTTAAATAAATAAAAAATATGTGCGGAATTTACGGAATGTTTAATTTTAATGGGAAAGATGTAGATAAAGAAATCTTATACCGTACGTCTCAGTCGCTCCAGCATCGTGGCCCGGATGCCCAAGGGCAGTTTATTGACCGTCATGTGGGTCTTGGCGCATTACGGCTAAGTATTCTAGATCTTACCGATAAGGGCAACCAACCCATGTTTAGTGCGGACAGAAGGTTTTGTATTGTTTATAATGGTGAGGTATATAATTATTTAGAATTACGAAAAGAGCTAAGGCAAAAATATAGTTTTTCTTCCAATACAGATACGGAAGTTGTCTTGTACTCTTTTATAGAATGGGGGCCGGGATGTTTGGATAAATTTAATGGAATGTTTGCGTTTGCCATACTTGATATAGAAAACAAAAACTTATTTTTGGCCAGAGATAGATTTGGTATAAAACCCTTATATTATTATCTGTCAGAAGATACTTTTATCTTTTCCTCAGAACTAAAACCTTTCAGCCATATTTTAAAAAATAAAGAAATTAACAAAAAGATAATGTATAACTATCTTGTTTTCAATCGAACCGATTATGATGAGGATACCTTCTTGAAAGGCATTAAAAAGTTACCGCACGGCCACACAATATCAATAAAAGATGATAATTTCTCTATGAACAGGTGGTACAATCTGAGAGATAATTTAAAAAAAGGTTATACGTGCCCCGAAGAATTGAAAGAGGATTTAATTAATTCTGTTCATGTGCACTTGAGGAGCGATGTTCCTCTGGGAATATGTTTAAGTGGCGGCCTAGATTCTTCCACAATTGTTTCCATACTGCTGAAAGAATTAAAAAAAGATAATTTGCAAACATTTTCCGCGGTTTACGGAAAAAACAAATACGGTGACGAAAGTGAGTATATCGACGAATTTAAGGATGCATTAGGACAAAGGTTATATAAGACCTATGTAGGCGCGGATAACATTTTAAACGACATACACGATTTCATCTACTATATAGACGAGCCTGTCGGGCACATAGCCCCTTTTGTGCATTACGAGGTAATGAAGTTGGCGCAAGCCCACGCAGTCGTTTTATTGGACGGACAAGGTGCGGATGAGATCTTTGCGGGGTATCATTATTTTTTCGGCACATTTTTTAAGGAATTACTGTGCAAAAGAAAATTTAACACACTCCTTAGTGAAATTTTTTATTATTGTTTGAGACATAAGTCATTATTTGGGCTAAAATCATTTTTATACTTCTTGTTGTCCGGGAAAATTAAATCGAGAATAAAGGTGTCAGAAAATACCAGCCTATCTTTGGAATTTCTATCACAATTTAGGCAAGACTTAACCATACCGGATATTTTATATCAAGCACAAAGTTTAAATAGCAGCCTTATAGAGCATTTCGAACACAAATTGGAACATCTTCTTAAATGGGAAGATAGAAATGCAATGAGGTTTTCGTTGGAATCGCGGGTGCCCTTTTTGGATCATCGAATAGTAGAAAAAGCCCTAAGTTCCCATAGTTCGTTCATAATTAGAAAGGGAGAAAATAAATGGATTCTTAGAGAAGCTATGAAAAAAATTTTACCTGAGAAAATTAGAAATAGGCAAGATAAGATCGGGTTCGATAATCCCGGTGCGCAATGGTTTAGGGAGCCCAGATTCAAAGAATTCATACTTACTATTTTAAACTCGGATAATTTTCGTAAATCCCCATTTTTCGACCAGAAACAGTGTTTTAAAATGTATCAGAAGCACATACGCAATCAGATAGACGCAAGCAGGCAAATATGGAAATGGATAAATGTAACCCTCTGGAATAATAAATTTATCGAGAATGATTGATGTGTATGATGGCTACGCAATAAAATCGAAGATAACCTACGACATAAAGCAGTAAAAAAACCGCGCACTATGGATATAAATAGTCTATGTTCTTAAAGTATTTGCGAAACATCTTTACCGGCAAAAAAAATTCAAGGAAAATATTATTGATAATTTTTCTTGTGTACGGTTTTTCGATGGTTGGGTATGGGATTGCAAAAGGTTTCTTAAATAACGATCGCTTATTGCCCGGCGATCAGTTAGTTTATAGAGTAACGGGAGGTAACCTGGCGCGTGGATTGGGATATACGTTTGACGGGAAAACGCCGCACGGAATATATCAAATCGGTTACCCGATTTTTTTAGGTGCGCTGTTTAAAATATTCGGGCACAAGATCGTTCCGGTGGTAATAACCCAGTATGTTTTAGGAATAGCTAATTTTTTTCTATTTTTGCAGATAGTGCGTCTGATAGTTGCATCGGAACCCGTAAGATATATTTCTATTTTTTTGTATTTTACCAACCATATAATAGTTTATTTTCCAAGCCTTATTCTTTCCGAGACCCTGGGCATTTTCTTGTTTTTCTTGTTTTTATTGTTTAGCCTAAGATATTTTATATCTTATAAGAAAAGGCATATTTTTATTGCCAGTATTTTTTTTGGATGTTTAATTTTGGTAAGAAACAAATTTCAGTTGCTGCCTTTATTCTTTCTACTCGCCTCGCTCATTACGCACCGAAAGTATTTTTTTAAAGAAGCAGTTTTATTTTTCTTAGTATCGGTTATAATTATTTCACCGGTTTTAATAAGAAACAAGAACGCCTTTGGCCAATATAAGCTTTCATTTCATGGCGGGAACTTTTTTTATTTGGGTATGAAGTGCTCAACCAAAGAAAAATTACACAAAACGAATAAAGAGGCAATACCTACGTTGGCCCAGGAAGATAGTGAATATTTCAAATTATTCTTTGAAGATATTTATAGGCATCCTTTGAGGGCAACAAAGAACTATATTGGTAATTTCGTAAGATTAAATTTCCCTTTACGCGCATTGGATTCCAAGAAACACATCTCTTTTTTGAGGCGCCTTGTAACGGTAAAAAATATATTTTTGTTTCTCGGTATCGGGTGGTGTTTAGTTGTTAAAAAAAGATTCTTGTTTCTTGGGAAAAGAATTGATTTTGTATTTTTATCATTATTATTTCTGTATGATAACTTTGTTTCTTCTTTCGGCCTGACCGGCGATATGAGGCTGGGATTATACTCGCATATATTGCTTTACTTTATTTTTGTTTTAAGCATAGAGAGTTGTTTAGAAATGCACAATATCCGGAGCATAAAGAGTAAAAATATACGATGAACTATTTACTAATTTCCTTAAGACCGCAGCAGTGGATTAAAAATCTTTTCATTTTTCTCCCATTGCTTTTTGGAAAAAAAATGTTCGTGTTCCCCTTTAATCTGAAAACTGCACTTGCTTTTGTTTTATTTTCTATGATATCTTCGGCGGTATATGTGGTGAACGACCTCTTCGATATAGAAAAAGATAAAGTGCATCCTACGAAACGCCTGAGGCCGCTCGCTTCAGGAAAACTCAGTATATCAAAAGCGAAAACCACAGCATTCATTTTATGCGTCACTGCATTCGTATTATCCTTGATGGTCGACAGATATTTTGGTGCAATAATTATTATATATTTTATATTTAATTTATTTTATTCAAAATGGCTAAAACAAGAAGTAATCATCGATGTATTCTGTATCAGTGGTTTTTTCCTTTTGCGCATATTGGCTGGCAGTGTCATTGCGGCGGTACACATGTCTCATTGGATCGTTATTATGATTGTTTTGCTGGCGCTTTTCCTGGGATTTAATAAGCGACGGCAAGAATTGCGGTTGTTAGAACACAAAGCCGCCGCACATCGCCAAATACTCGCAAAATATAACGTTTATTTTATCGATCAAATGATTGCGGTAATTACTTCCTCAATCGTGGTATTTTATGCTCTTTATACGGTAGATGCGAGAACGCTAAAAGAATTCGGGACAACCCACTTGCTTTACAGTATTCCCTTTGTATACTACGGACTTTTTCGTTATCTTTATCTTATTCATAAGATTTATCTCGACGGCGACCCCACTCGTATTTTACTTTCTGACCGCAAGTTGCAAATAAATCTGTTATTGTGGGTGAGCGTCTGCGTTGCGGTAATTTATCTTGGGTTTTAGCAGTTTGTAGTACTAGGGAAGTATGGTTTGCTGAATTTTAGATGGCAAGAAGATCCAAGATTGATTTTAATTGAAGCGATTTATTTGCTACAATAACGTTAGTAAAAATAAAACCGGCTCAAACTTGCCTCAAAAAATATTTTTCAATTTTATGCATCATATACCACAAACTTTCTTGGGAGGGTACCATGAGATTAGTTGTAACCGGCGGCGCTGGGTTTTTGGGCTACCATTTGTGCAGGCAACTAGCAGATAAATATGAAAGTATCGCTGTTCTAGATATCGCCCCCATAGATCCTCAAGAATATCCCGCTCACGCAATCTATTACAACGTAGACGTAAGAGACAGAAAACAACTTGAAGGAGTATTACGAAAAGGCGATGTGATCGTTCACGCTGCCGCAGCCCTGCCATTGTGGAAACGGAAAGAAATTTTCGAGATAAACGTTACCGGTACAAAAAATATATTAGAAACTGCTTTAACCCTGCAGATACGGAAGGTAATTTTTGTGTCGTCCACGGCCGTATATGGTATTCCTAAAACACATCCTCTTTACGAAAACAGCGCGCTTGTCGGTGTTGGCCCCTATGGTTCGAGTAAAATAGAGGCCGAACTGATTTGTCAGGAATATAGACAAAAAGGAATGTGTATTCCGATTGTGCGGCCGAAAAGTTTTATTGGTCCCGGCAGGCTGGGCGTTTTTCAGATATTATATGATTGGATAGAAAGCGGCAAAAGAATACCTATTATAGGAAATGGTAAGAATCGTTATCAGTTGTTAGAGGTTGAAGATTTGGCCGATGCAATATACCTGCTTCTTGTTGCCCCCGAAGAGCAAGTAAACGACGTTTTCAATATCGGCGCAGCGGAATTTAGAACAGTAGAAGAGGATGTCGGTGCCTTATGCAATTATGCACACACAGGATCACGGGTTATGTGTACTCCCGCCCGGGGCGTAAAGATGTTGTTGGCGATATTTGAAAAATTAAAAATATCGCCCCTCTATAAATGGATTTATGCAACGGCGGACAAAGATTCTTTTGTGTGTGTAGATAAAATAAAAACTATAGCAGGGTGGGCCCCAAAATATAGCAACAAAGAAGCGCTCATAAAATCGTACCAGTGGTATTTGGAGCACAAAAATGAGTTACACACTACAGGGATCACACATAGGGTTGCCTGGCACCAGGGTATACTCGCTTTTGCCAAGAGATTCTTGTAGTATCATATCTGTAATATGAAAATGAAACATTTTCTTAAAGGTCATTCGCGTGGTACAATACGTTGTATCAGCTCTTTTTAATATGGCATAACATGTTCCCGATTCAACGCAAAACACCGCCACGTCACACCAATCGAGGTTGTGCCGGATATCTATGCCAACATATTCAAAAAAATCAGGGTAGGATGTCTGAAATCTTCGGGGCCGTCCATTTTCACCCGCAGTTTTTGAGTATTACGTACGGTGGCTGAAGGGAACTTTATTTATGCGAAAGAGAATTGTGGTTAAGAGAATAAAACAATACAAGAAACAAAAAAGGTGTAATACTTGAGTTATCTACTCGCCAAAAGAATCTTTGATTGTATTCTTTCGTCTGTTGGCCTATTTTTATTTTTTCCTGTCATAAGCATAGTCGCGGTACTTATATTTTTGGAAGACGGCCTGCCGATATTGTATATTAAAAAATCTTTAGGTATGGACGGGAAATTATTCAACATGCTTAAATTTCGCTCGATGAAAGGCGGTACCTTAAGTGTTACAAAAGTCGGAAGGATTCTGCGTGCGACTGCTTTGGATGAGCTACCGCAGCTGACCAATATTATAAAAGGCGAAATGTCTTTTGTGGGCCCCCGGCCATACAGTATTGATTATTACGGTATTTCAAAAGATTTCCAGGGAAAAATATTCCAGTCTTCCTTAGGAAGAAAAGATATGGAAATTTTTGCCCGCCGACTTAAAATAAAACCGGGTTTAACCGGCTTAGCCCAGGTATTTGCTCCAAAACACGCGTGCGACGAGGAAGTGCTGAGGTGGGATGTGCAATATATAAAAGAGCGAAGTTTTTTACTAGATTTAAAAATTATTTTTTTATCCATTTGGATTAGTTTTGTAGGAAGATGGGAGCATAGGAATAACAAATTATAAATTCCGGTTTCAGCAAAGAACATCGCGAATCAAGAATTACAAGCACACAGTCATTAAGAAAACATTATGCATGAGAAAAAACAGAGAATAATTATTGTTGGGGCGGGGCCTGTTGGATGTTATCTCGCCCAGCTTTTATCGAAGGCCGGTATAAGGTCATTATTGATCGAGGAACATAAAGAAATCGGCCGGCCCGTTCATTGTGCGGGTCTGGTGGGAAAGAAAGTCTTCGATGATGCCGAGCTTCCGCTCCCCAAAGACTGCGTGCTTAATACCATTAACGGAGCAGTGATCTATATAGGTAAAGAAGTTATTCCTATTCACAGAAAAGAAGTTGCATATGTAATTGACCGAGAAAAATTCGATAAAAAGTTAGGCGAAGGATTGCAAATTAGTTTTGAGAGCAGGTTTTTGGGGCTGGAGAAAGAAAATAACCACTACCTTATCGAAACCGACAGGGGTTCGATGGAAGCGGATATTGTGGTGGGTACAGATGGGGCGCGTTCGGCGGTCAGAGAATTTGTTACCGATAATCATATGGATTACTTAAAAGGTGTACAGTTTCGAATGAAGCTGAAGCTGCAACATAGCGATATGGTGGAAGTGTATTTAAAAAAGCCTTATTTCTATTGGATTATTCCGGAAACTGACGGTGTGGTACGTGTCGGTGTCCTCTCCAAGAATCCCTACCACGATTTACTTAGCTTCATCAAAGAAAGGAAATTATCCGGTGAGGTTTTGGAAAAATTTGCCGGAATCGTTCCTCTGGCTTATTTTAAACCACTGGCGAAGGATGGCATATTTTTGGTTGGAGACAGCGCTTCCCAGGTAAAGCCGTTAAGCTATGGAGGGATCTATATGGGTATGCGCGCAGCGGAAATACTTGCCGAGTGTATAGTAAAAGGAGAGAACGACAAATATAGCTCGCGCTGGTTCAAAAAATTCGGGAAAGAAATTGAAGTGAGCCTTAAGGCGCGTCAAGTTTTTTCGCAGCTCAACGATATAGATATCGAAAAGCTTTTTTCTTTCATCAAGAAAAAAACCGACATTATCGAAAAGGCTGCTGACTTTGAAAACCACTCCCTTCTTTTGTGGGAGTTCTTGAAGTATCCGAGTATTTCCAGAGAAGTTCTCGGTATTTTTTTTAAAATGGTCAAGACGAATTTCGAATCTATCGAGCGTTTTTAGAGATGCACGCGTCGAATCTCCTTTCCTGACAGGAAGAGGGTATATATGAAAACGATTACACTGAAAAGCAGAATTTTTATACTGCTTACTATCTTTACGGTGGTTACTGTTGCCTTGTTCGTGGCGGTGCAGCTTTCTCACGAGATAAACCTGCTCAACAGATTCCACCGCTCACATGCCCAGATTATTTATTCGGTCCTAAAGAGTACGTGGGATAATATGGCCGCCTTTCCTCTTCCCGAAGAAAAGAAGCTCGATTTTTTGCGCAAAAGAATACTTGCTTTGAAACAGTCCGAAGAAATTACTCACGGATATATATATAACCGACAGGAAAAAATAGTTTTTTCTACCGAAAAGACATTGCAGGGCGATAGAGTAAATTTCGATGATGTGTTAATGTTGGATAAATTGAAAAGAAACGAGTCGATAGAGGGGGAGGTGGTTATTGATGAGTCACGGAAAACGTTTTCCGTGTATATCCCCCTTGCCGAAGGCGGGAAGGTAAATTATATAGGGAAAATTTTCTTTTCCTTGGCAGGAATTTGGGGGGTATACCAGCAGGTATATCAGCCGGCGTTTCTCATCGGAATTCTATTTATTATCGTAAATATCATTTTAGGTTTTTCTCTCTCCCGCTTAATTATTGCACCAATAAAAGTTTTTAATAGCGCGGCGAAACTTATCGCATCCGGCCGTCTCGATTTGCGAGTTAACATACTGACTAGCGATGAACTTGAGGAATTGGCGAGCACATTTAATTTTATGACTCAGGCATTGATAAAAATGAAAGAGCGCGCCGAAAATGCCAACCCTTTAACCAAGTTGCCCGGTAACATCGTCATTAGGGAGGCTGTTGAAGAAAGAATAAAGACCCAAAAGAAATTTACGGTAGTCTACTGTGATTTGGATAATTTCAAGGCCTTTAACGATAAATACGGAATTGCTAAGGGCGATGAAGCAATAAAGTTGACCAGCAATGTTTTTAAAGAAGCACTTAAATCTCAAGGCAATACCGATGATTTTCTCGGTCACGAGGGAGGAGATGATTTCATTATTCTTACCACTCCCCAACGAACACAAGCCATTGCTTCCGCTATCATAGAAGCTTTCAACAGCCGTATTCGTACGTTGTACGACAAGGAAGACTTAGAAAGGGGCTATATAATCGCGCATGGCCGCGATAACACTATCCAACAATTTCCTCTTATGACCATATCGCTCGCCGGAGTCACGAATGAATGCCGCGCCATCGCCAGCTATGCGGAAGTAACGAATATTGCCGCCGAAGTGAAAAAGAGAGCTAAACAGGAATGTAGAAGTTGTTTTATCTTGGATCAGCGTAAAGATTAATATTTTTCTTGGTCTTCTTTTCCAGGCTCTTCTTCTTTTGATACCTCATCTTTAGTGATAGGCACTACTATATCGGTAATAACCAAATCCTTCAACGACTCTTCTTTCTTTGGCTCTACTTTTTTCTCTTTCCCCGGGCCGGCAGGAGACGAATCGCTTTTTTCTGTATCCTGCACCATTGGTTCGCTAAACATTGAGGATTGGTTCCCATCCACTTTTTTGGCTGGTCGGGATGACTGGCCTACGAGCGGCAACGCAATACCCACACTCACAAATATACATACTAACCACACAAAGTATATTTTTTTATTCATAATAACCCCCTCTATATTAAATATAACATTAGTTTATGCTTTTGTCAATTGGCTAACTGGTTGGTGAACAAAGACTTATGATTAAAAAATACCCCCCCCAAAAAATTATACGCTCAACTTCTGTGCCGCTTAAAATGTGTGCAAGCCCCACCAACAAAAAACGCACTGGAGGCAAAACCTACGAGAGGCGCAATACGCGCTTTATACGAAGCTATGAGTTATTTACCGTCAAAAAATGCGTGACAGAAAAACACTATTACCGTGTTTAAGACGTGTTTTATTGACAGTGGATAAAACCATGCTATAGTACCTTATATATGGGAAAAAAAAACATCTTTAAGCACTTTATTCCCTTACTTATTACCCTGGCTGTCGCTGCCTTATTTTTTATAACTTACAACCGCTTCCTTCTGGATGCTTCTTTGTCCAACATCAGACTCTCATTAAAAAAATTAAGCACAATAGAGAACGAAAAAGATATAGCGACTATAAAAGAAATTCTCGACGAGACATTTCTTATGGAGCTGGCAAAAGCCGACCTAGACACTGTTACGCTTGCTAAGATTGAATTTTCAGCGCAAACATTGTCAACAACTTCTACTGTTGACCAACGGCGCGATATAAGATATTTTCTTTCCGGCGCCGCCGGAGAAAAGAAGTCGGCAGGCACACCATTTACTGCCATGCTGGATAATTTTTTAACCAACATAGCTCCTCAAGAAAGAAAAATTGACAAAGAAACCGTGCGCCGGACAATCCAACGCATTAAGGACGCACTGCCGACATATAAAGGCGACAATCTACAAAACAAGTTGTTAGAAATCGGCCGCAGTTATATTTTGCTCAAAGAATTTGATAATGCGCAAGTTTATCTCGCTAAGGCGACAGAAGTATCGCCTGAGGGTAAAATTGGGTTGAAGGCAAAATTGTATGCAGCTCTTATTTATAAATTGCAGGGTAAATACGAAAAAGCTGAGGAGATATTTGCGCAGATAAAAGGAAAGCTTTCCCGCCAGATGAATGATTTCATTAGATATGAGCACGCAGATACGTTAAATCGGATGGGGGAGAGTGATAAAGCAAGGCAGATATGGGAAGAAGCATTTCAAGAAGACCCTTCGTCGAGTTTAAACCAGTTTTCGAAATTTCGCGTAGGTTGCAGCTACTTTTACGAAGGAGGAAAAGAACAAAAAGCCTACAATGCCTTTATGGATCTGTATAAGTCAGTTCCTGACGCAAGGTTCCGTACCTATATCAAAAAAAATCTAATGCCCTTGCCGGCGCGTTATCACCGGGAAAAAGGGTTCATATTCTTAGAAGAAGGAATACGGTTGTTAATAGAAGGTAAATATCACGAAGCACAGGAACAATTTGATATTGCAATAAGTTTTGATCCTACCGACGCAGTATCGTACAGTGGTAAGGCGCTGGCATTTTATTTTTTGAATCAACCGCAAGAAGCAAAACAAGCAGCATCGGCCGCCGAGAAAATCGCCCCCGGAAATGTGCGAGCCAGCGCAAATACCGGCTTCGTATATTATAAGCTCAACATGCTTGATAGAGCGATAGCTCGGTACGAGCAAGTTGTTACGGCCAATCCTTATTCTTCCGTGTATGTGTATAATTTAGGCACCCTCTATACGCTGAAAGAAAATTATATCAAGGCAGAAAAGTACTTCGTACAAGCAATTCATATTGACCAGGCCTATGCTTTTGCGTATAATAATTTGGGGTACGTTCTTTGGGAGGCGGGAAAATTCAGCGAAGCAAAAGAAAACTTTTTAAAAGCAGTCACCTTAAGGGACGATTACGTTGATGCGCTCTATAATTTAGGCGTGGTGTATTATACACTCAGTAACTATGAAGAATCCAGGGAAAAATTTCTGCGTGTCAGAGAATTACGTCCGAAATTTAGGCGCACGGAGTGGTATTTGGAACAGATTAAAAAATACATAGGTTATTAGGCATAAAAGCTATGGGTAACTTTCCTCAAGAAAGAAGAAAATTTGTACGCTTAGGCGTACATCATCTTGTGAAATATCGGGTGTTGGACGAAAAAGAAAGTAAGGACACGCTTTGTTTTATCAGAAACATTTCGGCCGGCGGCGTGCTCTTCCATTCGGATGTTACCGTGACTCCGGGGAAATTTATAGAATTGCAGATTAACTTTCCTTCTTATCCAAAGCCGGTAAAAGCAGTAGGAAAGATTTTGCGCGCAATTCCACTTAAGCTTGTAGGCGGTTTCGACGTTGCGGTTGAATTTATTAACGTCGATGACGAGGCGAAAGATTTTATCAACAGAAGAATTCTTAATGTGTTCGAAAAAACAAAAGGAGGTAAAAGTATGCGGATTGTAGCAATTACCTGTTTCCTTTTGGCGATACTGAGCGTTGCTTTAGCTTTCGCCATGAAATTGAATCTTGGCATCCCGGCACTGATAAGCTCGTTTGTGTTAATGCGCCTGGCACATACATTTTTATTGTTCTCTATCGCGGCCAGCTTGCTAAAAAAGTAATCACCAAAAATAGTTTTGTTGTTGATTGCTTTGATAATCCTTTGCGGTATTTATTATGAAGCGGGGCATATTTGTTTGGGAAATATAAAATTGAGAGTCATATTTTTTCTCGGTATAATAGGTTTACTGTGCATGCCGGCGTTTGCGGGCATACCCCGAAAAGACCTTGTTTCTTACACTCTGGATTATTACGCGAACGAAACCACTCCCAGTAAAAATTTTGAGATGAGTACGGTCACTGCATCATCGACTCTTGCGCCGGAAGAACAACAAGGTGCGGTATCCCCGGTCCCCGAGACTATTCCGGCAGAAACCGACGCGGTCGTTGAAAAAAAAGAACGTCGTCTCTGGCAGGAAGAAAAGTTACTTAAGGTCAAGCGTTTCTTGAAAAATGTAAGTCCGTATCTAAAGGTAAAAGAACAATTTACCGATAATATTTTGCTGGATAACGACAACGAAATGTCCGATTTTGTTACCATAGCGGATCCCGGTATAGAGATTAAAAATAAAATTTCCAAAGGAGGCCTCGATTATCGTCTTGTTGCCGGAACGGAACTTGTCAGCTATGTGCGTAATCATGCGAAGGATACCCAGCTTCCTTATGGTGGCGGTTTCGTAAAATATAATGCGAAAAACTATGGGGTGTCGGTGACGACCAATATCTACAGACGAAGGGCTACCAGTGGCGAGCTTGAGGTATACAACGAGGCAACTAACCGTGAATTTATCGATATGTGGTTCTTTGATTACGGCAGCAGTTTTGAGACGAGTTTTAAGAAACTTAAATGGGGGCTGCAATATTATCATAACTACACGGTATACCAACAAGACGATTATGTTTCCAGCAACCGCAAGCGTAATAATCTGGCGCTGGTAAGTTCATTGCAAATAACTCCCAAAACGAATTTACTATTTGATTATGTACATGGCTGGATAGATACGATAAAGTCCAAGCCGGGCCGCTGGACCTATAACAAATACTGGTGGGGCGTAAGCAGCGCTTTCAACAAATTAAGCGGTTCGCTAAAATATGGCTATAGAAGTACCGATCCCACCTCAGGCCAAAGAAAATACGCAGGCCCTACCGTCAAAATGAGATTCGACTATCAACAAACACCGCGGTTAGTATATAACTTGGAACTTGTTAACGGATTGGGCGAGGCAAATTTGCTTGATGAGGGTACGGCAAAGATCCATGGTGTTTTGCTTGGCTGCAACTACCTGCCTCTTTTTAATAAACGCCTTCGTTTTGCTACGGGTGTCGGCTACAAAGAGCAGAATTCAGAACCGGATACCAGAGACAAATATCTTTATGTTACCTTAAAGCCGGAATATAAATTAAAAAAGTGGTTGACAATTGGAATCGGATACTTGTATGGTACCAGGATGTCTAATATAGCAACAAACAAATATAAGAATAATCTTGGGGATTTGGAGCTAACCGCAGAATTCTAATGAAAAAAATAATTTCTATACTTGCGCTTTTCGTTATCGTGTTTTTTTGTAATCAAGAAGCATTGCTGTTCTCTCAAAATAGTAACACAACGTATACGATCAAACCAGGCGACACTCTGGAGATTTCTGTATATGACGAGCCCGATTTAAATAAAACCGTAAAAGTTTCCGAGGACGGAAAAATTACATATCCTTTCATCGGAGAAATAACCGTCGTCGGCTTTAACGTAAAGGAAGCGGCGACCAATATAGGGGAATTGCTTGAAAAAGAGTATTTAGTGAATCCGCAGGTAAGCATATTTGTACGTGAATATTCAAAGTTTTACCTTGTAGGCAAGGTCAACCGCGAAGGCGGCTATGAGCTTAAAGGTAATTTAACGTTATTGGATGCCATAGCTCTTGCCGGCGGAGCGAAAGAGTCCGCTGATCTTTCTAAAATAAAAGTCGTCAGGAAAGAAAATAATGTTGAACGGGAATATATTTTGAACCTAGAAACACAAGGAAGGGATTTTCTTATCAATTCTTCCGACAGGATTATCGTAGGCGAATACGGAAAAGTCTCTGTATTGGGCGAAGTGAATAGACCCGGAAATTATTATCTCACAAAAGATGCCGCGTTGCTTGATGTCGTTGCTCTTGCCGGCGGAGCGAAAGAAGACGCCGATGTTACCAAGATTAAAGTTGAAAGGCAAGAACAAAAAGGAATCAACGCGTACATAATAAATTTGGATCAACAGGGCAAATCGTTTTTATTAAAAAACAACGATACGGTTTTTGTCACCGCATACAAACAATTTTCTGTTCTTGGGCAGGTAAAGAAACCGGGTAGCTACGATTTTAAGCGCGGTATTACCGTGACCGATGCCATCGCAAGAGCAGGGGGTTTTACTGAGACTGCAAATCAAAACGCGGTACGGGTAATTCGAGAAGAGATAAAAGGGAAGCGGCAAACGTTTAATGTACCGGTTGGTTATCTTCTGAAAAGCGGCGATAAATCAAAAGATATACTTTTGGGCGAGGGCGATGTAGTAATGGTAGATGAGGGATTTTTCTAAACTATGATACCACCACCGGAAGTAAAAGAATTAACGGCAAACGATTATGTTGCCATACTAACGAAGCACATATGGCTTATTTTCGCTATTTTTGTATTTGCAACCGGGACGGTCGCATTCTACGATTTTTCAACACCAAAAAAATACGAGGTAAAATCAACGGTAATCATTGAATATGAAAAACCAAAAATTACCGGAAAAGTTGAAGATGTATATCAGGGGCAGCCCGTAGTTGGCCGAGACTATTATCTCACGCAATTAAATATTCTGGAGTCACGTTCGTTAGCCGAGCGGGTAATAAAAAAATTAGAATTAGACCGCGACCCGGAATTCATACACTCTCCCGACCCCGCCGGACAACTGCTTGCTATGGTAAAGGTATCACAGCTAAAATTCAGTAATATTGCTGTTGTCTCGGTAAGAGGCGCAAACCCTTTAAAAATTACCGCTATAGCGAATACGTGGACACGCGAATTCATCTACCAGGATGTGGAGCGAAGGGTAGGCACTGCTAAGTATGGCGTCTCGTTCTTAGAAAATCAACTGACGGATACGCTGTTAAAGTTGAATGAGGCAGAAAAATTATTGAATAATTTTCTCCGGATAAACAAAATAGTCACCGTTCCGGATATCGAATCAAAAACCGAAGCGCTCATTGAGAGCTTGAAAGCGCAGAAAGCGCAGCTCGATACGCAAATTGCAGAGGCGTCAAAACGGTACAAAAACAAACATCCTAAAATGCTTGCGTTAACAAGCCAGGCGAAGTCGGTTGTGGATAAATTAACAGAAGAAACCAATATCCGCCTTGCGTTACAGGAGAAAATGGCCGAATACGGAATCTTAAAAAGAAAGGTTGAAACCTACAAGTCTCTCTATGACGATTTCTTAACACGCGCCAAGGAATTAGATGTGTCTAAGGAGTTAACTCTCTCGAGTATGCGGGTGCTGGACGCAGCAGTAGAACCAAAAAGCCCTTATCGGCCCCGGCCTTTTACCGATATTCCCGTGGCCATGTTGGGAAGTTTAATGTTTGGTATATTCCTCTCTTTGTTTTTAGAAAGGATAGATTCCAGCCTAAAAACATCCGACGACGTTGAGTTTTATGCGAAATTCGCATTCTTGGGATATCTGCCTTCCGCAAAAAGAGAATTAAGAGAACCAAAACACAGAAATTTAGTTTCTCATATCAAACCAAAGTCACGCATTGCTGAAGCGTTTAGAAACTTAAAGGTCTCTTTGATTTTCTCATTTCCCGAAGACAAGCCTTTACGCACTATGGTGATAACCAGTTCAGTCCCTGGCGAAGGCAAAACATTGATTTCTTGTAATTTATCAATCATATTCGCTCAAGCCAAAGAACCGACGATATTGGTCGATGGAGATATGCGTAAAGGCAACCTGCACAAGACATTCGACCTTAAACCAAAACATGGCTTAAGCAGTGTTTTGGCAGGAACGGCTTCTCTGGATGAGGCGGTTACTCCTACCTTTATTCCCAACCTGTTTCTGCTTTCAGCGGGTCCTTACACGCCGAATCCCACCGAACTTATCAGTTCGGAACGGCTGCCGAATATTTTGCGAGAACTGGAAAAGAAATTTCGAAGAGTTGTGATTGATTCCACACCGATTTTAAACGTCGCTGAAGCGCTGATTTTAGGAGACAAATGTGATGGTGTGGTATTTGTTATAAAAACTGGCTCCACCTCTATAAAATATATCTTGGAAGCGAAAAAGATTATTGATACTAAAGTCAAAGTGGTTGGTGCAGTGTTGAACAATACAGAGGTGGCACACGACCGCTACTATTATCACCACTATTATTACTCTTCCACCCGTGAAAAGCCCTGATATCCAACGATGATGAGTTGGTCTGTATCTTGCGAATGTGTCCTACTCTTTCTTATTATCTTTTCTCCTCTTTTTTACGCTGCGGTTACGCCGTTATCCGCGGCTATTCTTCAGCTTGTTTGCCTGCTCCTGATAATATTATTTATTGGCAGATTACTTTTTTCCAGACCGCATAAAATTCTATATCCTCCGTACCTATGCCTTATTGGTTTTTTTCTTTGCACAATCGTCTTGCAGTTAATTTCTTTACCCGCCTTTATACTGCGGATTTTTTCTCCTCATACGGCTGCCTTGGTGGAACATAACGCACTTTCTGCAAAAGCACAAGAATTTTTACGAATAGCTTTTTACACGCTGCCTCTCAAGGAGGAAGCAGTAAAATTCTTTTCAATTTTCAGTGTATTTATAATTGCAATGAATGTGTTGGAAAAAAAACGCCAATTTCAAAGGATCGTCCTGGTGATTATATTTTGGGGCCTCCTCCTATCTTTTTATGGCCTCTTTAAGAAATACACTGTGCTTGGAGCAGTAGAAACGCAATCATTCAGTACCTTCGGTAATGCCAATCATTTCGCCGGATATATGATTATGGTTGTACCTTTAGCTATCGGGTACGGCTTATCGTGCCGCAATATTTTTGTAAAGCTCATTTTCGGCTTTATTGCCGCGATGATTTCGGCTAGTATTTTCCTTTCGCTTTCCCGTGCCGGATCCTTCAGTCTTTTGTTGTCTTTAATGGTGATGTGCTATCTGCTGTTTCGGCAAAATGCCGATATGGCAAAATACGGAGTCATTATTTTAGTGGTTGCGGTAAGTATGCTTTTATTGGCGGTTGCCGGTCCCGGCCCGCTAAAAAAGACATTCATTTTTTTAAAGGAAGGCTTGCTGGGAAGGTGGGCTATTTCCAGGGACTCTCTTGCGATAACGCGTGATTTTCCTTTGTGTGGGTGCGGATTGGGTAATTTTTCGTATATATTCCCTATCTATCAAACATTCGCGACATTTCCCGTCTATTATAAATATTTGCATAACGAATACTTGCAAATGATCGTAGAAATCGGGTTAATCGGTGCCTTATTCTATTTCTTTTTTATTTTTAAGATACTAAAAGATATCTTCGGGCAAATAACGAAACGACACGATCCTTTTGTGCAAAATATTGTCTTAGGAGGATGGTGTGGCCTCATTGGTGTATTATTTCATAGCATTTTTGAGTTCAATTTTCATATTCCTGCGGTTACCTTTTTGTTTTGGCTTATTATGGGCTTAAGCTATAAATGTGCTTACACTCGTTTCTTGCACCCTTCTTCCGATAACGAAGAGGAGACATGAGAGAAAAGATATTTGAAACAAAAATGCTTTATTGGTTATCCAGCATAGTTATCCTTGCGATCGCTGTCTGTGCATGTTTTCTTTATACCAATACAGCATCGATGTTCCTTTTTGAAAAAGCCGTCAACCATAAAAAAACCGCACTTGATTATGCGGAGAATGATTATTATACTACCGTACTTTCTTTTTTAACCAAAGCGATAGCGTACCATAATGGTAACGCTGAATATATTGTTCTCAAGGCCGATACTATGCTGCAAGCATCCGGGGAGGGCCTGGCAAATGCCTTAGTAATCAAAGATGACGAGATAGAGGGGCTTTACAGGCAGGCCATTGATTTAAATCCTATCAATTGGGAATATCATTTAAAACTTGGGTATTATTATGCCCAAAAGGAGAATCCTCACGCGGAAGGGGAGTTGTTAAGGGCCGCACAATTGAGTTGGAAAAACTATAAACCACACCGGTATTTAGCTCAATATTATATTCAAAAACAAGATTATAAAAAAGCCTTTAACCACATGATATTGTTTCTTGCCTATGCAAATCAGTGGGAAAGAGTGAGAGACTATTTTAAACTGTTGTCGGATACCATCCCCATAAAAGCGGAAGTTCACAGTAAGTGGGGAGACATGAGTATACATTTTGTGGCATATCCTGGCGCCAGCGATTTTAAACTTCACGCATACGGTTTCCCATACGAAAAAGTGCCATTCAAAATAATAGCATATCTCAACAAACCGCTGACTACGGTAAAACTTTATAGAAACAACAGTTTTTACGCGGATTTTCGCTGGATTGGCGAAAAAGAAAATATGAACATGTATCAACTGGAGTTAGGTATTTCTTCCGCCGATCCTTATCTTGACGAGTTATTAATTAAAACTGGCCCGCAGTCTCTGATTGAAAAAATAGTATTTATCCGCGACTACAAAATAATTCACCCCGGACCGTAAAGCGGTTCATAAGTTCCTCCCGGTACTTATAATAAATATTGCGTAAATCGACAAAGTTGCTACAATACTATCCCAATATGCCACTCTGTATGCCAATGGGGCATACATGGATTGGGTAGCGAGCGTAATGGAGTCTAAAAGGAGGGGGTCATGGTCACTTTTGATGATTTTGCTAAACTGGATATAAGGGTGGGAAAAATCGTAGAAGTCACAACGCATCCCAACGCGGATAAGCTATATCTTTTAAAGGTGGATATAGGAGAAAAGGTTGTCCAACTGGTGGCTGGGATAAGGCCTTATTATACCGCTGAAGATTTAAAGGATAAATGCGGCATTATTATAATCAACCTAGAACCAAGAGAGATCCGGGGATGTATGTCTGAAGGAATGTTGCTCGCCGCGCAAGGCAGCAGTACCACCAGCATTCTTATCCCTCTAAACGCAGTTGAGCCAGGCAGTAAAATTCGCTAACACTATTTTTATTGCTGTGTACCATGAAAACCAGGTATATAAAGCTCTCAACCAAAGGCAACGCCGATATTATCAATATCACATCGCAGTTAGAGGGTATTATTGACGAAGAAAATGTACAAGACGGCATTTTATTTATATCAGTAATTGGTTCTACTGCCGGAATTACTACCATGGAATATGAGCCCGGCCTAGAAAAAGACGTAAAAAAATTTTTTGAGCACACTGTTCCCGCTCAAAATGATTATGCTCACAATTTTACCTGGAATGATAACAATGCCCACTCGCATTTATGCAGCTCATTGCTTAAGACAAATTTATTTGTTTCGATAACTGCGGGTAAGCTTGATTTAGGCACGTGGCAGCAGGTTGTTTTGATTGATTTTGATATTCGAAAAAGGGAACGGACCATTGTGGTAAAGATAGTAGCGTAATCGATATCGTTACGCGTAAAAACCTTTCGCAATACAAAAAATACATGGAATTTAAGCAGCAGATCGAAAGTCATGATTTAGCTTTTCTTGACCTCGAAACTACGGGTTTGGAACCGGCGAGAGGGGATGCGATATGTGAGGTGGGGGTCGTGAAGATACGAAACCGGACAGTTGTCGACACGTTTCATAACTTAGTGAATCCGAAAAGAGATATTCCTCAAGAAGCATACCGTATCCACGGTATTTCCAACGAAACAGTGAAGGATGCACCGGCCTTTGAATATCTTGCGCAGAATCTTTTAGGGTTTCTTGATGGTTGTGTAATTTTTGCCTATAATATTGAATTTGACGCTGGCTTTTTGGAATACGAACTCAAAAAAGTCAATCACAGCCTTGCGCAATTTCCTGCCATAGATATTCTTGCTATGGCGCGAAAAACAGTGCGATTAGAAAAATATAATTTAGCCGCGGTAGCTGCATCGTTTAACATACCTTTTCCTAAGGCACATCGAGCACTCGATGATGCGTTTATGGCATCTGAGGTATTTTTTAAACTGGCGGATATTTTGAAAGAAAAACAACTGGCACGCTTGGAAGATTTTTTATCGCTCTACGGATTTAGCAACGACTTGTTTCAAACCAGGAAGGCTATTAAGGTTTCCTCAATGCAAGAGGCGATCGATAAACAATACTTCATAAAGATGCGCCATTTTTCTTCTGCGAATATAATCGAAGAACAAAAAATAAAACCCACACGTCTTGTGCAAGAAAACAATCATCTTTATCTTTTATATCAAAACTACCAACAACAGTCCTGGCGCGTCAACGTAAACTGTATCTTAGATGTCGTCGTTATCTCGGCATTATAGCAATATATAACACGGCAGAAGTAAACCCACCATTGTTTCTGGATAGTGAAAAAATGAAACAGCGTGTAAGGCTACACATTAACGGTATTGTCCAGGGCGTAGGTTTTCGGCCGTACCTCTATAATCTGTCTAAAAAATTTCGCCTGGGCGGTTTTGTTTTTAATAACCCACAAGGCGTCGTCGCAGAGGTTGAGGGAGAAAGAAAAGATATTAGTGCATATATAAAGGAGATGAAAAATAACCCTCCCCCCGCGAGCTCTATCGCCACAATAACCCAAAAGTCGCTCGCACGCCAAGGCGAAACCACGTTTTGTATCCGGGAAAGCCGCGCAGACAAAGATGCGTTCACGTTTATATCGCATGATTTGTCTATCTGCGAAGATTGCCGGGAAGAATTATTCAGTAAAAACGATAGAAGATATTTATATCCTTTTATCAACTGTACAAATTGCGGCCCTCGTTTTACGATCACCAAAGACGTGCCTTACGATCGGCGTGTTACCACCATGGATAGTTTTTCTTTGTGTGCGCAATGCAGAGAAGAATATAATCAGCCGGCCAATCGCAGGTTTCACGCCCAGCCCAACGCCTGTTTTAGCTGTGGTCCCGGCCTTGCTTTAAGGCGCTCAGTATCGCTGGGTACCGGAAATTTTTCTGCTCCCCACAGAGCGTTATTAATGAAAACGGCAAAACTACTTTATCGAGGAAAAATAGTCGCGATAAAAGGTATCGGCGGATATCATCTTGGGTGCGACGCAAAAAACATAAGCGCCGTTATGCGTTTACGAGAAAAGAAATTAAGGCCAGCCAAACCCTTTGCGGTCATGCTCGATGACTTACGGACGCTAAAAAACATCTGCGCTATCACCCAAGAAGAAAGAAAGCTTCTGTTTTCTTCTCGCCGGCCTATCGTACTTTTGAAAATCAAAAGGAAGACCCCTTGGGTAGAGGCTGTTGCGCCCGGACAAGGATACTTAGGGGTGATGTGTGCCTATGCGCCGTTACACTATCTTATTTTTCATTACCTGAGAGCGTATACGAAGTCACCTGTCTTGGTGATGACTTCGGGGAATGCAAAAGACTTTCCTCTTGCCGCCAACGAAAGAGAACTGGCACGTCTTAAAAATTATACAGATTATTCTCTTGTTCATAATCGTCCTATTCATATGCGCTGTGACGATTCTATTGTAAGAATTTTTGCGCATAAAGAAATTATTATCAGGTCGGCGCGGGGCTATACCCCCGAAGTAATGGAATGTGCCAACAAAGAAAATATACTTGCCTGCGGCGCAGAACTGAAAAACACCTTTTCTATCGTCAAGAACAATCATCTTATTGCTTCGCCGCATATCGGAGACCTGAAGAACTACGCAAATTACGAATATTATCTTTCCGCGCTCGCTCATTACAAAAAAATATTTAATTTCGAGCCGCATGTTGTCGCGTATGATTATCATTCGGGTTATATGTCGAGCGAGTACGCACTTTCGCTAAAAGATGTAAAAAAAATAGCCGTGCAGCATCATCATGCGCATATTGCTGCCTGTCTTTTTGAGAACAGGATTTTTGAGAAGGTCATCGGAGTATGTTTTGACGGGACGGGGCTGGGTATGGATAATGCTGTATGGGGAGGGGAGTTTTTTATTGCGGATAGAAAAACATTTGTGCGCAAAGGGTATTTTGATTATTTCGGGCTTCTTGGCAGCGATAAAGCCATTCAAGAACCAGCCCGGGTTACGCTCTATCTTTTATATGCGCTTTTCAGGGGAAGGCTGTTTGATACACGCATGAGTTTTCTCGAGGCTTTTACTAAAAAAGAAGTCGATATATTTATTCGTCTCATTCAGAATAAAACATATACTGTTACGTCTTCGGCGGGCAGATTGTTTGATGCAGCCTCAAGCCTCTTGGGGTTGAAGCATAAAATTACTTACGAAGCTGAGGCAGCGATACTTTTGGAGATGCTTGCTATGCAATATAGAGGTAAAGCGCACAGTTATCCGGTGGTCATCAAAAGAATGTATAATAGTTACCGTATTGACTGGCGGCCTGTGTTTTCTGCCATGGCCAGAGCGTATTCTTGCAAGGAAGACAGTCGTTTAGTCGCCCATGCGTTTCATTTTACCATGGCAAAAATAATACAAAACATGGCGCAACGTCTGCGCAATGATTCCGGGATTAATACGGTAGTGCTCTCGGGGGGAGTATTCCAAAATTGTTTGCTGCTTGCCTTAACCGCAAAGCTTTTAAAAGCCTCGCGGTTTTCGGTTGCGTGGCACCACCGCACACCCTTCAACGATGGCGCGATATCAATAGGCCAGGCAGTTGTGGCAAACGAGAATATATAAGATACACGTATATTTATCTACACTAAAAAAAGGAATAAAAAATGTGTTTAGCATATCCAATGAAGGTCGTTGATATCAAAGCTGACGGTGCTATCGTTGACGCCGACGGTATTAGAAAAAAAATCAATATTGGTCTCATGAAAGATTTACAGGTAGGAGAATATGTCATGGTGCATGCCGGGTTCGCTATAGAAAAATTTAAACCGGAAATGGTAAAAGATACGTTACGCTACGTTAGGGAATATAAAAATGCTCTACGAAAAATTTCTAAGAAATAAACACGCTATAAAAGAAATTATCCGCCGTATAGAGGCTTTACGCATTAAAAGAACGGTGCGGCTGATGGAAGTGTGCGGAACTCATACCTATACTTTTTTCCGATTCGGTTTGCGCAATATCGTTCCGCCTTCGGTTCAGCTCCTCTCCGGGCCGGGGTGTCCGGTATGTATCACCGAGGACACGTTTATCGACCAGGCAGTGGCTTTGGCGAGAGATAAACGTAACATCATAGCGACATTCGGAGATTTAATACGGGTAAAAGGAACGCAATCTTCCTTGGAGGATGAGCGTGCCCGTGGTGGCCATATCGAAATAGTGTATTCGCCCGCACAGGTTCTTGATATTGCGCGCGCACATCCGCAAAAGAGAGCTATATTTTTGGCGGTTGGTTTCGAAACAACAGCTCCCTTGACCGCTTTGGTCATTAAAGAAGCACGGGAACAAAAGCTGAAAAATGTGTTTGCGCTTTGTTCTCACCGTCTGATTCCCCCGGCTATGAAGGAGCTATGTAAAGATCGCGATATAAAAGTAGACGGTTTTATTTGTCCGGGGCATGTTTCGGTAGTGATCGGAACAAAGCCCTATCGGGTTATTGCTCGGCGTTTCCATAAAGGTTGCGTGATCTGCGGTTTCGAACCGCTGGATATGGTGGTAGCCATGTATATGTTATTAAAACAGCTCAAAAATGACTCACCTTGCGTGGAAAATGAATATAGCCGGGTTGTTCAGCCGGAAGGTAACCCTGTGGCGCGTAAAATTGTTGATCAGGTTTTTACCGTGTCAGACGCTTCGTGGCGGGGCTTCGGGAAGATTAAAAAAAGCGGGTTAGTCCTAAGAGATAGCTATAAAACATTTGATGCAATTCGTTTATTGTCAAAGGCGGCCTGTACTGAGCCAAAACAAAAAAAAGAGTGTCTTTGCGCAGAGGTTGTAAAAGGAAAAATAACACCATTTCAATGTCCTCAGTTTGCCCATGCTTGTTCGCCGGACAATCCTCTCGGTCCTTGTATGGTTTCTTTTGAGGGCAGCTGCCGTATTTGGCACGCCTATGGCCGTCCCGCTTGAGCGGAATTGTCTTTACAAGAGCCCTTTATTTATTTACAATAGGGAAAAAAGGAGGCAATTATGGATGAGATATTAGAGATCTTAGAAGCTAACGCCCGTATTTCTTTAGAAGACTTGGAAAAACTTACCGGAAAAAGTAAAAAAGAGCTTGAGAAATCAATCGCGCAGTATGAGAAAAAAGGTGTCATTATAAAATATAAGACCATGATTAATAAAGCGAAAATAAAAAATGAAAACGGTATTATCGCATTAATCGAAGTAAGAGTCAGCCCGCAAAAAGACGTCGGCTTTGATTTAGTGGCGGAACGGATATATAAATTTCCTGAAGTCAAAACTTGTTATCTTATATCCGGAACCTACGATTTGCTGCTCATTGTAGAAGGAAAAAACATGCACACGGTGGCGGGGTTTGTTTCGGAAAAGTTATCTCCCTTAAGTACGGTAAAAGGGACTGTTACGCATTTTATGCTGAAAAAATACAAAGAGGACGGCATAATTTTAACGCAAGGCGAGAAGAATAAGCGGTTAGCAATTACTTATTGACGTTCAACGCCAAGAGACAAAAACGTTGAACTTCGGACATTGAACTTAGAACTTTCCCATGAAAAATACGATCGCAAAACATATCGAAAAAGTGGCTCCATCAGGCATTCGTGAATTTTTTGATTTAGTATTAGGGATGCCTGATGTTATTTCTCTGGGTGTGGGCGAGCCGGATTTCATCGCACCATGGAGAGCCAGGGAGCGGGCGATTACGGCCTTGGAAGAGGGGTTTACATCTTATACCTCAAATAAAGGGTTGTTTGTTTTACGCCAAAGCATCGCCAATTTTTTAGAAAAAAAACACGCGCTTTCTTATAATCCGGACACAGAAATATTAATTACCGTGGGCGTAAGTGAAGGGTTGGATCTGGCCCTGCGCGCTATTTTGGAGCCCAGGGATAAGGTAATCGTGATAAGTCCGTATTTTGTCGCTTATCCCGCCTTGACGGAAATCATCGGCGGCCGCGTGCTTTATTTGCCGACGCGGGAAGAGGAAGGATTTAAGATTGATGTAAAAAAATTACAAGCGCTTATGTCGCAGCAGCCCAAAGCCATTATTTTGAATAATCCTTCCAATCCTACCGGAACGGCGTATACGCGGGGAGAATTGCAAAGGATTTGGAACGTCATCAAACGTAAGGAAACCATTGTTATCAGCGACGAAGTGTATGAAGAACTGATGTATGAAGGCAGGCACACCTGCTTTGCCTCTCTGGATAAGAAAGCTCAAGAAAGGACAATTTTACTCAACGGTTTTTCAAAGGCTTACGCAATGACCGGTTTTCGCATCGGTTATGCGTGCGCTCATGAACAAATTATTGCCGCGATGACTAAGGTACATTCTTTTTCCATGATGTGCGCATCTGTTATTTCTCAGGTAGCTGCGAATGAGGCTCTTAAAGCACAAAAGGAAGTAGTCCAGATGAGGCTCGATTATAAACGCAGAAGGGATTTTATGGTAAGAGAATTGAAGCGGCTGGGTTTTTCTCTCGACCGGCCGCAAGGTGCCTTTTACTGTTTTGCTTCGATAAAAAATTTCAAAATCAATTCAATGGATTTTGCCAAACGTCTTCTTTTCGAAGAAAAAGTAGCGGTGGTTCCCGGCAGAGCGTTTGGTAAAGAATATGACTCGTATATCCGTATCTCGTATGCCACTTCGTTGGACGAACTGAAACAGGCAGTGATTGCGATAGAGAAATTTTTGAAAAAATTGCAATAAAGTTTTCCGGGCTGCACATAGCTTGGCCTTTAGTTTTTGGCGTCTTAGCGCAGATATCCAGTAAAATCATGGTTCTCTTCTTTGGCAACGCGACAGTGTTGATAATAAAGCTTCAATATACATATAGGTAAAGTGTGCGAATGGTTCATGGTGACACCGCGCAAGGTGAATGCTCGATAAAAGGCCAGAGCGGACCTCGGGCAATATGCCACGATCATGAGTAAAATAACGGTAAAAAAAATTATCATCGGAAAACATACGCTTTGGGCGGCTTTCATGCCTTTACAGGCCAAGAATCTTATTGTGATTAAGGGCCGTAAAGGGTATGTGATGTGCGGTTATTTAAACTTGAAAGTGGCAAATACTTTTCAAGATGTGGCAATAAAAATAACAGGGGTGTCTACTGTCGGAGATGCCCTAAAAGCATGTGTCCACTCTTGTACGTATCCCGCAAAGCAATTGGGTATTTATAAGGGGCAAGCCATTAGAGATGTTCTCAAAATAATCGCTTAGAGTTATTTTGTGCTATCACTAAACATTATGTGTATAATTATGAGCTATCGAGGAAAACAAATAGTGGGCTCGTGTGGTGTGGGTATCGGCATACTACTCGCGCTGCTGTGCGCCGGATGTAGTCCCGCGCTGGACACCGTTTCTAAAGACTATGAAAAAAGTACCGCCCATTATGAGGTGCTTCTTGCAAAAAATCCTCGCGATACTGCCTTACGGCTTCGGTTAGCCCAATTCTATTATAATTTTAATGATTTTCAAAAAGTTAAATCTCTCCTGAAAGATAGTAACGATACCACCGCGAAAATCATGCTCGCTAAAACATACGCCAAAGAGAAAAATTATAATCAGGCGCTTGAGCTTTTTCAGCAAGTGGGAGAACGGGAGGATAGCGAATACCTATATTGGTATGGCAAAGCCCTGGAAGAGCAAAACCTTTTCCCTAAGGCTGTCGCGATATATAAAAAACTAAAACCGCCTTTTAAACAATTGGGTGATGAACGTCTCGCAAAGATTGGCACGAAGGTTGAAGAGCAGATTCCCGAGGACATTAAAATGCTTCTACGGCAGGAGGAGAATTTTGTTTCGCGTGTAGATAAAGAAGAAGCAGTCACTCTTTTAATGGACGAGGCAATTGAGGTTAAGGAAGATAATACCTCGGTCGCCACTATCTATATTCTGCAAAAGGTGTTGAAAGAAAAAGGTAAAGAGTTGGCGGAAGTTCAGATTGATTATGATTCCACCGACGAGAGGGTCGAGCTCGAGTATGCACGTACGATCACCGCTGACGGTAAAATGGTGTATGCCGGAGAGAGCAATATCCGGGATGTGAGTAAATACTTGAATTTCCCTCTCTATAGTAATGCGAGAGTTTTTATTATCTCCATGCCTTCGGTAGACGTGGGCTCGATTATTGAATATAAAGCCAAAATCTATTCTTCCAAACTGATTAAAGAGGACAAATTTGCGTTTGTGTATGATGTGCGCCAGCGTTATCCGATCGCAAAAGCACGTTTTCGGCTGACGATTCCTCAAAAATCGGTCGTGCGCAAAAAATTCTTCAACGAACAATATGCTAAAGACATATCGCTTGAGCCGACAAAAGAAGAGCAACCGGGGAAAACGATCTATAGCTGGCAATGGCAAGAGGTGTCGCCTATTATTCCCGAACCGAACATGCCCGAACTGTCTTTAATTAATCCGGCTGTCAGTATTTCAAACTTTACATCATGGGATGAAATCTATCGTTGGTGGTTTAACTTATACAAAGATAAAATAATTTTGAATTCCGAATTGAAAGCATTTGTAAAGGAACTTACCAAAGGTACAAAAAACGATTTAGAAAAAGCAAAAAAAATTTACGAATTCTGCACAAAAAATATACGTTATGTAGCGGTTGAGTACGGAGAAAGCGGCCACGAGCCGCATCGGGCAGACGAAATATTTGTTAATCGCTACGGAGACTGTAAGGATAAAGCTATACTGTTGGTTGGCATGCTGCGAGAGGCCGGCCTTAAGGCATACCCCGTGTTGATCCCTACGCGGCAAATTTATCCTATCGAAGAAAATTTTCCTACGGTGTATTTTAACCATGCGATTGCCGCCCTTGACTATAACAATGAACTTATTTTTATGGATGCCACCGCTTCGACCGTACCGTTGTTCGATTTGCCGCTCGACGACCAGGAAAGGAATGTTTTAGTGATTTTGGACGACGGATACAAGATTGTATCTACTCCTCAGATAAGCGATAATGAAGCCAGTTATGAGATGACGATTACGATCGACGAAGCGGAAGACGCTCTTATAGAGCGAACAGTGAATACAAAAGGTTTTTTTGCTGCCTTCCAGCGCTATTACTTAAAAAATACGCATCCGCAAACCATCAAAGAAGACATCCAAAGAAGAATGACACAGATTAACCCTTTTTCTAAACTGTTTGATTACCGTATTATTTATGAAGATGATTTTGACAAGACCCCGGTTTTACAATACCGCTTTCAAGCAAAGAAGTTTTTGAACCCCGCCCAGAACTTACGCATTGTTCCTCCGCTTAACGATGTTGACGTTGATACCTCATATCTTGGTAAGGAAGATCGTAAGTATCCCATAGAGTTCAACGGGCTTTTTAGAGAAGTTTCCCGGGTGAAAATAAATCTTCCCACGACTTTACGGATAAAATACCTTCCGCAGAACCAGCAGGTGATTACTCCATGGTTTACCTTCAGCGCATCGTATGCTCAGTCCGGCAATACTCTCGATTTTCAACGGGAATTTGCCATAAAGAAAAGATTTGTGGAAATTACCGAATACAAAGAATTTAAAAAACATCTGGAAGAGGTATTATATCTTTTACGGGAAGAAGCTATTTTAGAAAGGAGCATGACTCGTGATGCCGAAAAAAAGAAAAAAGGATTTTGAAATAAAATTTTACGAAGGGTTGTTAGAAAAAAAACCAAACTTTGTGCAAGCGCTTATTTCTTTAGGTGACGCTTACACGCGTAGGGGATTTTATCAGGAAGGTTTGGAGGTGGATAAAAAGTTAGTTAAACTCAAACCAGAGGACCCAGTCGTTCGCTACAATCTGGCCTGCAGTTTATCGCTCACGGGCGAAATTGACCATGCCTTGCGGGAACTAAAGAAAGCAATAGTATTCGGCTATGATGATATCCCGTATATTTTGCAGGATCCTGATTTGGACAACCTGCGTAAACATTCCCAATTCCACGATTTTTTTGATAAGGTACATAAGGTAAAAAAAACCTAAAGACACCCCACGCGTTACTCCTATGCAGAGATAGCCATATTGCGTAAAGAATAATGGTGCATATGTTTACGCGATTCCAGGCATAAAAGGAATGGAAAACAGAAGACAATATATTAGAATTACCACTGTTTTGCCGGTCGAATTTTTTGTTATTGACGAACAGGGCAAGCGCACTACCCCGTGGTTCCAGGGTTTTACTCAGGATATTAGCAAGGGCGGCATCTGCCTTGTGGTGAACGATCTTTGGTGGGGGTTCTGGGATAAAGTAAACTGCAAAAACACCCAGCTTCATCTTAACATACATGTTCCTTTCAGAAAAAAACCGCTTGCGACAAAAGCCAAAGTTGCCTGGACCAGTCAAGAGAAACTCAAAGATTTTAACCAGTATATCGTAGGGTTAGAATTTATCCCCTCGCATAAAAGAGAACGCAGCGTGCTTTTTCGTTACGCCATCCTTAAAAAGTCGCTGCCGCTGGTAATTGCAACGGTCATAATTGTTCTTTCTCTCTCGGCATTCTCTTTTGGGCTCAAAACGTTCGCGCTTATTCGGGCCAATAGAGAACTTGTCAACGAATATGTTACGCTTGTTGCGAAAAGTTCGCAGTATACAACACTATTAGCGCATCAGGAAAAAAGCGGCTTATTTTTTAAACAGGAAACAGCCTCTCTTGGAGAGATCATCAAGGTTATAGAGGAAAATATTGCGCGTCTTCACGAGCAAATGTCTCGTCCTGCCTCCAAGAATCAGGATGAACAAGCGAGCATAAAGGAGCAGATTTTTCAGCGGGAAAACGAACTCGCCGCCCTACGCAGAGAAAGAACATTCTTGGAAGCAAAAGAAAAGGAGCAGCAGGCGACCACTCGTATTCTTAAGAAAGAAATCGGCGATTTAGAAAAAACCAGGATTTCTGTCTCGGAAAAGATACTCGAAGGCGTATATAGCTGGATAAAAAATCGCCAAGATATAAAAAGCGGTCTTGTGCTTAGTTACGAAGGCGACAACAACTTGCACAAAATTTCTTTTACCTATGACCAGGCATTGGCGGCAATCGCTTTTCTCATCGGTCACGACACAAAAAATGCAGAGGCTGTTTTAGATTTTTATGTACGTAAGATCGCGAATAAGGAGCCTATATATAACGCATATTATACTGCCGGAGACGTGGCGGAATACGTGGTGCATAGCGGGCCAAATGCTTGGATCGGCTTGGCGAGTCTGCAATATACGAAACAAACAAAGAGTAAAAAGTATATTTTTCTTGCTGAGGCCGTAGCCGATTTTCTTACAAAAATGATGGACAAGGAAGGCGGTATTAAGGGCGGGCCCAACGAAAGTTGGTATGCGACCGAACACAATCTGGATGCTTTTGCATTCTTTACATTATTCTATGAGTTAACCGGAGAAGAAAAATATCGTAGCCTCGCACAAAAAGTGCAGTCCTGGATTGTACGTTATTCTTACACAAGCCAAGAGTTGCCGGTTATGCGGGGTAAAGGAGATTCAACAATAGCTACCGATACCTATACCTGGTCGATAACGGCATTTGGCCCGCAGGCACTCGCAGCGCTGCAAATGAATCCGGAAAGGATCGTGGAGTTTGCCATAGAAAATTGTGAGGTTCAAACTATTTTTCCCCGTCAAGAAACTGACGTTACGGTACGCGGGTTTGATTTTGCCAAGTCTCGCCACGTTGCCAGGGGAGGGGTTATATCGTGTGAATGGACAGCCCAGATGATTTTAGCTTTTGAAATTATGGCCGACTATTATAAAGATACCAATCGAGATAAATATCATGCGTATGCAAAGTTGGCTCTATTCTATTTCGGTGAATTGCAAAAAATGCTGATTACTTCTCCTTCAAAGATCGGCAGGGAAGAGCCGTGTCTTCCTTATGCTTCAGCCGCCTCGGTAGATACTGGACATGGCTGGCGTACGCCTTCGGGCAGCCGGACAGGTTCTCTGGCGGCTACAGCCTACTTTTTAATCGCCTATCAAGGTTATAATCCCCTCAAGGGAGAATTTATAAGCACTTCGTTAAAAAAACTATATGAAAAAGGATTTAATCAGGCTGCTGCAGACACTTATTAGGATAGATTCGCAGAATCCACCGGGTAGCGAAAAGCAAATTATTCTTTTTATCCGCGACTATCTCAAATATCTCGGCGTTCCTTCGCGCATATACGAATTTAAAAAAAATCGGTTGAATCTCACCTGTATTTTACCGGCCACGCATGCCAAGAAAAAAATTCTTTTTACTCCTCATGTCGATACTGTTCCGGTCACGGGGAAATGGCGTTTCCCGCCGTTAGGGGCTACGGTTCGTGGCGGCAAGCTCTATGGCCGGGGCGCTACGGATTGTAAAATAAATGTCGCCGTGGCCCTCTATCTTATAAAAAAATTAAAAGAGGAAAAGATTACTTTAAAAAATATTGACTTAGTTTTTGCTTTTACCGGAGACGAAGAAACCGGGAGCCATCATGGAATAATTCCTTTAGCCCGATTCTTCAAACATATCGATTATGCCGCCGTGCTAGACGCCGATGATTTCAACATTATAGTTGCGCAAAAAGGGCTTTTGCACCTTCGGGTGGAGCTCTATGGCAAAGAAGCGCACGGAGCTTATCCTCATCGCGGGGTAAACGCGGTAGAGAAGGGTGTGTCTGCGTTGACGCAGATCCTGTCACACCATTTTCCGTATCAGCCCCACTCGCTTTTAAAAAAGCCCACACTGAATGTCGGAAGATTTTCCGGCGGGGATAAAGTGAATATTGTCGCCGGGTACGCTTTTTTTGAATTGGACATCCGTTATCTGCCTTCAATGCATAAAGATACCATTATCCGCGATATCGAGAAAATAATACGAACGCAGAAAATAAAATATAAAATAAAAATATTGGCTCATCAGACGCCGATTGAGATAGAACGGAACACGCCCTCAATCGCGATTTTGCGGCGTGTTTTGAAAAAGCACAATATTGTTTCGCGGTTAAGCCCTTCGTTCGGGGCGACTGTCATAAATTTTTTGCAGGAGCAAGGGATAGAAAGTTTTGCGTTCGGTTTCGGCTCGAAAGGCAACGCGCACATAAAGAACGAATCTGTTAAGATAGATAATCTCTATAAGGGAGTGGCGGTGTTGGAAGATTATGTAAAAGCACTGGATACCTTCTTAGGGAGGTGAAAAAGATGAGAGTGGTTTTTGAAACAAAAAGTTGTACTTTTGACGCACAACTTAATGATACCCTGACAGCCAAAGAATTAGCGCAACGCCTACCCATCACGGGCGTGGTGTCGCGCTGGGGAGATGAAATTTATTTCGAGATAGGTTTTAAAGCCTCCGCAGCCGGTGCAACTATGGAGGTAGAGGTGGGAGATATCGCTTATTGGAGCCAGGGTAAATGTTTGTGTGTGTTTTTCGGCGCTACTCCGGCCAGCATAACCGAGAAGCCCCTTCCGGCCAGCCCGGTGGTCATTATCGGAAGAACCAATATCTCACCCGTGGAACTGAAAAAAATTCAGCTCGGCGAACAGATTGAAGTTCGATTAACGAAAATATAACCTATGCATAATGAACAGTTTAAATCCGGCTTTGTGGCTATTATGGGTCGACCCAACGTGGGGAAATCGACCATCCTTAATGCGTTAATCGGCAATAAGATCAGTATTGTTTCTCCTATCCCACAAACTACCCGGCACCAGATAAAAGGCATTTTGAATATGCCGGGCGCGCAAATTGTTTTTGTGGATACTCCGGGTATACACTCGTTCCGCGACAGCTTAGTTACACAGCTAAATACCGTAGCCAGGCAGTCGGTGGAAGGTTGCGATATGATTCTCTATGTGGCGGATGTTTCCCGCGCACCCGGAAAAGAAGAATACGAGATAATGAAATTTTTGGGGACACAGAAGATAAAAATTATAATGGCGCTGAATAAGATGGATTTGGGACAGAGGTTTTTGGGCGAATATGTTTCTGCCTGGAAAACGCGCCTTGAGAAAAAGAAAATATCCAACGATCCGGTTATTTCCTACCTGCCTCTTTCCGCACGAAGCGGTAAGAATATTGATACGCTTAAAAGTATTATTCTTGAACACCTTCCTGTGCAGGTGCCTTTTTATGACACAAACACCCAGACCGATTTTCCGTTAAAATTTCGTGTTGCCGATATCGTGCGGGAAAAATTATTCTTAAACCTAAAAGAGGAATTACCGCATTCGCTCGCGGTAGAAGTTGAAACTATCGAAAAGAGGAACGCTCCGGATAAATTAGCAAAAGAGGAAGATTTTGTACAAGACGAGGATGTAGAAGAGGATGATATCGAAGAAGAAGGTATGGAAGACGATTTCGCGTTATCGTCGCTCGAACAGTTCAAGGATAGCCCCAAGGGCGGATTCATGTATATAAAGGTAAAAATATATGTGAATAGAACTTCCCAGAAGAAAATTGTTATCGGCGAAAAAGGAAAATTACTCAAAAGTATCGGCACCCAGGCACGTAAAGAAATGGAGACGCTTTTTTCCCGGAGAGTATATCTTGATGTGTGGGTGGGGGTTTTGAGTAATTGGCAGGATAAGCCGAGAATATTAAAAGAGCTCGGATATTCCAATACTTAACCCAAACAAACATACCTCCGAACACAAAAATCATTAATTTCGGTATCGACCGACATATATAGCATGGATACATTAGAATTGATAAAAAGCCGCAGGTCAATTAGGAAATTCAGTAAAAAAATAATTCCACCAAGAACTGTAGGAAAAATATTGGAAGCAGGTCGCTGGGCACCGTCAGGATTGAATAATCAGCCTTGGCGATTTGCGGTATTAGAAGGCGAGGATAAAGACGCATTAGCTGCTTATACAAAATATTCTTATATCATCAAAGGGGCAGACAGGGTTATCCTGGTGTTTCTGGATAAAACCGCTTCTTATCATTACGAAAAAGATTTTATGGCTATAGGTGCAAGCATACAGAATATGCTTTTATATCTTCACTCGCAAAAATTAGGTGCGTGCTGGCTGGGTGAAATCATTAATAAAAGCAAGGAAATTGCCGCGCACTTTCGATTTCCTGCCCGATATATATTTACCGCCGTTTTAGCTATGGGTTATCCTAAGAAATATCCCAGAAAATCGCCGCGTATAAAATTAAAGAATCTCATAATTTATTAAAATAAGAAAAGCACAATGAAGAAAATTCTGTATATAATCCTCGTCGCATTATTTTTTATTTGGCCCGGCTTAAGTTCTTTTGCCCAAGACAATAAGTTTGTTCCGCCGGACAAAAAAGTTATTTTTATCGTCGGACAGGACAAAAATACCATGCGGGAATATGTCACGGCCACTAAAACCATTCCCGCAGGTTTTATGGTCTACACGTCTTTGCAAAATCTTGAAGGCCTTTTGCAGCCAGCCGAATATGGTTCCGGTACTCAGCATGCGCAGTATTTTGCACGTGCATATCCGACTACTGTTCTGCAAATAGGACTTTATTTAGTCGGTGCGCTCATGTATGTGCCCACCGGCGCGTATGATGTTCAGCTTGAGCAGCTGGCCAACTGGTTTAATGCGGTGGATCGGCCGGTATATTTACGTATCGGTTATGAATTCGACTTACCGTCCAACCACTATTCGTCTTCACAGTATCTTATTGCATATCGCTATATTGTTGATTTTCTCCGTCGTCGCGGCGTACAAAATGTTGCGTATGTCTGGCATTCGTATGCCGGCCCGGTAAAATCACCCGTTGACTGGTATCCGGGAGACGAATATGTGGATTGGGTAGCACTATCATATTTTGACACCAGTTACGAATCCTATAGAGAAGCTATTGTGCAGATCGCTCGCGAACATAAAAAACCTTTAATGATTGCTGAGGCAACTCCACGCGGGATGGGAATTCAGGATGGCGAAAATTCGTGGCAGAAGTGGTTTGTTCCTTTTTTTGATTTTATTGAACATAACGACGTGAAAGCCGTGTGCTATATTAACAGTGATTGGGAGAAACTTCCCATGTTTAAGAATCAAGGTTGGGGAAATGCCCGTATTCAGGATAACTTGTATATCAAAGAACGCTGGCTTAAGAAAATAAAAGCCAGTAGCTATCTCGGCGCATCCAAAGATTTATTTGCGGCGCTGGGTTACAAGTAATTTTTTGTGCAGTTATATTGATCTACCGATGTAGGATTATCGAGCGCTATGCATAACATATGTAAACATTTTGGTTCTTGCGGCGGTTGCTCATATCAAGATATTCCTTACCAAGAGCAGCTATACAATAAAGAAAAGCTGATCAAGGAGCTGTTGAGCGCCCACGATTTTAACCACACAGTACAACCCATCAACGCTTATCCGGAATGGTTTTATCGCAATAAGATGGAATTTAGTTTTTCGTCAGATCGTATATTGCGCTGTGGTTTGTATAAAAAAGGCGATCACGCCCAGGTTGTCGATCTTGAAGAATGCCTTATTTTTTCTCCGTATGTGGGCGAAATTCTTGGGGCAGTTAAAAATTTCGCTATTCAAAAAAACTATACCCCATATAATAAGTTTTCTTTTCAAGGTTTTTTACGCAACCTCGTTATACGCAAAACTCAATTTACTAACGAGATAATGATCGGTTTAGTCACTACAAGCAAAGAAAAACTAAATAAGGATGAATTTATTAAAACCTTACTTTCCCTATCTCTGGCGCCAAGCCTTAAGTCGATATATTGGATAATCAACGACTCAATGTCTGACGCGGTAATGTTTGAGAAAAAGGAACTGCTTTACGGCTCTGCGTTTATCCAGGAAGAATTATCCGGGTTCCGGTTTTCAATCGGCATAGATTCTTTTTTCCAGATAAATTCGACAGCGATACAGGATTTTTATTCCAAAATAAGGAGCTACGCAGCGCTTACCGGAGGAGAGCGAGTGCTTGATCTTTTTTGCGGCATGGGCTGTATCGGTATTTTTCTCGCGCGGGACGCGAAGTTTGTGTGGGCAGTAGAGTTACAGGAAGAAGTTATCGCTTCAGCCTGGGAAAACGCCAGGATGAACGCTATTGACAATATTTCTTTTTTTGCCTCGGACGTGCGTAAATTTCTTAACAGCCAGGGTATGTTTTATAAGGATACCGAGCTGGTGGTGTTGAATCCGCCGCGTTCAGGCCTTTCCAACAAGATTAAAAGAGCGGTAGTGCGTCTTACTCCGCACCGGATCATTTATTCTTCGTGTAACCCTTCAACCCTGTTTTCCGACCTCAGTGAGTTTTTAAAAAACTACACCATAGAGCGCGTTGAACCTTTTGATTTCTTTCCGCATACGCCGCATGTGGAATGTTTAGTGTTGTTACGAAAAAAATAACAAGAATAAAGGAGGATAAAATATGAGTACCTATAAGACAAAAGATATTAAGCATATTGAGCAGAAAATGGAAGGGCTGGATACTAACTCGGTTCGGTATCACGTACTGGAAGTTACAAAAAGTTTTAAAACATCGTGGGTCGCTTTAGGCAGGGCCTTGTATTCGGTTTGGAAAGACAAACTTTATAAAGATTGGGGATATAATACCATCGAAGGTTATGTAGCCAAAGAAGTCGGGATACGGAAGCCGACTGCAATGAAACTTTTGCGGTCATATTATTTCTTAGAAAAAGAAGAGCCGCATTATTTGACTAAAGACTATACCGAATCCACCCATGCGGCGGCGATGCCGACTTATGAAAATATCGATTTGTTGCGAAAGGCAAAAAACAATAAGGAATTGGACAATCAGGACTACGTAAATCTTAAAAAAGATATTTTTGAAAAAGGTAAAGACCCCTCGCAGGTACGCCGTGACCTGGTAAGTCTTATTCGTCAAAGAAAGGACATCGACCCTCAAGCAGAGCAGGAAAAGGCAAGAAGTATGACCATAAAAAGGTTCTTACACACCTTAAGGTTGATGAAGCGCGAAATTGAGATCACGAGGCTCTTGCCCCCGGAACTTCTTAAAGAGACGGAAAGCCTGATTGAGAAATTGGAAGCGGAAGCTTCTTAGCTACTTTTTATGATTATGATTTTCGTCCTGCCTAAGGTGGTGTAAAAAGTATAATCAACCCATTCGACTTTTTTCGGGTTAAAACCCGGGGTTTGCGCTCAGGGTTGATACTGAGTGGTGCCCATATAAACTGTACCTTAAAAGGCACGGTTTGCGCACCGCCGAACGTATCAAAAAATGCCTTGACTAAAAAACAAATAATAGTAAAATTTTACTATTTAAATTTTACTATAACATAACCCTGCTTTAGGGTGAAGTTATTATGGGCTAACCTGGTATATGCTCTTGTATACAAGGCTGCGGCGTGTGTGTATTGTATTTCCGGGAGGTAAAATATGAATGTAAAAGAATTATTACTCAAACAAGTTTCTTCGTATCCCGAAAAACCAGCAATTATTTTCGAGGGACAGAATATTACTTTTGCGCAACTTAAGGGGCCTTCTTTTAGATTGGCTAATTATCTTTACGGCGCGCGAGTTAGAAAACCAGACAAGGTAGCGCTTTTTCTTTCAAATATCCCCGAAGCGGTCTATAGCTACATAGCGGTTTTTTGTGCCGGGTTAACACTTGTTCCACTCGACTTTATGCTTACCGAAGAAGAAATTATTGATATCTTAAACCATTGCGAAGCGAAAATATTAATTATCCAGCCGAGAAAAGATATCAATATCATGAATATTAAAAACGCCTGCTCTTCGCTCAAAGACGTAATTGTGTGCAAGGAAAGGGTGAGAGGGTGTCTTCTTTGGGATGATGTTTTAGCTAATAATACCGAGGCAGAGCCAAAGATAGAGATTAAAGACAGCGATATTTCTTCTTTATTTTATACCTCGGGCTCAACTGGTAATCCCAAAGGGGTCATGCTTAGTTACAAGCATCTGGATAACCCGGTTGATACCATCAACCATTTTTTAGGAGTTTCGGATAAAGATATTTTTCTTACTGGTGGCGTACCTTTCTCTCACATCGGAGGCCTTGATTATATTCTTTTAATGCTTCGTTTTGCTTCCACAATGGTGCTTATGGAGCGCTTTCATCCGCTAGAGTTTCTCAAAAACATCGAAAAATATAAAGTAACCATATTTTGTATCGTACCGGCGATGTATGTGGCGATTTTATCGTTGAAAGAATACGATTATTATGAGTTGGCATCATTACGCTATGCGGTAGTTTTTGGCGCACCGTCATCACCGGAACTTTTGAAAAAATTCCATCGTTCTTGCCCCAAGGCGATATTACTAAACGGCTGGGGAATGACAGAAACAGCAGCTCCGAACACCTATTCGCCCCCGGACGGAAAAGCCATAGACAGTATTGGTAGCTTCGGTTTCCGGATGGACGCAAAAGTAGTGGATGACAAAGGAAATAAATTATTGTATGGCGAAACAGGGGAGCTTTTGGTGAAGGGCGATGGCGTGATGGTATGTTATTATAAAGCGCCGCAGATGACACAGGCTGTTTTGACCGGCGACGGATGGCTTAAAACCGGCGATGTCGCCTATTGTAAGGAGGGGCTTTTTTATCTGGTAGGAAGGAAAAAGGATATGATAAAAGTCGCGGGAGAGATTGTATTCTCAGCCGAGGTAGAAGAAAAGATGCAGCGTCATCCGAACATAAAAGAAGTTGCAGTGATCGGTTTGCCCGATGAGTTGCGCGGCGAAGTACCCAAGGCATTTATCGTAACCAAGGACGGCGAACCGATAGCCCTGGATGAGCTGAAAGAATTTTTAAAAGTTCACCTGGCGCATTTTAAGATCCCACACTACTTTGAATATGTAAAAGAATTGCCAAAAAATAGGGTAGGCAAGATCGATAAAACAAAATTAATAGCAGCGAATACACGCAAAACTAAACGAGAAAACAGCGCGGGGTCAGTATAAAACCGCGAGTATATTAACGAGGATTTATTTCTATTTACAAAGGAGTTGCGCTTATGATGCAAAGAGATGTTCATCTGCATGCGAAGGGGTTACTAGAGTCTTTACAGTTTAGGCCGGGAGACTTTGGCGAAATCGGTATTATCAGCGGTCAAATGCAGCGAGCTCAGCGTTGCCTTCAATATCTGGGAAACCCCGTAAAAAATTTTACATTTTTAGGATATACCTTTTGGACCGGAACGTACAAAGGAAAAAAAGTCACCGTAGGTAACGGCGGCTTCTATGCCCCCGATTCAGCGTTCGTTACAGAAATATTATGCGTAGGAGGAATACAGACGCTTATTCGTTTGGGTTCTTGCGGAGGGATGTTGCAGGAAATGACTGTGGGAGATTTTGTTGTAGTCGATAAAGTTATCAGGGGCGACGGCGCTACGCGTTACTATGTGGATGAAAAGTTTGTTTCTCAGGTAGATAAAGAATTAACCGGTAAATTAGCGGCAATCTTCAAGAAAGAAGGAACGGTGTATCAGGGCGGCTGTTGGACAACGGACGCGATGTTTAGGGAAACCAAAGAGATCGTAAATCCTTACATAGAAAAAGGCGCTATTTGTGTCGACATGGTGACCAGTCCGTTCGTGACTATTGCTAATGTCTACAAAAGGAAAGTAGCCGCGGTATTGGTAGCTTCGGATAACTTGCTTACCGGTGAAATGGGTTTCGCTGATTTTCGGCTATTCGATGCGGAAGAAAAGATGACCAGGGCGGTATTTGAAATAATTTAGAAGCGGATATCCGCGGCAATCCGCTTCTGCCATTATCCCTCGCGCCTATCCTATATATCGGTTAGATTTCTGCGAATTAAGGAGTTAAAATATGTCTGATATGCAATGGAGTCCAAAGGCAAAAGAAATATTCGATAAAGTAATCAGCAATTTGCCGCAATTTCACCGTACTATTGCCGAAAGATTGGTTAAGGAGTCGGCGGAAGAAATTGCCAAAAGTAAAAATCTGACAAGCGTAGAAGAGAAAGAGCTGGTGGAAGCATTTTTCAAGGAAATTCCTCCGGCATTCAAGGATATGATGAAAAGATTATTTACTAAGCTTGGTATTGAATACGAAAAATACATACAAACATAAAATTGATTACACAGATTAGGAGAGTGATTACAGCAATAGCAATTAAAATCACTGTAATCTTTTCTCAATCAGTGTAATCAATATGAGCGGAGCGAGTATGAAAATAGCGGTTATAGGTTCGGGGGCTATTGGAGGTTTGGTTGCTGGGTATCTAAAGGAAGCCAACCAAGATATCTTTTTGGTTGGGCATAAAGACTCTGTCAGCGCTATAGTTAAAAATGGTCTGCAAATCTCCGGTGTGAGGGGAAATTTCAAAATCAAAATCGATGTTTTTGAAAAACTTAATACTCAGGTAGACCTTATTATTTTGGCAACCAAAACCCAGGATATAGAAAATGCTTTGGAACAAAACCGAAAATATTTAGAAAATACGCCTATTGTAACCACCCAAAATGGCGTAAAAGCTGATGAAATTGTTTCCAGGTATACCGCTCGAGAAAATATTATTTCTAGCATTGTGATGTTTGGCTCAACCTATTTAGAGCCGGGGAAGGTGGTGCATAACTTCGACAGAAAATGGGTAATAGGCAAGCCTTACGCTAAAAACGACAGCAGCGTTGCAGAGGTAAAGAATATACTAAGCAAAATTTTTCCCGTTGAAGTGAGCGATAATATTATGGGAATGAAGTGGCTGAAAGTTTTTGCTAACGCCAACAACTGCATTCCCGCCATTACCGGAAAAAGTATGCAGGAGTGTTTCGCTAATTTGGATTTATGCGAAATAAGTATCGGCATATGGCAGGAGGGCCTTGGTGTCGTAAGAAAAGCGGGAATAAAGCTGTTTGATTTACCCGATTTTCGCATTGAACAAATAGTAAAATTAACGTCTTTGCCGATAAAAGACGCAGCTAAAATATTTTCTGGCATCATGGTCGGTTTAAGCAAGGAGCCGCTTTATGGCTCAATATTGCAAAGTATCAAGCGGGACCGGCCTTCAGAAATTGATTATTTAAATGGAGCTTTTATGGAATTAGGAAAAGAATGCTCTTACCACACCCCGCTCAATAAAAAACTTGCTGAACTTGTGCATAAAGTAGAGAAAGATAAAAAGTTTCTAACCATAGACGAGCTTGTTGCAAAAACCAAGAATTTGATTCCTCAGGCAGCCACTTTGGCGGGCGAAGAAAGAGTTAATACGCCCTTTCCACGCTTGAAACTTACCGTCAATAAAGTAGAAGGAGATTGTTACCACGGCTACAAGATTGGTGATGAAATTATCTTGGAAGATTTCACTCATCCCCCCAAGCATTTTTGTCTGGGGCTGGCGCACGCATTATTTCCTGTTATTTATGCTTTAAGTTTTGGCGCAAAATTTCCTTTTAGAGATAATCAACGATCGCTTTTAGTGACTTGTCCTGATGGAGGAAAATTAGAGTTTAAAGCGGAAATATTTGACAAAGAAGGAAATATAGAAACAATAGAAAAAGACCCGAATCATAAAGGGCCCAACCCTAAAGATATGGTTTTAGAAGTAGTGCAAGCAAAAGGAAAATGTGCGTATCAGTATAAGCTGGGAGATAAATTTGAAGTTAAGGGGCTGAAATGTTCGGAAGGTTTCTGTGGTGCGGCATATCATTGCGCTTTTCCTGCGTTATTTGCTCTTAACTTCGGCGCAAAGTTTTTCTTTATGGATGATCCGGACGGTATTAATACAGTGACTTGTCCTGACGGAGGAAATATAGTGTTTAAGGTGAGCAGAAAACAGAGGACAGACGATAGGTGACAGATGGTGGACGACAGAAAAATTTATCTTCTGTTCTCTGTCCTCTGACGTCTGACTTCTGATAATAAGAGGTAAAAAATGAAACGTGTAGTTATAACAGGAATCGGGGTAATCAGCGCGGCAGGAGAAGATAAGAATACTTTTTACGACAACCTTATTGCGGGTAAACCTTTTGTTGAAAGGGTTGAAAATTTTGACGTAAGCTTATTTGTCTCAAAAATAGCCTCACAAGATTTAGGTTTTGACCCGTTAAAATTCGGAATAAAAGACCATATACGCATGGATAGATATGTACAGTTTGGTATTGCCGCGGCCAAGCAGGCAGTTGAGGACAGCCATATTGATTTTAACAAGATAGACAGGAAAAGATGCGGAGTCGTTTTGGCTAACGCTATCTGCGGTACGCGCTTCATGGAAGAGGAATTCTTGTTGGTAACCGATTGGGGTAAAAAACCTATCGATCCGCGTAAGGGCCGGCCATATCTTTATGATGCAGCCATGTTTAATACGCCGAGTGCCGAAATAGGAGCTCTCTATCATACACAGGGACTCAATTGTACAGTTTCTACCGGCTGTACCGCCGCAACGGATTCGCTCGGATTTTCTTTCGAACTTATCCGAGAAGGCCGGCAAGACATGATTATCGCCGGAGGCACGGAGGCGCCGGTGTGTCCGATTACCTTTGGCGCGTTTGACGTAGTTAATGTTTTGGCTAAGAACAACGACGAACCACACAAAGCCAGCCGTCCCTTTGATAACAAGAGAAATGGTTTTGTAATTTCCGAAGGCGCCGGGGTTTTAGTTTTGGAAGAACTTGAACACGCCAAAAAAAGAGGTGTGCATATTTATGGAGAATTAGTCGGTTACGGTACCAGTTGCAATGCCTTTCATATGACCGATCTGCCGGAAGATGGCGAAGCAATGGAGCGCTGCATTAAAGACGCAATTAAAGACGCAGGAATAAAAAATGAAGATATAGATTATATCAACACTCACGGGTCATCTACCCGTCAAAACGACGTTTTTGAGACTAACGCCTATAAGGCAGTATTCGGCGATTACGCATATAAATTGCCTATCAGTTCAGTGAAGTCGATGATCGGACACCCCTTGGCTGCGGCGAACGCAGTAGAAAGTGTTTTATGCGCGATGATTTTCGAAAAAGGCTATTTACCTCCCACGATAAACCAGGAAGAACCTGACCCGAAATGTGACTTAGATTATATTCCCAATGTAAAAAGGCAATATATGCCTAATTATATTTTGAAAACCAGCAGTGGATTTTCCGGAATACATTCGTCTATTATATTCAAAAAATGGAGAGTATGATGAAAGAAAGAGTTGCTATAACCGGCATCGGCGTTGTTTCTCCCGCGGGTTTAAAAAAAGAAACTTTTTGGGCGAACCTAAAAAAATGCAAATCCTTTATAGACGAGATTACGCGTTTTGATGCTTCTTTGTATCCTTCACGTATTGCCGGCCAAGTTCACGAACTTGACCATTATTCGCATCTGCCCAGCCGCTTGGTGAAAAAAATAGACGTGTTTTCACATATGGCACTTGTTGCCAGCGAGCAAGCGTTGCAGGATGCAAAAGTAGATTTGGATAAAGTAGATAAAAAACGTGTCGGTGTTTTTATGGGTAATGCGATAGGGGGTTGGCTTTTTGCGGAAACAGAACTGCGCGATATGTATATTGAAGGTAGAGAAGGGGTCTCACCCTATATGGCCAGCGCATGGTTTCCTGCAGCTCCGCAAGGTCAGATCACTATTTATTACGGTTTTAAGGGTTACAGCAAAACGGTTGTATGCGATAAAGCTTCTTCGGCGCTTGCCCTGTGGTATGGCGCGAAAAATATTAGTGAAGGAAAAAATGATTATATTTTAGCCGGAGGAATGGAAGCGCCCATCACGCCTTACGCGCTTTTAAGTTCAAATTCCTGCGGACAATTGTCTAAGAACAACCTTAATCCGAAAAAAGCGTATAAACCCTATGATTTATACCGTGATGGTTTTGTTTTGGGCGAAGGCTCAGGCATAGTCAATTTAGAAAAAGAAGAACACGCCAAGTCCCGAGGCGCGCATATTTACGGATTTTTGAGGGGTGTTGGATTTTCTTCAGACGGGTATCATTACCAGCGCTATAGCCCAACCCCGGATATGCTCGAATATGCGATAGAGGAATGCCTTCGGGATGCGGGTTGGACCAAGAAAGAAATAGATTATATTTGTCTTGATGCTGAGGCGACCGTGATGGGCGATTATCTGGAGACGCAAGCCTTAAAACATGTATTCGGTAAAGAATTAGAACACATTAGTCTCAGTGCGCCGAAAAGTATGTACGGAAATCTCTTGGGTGCACAAACAGCCCTAGATTTGATCATAACTCTGCTTTCCATGAACAATAATTTAGTTCTTCCTACCGTCAATTATGAAATGGCAGACCCTTATTGCGATCTCGACTATACGCCGAACGTTGCCCGCGAAAAGAAGATAAAAAAAGCATTGTTGTTGGCGCGCGGCCGCGGCGGGATAAATGTGGTGTTGGCAGTAGAGAAGTAATGGAAAAGCACAAAGCTATAATTGCGATATTGAGTATTTTATTTGTATTTTCTTCCAGCGTTTCCGCTCAAAATATTTTGAAGGAAAAAATAAAGAAACGCCCACAAGAAAAGAAAGAAAAGTCTTACGGTGCTGACGATCCGGAATTTTCTTTAGCGCATGACGGAATAATTAGAAAATATAAGGTTCATCTCCCGCCAGCCTATGACGGAAAAACGATTTTTGCAGTTGTTATCTATATCCATGGAGGCTCTGGCGATATGCGAGCAGTCTATATGGATGGTGTAGATAAAGCAGCAGATAAATTTGGTTTTATCTTGGCGGTTCCGGAAGGAACCGGCGAGTTAACATTTGGGCATTTAAGAGGAGTTTGGAATGGTGGGAAATGGGCAACCGGCGAATGTTGCGGTTCCGCCGACGACGTAGGCTTTATTTCCAAAATGATAGACGAATTGAAAGCGAAATTTAAAGTTGATGCCAGAAGGATTTATGCTACCGGTATTTCGAACGGTGGTTTGATGACTAATCGGCTTGGCTGCGAACTTTCAGAAAAAATAGCAGCTATTGCTACTGTGACTCCCGCTGCAGTAAAATCAGAATGCCAACCGTCCCGGTCAATGCCGGTAATGAATATCCACGGTACGGCTGATCCAGCCAATCCTCCCGACGGTAGCGAACCAAGAAGTATTTTTGCTAAAGATAGTGGTACAGGTTTTGCTATGCCCTATCAAAGGATGACTCCTTATCAAGTGGTGGATGTATGGAAAAAGATAAACCAATGTTCAGATAAACAGGTCGCCGGATACGAAAACGGCGCAGCGAGGTGCGTGATCTATAACGATTGCGCACAAGGTTCAGAAGTTGTGTTATGTATGGTAGAAGGAATGGGGCACGCGTATCCCAGTGGAGCGCAGTATTTACCAGCGAATATGGTTGGACCTGTTTCTTGCGATATATCATTCGAGCAGATTTGGGAATTTTTCAAGAAACATAGTTTGAAATAAAAAATTAAAATTACTTATATCAAAGGAGGGAATATGGCTTCAAAAGAGGATGTCGTAAACGCAATCGCAGATATCTTGGATGTGAAAGTGGATGAAATTGGCGAAAGTGAAAAATTATACGATTCTATAGGAGTGGATTCAACCGAAATGGTTGAGCTTTGTGTTTCGTTGGGCAAGCGTTTTGGCGTTAAACTCGCGGCTAATGAGATCTCTAAATTTTCAACACCACTTGAAATTGCACAACTAATTGAAAAGAAGAAGTGATAAAATTAGATGACAGATGACAGAAAACAGAGGACAGAAAAATCTGACTTCTGACGTCTGTCTTCTGACTTCAGAAACAAAATATGCAAATAATCGACCTAAGCCTTCCCATAGACGATAAGGCCTTTGAAGTCCACCATGTGGAGATTGAGCGTGTGTCTCATCAGGCAGGCGTTGAAAAATTCAACCGCGTATTGATGGGTAAAACCCTTAAAGGTAAACTCCAATATATATTAGGTAAGCGTATTGTAAGAAAAGAAGACTTGCCCGACGAAGAGTTCTTGTCTTTGGAAATAGTGCATTCGCCAGTACACATCGGAACACACTTGGATTACTCATTTCATTACGGTTCAAAGTCCGAAGGCCGCGCCTCAAAGACCGCCGAAGAAATTCCTCTCCAGTGGTGTTATCAAAACGGTGTAAAACTTGACGTTTCGCATAAAAAACCAAATGAAGTCATTATTGCTGCCGACATCGAGGCAGCATTAAAGAAAATAAATTATTCGCTCAAAGCCTTAGACATTGTACTTTTACGTACCGGGGCGGATAAATTATACGGCGGGCAAAAATATTTTAGCGATTATCCAGGAGTAGATATTTCGGCGATAGATTATCTTTTAGATAAAGGTATTACGATCTTTGGAGTAGATACCATGGGTATAGACCGGCCTTATAAATTTATGCTCAAAGAGTTTTTAGAAACAAAAGATCCCAAGAAGCTATACCCTACGCATTTCTACGGCCGTAAAAGAGAGTTTATCCATATAGAACGCTTAGCTCATTTGGAGCAATTGCCGGATTTCGGATTTAAAGTAATTTGTTTTCCGGTAAAAATTAAAACTACCGGAGCTGCCTGGGCGAGAGTAGTAGCAATATTATAGTTCAATGTTAAACGTTCAGTGTTCAGAGAGTATTCATTGAACATTGAACTCTAAACTTTGAACAATATAAAGGAGGAACAAATGGGACATACAGTTAATTCAATTGTTATCAATGCACCCTACGAAAAGATCTTTGATATTTCTAATGATATTACGCGCTGGACAGAGCTGTTCGGCGGAGAATATAAAAAGGCCGAGGTTGTTAAAAAGGAAAACAATAAAATTACTTTTAAACTTACCGATGACGAAAATCGCAGTTGGCAATCATGGCGCTTATTATTTAAAGATAAATATCTTGCCTATGCCGAAAGAGAAGAGCCGAAGTTTCCTTTTAAGTTTATGAAAATCATCTGGTTGTATACCCCGCGCACCACAGGCATTGAGATGACTTGGATCCAGCATTTTGAGATGGATGAAAAAGCGAAATTCAATGATGAACAGGTCGAAGGCTTTATTAATAAACATTCAAAAGACAATTTAAAAATTTTTAAGGAAGTAATTGAAAAAGAAATCTCTACGATGAAATGATTACACAGATTAGGACAATGATTGCACCGATTATAAAAATCTGTGTAATCTGTATCTAATCAACGCAATCAATAATAAATGAGAAAACTTACTTTTATAATACTTTGTTTAGAGGGCGCGGTTTTATCTTTCAATGTTGCCGCCTGCGCCGCTCTTATCCCTTCAATAGCCGGTGATTTCGGCGTCGAGTTCTTCGTTGCCGGCAGAATTGTATGGCTTTATATGCTCCCTTACGGTGTTGCCGCTCTTTTTTATGGGCCATTGGCGAATATGTTTGACGCAAAAAGGATCGAATTAGTATGTTTTTTCCTTTTTTCGGCAGCAAACTTACTGGCGGCTTTATCGCCCACCCTTGATATGTTATTTCTTGCACGCTTTTTAATGGGTATTTTTGGCGCTTCAGTAGTGCCGCTCATTTTGATTCTTATCGGCCATAGCGTCGAAGCTAAAAATCGCGGAAAATTGGTAGGGATATTTTTTAGTGCCACCTTTGTCGCATCACTGGCAGGATTATTCTCAAGTGGTATTATGCCGTGGCGAATGATTTTTTTAATTCCCGCAATAATCGGTTTTATAGTATGGCTGTTGATGTATCTGTGGCTGCCTTCGTGTGTGGTACAGCGAAGCAGCAGAAAAATTCCATACATGACAGTATTGCGAGACAAGACAATCATTTCGATATTTGCCTACATATTTTTTGTCAGTTTATTCTACCATGGCATACAGCAATGGCTTTCCGTTTACTTTGCTGCCACATTTTCAATGAACCAGTTTCTTATCAGTATGTTGATAACATTGACAAGCTTAAGCGGTATTTTTGGAGAGGCGATCGGTGGTTGGCTTTCCGATATACTTGGCCGCAGGAAAACCGCCGATGTCGGGATAGCGCTTATGATTATAAGCGCATTCTTATTGTTGGTAAAAAGTCCACTCGCCATATTAGTACTCTTAATGCTTGTGTGGGGCTTGGGCTGGACGTTCAATCACGCGGGCATTTCTGCGGCACTTACCGATTTACCTAAGAATATGCTTAACGAAGCCGCGAGCTTAAACAGCGGAGTACGTTTTATTGCCGGAGCCTGCGGTGTAGTTTTTTCCGGCTGGCTTATGCACAAAAGTTTTATGCTCGGCTTTATAACGCTGGGCTCAGGGCTGGCGGGATTATTATTTACGAGCAGATATTTTGTTGTAAAAACATAATAAATACGATATTATTATACAATGTTGCAGGTAATATATTATCTAAAGTTTTCGTGTAAAGAGTAGTAAGTATATGCTAATTTTAAAAGGTCCTCACGGTTCGGAATTCGGGCTCATGATTCGCGCATACGAAATTCCGCCCGTGCGCAAAGATAACTGGCTGATCGTTGGTCTCTATGTCAGCACTCCCTATGGTTACTGGAAGGTTTTTGATCCGGCCCTGCAAACATTCGAAATCGACAGTATAATTAATTGGTTCCAAGCTTTGGCGGCAGACGAGGAAACCGAAACGGAAAAAAAATTTGCCAAGCCGCACCTGCGATTTATTATAAATGGTAAATCAGGAAATTATATTAATTTGCGGATATATTTTGAATATAGCGTAAGGCCTTCCTGGGCTCTTTATGACGGAGAAATGAACGATCTTTGGGTAGATTTACAGCTGACCCAGGCAGATTTCCGGAAAGCGGCGGAGGACCTACGTTCGGAATTGAGCAAATTTCCGATAAGAGGAGGGATATTGGATGAGCAACCTAAAGAATAAAACTGCTGTTGTTACCGGAGCAAGCCGCGGAATCGGTAAAGCCATAGCGTCGACTGCCGCAAGCCTGGGTATAAATCTAGTTATTGCCGCGCGCCAGGAAGGCCCGCTTAAAGAAACAGCCGAAGAGCTCGCAAAAAAATACAAAGTAAAAGTTCTGCCAGTAGTCTGCGACGTAACCAAGCTTAATGACTTAGAAAACCTGGTTAACAAAGCGAAAGAAACGTTCGGCGATATTGATATTTTAATTAATAACGCCGGTGTTTCCAGCCAGTATCCTTTCGAGAAACAGCCTATCGAGGACTTTGAGCGCTTAGCGCACACTAACTATCTGGGCTATGTGCGTTTAATCCGCCTAGTGATCAATGATATGATAGCTAAGAAATCAGGAGCAATTATTAATATGGTTTCTGGTTCGACTCTTTGCGACCCATTACCCAGAAACTTTATCGTATATAGTTCGCTTAAGGTTGGTTTACGGGCTTTTTCAAAAGGATTATTTTGGGAATTGCGCGATCGGGGTATAAAGGTTACGTCAATCTTACCCGGGGTTACTGATACCGACTTAACCGGTAAATTGCAGGAAATAACTGCAGACGCTTCGCGTCTGATGACCACCGAAGCGATTGAAAATGCAGTACGGTTTGCTTTGACGGTTCCGGCGAATGTGTGTCCTTTAGAGATCGCAGTTATAAATCAACAAACGCCCTGGACCAAACCGGTGATACCATATAAGCAGGAACATCCAGAGAAATAAATACCGGTGCTTTAATGCGCCGTCGCACAACACAAAAAGGGGGAGTACAATGAAAATTCTTTTCGTTATGCCAAAAGTCGGCGCTTGGGCAACGCATGGTAACCACTTTGCACCTAACCAGCTTTATGCCCAGTGGGGAGCGTATATTCGCGAAAAAGGTTATAATAATCTGGAAGTCTTGGATGCGACCGTCTTAGGAATCCCCATTGAAGAGCTCGCCGCAAAAGTTAAGGAAAAAAATCCTGACGTAGTTGTCCTCGGCGATATGATTCATTGTTCAGTAGGTTTTGGTATAATCTGGTATTTTAACCAGGCTGCCGCAAGAATAAAACAAGTTTTACCCAAAGTAAAGATAGTTATGGGAGGCCTCTGGTATTCCGCTTTGCCGGTTCAGACCTTGGAAGACAATCCGGCGATAGATTATGTGGTTATGGGAGAGGAAGAGTCTTTCTGCGATTTGATTGCGGCGATAGATAAAGGGAAAAACATGAAAGACGTTGCCGGCGTTACCAGTCGGATAGACGGTAAACCAGTCATGGGCCCGCATAAACCATTATTGCAAGATCTGGATACACTGCCTCTTCCCGCGTACGATTTATTTCCGATGGATAAATACGTCGGGCATACTTTCTGGAAACCATTTGTAGAAATGATGACTTCTCGTGGCTGCCCTTCGGCTTGTACATTTTGTTACGAATGGGATCAATATGATCCCCGTTCTCCGCAGGATTTTCTTACCTGGCGGGCAAAATCTCCCCAGCGTGTGATTGAAGAGTTGGAGCTTCTGCATAAAATGGGCACCAAAGTTGTAGTTATCCAGGACGATAATTTTAATGTCAATCCTGACAGGGTTGAGAAATTCTGTAAATTGAAAAAAGAGAAGAATAATCCCATTAAATGGGTTTCTTTAGGCAGAGCCGTTGATTGGGTTAATTGCGAGAAGATTTTACCCCTCATGAAAGAAACCGGCATGTTCATGGGGGTATTTGGCATTGAGGTTACTACGCCCGAGGAACTTAAAAAAATAGCCAAAGGCATCACGATTGACCAGATTAAGAAAACCATTGATATTTTGCGCGCCCAGAATATTGCTATTGTGGCTGATATTATGATGGGTTTTGATGATGATACCGAGTACTCCATAAAGCAAAGATTCGAGTTTACCGACGAGGTAGACCCGGATATTTTATGGGTTGGTTATGTTACTCCGGCCCCGAATTCACCTATCTGGAGGCAGAGGGTTAAGCGGGGAGAGATAGATATTAAAAAGATCGATTTTCTTAAATGGGATTTTCTCCATCCGGTCATGCGCACTACGCATCTTTCTCTTGAAGATTACGGAAGGCTCGGTGCGTGGTGTATGCGGGAATTTTTCTCTAAGCCTGGACGCATCCAGAGAATTATGACCAGTAACTTTGATCAACTGGCAAAACTTTGCTTCCAGGATGTTATGCGTGGTGTTTCTAAGTGGGAAGCAGGAGCAGTGAAGGGAGAGAAGCACATATAGTCGAAAGACAGAAGTCAGAAATCAGAAGTCAGAGGACAGACTTAAGAAAACAGAATAAAGACAAAATCATTTTTTTATCTTCTGTCATCTGACATCTGTCTTCTGACCTCTGTTATCGGTCATCTAAAATTATGCTGTGTGATAGTCATATTCATTTTATTCCACCGCCAATAGCAGAGCACACCTCTTTTTACCAGGGTATCTGGATGGATAAAAAGAGGTTACTGGAATTTTTGGATACCAGCGATATTCAGAAAGCGCTCTTAGTATACCCTGCCACCGACGCACATTTAAAGCTTGGTTGGCCAAAGCTTTGCGAAGTGTATAACTCTTCTTTGGGGGCATTGATTGAAGATGACCAGAGATTTGTTGCTTGTGGTATAGTGGATTTAAGCGGCAACATAGCTATACAAGTAAGGCATTTACGGGAAGAAGGATGCAGAGGAATTAGCATTGCCTCGAGTGATGACGGCAAATTTATTTTGGAGAAATTACAACCTTTGTTCGAAGCGGCAGAAAAAAACAATTTGGTTATTTTTGTTCATCCGCAAACCATAAATCCTATTGGTTTCGAGCGCATCAAAGACCCGCTGTTGATGCCGGTTCTCGAATACAGCTTCGACAGCACTATGTTTCTCGGCCTTTTGATGATGGAAGGAATCCTAGAAAAATTTAACATAAAATTCATTTTTTCATCCTTAGGCGGCGTTGCCCCATTTTTGAGAGATAGATTTGATCGGGTGTACACGATGCTACGCAAACGCGAAATGGTAAAAGATTTAGGCAAGCTTCCTTCTCAGATTTTAAGCAAAGTTTATGTTGATGCTTCCGGCTCATCGCTGCAAAATATCAGGTTGGCTATTGAGATGTTTGGGGAAGACAAAATTCTTTGGGGATCCGATTATCCGGCAAACATGAACATCCAGGAAAGTTTAAAAGCGGTTGCCGCGCTTGATAGCGGCTGTGCCGAGAAAATCGCGCATAAAAATTTTCTTACGCTCTTTCATTTATAGCTTCTTTTTTTAGCCGGTCAACCACATTCTTATGAAAGTTTTTTGTAATACAGCTTTTGTTGAAAAAGAAACACTTACGGAAATATTTGAGCCGGGGTTTCTTTTCGGCTGGGGTGTTTTTGAAACACTGCGGGCTTATGGCGGTACAATCCCATTTCTTGATTTACACATCCAGCGATTGAATGATGGCTTAGCCGTCTTAGACATGGATAAGGTAGCGTTGGATTTCGAACAGATACTTCGAGAATTACTCAAGGTAAACGATTTAAGTGAAGCCTATATTCGTATCACAGCGTATAAGAAAAGAAATTCTACCGGCGTCACCATTTATGCCGACACTTTTGGCTATTATCCGGAGAGTGCCTACGCAAAGGGTTTCACGGCAATAGTTTCCCCTTATCGCAAAGCTACTCAAAGCCCTTTTGCGCAAATAAAATCATTAAGTTTTATGGAAAATAGAATGTCTTGGTATCAGGCGCAGAAAGTAAACAAAGACGAAGCGCTTCTATTGAATCAGCAAAATTATCTTATCGGCGGCTCGCGCAGCAACTTATTTCTGGTAAAGGGAAAACAGATTTTTACTTCTTCCGATAAGTCGGGCGCTTTCGCCGGTATTACCAGGCAAATCATAATGAAAGATTTATTAAAATTACGGCTGAAAGTCCGTCAGGCGGAATTGACTTTGGAAGATTTATACGATAGCGATGAAGCATTTTTGTCCAGCGCGCTCCTTGAGGTAATGCCCTTGGTAGAATGTGGAAGCAAAAAAATAGGGCAAGGTTCCCCCGGTGTGCTGACACAAAAAATATCAGCACACTACCGAGAACATTTAACGAATCATTAAGCAAAAAACATATGAAGTTTTCACCATTATTTTGGCCGATCCAATTTAAAAATAAGGCTATTTATATTCTTGACGAGACACTTCTTCCTCGCAAAATAAAATATATCAAAGCCGACAATTGTGAGCAGGCTTGCCGCGCAATTAAAGAAATGAAAACGCGCGCAGTCGGCCAGGTTATCTTGGTGTTATATACTTTTCTTTTGGTGATCAGAAAAAATAAAAATAAAAAGAACCTTACGCCGATTTTACATGAAACCGCAGCGCAGATTAACGCTACCCGGCCCACCCTTTCTTTTAAATATCTGACTGATATGGTATTGGGTTGGCACTGTGCCGGAGAGCCGTTAGAAAAAAATATTCTTGGCTTTTTAGAAATATTAAAGCAGAAACGTATTCAACAGGCACAAGATGCCAGTCTGTTGCTTAACGATAATGATGTGGTGCTTACGCATTGTAACGTCAGCGGTCTGATGTCCTTAATCGGACAATTTTGCCGGCACGGAAATAAAAATATCAGCTTTTTTGTGACCGAGACCAGGCCGTATTTACAAGGCGCGCGTTTAACTGCCTGGGAACTTAAAAAGGCCGGTCTTGACGTTACCGTCATTGCCGATAATATGGTGGCGCAGGTAATGTATGAGAAAAAAGCCAACAAGGTTATTGTTGGTGCGGATAATTTAGCTTTAAACGGCGATATTGCCAATAAAATAGGGACATATCAGATTGCAATTTTAGCCAAGCATTTCGGTATTCCTTTTTATGTTTTGTGCCCTCCGCCTTCACGCGCTAAAACCGGAAAAGACATAAAAATAGAAATAAGACCGGAGAACGAGCTTTTAGAATATCAAGGTTTGCGGTTGGCTGCAAAGGGCGTCAAAGGTTATTATCCGGCATTTGATGTAACACCGAATAATCTGATCACGGAACATATTTATTTAGAGATAAATGACAAATAATGCAATACGAATGACAGATGTAAAAATTCAAATGACAAATGAAGCGTTAATAAAAGATGCAATTATCAAGGTTGGTAGACGGCTCTATCAGGCAGGCCTTTGTGTGGCTAAGTCGGGAAATATCAGCGCTGCGTTAGACTCGGAAAATATTTTTATTACCGCAACCGGTACTTTTCTGGGCGATTTAAAAGAAGAAGACATTGTTAAAGTTAATTTAAATACCCTTAATTCAGCAGCGTTAAAGAAACCAAGTTCGGAATTACCTTTACACAGCTTGGTCTATAAAAATTTCCCCGCCAAAACAGTTGTGCATGCTCATCCGCCCTTAATCAACGGATATTTTGCGGTCGAAAAAAACTTAAAAGCGCTCACTTTCGAAACAAAATTTTATTTAGGCGAGATTCCTGTTGTAGCGCAGGATACCCCTACGGTGACAAAACCGCAGCTGGTAATTGATGCTTTGAGATCCAATAACCTGGTTATCCTGAAAAACCATGGTGTTATTTCTGTGGGAGAGAAGTTCGAAGATGTTTTAGCTTTAATTGAAACGCTGGAAGAGGCGATCAGGGTTGCTGCGCTGGCCCGTCTTTTTAACAAAGAAATGTTCGACGAATTAGACAGTGCATTAAAAGAAAATCTTACAAAAAGTGAATCGGCTTATCCGATGTTTTCACGAGAACATGTTCAGGCGATTGTGGATTTGGTGAATAAAGATGAATTTATCGCCACGAAAGGTAAAGAGCTCGATCTAACGCTAAAATTAGCGATTAAATTGGATGATACCGACAAAGCATACAGATTCAATTTTGAGAAAGGAAAAATTATCAGGTTAGATTGTGATGCCGACGCACCTTTTATTATCTCCGGTCCCGCCCCTGTTTGGGAGCAGATATTTTTAGGTAAACTAGACTCCTTTGTGGCAGTAACTCAAGGCAAGATGAAGCTTCATGGCCAATTAGGGCAACTTTCCAAGTGGTATGTGCCTTTTAGCCGTCTGTTCCAGTTATTTAGGCAGGTAAAATTTATTAAGGCGTAAGTGTTAAAACTTTACCGGGCCACGAAATTTGTTTTATTCTTATATTTCTTCCGGGCTCTACGATATTATTTTTTAGCGACAGATAAAGGAAGAGGAGACTTGGAATGAAGAAATTAGCTGAGTTAGCAGTGAGGGTATTTCTTTTCATTTTTTTATTCAGTCTGCCGGCTCATTCTGCAGAAGATTTATCGGATTATCAGTATAAGACAACCAAGGACTTGGTTAGTTTAGTAAGAAACGCCGCCGGTCTTGTGACAAGTAAGGGCGAGGCCGCATTTACCGAATTCAAAAAAGAGGGCAGCGCTTGGCGGCATGGAAATCTGTATATTTTTGTCTTGGATACCGACGGCAATATGCTGGTTCATCCCGACCCCGCACTTTCAGGCAAGAACGAAATTGACTTGAAAGACATCAATAATAAGCCGATTATTAAGAATATTCTTGAGGTGGCAACCGGTTATGATAATAAGGGCGAAGGATGGTTTCATTATCAGTGGCCAGAGCCGGGAAGTATTTTTCCGATGTGGAAGACCACTTTTGCGAAACGCTGCGTTGCTCCTTCAGGCAAAACATATGTCATTGGCAGCGGATTATATAATATGAAGATAGAAAAATGTTTTATTATCAGCGCGGTAGACGATGCAGTTGCTTTGATTGAGAAGGAAGGAAAAAACGCCTTCCCGGTTCTTCGGGACAAATCCGGCCCGTTTCTCTTTATGAACATATATATATTTGTCGATGATCCCAAAGGCGTAGAGCTGGTTAATCCCGCCTTTCCAAATGTAGAAGGAAAAAACTTAATGGACTACCAGGATTCAACCGGCAAGTTACTTGTGCAGGAATATATTGCGCTTGCGCTTAATAAAGGCTTGGGCTGGATAGATTATATGTGGCCAAAACCGGGAGAGTCTACGCTATCCCGCAAACATGCATATGTGCGTAAGGCCGTCTACAACAACGAAACATTTATCGTGGGCTCGGGAGCGTATCTCGAGTAGATCGGGAAAACCACTCTTACCATTTTAAAGAGAGCAGTAAAATGATTTCACATTATTCATTATTCATTAACGGTGAACTTAAAGACTCAAAAGAGAGACAGGACATTATTAATCCTTGTGCAGGCGAAGCTATTGCTACGGTTTCTGTGGCGGATAAAAAAGAAGTGGAGCTGGCAATAAGCTCTGCACGCAAAGCCTACGATAGAGGAGCGTGGAATAGTATAAGTTTTAGCGAACGCAAAAATTACCTACTTAAAATATCGCAGGGTATTTTAGAAAAAGCCGGCGAATTGGCAAATCTAGAAAGTTTAAACACCGGGAAACCCATTAAAGAAACAACTTTTATGGACATCCCTTCGTCCGCCGCCACTTTTGAGTATTTTGCTAATAATTTAGAGCGTTTTTTAGAAGAAGAAGAGATATTAATTAATTCACAAATAGCAAACGCTAAAAGTACGCTTATCCGCGAACCGCGTGGGGTGGTTGTTTTAATTGTCCCTTGGAATTACCCGCTTTTAATTGCTTCTTGGAAAATGGCTCAGGCGCTTGCTGCCGGAAATACCGTCATTTTAAAACCATCAACGCTGACACCCCTCACCGCCCTGGAACTCGGAAAAATTTGTCTTGGGGCAGGTTTGCCTGCCGGAGTAGTGAATGTCATTACGGGCCCCGGAGAGGTTGTTGGCGCACATCTATGCCGCGATAACCGTGTGGATATGATTTCTTTTACCGGAAGTAACAGTGTGGGGAGAAAAATATTAGAATATACTTCCGATAATGTCAAAAAAACAATTATGGAGTTAGGAGGAAAATCCGCCAGTATCGTTATGGATGATGCGGATATGGAAGCGGCAGTTAACGGCTCGCTTTGTTCCGTTTTCTTAAATCAAGGGCAAATGTGTACGGCAATGTCGCGTATTTTTGTGCAAAGCAGTATTTACGAACGATTCATAAATGATTTTGTTAAGAAAACGCAGCGTATCCAATTAGGCAACAGTCTTGATTTTGAAACACAAATGGGCCCGTTAATTTCGAAGCAGCAGCGCGATAAAGTAATAAGTTTGATTGAACAGGCAAAAAAACAAGGGGCAAAAGTTTTATGCGGTGGAAAGGTTCCTGCTGACGAAAAACTCAAAAAAGGCTTTTTCTTTGAACCTACGGTTTTAGCTGCAACGACTCCAGAAATGGATATTTTCCGGGAAGAGGTTTTCGGCCCGGTTGTGTGTATCGGGAAATTTACTACCGCAGAACAAGCCATTCAATTAGCCAACGATTCTGAATTCGGGCTGGCTGCAGCCATCTGGACAAGCAACGATTCTATCGCTCAATCGACAGCAAAGAAAATTAATGCCGGCACCGTGTGGGTTAACACTTACGGCATGTTTTTTAATGAATTACCGTATGGCGGATTTAAACAAAGCGGTTTCGGCAAAGAGTTAGGCAGGGAAGGTTTTTTTGAATACACCCGCCTCAAGAATGTTTTAGCGGACAACACTACTGACGGTAAGCCTTTGGTGAATTATTGGTATGGTTTTTAGCCAAACCAGTCTTTAGATAGGTATATATTGCAAGGCGCTCATAAGAAAAAAACCACATACAGTAAGCATATTTTGTAAAAAATCGGTATACCATCTATTTTTAGGTAAAAAGCGATAAAAGATAATTTCTACCCAGAGTTTACTTATTTCGAGAAAAATGGTATACTATAAAACATGCTAATGGCTATAAGTGGCGAAAAGAAAGAATTAAGGGCAAAATTATTGGCGAAACTTTTATCGCTAACTGCAGAGGAATTAAAAAGGAGGAGCGACAATGTTACGGAAAGACTATCGAACTTACCTTTATATAAAAAAGCAAAAGTTATTATGGCGTATTTTCCTCTAAAGGGAGAAGTAGATATTCTGAGGATGATTAGGAAAGATTTGAAATCAAAACGGTTCTGTTTTCCGGTTATGGATGTAGCCAAAAAAGAATTACAGGCTTTTCAGGTCAGTAATTTAGAAGATGATTTTGCAGTTGGGCCATTTGGCGTAAGACAGCCTTTGTCCTCACGGACAAGAAAAGTTACCACAAGTGAGATAGACATGATTATCGTGCCGGCTCTCGCGTTTGATCGAGAGAAAAACCGGCTGGGCAGAGGCGCTGGTTTCTACGACCGTTTCCTGAAAAACATACATCCCCCAACCAGCAAGGTTGGGATTGCGTTTGATTTCCAAATCTGCGACGACCTTCCTATTCATCCTCCTTTCGACGAAAAAGTCGATCTCATTGTCAGCGAACATTTCACTATCTAACCTCGGTTTTTGAGCGTAATTGTGTTACTACTTAAGACGTGTCGTCTTTGAAGGAGGTCATTATGTTACAGGCTATTCTTTGTGTAATCGGCGGTGTCGGAGCCGGCTTAGTCGCTGGTTGGTGGCTAGGTGAAATTTTTGAAAAAAATAAACTGAAAAAGGCAAAGGAAGATGCGGAAAAGATCATTAAAGAAGCCAAGCTAAAAGGCGAAGAAATCGTACGTAAAGCAGACTTGGACGGTAAAGAGCTGTTGTATAAACTGCGCGTAGATTTCGAAAAGCAAAATGCTGGCAAAAAAGAAGAACTTTTCCAGATGGAAAAGCGGCTTATCCAGCGCGAAGAAAATCTTGAAAAAAGGCTGGATTTTATCGAAAGCAAAGAGCAGGAGATCGGTCGCCGCGAAACCGACCTAAAACGGCTCTCTCAAGACTTAGAAGATAAAAATAATTCCCTGAAACAGCTCATTGAGGAAGAAAAAGAAAAGTTAAAAAGAATATCTTCTCTTACGCCCCAAGAAGCGCGCGAATTGTTGCTTAAGCGTTACGAAGAAGAGCTGCGTATGGAAAAAGCAAAGATGATTAAGATGATGGAGGATGAAATTAAGGAGGAAGCGGACAAGAAAGCTCACGAAATGGTTTCGTTGGCGATTCAGCGCTGCGCCGTTGAGCAGACAACAGAAAGTACGGTAAGCGTTGTACAGCTTCCTAACGACGAAATAAAGGGTAGAATTATCGGCCGTGAAGGCCGTAACATCCGCGCTTTTGAAATGGCAACCGGGGTAGATTTGGTGATCGACGACACTCCGGAGGCAGTTAACCTTTCCAGTTTCGATCCCGTGAGAAGGGAGGTAGCTCGTATTTCTCTTGAGCGCCTGGTTCAGGACGGCAGAATTCACCCCGCCCGTATCGAGGAAATCGTCGAGAAAACAAAACAGGATTTTGACAAACAATTAATGGAAGAGGGAAAAGCTGCTGCTTTTGATGTTGGGATTCATAATCTTCACCCCGAGCTGATAAAGCTTTTAGGTAAGCTAAAATACCGTACCAGCTTTGGCCAGAATGCATTACAACATTCTAAAGAAGTAGCGTTTATCATGGGAATTTTGGCAGCAGAGATGGAGCTTGATCCGCGCCTTGCCAAACGCGCCGGGTTGCTGCACGATATTGGGAAAGCGGTGGACCATCAGGTAGAAGGAACGCATGCGCAGATAGGTGCCGAGCTTTTAAAAAAATACGGCGAGAATGAAACAGTTATTAATGCCGCAGAAGCTCACCATGAAGAAAAAGAATTTACTTCCATCTACTCTCTGCTTGCTTTAATTTCCGATGCTATTTCGGCCTCGCGTCCTGGCGCGCGCCGGGAAACTCTGGAGAGTTATATTAAACGTCTGCGTCAGCTGGAAACATTGGCAAACTCTTTCGCCGGAGTCGATAAAAGTTACGCGATTCAAGCAGGAAGAGAAATACGTGTTATTGTGCAGCCGAGTAAAGTGAAAGATGAAGAGGTTGCGTTGCTTGCTCACGAAATAAAGAAAAAAATCGAACAAGAAATGGATTATCCCGGGAACATAAAAATTACCGCTATTAGAGAAACCCGAGCGGTAGACTACGCTAAGTAGCCGGCATCCGGGGCAGGTTATTGTGCAATGTTGTTTATTCGTTCTTGGTTCCGCCAAAAAGCTTTAATTTTGTTGCGTATGGCCTGGGGTCTGGAAAAATTCAGGGTAACATCCGGGTAACTCCGGAAGGTTTTCGGGAGATCTTCATGCCTTATCCGGCCAGATAACCGATGTTGTATAAAGTTATTGAGGAAATCCATGACGAGGTATACAATGCATAGGTATGTCTAACACGGTAAAGTTATTATTTATCGGTGATATTGTAGGCAAGCCCGCACGGTTATACCTCAAAGAGTTGCTGCCATCATTGCGTGAAAGCATTGGCCTGGATGTTATTATAGCCAATGGAGAAAATGCTGCTGGAGGCTCGAGCCTTACCATCGCTACCGCAAAAGACCTTTTTGCCGCCGGCATAGATATGCTTACTACCGGCGACCATATTTTTAAGAAACAGGAGGCCCGCGAAGTTCTGGAAACGATGGATGTGATCAGGCCGCTTAATTACGGTGATCTAGCTTTCGGTAGAGGCTATATGGTAAAAGAGGTAAACGGTAAAAAAATAGGTATTATTAATCTTTTGGGCAGAGTTTTTATGCAACCGGCGGAATGCCCTTTTAGGGCCGCCAAGGCAATTCTTGATGACATTAGGAGTAAAGCAAAGATAATCCTGGTAGATATTCATGCTGAGGCGACCAGCGAAAAATTAGCACTCGGCTATTTTCTTGCCGGAAAAGTAAGTGCAGTTGTTGGTACGCATACACACATACCCACGGCTGATGAGCGTATTATCGACAACTTCTCCGCTTACATTACCGACGTAGGCATGACCGGTAGTTTTGATTCGGTCTTGGGCAGAGAGAAACATCAAATTATCGAACGGTTTGTAACGAATATGCCGGTACGTTTCAATTTGGCCGAGGGCGACGTGCGTATGCAGGGTGTTATTATCGAAGTGGATGAGGCGACTGGCCGGGCATTTTCTATAAAAAGGGTTGAATGCCAACAGAAAACAGGCGTCTGATTTTTATCTTTCGGTAACAAGCAAGGAGAGATATGGATTTTGGCGGAACAGAAAAAAGAAGATTTGTCAGGGCAAGGTTCCCCTGTAAAATATTTATTCTTCCTTCTCGCCAGCATGTCATCTCAACTCATACGGAAAACATATCGGCCGGCGGCGTGCGGGTAATCATTGAGGAACAACTAGAACTTGCAACTATCGTAGGTCTGGAAGTACACCTGAAAGACGCCGTCATCCATTGTAAGGGCCGTATCGTCTGGGTAGTCGGCAAAGAAAGCCCCTACCGTAAAGGCGTCACTTACAGCGATACCGGCATAGAATTTTATGAGATCAACGAACCCGACCGCATTTTTATTGAAGGGTTTATTAACAGTATCGTGGTCGAAGAAAAATAATGTTAGAGAAAGTAAATTCTCCTCAAGATCTCAAAAGTTTATCCGTCGAAGAACTCAAAATCCTAAGTAACGAGATACGCCAACTTATCCTTTCGGTTGTTTCTCTGCGCGGTGGCCATCTAGCCTCTTCATTGGGGGCAGTAGAGTTGTGTGTCGCACTGCACTATTGTCTTCACACCCCTTCCGATACCGTCATCTTTGATGTTGGGCACCAGGCATATGCTCACAAGATTATTACCGGTCGCAAAGATGCATTTAAGACGTTACGCGAGTATAAAGGAGTGAGCGGTTTTCCCAATATTGCAGAGTCAGCGTATGACGTCTATACTTCAGGGCACGCCTCAACAGCTATCTCTTGGGCACAAGGAATGGCTGATGCCAAGAAATTGCGCGCGCACGATTCTAAAACCATCGCAGTCATCGGTGACGGTTCTTTAACCGGTGGTATGTGTTTCGAAGCCTTAAACAGCTGTGGGCATACACAGAGCAATGTATTGATTATTTTTAATCATAACGAAATGAGTATCGCTCCTTCGGTGGGAGCCTTAAGCAATTATTTCGTGAAACTCATCTCCACGCCGGTTTACAACCGTATCAAGGGTGAACTGGAAAGTTTTTTAAAACAATTTTCCGTAGTGCAGCATTTTGCTTCTCGAGTAAGGAAGTTTGAAGAAGCGCTCAAGGGGCTGCTTGTTCCCGGCATATTTTTCGAAGAACTTGGTTTTAGGTATTTCGGTCCGATTGACGGGCACGATTTTAACGTCTTTATTCCCATGCTTGCCAATGTTCTTCCCTTAAAGGGCCCACGGATTTTGCATGTGATAACCAAAAAAGGAAAAGGGTATGTTCCTGCCGAAACCAACCCTGAAAATTTTCATAGCGCGGTTCCTTTTTCTATTAATACGGGAGCGCCTTTAAAGGAAAGCAAAGATCCTTTTAATGAAATATTGGCCAAAAAACTAATCTCTTTAGCCGAAGTTAACGAACGAATCGTTGCTATTACCGCGGCCATGCCTACAGGTACGGGGCTGCATCTTTTTAAGGAACGTTTTCCGCGCCGGTTTTTCGATGTCGGTATTGCGGAAGAGCATGCGGTAGGATTTGCCAGCGGCCTTGCTAAGGGCGGCATGAAGCCGGTAGTAGCAATCTATTCGACATTTTTACAGCGCTCGTTTGATCAGATAGTCCATGATGTTGCCCTACAGAACGCAGGGGTTATTTTTGCTATTGATCGCGCGGGAGTGGTTGGTGAAGACGGGCCTACCCATCACGGGGTGTTTGATATAGGCTACTTGCGTTTGATTCCGAATATGGTGTGCATGGCCCCCAAGGATAAAGAGGAACTCGAGGATATGCTTGAATTGGCCTGCCATCTCGACTCGCCCGTAAGTATTCGTTACCCTAAAGGAGAAGCCTATTCGCTGGGGATGAGAAAAAAAGTTGTACTTGGTAAATCCCAGTTGCTTTTGGAAGGAAAAGACGTCTGTATTATCGCGCTTGGTTCCATGGTGAAAACCGCTCTAGAAGCGGCAACCTTGCTGAAAGAAGAAAATATTGACGCTACTGTGGTGAATGCGCGATTTATTAAGCCGTTAGATGAAGCGCTATTGCGTACTCTCGCCGAGAGCCACACACTGCTGGTGACTATGGAAGAAGGAAGTTTGGCCGCAGGATTCGGGAGCGCGGTAATGGAATTTTACGAAAAAGAAGGCTTGTTGGATCGCTCGAAGCTTATTAGGGCGGGCTTTCCCGACGAATTTATTCCCTCGGCTAAGCGCGAAGATCTGATGAAGATGTACGGCCTAGATTCGCTTAGCCTGAAAATGAGAATTGAAAAGGCGCTGAGACAGGAAGTGTTATGGGAAAAGTTTCGATAACCAAAGACGCCTGTAAAGGCTGTCAACTTTGCATCGCTTTTTGTCCGACAAAGCACTTGGTGCTTTCTCGCGAACTAAATAAACGCGGCGTGCGTTACGCTAAGGCTAAAGAAGAAACGAAATGTGTTGCTTGCGGGTTTTGTTTTCTGGTCTGCCCGGACGCTTGTTTAGAGATCTATACAGAAACATAGAGCGCAGATATATGAAAAAGACGAATAATAAAGTATTAATTTCCGGAAACGAAGCAATGGCGGAAGCTGCCATAGCGGCGCACTGTCATTTTTATGCCGGTTATCCTATTACACCTCAGAATGAGCTCATCGCGTACATGGCAAAACGAATGTATCAAGAAAATAAAATTTTTATACAGGCTGAAAGCGAACTTGCGGCAATTAATATGGTTTTTGGTGCCTCAGCCGCTGGTTACCGAGCCATGACCAGTTCGTCCAGTCCAGGCATTTCCTTAAAGCAGGAAGGTATTTCATATTTAGCCGGCGCCGAGCTTCCCGCGGTAATTATTAATGTAATGCGCGGCGGCCCTGGCTTAGGCAATATTGCTTCTGGTCAGAGCGATTATTTTCAGACTACTCGAGGCGGCGGGCATGGAGATTATTTTACTCCGGCATTCGCTCCCGCAAGCGTTGAGGAGGCGGGGCAACTGGTCTGTCTTTCTTTCGATGTGGCGGATTATTACCGTACCCCGGTCGTCGTATTGGCGGATGCGATTATTGGCCAGATGATGGAACCAGCCACCCCTGTCATAAAAAGCGGTTTTAAAAAAACAATGCCGTCTAAGCCGTGGGCTTTAGCGGGAGCAAAAAATAGAGCCGCCAATATAGTAAAATCTTTTTTTCTGCAAGAAGGCCGTTTGGAGATGCATAACGAATTATTAAAGAAAAAATGGGATATGCTGCGTAAGAACGAGCAAAGATACCATACCTACAAGGTTTCGGACGCAACGTGTCTGGTGGTTGCATATGGTTCGCAGGCGCGAATTGCCCGTGAAGCGGTTGATATTTTGAGAGAGAAGCGTATACGCGCCGGCCTCTTCCGGCCGATAAGCTTATGGCCGTATCCCGAAAAGGGTTTGCGCCAAGTGGCAAAAAAAATAAAAAGAGTTTTAGTCGTCGAACAATCATTGGGGCAAATGATAGAGGATGTCCGCCTGAGCTTACCCGAGAAAGACATCCATTTTCTAGGAAAAGCCGGCGGTGGTATACCACGGCCGCAGGAAATTGTTCAGGCACTGGAGAAACTGGTATGAGTAAGAAGTTCTCTCGCCCACAGTCTCTTAAAGAAACCAGCACGCACTATTGTCCTGGCTGTGGCCATGGCATATTACATCGTTTAGTCGCCGAAACGATCGACGAGTTGGGTATACGTGAGCAAGTTATCGGTATTGCGCCGGTTGGTTGTGCGGTAGTGGCTTATGATTATTGGGATTTTGATGTCTGCGAGGCCGCCCACGGTAGGGCCCTTGCCGTTGCTACCGGTATAAAGCGTTGCCGGCCAGATAAAATTGTTTTTACTTATCAGGGAGACGGAGATCTGGCTTCTATTGGCTTTGCCGAGACTTTCCATGCTGCTAATCGCGGCGAACAGCTTACCTGTGTTTTCGTAAATAATGCCTGTTATGGGATGACCGGCGGGCAAATGGCTCCGACAACGCTTATTGGCCAGAAAACCGCCACCACACCACGGGGCAGGAATCCTCTTTTCGGCGAAGGCTGGCCGATAAGAGTGAGCGAAATTCTTGCTGGTCTTGAAGGCGTTAGTTTTGTTGCCCGCACATCTCTTGCCAACCCGAAAGAAATTATTAACACTGCACGGTGCATAAAACAAGCTTTTAGTAATCAGCTCGAGAAAAAAGGGTTTTCTCTCGTAGAAATTTTAAGTCCCTGTCCTACGGTATGGCAGAAAGAGCCTTTGCAGGCCATGAAGTGGATTGAAGAAGAAATGGTGAAAGCATTCCCTCTGGGGGTCATAAAAGAAAGATGATTACGGAAATACTTCTTTCCGGTTTCGGCGGCCAAGGGATAATGAGTTTAGGTAAGGCGTTGGCAAGCGTTGCCCTCAAAGAAGGCAAATATCCTATTTATTTTCCTTCATACGGCGCGGAAGTAAGGGGCGGCACTGCGTATTGTTTTGTAAAAATATCCGAGGCGTTCATCGCATCGCCATTAATAGAAAATCCCGACATCGCTATTATCTTAAACCAGCCAGCGCTGGATAAATTTGAAAAGGGATTAAAAAAACGATGTTTAGTAATAGCAAATTCAGATTTAATTACCCGCGCACCAGCGCGTAAAGATATACAGATGGTGTGTGCGCCCCTTAACGCTATGGCGTTAGAATGTGGCAATGCCAAAGTGGCTAACACGGTTGCCCTGGGGATACTGATTGCGCTCAAACCAGAACTTCTAAAAAAAGAAACAATTCTAGAATTTCTCAATGAAGCATTTATCTCTGGCGAGTTGTTAACGCAGAACATAAAAGCTTTTAATAAAGGAATGGAATACGTTAACGCGGCAAAGGGTTAGTTTGTTGGTAAGAAAAACAACGTCTACCAAAAGGAGCTTCCTATGGTAAAAGTAAGATTTGCGCCTTCACCGACAGGATATTTACATATCGGCGGCGCACGCACATGTCTTTTTAACTGGTTGTATGCGCGTCATACCGGAGGAACCTTTATCCTGCGCATTGAAGATACGGATTTACAGCGTTCTAAACAGGAGTATTTAGAAGAAATTTTAGAAAGCATAAAATGGCTGGAAATGGATTGGGATGAGATTTATTACCAGTCAAAGCGATTTGATTTGTACCGTGATTATGCGCAAAAGTTGATCGCAAGCGGCAATGCCTACCAAAAAGATGGTGCAATATTTTTTAAATATGAATTCACCAGCATAGAAATAGACGATCTTATCCGCGGCAAAATAGTTTTTACCGAACTGCCAAAAAATGAAGAAGTAATTATCAAAAAAGACGGTACACCCACTTACAATTTTAGTTGTGTTATAGACGATGCGCTTATGCAACTGACACATGTTATTCGGGGAGAAGACCATATTCCCAATACTCCGAAGCAGATCTTAATGTATCGGGCGCTTGAGTTTGACTTACCGCGTTTTGCCCATGTACCGCTGATTCTTTCTGAGGAGGGCGGCCGCATGTCTAAACGTTACGGTGCAACGTCTATCAGAGAATATAAAGAAGAAGGGTATCTGGCACAAGCCGTAGCCAATTACCTTTTGCTTTTAAGCTGGTCGCCGGGTGACAATCGAGAGATTATTTCTTTGGCCGAAGCAAAAAATATATTCGATATCAAAGATATTAATAAAACCGCCGCCGCCTTCTCGGTAGACAAACTTAACTGGGTCAACGCGGAATATATCGGGAAAAAAAGCATGGAGGAATGGTCGGTCATGGTGGCGGAATATTTAAGACATAAAGATTTTTTACCTGCAGGAACGGATAGTGAATATGTCAAAAAAGTAGTACCGCTTTTTAAAAGCCGGGCGAGTAAATTATCGGATTTACTTGACTGGGCGCGTTTTTGCTTTTATGATAATTATAGCTATGGCGAAGATACGCAGGATATCCTGCAACGTAACTTAGCGAAAGAAATTCAGGTTTTGGCCGATCGTCTTTCCCTGATTACGCAATTTGATAAAACGGAAATCGAAAAAGAATTCCGTGCCGCCGCCGAGGCTTTGCATCTGAAAGCAAAAGATTTGGTGCATCCGACAAGGGTTGCTCTTACCGGCAAAAAAGTAGGACCTGGTCTTTTTGAGACGATGGAGGCACTGGGCAAGGAAAGAGTTATAGAACGGCTTAATCGTCTGATTAAATATTGGGGAGGTGCAAATGGGTAAGTGTATCATTGGTTTTTTTATCGCAGCAATGCTCGTATGCATATCCGGCTGTGAAACTACAAAGAATGTCGCGTTTGGTTTAGGCAAGGGTCTTGTTGACGATACGGTGAATACTTATAACGCGCTTAGACAGGCGGATCGCTGGATGACGGAGCATTACTGGTAGAGCGGTTGTTTATTTCCCGCGTATTTTTATCTACAATGCGTAAATACCCCTATCTTTATATTTTTTTATGCGCGCTTTTGGTGAGTGGCTGCGCCAGCCTCAATGCGAACACCCCTTTCCGTTATCAACCATCGCTTATCGCCGACAACAAGCAAATAGATAAAATAGCAGGTTTAAATCTCTTGATGGATGATCGGCCGAAGAGTGACAGTATATATACTAAAAATATCAGCGATATCCCGGAAAAAATTACGGCAAAATTATTGGAAGACTTCAACGCATCCCATATTTTTAAAGAACTTCATTATTCTTCCCGAGGAAGCGACGATATTGTAATTAACGGACGAGTCGATCGGTTTACCTGGAAGCTATATTCGACCCCCCTAGGCTATGTACCTTTGGTGTCATACTTCGGCATTTCCACTCTCCAGGCATATGGAGTTGCTACGATTACACTTGAAATAAAAGACAATCACAGCGGCGCCGTTATTGCTACTATACAAGAGTCGGCAGCCATCAAGAATGCTTTTAGTGTTTATAATTTTAAAATCGGAGATTCCGGTTCCGAGCTTGAAGACGCATTCCGGGAAGTGGGTAGAAAACTTAAACAAGCGGTTTTGCAAAAACTTAGCGCGCAACCGTAAAGCAAAATTTACCATTCCCGCCTTACTGCTTACCTATTCATTGTGTTCAATCGAACCTTGACCTATATAATCAGTGTAGTATTATTTATACATCCGCGACGTTTTGGTATCCGTCATTCCGGTCCCTGGTTTCAAGCCGGGGTAGTACGGTGGGCGTGCGGATAGTATATAGTTGTGGAAGACAGTAAAAGGAGGTAAAGATGGAAACGCTTAGACCAATTTTACAAGAACACCCGTTTTTTAAAGATTTGAAACCAGAATTTTTGGATTTTATCACCGGCTGCGCCTCCAACGTACGTTTTAAGGAAGGTGAAATTATCTTACGCGAAGGTGACGCGGCGGATAAATTCTTTTTGTTGCGCGAAGGAACTGTGTCGATAGCTATCGTTTTACCGGGAAAGAATACCATTACTATGCAGACTGTTCATGCCGGGGATATCCTTGGCTGGTCATGGCTCATCCCGCCGCATCGTTACCGTTTTACCTGCCATGCGACGACAGAAGTGAGGGCGATCGCTCTCGATGGAAAGTGCTTGCGCAAAAAATGCGAAGATAACCATGATCTGGGTTATGAGCTTTTAAAACGCTTAGCCAGCATTTTTACTCAGCGGCTTGAAGTAACAAGAAAACAGCTTATCGATATGTACGATATTAACGTCGATAAAAACAAATTATAACCAGGGGCAATATGCGTAAGCTTTCCGTGACGATTGTTTTGGCTACTGTACTATTTGTCATGTTTTTTCCTGTTTTGTTTGGCAAAGAAACAAGGTCGCCGGTTGAGATCATTACTATAGAGCCGGGTAATAGATTTATGATCAAGTTAGAGTCGAACAGAACTACCGGTTTTCAGTGGCAGCTTGGCCAACCTCTCGACAAGAGCAAGCTGCAGCTACTCCGGACAGAATATATTACCTCTAACCCAAAAATTATCGGTGGTGAGGGAAAAGAAGTTTGGGTTTTCAAGGCGCTGGCACCGGGCAGGGCAGTCATCGTTTTTAAATATGTCCGCCCCTGGGAAAAAGAAGAGAGCGAGCCGAAAACCAAATCATTCGTTGTTCTTATTAGAGAGGACGAACTATTGGAAAATAATGATTGGACGCCTCAGTCGTATGAATAATTTGCTTTGTATTCAGTTTATAGCGTTAAGCCTGTATATTTTTTGTATGGGATTTTGTTTTTGTGACGGATTCGGCTTATCTATTATACGAAAACTTATCTGGTTTGCGGCGTTGCTTGCGATAAGTGTATATGTTTTTTATCGCACGCACACATACAGTCTAGAGCTCATTCTGCCCATACCATCACTTCTGGCGATACTACTCTGCAAGTATGAAAAAATAAAAAAACAAAAAGTATCATGAAGACAATAATACTCCTGTTATGTATCGGTTGTCTGTGCTCTGCTTGTCGCCACCGCGATGTTTCTTCGTTCCCAGTGCGTATGGATAAGACAAAACCGATGCAATTTGACAAAAACACGTCTTCCCGCTGGGATAAAGCGAAGAATCCCCGCTAATAATAACGCTTTCAGGAAGGAACTTTTTTAGCGCACTTGTTGTCTAAGATATCGAGGAACGTATGCAAGAAATATCCAAAGAAATCATTATTGCGGCTTCAGCCGGCGATGTCGGTTCTTTTGAAAAGATTTACCAGGCAACCTCCGGCTTTGTATATGCTGTTGCGTTGCGTGTGACCAACGATCGAGAGGATGCGCAAGAAATTACCCAAGACGTGTTTATAAAAATACATAAAAATCTTAAGTGGTTTCAATTCCGCTCCTCTTTAAAAACATGGATTTACCGTATCGCGGTAAATACCGCGCTTACGGTTGCCAAAAGAAGAGCGAAGGAGCGAAGCCGTATGGTTGTCTACGATGATGCGTTAGCTAATACCATTGCTGCGCCGGAAAATCCGGCGAAAGAAATCAACCAGGAAAATCTTGATGTTTTGTTGGCACCCTTGAACCCCCAACAACGCTCGTGCATGGTGCTGCGTAGTATTGAGGGTTTGAGTTATAAAGAAATAGCGGGTTTGCTGCAGATAAACATTAACACCGTTCGTACCAGGCTGAATCGAGCCCGCAGGCTATTATTGGCTCGCGCGACAGACGGAGGTAATAAACAATGAAGTGCAAAAAAATACAAAACCTGATTGCTACCGGCTATCTTGATGGCGAGCTCGATATACACACTAAAGCATCTGTTGATGCGCATCTAAGCTCTTGCGAGCAATGCAGGATGTTTTATAAAACTCTTGTCCGTGTTACTGTTGAGCCGTTTAAGGCAGTAGTACCGGTAGAGCCGCCAAAGGAGGTATGGTCGGGGATAGAGAGTGCCATTAGACGGGAAAAAGAAAAGAGAAATATTTTTATCACACTCAAGACTAACCTGCAGGCACTTTTTTATATTCCCAAGCCCGCATATGTATTTGCCACGGTTATGGTTATTGTGTTGTGTGCGGGAGTATTTACGAAAATACACTTTGAAAAACAAGAGTTGTATCAGGCATACCTTGATGCGGAAAGTGAAGCGTTCGCAAAACTTTTTAACGCAACGGCAGATAAAGAACCGATAGATAACGACGACATTGGCTTTGGTACGACAATAGAAAAATATTTCATGTGATGAAACTTTTATGCTGCGTATGTGGTCTAAGATGGTGTAGGAGGTGATAGATATGAAGGTACAACGTAATTTGGCGGCGGCAATGGTGGTGATGGGTATCATGGTTTTGGCTACTCAGGCGGTATGTGCGCAGGATCGCGCCCCAGGTAAAAATTGCGGTGGTGAAGATGTACGCAAGAACAAGGAACGCTTTTTCGACGAGCTTAATATCACTGCACAACAGAAAGAGCAGTTGAAGGAGATTATGCAGGAGAATCGCAATAAAGCCATTACACACAGAGAAAAATTGCGTACAAGCCGACAAGCGCTTAAAGAGGAGCTCGAAAAAGTTAATTCCGACACCGCTAGAATTAACACATTGGTTGCGGAGGTCAAAAACATCGAAGGACAGCTGATTGATGAGCGGGTGAACCATATTTTGAAAATCAAAGCGGTGTTGACGCCTGAGCAGTTTGTAAAATTTAAGGAGAAAATGGCGGCCGGCAGAAAGAAACGCATGGAATTAATGAGAGAAAAGATTAAAGAGTACAAGCATAACCGCGCTAAAGATTTTGAAAGGTCCGAGGTCGATTCCGAATAGGCCAGTATCGTGTCTATGATCGCATAGCCGTAAGGCATACCGCCTTGCGGCTATCTGCTTTTATGTCTTTGAGATATTTCAGCTTGACCTATTGTCCAGCCGTAGTATTATTCTATTGAAAACATCCAACTTTTTGCGGGGTACTAGAAACAAGGAGGCCGAAATGGTTTATAAGAGATATTTTTGTGCTGTTATATGCTTTGTGATAATTATGTTGTCTGCGGCGCCTGGTTATACCCAAAATAAAGATAATGAGTTATTTGGTTCAGTCGGCGGAGATGATAAAAAATATACCGAAAAAAAGTATTATCCTTCGGGGCAACTACTTTCGGATATCAATTACCGTGCCGGTAAAAAAGAAGGTAGTGCAAAATGGTATTATAAAAACGGTAATCAATCGCACAGTTTTATTTATAAAGATGATTTAGTGGAAGGGGACGCCGTCTGGTATTATGAAAATGGTACGACCGAACGAAAAGCTTTTTTCAAGAATGGCTACTTGGATGGAACCAGCAAAGAATATTACGAAAATGGCCAATTAAAGGCAGAAGCAATATGGGATCGCGGCAGGCTCTTGGAATATAAGCGATATTTAAGAAATGGCGAAAGTCTTGCGTAGATATCGCGTTTTTGTATTTTTTTAGCACCAACCAAAATACATTTCCCCTCTGATTATTGTCTATACTTCAGCCGTCAAGCAAAGATCTACACGTTCCTTTACCCCGTGTTGCATACCCGCTTGTGTATTCGTTATGGGTACTTACAAGTTTTAACTCGACGCGCAGATAATCCTGGCAAGGCCAGGGTTAAAATGCGCCAAAGATTATCTTCCGGGATGCCTTTATACCGTGAAAATTTTGATAGAAAATTTTTACGGAGCATCACGGAACCTATTGGCCGACGAGGTTGCGGGAAATTGGCGAAGAGAATTTCCCGCATATTCAGCCGAGTCGGGAATATCCAGAGAAACCACGGGCTTTAGTCCAGCAGGCCGAAGGCCTGGTGGATAGCCCATGGAGGCTCATTTCATTAATAATTCGGAAAGTTACGTTATTCCGGCAGGAAAAAAATATCGCCGGCCTGCATAGTTCCCATACTTGTGCGGTATCAGAAAAAAGAAGGGGGACAGTATAGAGGGCTTTGTTCTCTTAGTTTTCTTGAGAGGTACTTGTGATAGACGGGGACTGAGATAGTTATAGTGGGAGAAAATTTATATCCGCCCTACCTACACTAATCCCCCAGGTGGGTAATCACACTATGTATACATGAGAACAAAGGGGGCGATACGATTTTGGTGACCCTTAAACCCTCACACCTGGGGCTTTGGTCGCCCCCTTGGTTTTAGGTTACTTTGTAACGTAACCTTTGTTTATGCCCAGCGTGTGTTAGGAGCTTAAGTTCAACTAAGATATAGCACATGTTCAAGCTGTTTTCAAGGTAGATCCGCACAAATTTTTAGCTACGGCGGCTGACGGTTGCGCACACACAAGGCTGCGTAACACGACAGCTTGATGCTATTTTTTTCGGTGCTTCGTTGAAGATAGGTTGGGCTCTATTGGCGGCTTGAGACGTAACCGTATGCTAAAATTGCCTTCAATTTACCGCTGAGATTGGTAAGGTTGGTTTGTGGCTTGTGTTTGTTGTGTTGGCAGAAATATGTATACAAGATTTATCACCACATACAACGTCACCAGCACAAGCAAGACGATTTCGACAATAACTTTAATACGTTTTTTATCTTCCATACTTATTTTATATTCCTAAACTTTAAAAGTGTCAAGAAGTAATATCCACATCGCCCATTTTTTCCAATTTTTCCCGGCGGCGTGATATAATAACATGACTATTCTTCAGCTCATTGCATAGGGAAGGTGTAGCGTTTTGGTTTAGGATAGGAAATTACAAAATTATATAAAGCAGAAAAACAAGCAAAAACGCGGCATATGAAAATATTTAAATTACTTATTTTATTTTTTATATCTTCCCTCGTCGTTACTTCGCCCGTATCAGCCAACCAGGATATTACTATTAAGGATATACACAATTTTATTTCTACCACACCAACATTACAAGAAGTCGAAGGGGCTATCGTAAAACTAAAAAATTTGGTTGCCGAAGATTCCAGCAATTATGTTACCTACGAGATGCTTGCGTTGCTGTATGAATATACAAAGCAGTATGACGAGGCCTTAAAGGAATTGCTGTTGGCAGCGAAGTATTTCCCTCAGAATAGTTCGGAAGGAGATATTTTTTATAGCAATCTTGCCCGGGCATACATTAACCTCGCGAGGTTTGACGAGGCCAAGCCGGTGATAGACAAAGCTTTAATATGTAACCCGGACAATCTATTCAATCGTATGCATTTATTAAGTTATTACATCGCAAAAGATATGTACAAGGAGGCGGCGCGAGAACTCAAGGCGATGAGCGGTCTCAACAAAGAGAAGGATTACTACTACCATTTTTATGTCTATTCTTCCGGTAGTTTACATAAGGCTGGTCCCAATGTAATTAAACTATTCCAGGAAGGGGTAAAAGCCAATCCCAAAAATAACATGGCGCATCGCGTACTGGCCATAGCACTAAGAGACTATTCGACCAACATCAAGAAAGATTTCCCGCGCGTTATAGCGGAATTAAATAAAGCATTAAAATTGAATCAAAAATATCTGTACACCTACATAAGTTTTGGGGATACCTATATGTTTATGAGTCTTGAGACAGGGAAAAAAGCGTATTTGAAAAAATCATTACGGTGGTTTAATAGAGCTTATAAATTAGAGCCAAAGAACGTAAAACTTGCCTATGCCATGGGTCATTTTTTTGTCAATACCGGGAAATACGATAAAGCGATAGATAAATTTGAATACGTCCGCGCCAACGGCGACAGTTCCGAGGCGGTGATCGATGGTTTGGTTTGTGCGTACAACAATAAGGCCGATGCATATTATAAAACAGGAGAAAATCTTGACCAAGGGCTTGAGACAATTGATAAGGCATTGAAACTTCGACCGAACGATGGCATGCTTTTTACTACCAAGGCTCAACTGCTTTATAAAATGCAGCGTTATACCGAGGCGCATGAGTATATAAAGAAAGCTATAGCTATATACCCTCGTAATCCGGTAATTCTGCAAGATTTCGATACCATAAAGAAAGCTTTAGACGGACAAGCGAAATAAATTTTTTGACCGATTTTTTGCATCTGCGTTTTAAGGGCGAAAAACATATACTAAGGTAAAACATGGAAAAAACAATATCAGTTACGGTTAAGATTGTTGGCTGGTTAACTGCCATAATGGGTTTTGTGTTCGTTTTTGCGCAGTTTAGTTCCTCATGCGAAATCTCCGAAGCTGCGCAGAGAATTTCAAGAATATTCGTAATTTGTCCGATAGAGTTCATTGACCAGGGAGCATATATAGGTATACATATGGCTATTACCGCTTTGGTAGTTTATATTATCTGTTTTCTTAATATAGGCCTAGGCGTATGGTTGCTCAGATTTAAGAACATAGCCAGGTTGTTGATAGTTTTTATTAGCCTCATCCAGGTGCTGGGAATAATTTCTTTTGGTTACCTAGACTATCGCGCCTACGGAGAGCCGGTTATGTTAAAAGGCTCAAAACTTGATTTTATAGTTATTACTTTGAGTTTCATAGTCCATATATTTTATATTTATTTTTTTACGCGCAAGAAAATAAAAGAAAAATTTACGTAAAGTTTGATATATAAAAAATTTAACCACAACATCAATTTCCATATAACATTGATTATCCAAGATAGCGAATGTTGGCAAATTCCTCTTGCCATAATCCCCCATAAATAATAGAATATTTCAGCATAACTTAATAACCTATCAACATAGCAACATAATAACCTTCATTGCCCGGTAGTGTAATGAGGCCAGTATTTTTCCAAGACGAAGTTGCAGGAAAAATACTAGGCCGAATTATCCCTGACGAGTTTCGGTAAATTTTGAAAAGTGTACTCACTTGGTAAAATTTACCGAATATCTAGCGAGGAGGGGGTAACGCAGCGATAGAAAGCTCTTTTGTTTATAGCGATTTGCCCGGTAGTGTAATTGGCAACACGACAGACTCTGCCCAGAACCAGAATAAATTCGGTTCTGGGCAGCCCAGCATCGAACTTGTTCTGGTGCTGGGCTGGATCGTAGGTAGTTTATATAGATAAATAAATGCATTATGTGTATGTGTTGTTTGGATCCAAGGATGATAAATTTTATATAGGATATACACAAAATTTACAGCGACGGATCAATGAACATAATGAAGGTAGCAATCATACAACGGTACGATATAATAATCCTCAGCTCATTTTTTGTGAAACTTTTATCTGTAAAGGTGATGCGCTGCGGCGAGAGAAATATTTTAAAACTACAAAAGGTCGAAAGGCATTACGATTAATTCTAAGAAATACCTTAACGCATAACGACAATAATTGTGCTTGCCCGGTAGTGTAATTGGCAACACGACAGACTCTGGATCTGTTATTCATGGTTCGACTCCATGCCGGGCAGCCATTTTGAATATCTAAACCGGAGTTTCCCGCTTCTTGGAGGCGGGATTTTTATTTTTGGGCATCACAACGGCTTATAATTTATAATGAATATTTACGTAAATATGCTAAAATAATTTCCTATTATGAGGCCAAACTTCGTTACTGAAATTATTGATACGCATAATCAAACCGCGAGATTTAACGCTCGGGTGCATACCCGTTTTCCTCCCGAGCCCAACGGCTATTTGCACATCGGCCATGCCAAGGCAATTTGCTTAAATTATGGATTAGCTAAACAGTATGGCGGAAAATTTAACCTGCGTTTCGATGATACTAATCCTTGCAAGGAAGAGCAGGAATATGTAGATTCTATTATCGAAGACGTAAAGTGGTTAGGGGCAGAATATGAGAGTAGGCTTTTTTACGCCTCAGATTATTTTGAAAAAATGTATGAATATGCAGTTAAGCTTATTAATAAAGGAAAAGCTTATGTGTGCGATTTAAACGCAGAGCAAATCCGTCAGTTTCGCGGTACCTTAACTGCGCCCGGTAAAGAGAGCCCATACAGGAACCGTACTATTGAAGAAAACCTCGATCTATTTACGCGTATGCGTAAGGGCGAATTTCCGGACGGTTCCCGGACTTTGCGGGCAAAAATAGACATGAATCATCCCAACCTTAATATGCGCGATCCGGTGATGTACCGTATTTTGCATGCAAGCCATCACCGCACCAAAGATGCGTGGTGTATATATCCGACGTATGACTGGGCGCACGGATTGGAGGATTCCATAGAAGGAATTACCCACTCTGTATGCACGCTTGAATTTGAAAATCACCGGCCTCTTTACGACTGGTTCTTGGAGCGGTTAGAAATATTTCATCCGCAACAAATTGAGTTTGCCAGATTAAACATCACTTATACGGTACTAAGCAAAAGAAAACTTCTTGAATTAGTACAAGGGAAATTTGTCAGTGGTTGGGACGACCCGCGTATGCCTACTTTAGCGGCTTTCCGGCGGCGTGGCTATCCGCCCGAGGCGATACGTAATTTTTGTGAAGAAATAGGCGTGGCCAAGTTTAACAGCACTATTGACGTGGGAGTGCTTGAAGAAGCAGTGCGCAGTATCTTAAATAAAAATGCCCAGCGGGTGATGGGGGTGCTGCGGCCCATTAAGGTAATTATTATCAATTATCCCCAAGGCCAGTCTGAAGAGCTAGAAGCAGTAAACAATCCCGAAGACATATCTATGGGCACAAGAAAAATACCTTTTTCCCGCGAGCTTTATATTGAGCAGGATGATTTTCGCGAAAACCCGCCCAAGGAATTTTTCCGGCTCAGCCCCGGGAAGGAAGTGCGGCTGCGTTACGGGTACTTTATTAAATGCGAAGAAGTAATAAAGGACGCAAACGGTAATGTTGTGGAATTGCGTTGTAGCTATGACCCGCAAACGCGCGGCGGAAATAGCCCCGATGGCCGCAAGGTGAAGGCGACAATACACTGGGTATCCGCAACGCACGCCATAGAGGCAGAAATCCGTCTCTACGACCGCTTATTTACCGTTTCGGAACCGGATAAAACAGAGGAAGGAAAAGATTTCAAAACCAATATTAACCCTAAATCGTTAGAGATTATTTCATCCGCCAAGCTCGAGCCGGCATTACTTGCTGCAGAACTTGGACGGCACTACCAATTTGAGCGGCTTGGTTATTTTTGCCTTGATGCCCAAGAGGCATTGGATAAAAAAACAGTATTTAATCGAATTGTGACTTTACGGGATACTTGGGCGAAAATCGAGCGGACTCTGAAGGAAAAAAAAACGTAAAACACCCCGTTTTATAGATATCCTTCCTCGCAGCATCTTCTCAACTTTTTTAATAGAATTGATTCAGAAAAAACTTATTTTTGTGCCACGTGTCCCGTTAGAAAAGCATTGTATTTTTATTTAAGCATCCATATAATAATTAAAACTATCTGAAGTTACAAATACTACCCATCCAATTAAAATTGTCATGAATGTAGATAGTAATGAACTTATCCAGCAGGCATACAAGAAAATCATCACCCTTAAAGAATTAAAAAAAGCAGGTTTTATCTGCCGTCAGGGAGGATTTTTCCCCTCCGTCCATTACCCTCCTATCACCATGTATTCGCCAACGGATGAGCAAAAATTATTTAAAGATTACCGTATCCCGGCAGATGGTTTATTTGTAATTTACGCCCATATTCCTTTCTGCATTACTTATTGTAAATTTTGCCATTATCCAGTTAAGATACGCAGCTCCGTACAGGAGAAGGATTGTTATCTTGATGCACTCAAGAAAGAAATGGATATTTATATGCGTCGGCTGGCCGTAAAAAAACTTAAGGCCAGATCTGTTTTGATAGGAGGAGGTACCCCCACTTATTTGACCCCCGCGCAACTGGAACGATTTCTCATCTTTTTTACGGCGAGAGTAAATCTGCAATCGTGTACGCAATTTTCTTATGACGTTGATCCGTCAACCCTGCTCGGCCGAGAAGGGGAAGAACGCCTCGGCATTATGAAATCTTATGGTGTGGACCGCCTTACCATCGGGGTTCAGTCTCTCGAGGATAGGATTCTTAAAAGAATGAACCGTGCACATACCGCACAAGAAGCAATACAGGCAATCGAGGAAGCGCGCAAATCCGGCTTTAAGATTAATATAGAATTTATTTATGGATATCCCGGCCAGACCATGGAGGATTGGGTTAATACTATGACTAAAGCGGTTAAGCTTGGGGTTGAAGAAATTCAATTATACCGCTTAAAAATCATTCCTTACGGCGACCACAAAGGTTTCATTACTAAAGAATTCGCCGCTAAACCTAATGAGTTTGCGGCGGATGAACAGGAAATCCTGATGAAAGAAACCGCGATTTTAATCCTCAGGGAAAATGGTTATCGGGAAAACTTAAGAAGGGTATTTACCAGGGGAAATAATGATTACTCCCGTTACGCGGACGATCAGTGTTGCAAACTCTTTGACCAAATAGGTTTTGGCCTTACTGCTTTCAGTAGTTTACGGGATAGGTTTGGTCTCAACACGCAGTTTTTTAAAAATTACTATTCCTTAATAAAGCAAGGAAAAATGCCGTTGGATCGCGGCATTATCAGAAACAAAGATGCACAGTTGCGTTGGGCGATTGTTTTGCCTTTGAAAAATCGAACCGTCTATAAAAAATTTTACCAGAAATGCGCCGGGATATCGCTAGACAATATATTCCGTAAAAAAATAGAAAGACTAAAAGAATACGGATTTTTAAAAGAAACCGACATGACCCTTCAAACTACAGACCTGGGAAGTTTTTTTTCCGATGAAGTTTGCCACCAATTCCACCACCCTCGGTATATGCCGTTTCCTAAATCGGCGTATGCTAACGGCCCGCTGAATCCCTACAACGATCCCAATCCGTAAGCCTTTCTTAGGTAAGAAATATTAAAATGATTCCGCATACCGTAACGGCTGCGCCGATAATTGCTCGGGAAGATATTTTTTCTTTTAGAAAAATAGCCGACAAGGGAAGAATAAACAATGGGGCGGTAGAATTAAGTATGGTCGCAACAGAAGCGTCCACATATTTTAAGGCAACAAGAAATAACCAAAAGCCTCCGAAAATGATCACAAAAACAGTAAAGAAAGTAAACACAAGCAAGCGAGGCTTACGAAAAGGCTCTAACACGCTTTTTAAGCTTCCGGCGATAAATCCCCAGGCAACGATACCCAACACTCCTCCGAGGAAGCGGATAAAAGTCGCCTGCAGGGCAGAGGTTGTTCCTATGACTTTTTTTGCAAAAATTATCCCTAAAGACATGCACAGTGCAGAAAGTAGGGCATAGATAATGCCGCTACGCCAATTTTTATTTACTTTTTGCGGTTTAGATTCTTCCCAGAGCACCCAGGTTACTCCCGCAGTGGTGAGAAAGATTCCGCCCCAGGTCAAGGGAGACAGCCGTTCCCGCAGAAATACCACCGCCAAAATAACCGTGCACACCGGCCCCATGGTTTCCAGGAGAACGGTTAGTCTGGGGCCTAAATACATGAGTGTTTTAAAAAAAAGGGTATCTCCCAAAGCAATCCCCAACAGTCCGCTTGCACCCAGAATAAGAAAAGTTGACAGTGATACCGGTTTGAAGCCTAAGATGGCGATTACTATTAATAAATAAAACAACCCGATTATTCCCTTGCACAGGTTCATTCCCAAGGGCGTCGCTTCATTTCCGATTTTGCGAAACAAAATCGAACCTAATGCCCAGGCAAACGCAGAGGTTAATGCTGCCAAGCATCCCAGTATTGTATAAGTCTGATTATGGAGCATTGTCATTGCATTGATTTTTGAATGTTATCGAGTTCTTTTGAATTCCAGAAAATCATGGTTTGAGAGCACGTCATATTCGCGAACAAAGGTATATCCAACCGCTTCAATCCTTGCGATGAGCCTGTCTTTTTCCACAAAAAGAGGATAATCTAAATAGAAAACATCGCGAAGTTTCTGAGTTTGGAAAATACCGGTAAGTGCCGCTCGGTTAAGTTTGCGTAGTCCATCCCTGTCTTGACGGGAAAAATTTTTCTTCCGCGCGTCAAAAACCCGGTTTTCATCTAAACAACGAAATAGCCACTGAGTTAACGGTACATCCTTGGGGTCTAAAAATTTGTACGAGGCTACTTGAGTCTTGGTCTCTTGAGCATAATGCTCTATCAGATCATTAAAAAGCGTCCTGTCGTCAAGCATTCCATTGAGATCATCAATAATTTTTTCTTGAATTTCTATCGGGATATTGTCGTTATGTGTAAAGTTTTTGATGAAAACTTTGGTCTTTGTATCCAACCTTTTAAAAACAGGGAAATCCGTGCCTTTAGAAACCAGGATTTGAATCACCTTTTTAAAATCATCAAACTCAACCTTGTTAAAATTTGGGGCATCTCTTAAATATAATACATACAAACATCCATCGCTTGCGAGAGAAGGTTTCAATTGTCGAAGGTATTCATCGGAGTGCCGCAGCATCTCGTAGGTATCACACAAAAAAATAATATCGAAAGTTTGTTTTTTATAAAAATCATCCAATCCGTCGCTTTTGACAAGCACTGGGAACACGTTTTTGTAGTTGCCGCTTTTTGCCTTTTGATTGAGGCAGTTAATAAAATTTTGCTTAACTTCTGTAGCAAAAACTTTTCCTGTTCCTTTCAGTACGTCCGCAAAACGAAAAGTGAAAATACCTAATCCTGCACCGATATCCACGATAGTCATTCCCGGTTTTATTTTCGGCCTTATGGTCTCGACAACCTTATCCGGCTGCATAATGGCTATTCTTTCGGGTAATACAAGATCGCTAAACCAAATACACTCCGATTCGGGTTTTTTAGTCTTCACTATATTTTTTTTCTCTTTCGTTCCGATTTTATGTACCAACGTTCTTATATATAATTTTACTTTTTTAAAAAAATCAGTTTTAGCCGAAATCTCTTCTTTCCCCCTGAGAGCTTTCATGTTTTCCAGCGGAATAGGTTTAATGGGCACAACTTTTATGGAGACATCTGTTTTGTTAACTTCGACTATGAGAAAATGGGCAAAGGTCGGTCCCATAACCGGGTCAGGCCAGCACGCTGCAGCGCCAGAGGTTATATAGGTGACCCCGTCTACCTTTCGTGAATCAAGCAGGTGTAGGCACGCGCCGAACACATATTTAACTTTTGTATTAATAAGAGGATGGATACGCTCGAACCATTTATTTTCCTTTGCAAACCAGGAATGCCACGCAGCTTGGTGCATAGCGATAAAGGTATTTGTGTAGTTGGCTGTTGCCGCGAGAGATTCTTTTAAAAAATTAAGCTGGTCACCGTCTATTAATCCACGCTTCTGCCAACTAAGATCATTATAAGATTCAGAATCAAGGCAAATGAAAAGGTTATTTTTGTGGGTGAAGGAATAGTAACGTCTGTGATATCTTTTCAGGAAACTTGGTTCTGTTGACTCTATGTTGTTTGCCGGGATAGATCTTTCGCTGGGTACGTCGTATACAGGAACCCCTAGCTCTTTTGTAATCTGGTCAAAATTGCTCCATCGTGACTCAACGGCCTCAGGAGATAGCTTTATTCCTTTTTTAAACGCCGCCGAAGTATTGTAGGCACCCGTCGCATTACATTCTTCCCCGACAGTATCTACCATGCTGCCGAGAAACAGTACAAAGTCAGGCCTGTACTCTTTGATTTTTTCTACAGCTAACTTATAATCCTGAAAATTACAGAGGCCGGCATGTGCGCAGCCCATAACCGCAAAGCGGAAGCTATCTTTGTCTTCCCCGTGTGCCCTGCCACAGAGCATTAAAGAAACACATACAATAAAGATAATAATTTTAATTTTCATATCAATTTTGGCGGCCAGAAAAATTAGTATTGCGCTTTTAACACAATCTCGTGGACGTATTTTTCTGTAGGCGTGAAGCGATCGCCGGAATAAATCGGGAAAAGAGTTTTTAGTTTCTCCGGAGTTCCGTCGTGTACCGTTACCGTGTTCGCTCCGGCCATTAAGCCGCGGTATTGTCCGCCTTGGCTAACTTTTTCTAAGGAGCTGGTGGCTGGAATAAGAATTTTCGGAAACATTATCCTCATTAACGCGATAAAATTCAGCGTTATATCTAAGTTCCCGCAAGGCATATGTTCGTAGGCACAGCCTTGGCCGGGGATGAATACGGTACAGCTGGCCATGGTAAGGTCAAAATTAGAGAGAAAAAAAAGGTCTTGGGCGATATCCTCGATGGTCTGACCCGGCAGGCCGATCATATTCCCGGAACCGGTTTCAAATCCTAATCCGATTAAGCGGTCAAGACAGTGAATTCTTTTTTCGAGAGAGTCAGAAGGTTTTATTTGCGCATACAAAGCGGGGTTAGAAGTCTCAAATTTTAGGACGTATCTATCCGCGCCCGCTTCTTTTAGCTGCGCGTATTGCGTATTATCTAGATTTCCCAAACAAAGCATTACTGTCATATCGCGGTATTTCTGTTTTATTGTACGTACGCACGTGCTGACAAAATCTACATATTGCCGAGAACTGTTTTCTCCCGATTGCAACAAAATAACTTTTCTGCCCTTACTGTAAATAGTATCAACAATGTTTATGAATTCTTCATGACCCAGGACATATCTTTTTATTTTTGAGCGGGCATTGATATTACAAAAATTGCAATTTTGCTGGCAGATGTTCGATAGTTCTATCACGCTTCTTATTTCAACTTTGCAGGGAGAAAAGTGCTGTGCGCGCTTTTTTCTGGCAAGCTCAAATAATTTTTCTTGTTTATGGCCCTTAAAAAGAAGCGCTTCAATGATTATTTCTTTGGTAAATTCTTTCTTGGCCAAAGAAGCAAGTATTGTTGCAGGTTCTTTTAATAACATAATATATGCTGCAGGAACAGCGAGTAATTAATAGGATAATCTTGACGCTGAATGATTATATAATTAGCACGGAAAGATTACAATTATTTTTTTGGATATCGTTACCGCGTCTTTTGGTTTATTTGCTGTAATAGATTGCCACGAGCAATTACAGGTAAAATCTTTTTTGGTTATAAAGGTAAGATAAAAGAGGAGGGGTATTGTTGAATTATCGCCATAAATACGCCCGAGAAAAATTTCTCAATAAGCAGCAATTAGTATTGAGTAACTCATGCATAGAAGCGGTATAAGCACTGTATCTTGTAAAAAATAGGCTTTTCCGGTCATTCTTAAGATCACAAGCGGGTTTGAGTGATAGAAATGATTTGACAAAGGTAGCATACGTGATATATTTAATTTTGATAAATTACTTAAAGTACTTACATTAAGTAGATTAACACTATTTAAGCGCCCAATACGTATTATGGTGAAGAAATTGATGTTTTCCAAAGATATTATTGCGAAATATAACATTTCGTACCCCACCCTTACTCACTATACCAATCTTGGATTCTTTACCGTAGTGGAGAAGAGAGGTAATAAAAGGTTGTACGACGAAGAGGAAATTAAGGAACGCCTGCCGCAGGTACAGCAATGGATTAAGGAGGGGTATCCGTTGCGATTGATCCGTGAAAAGATAAGCAATAATTCAGGCATGTAGAGGTTATTGGTAGTGTTGCGAGAGAAACAGAACTATGAGTTATTATAAAATATTAGGTTTAGAGCGGGAGCCTTTTTCGACAAGCCCCGACCCCGAATTTTTTTATTTATCCAACGAACACAAGGCAGCCCTGTATCGCCTTCGAATCGCCGTGAAGCTGAAAAGGGGATTAAGCGTTATTTTAGGAGACGTAGGTACCGGGAAGACCACTCTATCCAGGCGGTTGTTCCAGGTACTCAAACAGGAAGAAGATATTTTATTCTATATGTTGCTGAACCCGGTCTATACTTCCGAGGCGGAATTTTTGTCTTATCTTTTGGAGCTGTTCCGGCCCGCGCCTGCCAGCAGTGCGCTTACTACCATAGGGTATCTTAAGGAGATTGAGAAGTTTTTATTTCAGAAAACCGTGGAAGACAGAAAAACCATTGTTTTACTTGTTGACGAAGCGCAGAAACTTTCCGAACCATGTATAGAAATTTTACGCACACTGCTTAATTATGAAACTAACGAATACAAGATTTTACAGCTCGTGCTTATGAGCCAGATGGAGCTCCTGCCGCGCATACGTAATCAAAAGAATTTCTGGGATAGAATTGCGTTGAAATATGTTATCAATCCATTGGATGTCGCCGACACTAAAGAAATGATATCTTTTCGATTACAGCAGGCCGGCTATACTTCCAGATACCCACTTTTTAAGGATGAGGCCATTGAAGAGATTTATAGTTTTTCGCAAGGATACCCCAGAAAGATTACTATGCTCTGTCATGATTGTTTAGAGCAGCTTATTATGAAAAAGAAGGAATTCGTCGATAAAGATTTGGTGAGCGGGTTGATTGAAAAAGAGCGGCGGTTAAACGTAATCAATATTTAACTTAGAATCAGGATGGCGGTAGGGCACAATGGGCAAAGATAATATTTCACCGGAAGAAAGATTGCTTGCGGCTATTGAGAAGGGCGATAAAACCGCCCCGCCTAAAGCCCAAGAAAACAGATCGTTGTCGGGCCTAAAAGTTTTTTTTGGCCGTTTTAAGGCAAGAGTTGTTTCGGCATTGCCGCTTCCCGGAAAAGAAACAGATGGTGTGCAGTCTTTTGACATTATTCATGTTTTGAAGATAACAAACCGCGCTATCGGTGTGTTGGCGGCAATCTTATTGCTGATTCTGATTATCGATATGATTTTTCCCAGCCACAATGTAACAAAAATATATGCGAGCACATCCGGCACGCGGAATTGGCAAACGCAAAAGAAGAAAGTAATGCCTTTAGACGTTTTTTCTATATATCAAGAGGCAGTGCGCAAGCGCGATATATTCAATCCGGTAACACAAAACGTTTTGGCATCCAATGCCTCCGGCAGGCCTGCGCAATTTCAGGAGGCGACCAAAGATCTAAGCTTGGTAGGGATTTATTGGGGCGAAACCCCTGAGGCGATGATCGAGGATACCGTTGCGAAAAAAACATATTTTCTTAAACGCGGCGATGAAATAAAAGGAATTAAGGTAAAAGATATTCTTAAAGACAGAGTAATTTTACAGTACCGGACAGAAGAAATAGAATTGATGTAAGTTTATGTTTATGAGTAACACCATACGTATAGTTATTATTCTTATCGCGTGTGTGGCAGCGGTAAGCCCTTTTTCTTACGCTCAAGATAAGGAGAAACTTTCCATTGAAGAAGTGCTGCCGCGGGCCAGCATCCAAGATGGCCTCAGCCAACGGATGGCGCTTGACCTGCGAAATATGGATATTGTTGACAGCCTTAAATTTCTCGCTCAGAAAGGCAATATTAATATTATTGCCAGCAAAGGTGTCGAGGGGCGAGTTTCTCTTTTTTTAAAGGACGTCAGCGTCAAGGATGCTTTGGAGATTATTCTTCTGGCCAACAATTTAGCTTATGAAGTGCGCGGTGACATTCTTTATGTCATGACCGAAGACGAATATAAGCTGGTTCATGGCGGGAACTTTAAAGATAAGCGCCAAGTGAAGATGTTTAAGCTGAAATACGCAAAACCCGACGCCGCCTTTAAAGCGCTGGAGATGATTAAGAGCGATATCGGTAAAGTCGTTGTTGATGAGGATTCGGGCTCGATTATTCTGATGGATACTCCGGAGAGGCTTAAGATTATGTACGCCACATTGCGCGACCTGGACCAAATTGGCCTGACTAAAGTATTTCCGCTGCAATATGCCAAAGCAAAAGATGTTGTGACCGCCCTGTCAACTCGGCTTGATGCGAAAAAAACCGGTACCATCCAGGCGGATGAACGAAATAATCAGGTGATTGTATCGGCGTTGCCCGAACGGATGCAGGAAATCGAAAAGTTAATCAAAAGCATGGATAAAAAAACAAAACAAGTCTTATTAGAAGCAAAAGTACTTAAAATAATTTTAAGCGACGATTATGATATGGGTGTAGATTGGCAAAAAATTGCCGAAGGAGCATCAAAAGGCGGTTTAACTTTTGCCGGAGCCTACCCTTTCCCCAGTGACAAAACTAATTATTTTAAGATTGGCGCCGGTCACGCCTTAACGGGTAAAAGCAACTACAGTGTGATTATAAAGCTTTTAGAAGAGTTCGGTGAAACCAGGAATCTTTCCTCGCCCAGCATCGCGGTTATTGACGGCCAAGAGGCCAAGATAATGGTGGGTACTTCTCAAGCCTATGTTACCACTACTATCGAAACCGGCGGTACTACCGCCACTACTGCGGCGCAAGTGCAATTTATTGATGTCGGCGTGCAGCTGTATGTTACTCCTTCTATTAATGACGATGGGTATGTTACCATGAAGATTCGGCCGGAGGTCTCCACTGTAGACGATCATCTTAACTATCAAATTGCTCCCGATGTAACCAACACAGTTCCTATTGTGGCAAAAACAACCGCCGAAACCACCATTATGGTAAAAGACGGCGAAACGATCATTATCGGCGGCTTGCGCAAAGATGAGAAAATAAAAACTGTTGATAAGTTTCCTCTTTTAGGAGATATTCCGCTTCTGGGCGCGGCCTTTCGCAGCGTAAACGAGAAGTTAGAAAAACAAGAAATTGTTGTTTTTATTACCCCTCGTCTTTTGACCGGCGATGTAAATGTCGTAGACGTGGGCGTATCTCCGAAAGGATTACGGAAGTATGAATAAGCCAAAGCGTACTCGAGGCAACGAGCGGAATGGGGAGGTAACCATGTGCACAAGAATACTCAATTTACTTCTATTAACTGTCTTTATACTGGCAATAGTTATTAATGTTGCTGATGATTCTTTTGCCTTTTGGGGTAGCGAAGGTGCAGAAAGAGAACCTGGGTCTTCCGCAAGTCAGGTGATTAAGGTAACAAATGAGCGGCTCAATAAACGAGTTGAGGAATTATCGAAGGAAAACGACCAGTTTAAAAGCGATCTTGCCAAACTGCAGGGAGATATTTACAGTACAAAACGCGATCGCGATCAGCTTCTTGATAAACTCAAAATAATTGCGCAAGAAAATAACAAGTTGAAAGAGCAGATAACCTATCTCGATGCCGGCCTTATTAAGGTTGACGGCATACGTAACGATGCAGAAAAAGAAAACAAAGTATTACAGGAAAAAATAGCGCAGTTGGAGAGTAAGCTTGCTGCATTTATCCAGGCTGAAAGCGCTGTAAATGATGCGAATACTGCAATAATTTCCAGCGGCCAAAAATCCAGCACGGCTCTCAAGAAGGCTTCGCCGCTTGAGCAGGCAAAATTTGAGCTTGAACAATATAAAAAGAAGACACGTGAGCTCGAGAAAAGTTTACGCGCGGCATTAGACCAGGAAGCCATTAGCGCCAGGAAAAATTTACACGATAAAAAAGAATCCTCGCAGAAACAAACGAAGCTGAAAAATACCGTAACACGCCTGACCAAGAACACTCTCATCCAGAAAGAAGCAATAACAAAGCTGGAGACGTTGTTGGAGGAAACCAAAGTAAAACTGTTTGACACAGCGAAAGAGCTGGAAAGTTATAGAAAAGACGCAATTGCCTTACACTATAATATGGGGGTTATCTTGCAGGGCCAAGCTCAATGGGAGGCCGCGATCGGAGAATACCAAAAAGTTGTGGCGCTCAAGCCCAACGACGCTGACGCACATTTTAATCTCGCCTTGATTTATGATACAATTCAAAATGAGCGCGCAAAGGCCAACGAGCACTATCGAAAATATCTCGATATAAAGCCTGATGCGCCAGATGCGGCGAAAGTAAAAGAACGCATGACTCACCTTAATACCGAGAGCGGGATTTGGGGCGACCCCAATGCGAAAGGGATCGGGGAAAAACTTGGCAGATGGTAGTGCGGTGTATGTTGACGCGCGATGCGTGGTATAATTGAAAAATAAACTATGAGTAAAACTATTTTTTTTAGTTTAATTTTATGTATTTTTTGTGTCTTTGCTGCTCACGCCAACAATATTACTGTTTCCAACGTAACCATGACCGGTCAAAGTACTTCTGCAAAAACCTGCAATATCCAGTTTGATATTTCCTGGGAGCATTCCTGGCGCAACAGTTTGAATTACGATGCCGCCTGGATATTTGTAAAGTATTCTACCGACTCCGGAAGCACCTGGAATCATGCCACGCTTAAAACAAGCGGAACGAACCCCTCCGGTTTTTCTCAAGGCTCCGGTACGGTGCTGGATATAGTGGTGCCTACCGATAAAAAAGGAGCGTTCTTGCAGCGCTCAGCAACCGGCTCCGGCGCGGTGAGTACCACATCGGTTCAGTTTGTCTGGGATTGGGATACCGACGGCCTTTCGTCGACTACCACTGCGCGGGTAAAAGTTTTTGCTGTGGAGATGGTGTATGTTCCCGGCGGCTCTTATGATTTGGGTGATGGCTCGGGCAGTTCCGAATCAACCAATGCTTTCCACGTGCTCGACAACGCTAAAACGACCATTAATGCTTCCTTAGTATCCGATATAAAGGTGAGTGTTAATGCATACGATGACGCTCAACTTGAAGCCGGCATCGGCATTGACGGCGATGGCGGCCTTGATACCGATAACGATGGCGTCAT
>JBAWWL010000003.1:0-200232 GCA_037146775.1 Candidatus Omnitrophota bacterium | reverse complement strand
TACCTCGGCACTTGTGCAACTACCCCTTAGGGAGCAGTGCGATTTATCAAAGACAACAACGGTTTCCCGTGAGCAATTAACAGTGAAAAATTATAGCATAGCTGCTAGTTTAAACAAGATTTTTTTCTTCCGATAAAGCCTTTCCGTAAACACAAACGCAAAGAGTTTTGGTGAAATGATCTCTATATTCTATAGATATTTATTTTCCCAGTTATACATTTTTGAGAAGATTGTTTTTCTTACGGATATACCCCTCTCTTTTTTAACTCTATTAGCAATTGCCTCTTAGCCTCGGTATACGTCTCAATGTGTCTTTTCAATCCTCCCGACCTCAAACCCATAACTGCATTGCCCGTAAGTCCGGGGATCATCTCGCGGCCGCGCACACCAGAGGTGGTGGGATCTACGGGGATAGGCCGAGAACTCATTTTGTAACAGTTGAGCTGGGTATCTATCTCAGAATATTTTTTGAGAAGCTCTTCATTAGAAAGTTTTGATATATTACCTAGCTTTTCCTTTGCACGCTCTTGGGCAGAGTCGTTTACACAGCCAATAAGAGGAAGCAATAAAATAAATATAAAAAAGCGCGCAAGAAAATATTTTTTCATATTCACCCCCCTCTATTCTTTTAAACGTTTACCAGCCCCTGATCCTAATCAAAGAAAGAAGTATTCTTTATAATCAACGAAACTATTATGAAAAAATGAAATATATCATTAAGGTATTTTTGGCATTCTTGCCGAAAGCGCAAAGAGGCTGCCTATACACAGTAGCGTAATGAAACTGAGAATTATCAATATGATCTTTGCCCCCATGCCGGCATTTTTAAACATTTCACTGTAACTTGCTATAATATACAGTCCAATCATAAGGCCCAATATCGCAAGCATGGTCCACCTCCTTTCATTCCCCTCTTCCGAATAGTTTAACTATTAGAAATTTTACAGTTTCTTTGTTTCGGGTTTCATGTAAGCCGGCTTCCTGTGGTGATCCGGCCGGAAAACGCACCATCAAACTGGCCTTCACCACCCTCATTCTACAACAGTATAAAGACCTGCCTGTTGGACATCTTTTGGAAGAGAAGATGAAAAAAGTTTGAGCCTTTTTATCAAATTATCTTTCTCCAAAAGATCAACCGCATAGAACGAAACCGTATCGTTGCCACACGCAATGTTATTTGGAATCTTCCATTGACCGACCTTAACCCATTCCTGCGGGATGCCTCCACGGGGAATCGACCAATGATCGCCGACAATCACTATTTTTACTTTCCTTTGCGCCACGAGCGCGCGTATCATTGCTGTATTATACTTGCGGTGCAGTTTTGCATCAATTACTTCGATGCTAATCAATCCATATAAATCCAAGGTCCTGATATCCGTGAGATAGTTGATGATTCCGACATCATTCGCAGCAATGCTCTCGCCTTGATAAAATTTATTAAGAAATAAACCCATCTGATACTGCTGTTCGTAAATATTGTGCGTAGCAGTTGATATTTGCAATAATGATGTTTTTCCTCTGAATATAAGCGGCTTGGCAAAGACAAAAAAGAATACACCCAAAACGCAGCATTTCAGTAACACCTCTTTTCTTTTCCCAGAAAAAAATTTTCCGGGGAAATACTCTCCGAGCATTACACCAATAATCAATATGCCCAGACCCACAAGATATGCCTCGTAACGATAATACCAGCCGATTCCCGCAAACTGCATGTGTAAAAAAGTAATGGCAAGAAATATGCCCGCCATAAGCTGCTTTTCTTCCCCTATCATCATCCGTCCGCTAAATCTGTTAAGTCTTATGATATACATAAGGAGTATCGAAACTACAAAAAATAAAATATGAGGAGTTGACACAATCCTATCATAAAAAAAATGTAAAAATGTAATACTCTGGCCCTTTGAGAAAAAATACGTCACCCAATTGCATTTGAGAAAAAATGCGGTGGGTACAAAATACCATCCCTTTGAAACCGATATAACTCCATACAATATAAACGGCAAGATTCCTATACAACCTAACCGTAGAGCATACCACAGCCGCCTTTTTATCACACATAAACAACAAACAACAAAAACTAAAAATATACTTTCATAACGGGTTGCCGTTAATAAAGGTGCCGAAATGAATAATAACCTGCTCTTGATAACATCGGGATCTTTTTTTGAAAGCACTTCCACGGCAAGAGAAAAAAATACAATAGTTATCAAAAGGTGCATCGTGTGTTCCATTCCGCTAAATATCATGGCCGGCAATGGAGTAAAAAATATGACCCCCTGTAAAACAATGCACACAAGCAAAGGATGCACCTTTTGTTTCTTCAGGAAAACATACGAGACGACACACACCAATATTGCGCAGATAATATTTAACAGAAAAGGGGCCGCCACATTCACGCCAAAGAAAAAGTAGTCTAAAGACAACAGCAACAACCAGAGTATCGGAGAAGATGATGAATTGAAATCATATTTTGTTGCACCCCAGACTCCATGTTGCACAAAATTTTTTGCTATCGCCATATGAATGTATGCATCGTCGAGAGCATAAATGAGATGGCCTTGATTTTTTTTGACAGAAAATATCAGGCATACCGCCACCAAGAAAACCAACACACACACACTGATAATGAGAGGATAATGTTTACATAGCTTATTCTTCACAACACCTTATTTAAAGAATCATTTCGTATCTCTTAAACCACGCGGCCTAAGACAGGCTTTTTAAAACTCTTAGTATTCTCTGCCTTACGGATTTTGTATGTATGGTGCCGAAATCGGAATCAATATCCTTTCTATGAGATATATAATCGTTGTAACCGTCCTTAAGCATCTCGAAATTGCTTACTTCCGGGAACCACCCCAATGTCTTCCGAGCTTTGGTAATATCAAAATAAAACGGCTTATCGCAAGTTTTATAGTGCCATGGCGTAAAAGGCACCACGCTGAACATATCGAATACGCTCAACAATAACTTGGTGGCCGAAGCGGGCAGGGGAACTATCTTCGATGAACTACCAACAGAACGTATGAGGCTTTCTAAATCCTCTTTGACAGTATTAAACTTATCCGTCCCTAAATTAAAATCTCCGTTCTTACAATCTTTTTCGATACTGACAATACATGCTTTTACAAAATCTCTTTCGCTCAAGAAAGAAAATGGATTGTTTCCTTTACCGATAAGATATATCCGCTTATTATCGGCTATCCAGTTAAACAAGATCTGGAAAAGCCCCAATCTTCCTTTTCCCACAAGCGTTCGCGGACGTAATATTACCACATCCAACCCTTTGCTTCTATATTCGTTGCATATTTCTTCTGCCGCTATTTTCGAGCGGCCGTAATCACAGACCGGGTTAAATGGTGTATTCTCTGTCACGGGAGTATCTTTTGGAATACCGTATGGTGCGCTTGAAGATATAAAAATGACTTTGCGTACCTTGTTTATTAAAGCCGTTTCCAGAATAGTACGCGTCCCCTCGACGTTTACTTCCCAGAAAATTTTCTTATGTGACCTGGAAATCGGCAATATCGCGGCATTATGGAAAACAATACTTATTCCTTTAGACGCCTCTCTTACGATCTCCTTATTACGAATATCGCCCTGTATAAATTCTATTCGCGGTCTAATGTCGGCGCTAGCGGGATACTCCGGGTCAAGGATTCTAACGGAATACTCTTTCTCAAGCAACCCCTTTGTTAACGAAGTGCCAAAGAATCCCGATCCGCCGGTAATCAAAACTTTAGCGTTCATATCTCTATCCCGTTAGCCCTGCACCACTCTATTGACCTTCTCATCCCCTCCCTTAAAGAAACTTGAGGCCTATACCCTAATTCTTTTTTTGCTTTTTCTATGCTACATGCGATATTTCTGGACATCTCTCCCACAACATGTATCTCCGGTATATACAAGCCGGCAGCTTGCACTGCCAAATCCATTGCTCCAAAAACAGAAGACGACCATGCAGGGATTTTTCTCGGTTTCAATGTTTTTACACCCAACATCTCGGCTATAGCCTTATAGATCTCAAGTGTTGTGTAGGGCCTTTCGTCCGCAATCCAATACGTTTGCCCGTTAATACCTTCTTTCTCAAGCGCTAAAATAATTCCCTGCACCGTATTGTCGACATAAGAAAGGCTTCGCAGATTGCCTCCATCGCCGAATAAAATAGGCGTGCCGCCTTTGATCATCTTAAACAACCTAGTCTGTCTTGCAGGTTGCCTTGGCCCATAAAACCAGCAAGGTCTTAATATAATCGCCTCTATCGGCGTATCTCTCGCCGCTTTTCTCACAAACTCTTCCGCAAGATACTTACTCCTTCCATAATTCATATACGGGCGAGGGGGGTCTGTTTCGGAAAAAAGCTTACCGTCTATATTGAAGCCGGCCGGAGAATTGCTGCTGATATATATAAATTTTTTCACTTTATACAAAATGGCTTCATGAAGAACATTCTTGGTTCCAATAACATTCGTGTCATACATGTCTTTAATCCGTTTTGGATGAACCACTGCCGCCATATGAATAACACAGTCACATTCTTCCATCGCGCCTTTAAGGCTGTCCTGATCCCTTATATCTCCGTAAATAATCTTCGCGCCCATGATTTCCAACTTTGATGCATCGACCCCACGCAAGACAAAACATGTACAGGAATAATCGTACTTCTGGAAAGGAAATTCTTTTTTTAGTAGCGTCTCAACGCATCGCGTGCCAAGCCATCCAGGCGCACCGGTAATAAAAACTCTTTTCATTGACACCTTTCCTGCCAAGAAGAATTCTTTCTAAGTACATTTTTTTTGGAGAAAATCATTATCAATACAGCCATGCCACCTCGTAAAACTTCCCATAATTCCCTAAAAGATCTAATGCCACCCAATCTTTTCAATATATATAACGGGCTTAAATAGTAGCTCTTTACTATATGACGCTGATATGCTAATAGTTGGCTTGCAGAAAGTAAATCGGATTCCACAATCGCCTTGTCATACCGGACATACTCATCCCATTCCTTAGCCGTACATCGCAGTATTTTTCCCTCTTGTACGATGTCCCAGATCTTAGTGCCAGGAAGCGGAACAAGCATGGAAAATTGAGCTACGTCTGTGTTTAATTTTTTAGAAAATACTAATGTCTTGTCCAGGCTGGCCGGGGTTTCGTAAGGAAGGCCCAATATAAAGTATGCTGTAGTTTTTATTCCTAATTCGTTTGCCCATGATATGGCCCTTTCTGCCTCTGCCAAAGTTATATTTTTTCCTGTCATTTTCAACACTCTCTCGTCAGCGGATTCTACTCCTATTCTCAACGATCGACAACCAGCGGATTTCATAATGCGTAACATGTCTTTCGTCACATGGTCTACCCGGGTATCGCATGTCCACTTAACAGAAATTTTCCTCTTTTGTATTATACTACAAATCTCTTCTGTCCTTTGAGGATTAATAGTAAAGGTTTCGTCAACAAAAAAAAGATATTCAACCCCATAGTCTTTCCGCAGAAGTTCGATTTCGTCGACGAAGTTATTTGGGCTTCGCATTCTATAACGATTACCATGTATGACTGCCGAGGCACAAAAACTACAGCCATAAGGGCATCCTCTCCCGCTTATTATCCCAACGGTATGTTCCGGAAAGTAGTAATACGACCGTACGGGTAATCCCTCCCAGAGCGGAAAAGGGAGCGAATCTAAATCTTCTATGAGTGGCCGCGGCGCATTTTTTCTGATACTATCCATCTGCCGAAAATAAATCCCCTTGATATCACATATGTCTTTTCCTCCTATAATTTCGGAAATCGTTATTTCGCCTTCTCCGCAAACCACAATATCAACATACCGATGAGTAAGGGTTTGTTCCGGCAAAGCCGATACGTGAAATCCTCCTAAAATTATCTTTATATCCGGAGCAAGGTTCTTTATATATTCCGCTATTTTCAGTGCGCTTGCAATTTGCGGCGTGGTGGCGGTTATGCCCACAAAGTCTGGGTTAAATGCGGCGATATTGGCTTTTATATCCTTAAAAATATCCCTGCTAAAGCTGCCGTCAAAAAGCATTACGGAATGCCCGTGACGTTTTACATAACTGGCAATATAAGCCAATCCTAAAGGGGGCTGGAGAACTCCAAAGTTCTTATAATTTATTTTTTTATAGACATCCTGGTATGGTGGTGAAATTAGATAAAGACGTGCCATTACTTATGTTCTTAGCCAGTTTACTCGCATTTTATCGGCTCAAAATTCATAAAACCACTTTCTTGTGCGTGCCTATCGTAATCACGGATAGATACAACCAGCATGCCTTAAAATATATTAAGACATTAAATCAACAAAGGCAACCCCCCGTTTAGAGAGTTGCCTTATTATTTTAATAATCATTATTACGAACGTACGTGTTACTTCGCTTATGCGTACATTACATGTGCTAAATACATTTCATTCAAAAATAGATGAGTGGCTGGGAACAATCGTGTTATTAATGTTTTTTTGCTATGCGCTCAGCGAAACGAACACTGAAAAAATACGCCGCATCTTACGTGTTATATCTACATCGCGATAATGATTAGTTCGTGTCTGGCGGAAATACTACCGGTTTTCCTGGATACCTTAGCGCGGTTATTCGGCACAACATAATTCTTAGATAAAGAGAATACCGAATAAGATGATCACGAAATGTTTGCACACACACGAGAATAAGCGGTAAGTACCAATTTTCATTTTTTCTCTCATATTTGTTGAGTTGTTTTTTTGTTCAAAGGCAAGTGCAAAAAAACAAATTGTTCAATTGCTGCTCTGTCTTTATCGTTGATATCTAAGAATTCTACTCCTACCTCATAGCGCGTTTCCTCCTTCAGGTCACCTATGATAGTAAATTTGTCCAGCCACACCGCTTTTCCTTTTGAATAAATGGTTTTTCCCAAAGGTAAGCTAAATTCGAGTTGTAATATGTCTCCGACACTCACCAAGCCTTCGCCGTCAACCATCAAACAAATACCCCCTCCAGAGATATCTTTTGTTTCATTCAAATTGTCGTAGGCTTTAACCTTCCTCCAACTAACCATCATTTTAGCCGTGTTAACTCTGGGAAATTTTCTTCTGTTTTCCATTGTGCCCCCGTTTACAAATTATGTCCTTAGCTATTTCGAAAATATTTTTCCATTACACTGCCTTAAAGATATCACGCCCCTACTTCGTGATACAGCCCGTAATAACCGGGGCCAAGGTACTCGGCAATTCGAGTAATGATTAAAAAATAATACTGCTATACCATACATGCGTCAAGAGCAAAAAAGGTAAGGTTTGACGATATCAAAGAAAATAACAAATTATTTTTTTATGGGTTCTTTCAAAGATCCTTGTTTATCGGATCTACCGACCTTGATCTTGCCTTTTATTATATCTCTGAATTTAAGTTGCTCTAAAAATCCGTACGGCTTCACTTCATACGTAACAAGCAATGTGCCGTCCGGCTGAGGGTTAAAAATGAGCACTTTGAACTGTTCTATATTGAAATCAATTTTCTTTTCTATGATAAACTTTTTGATCTCTTCTTTACTTTCCGGCCATTTTAAATTCTGGCTATAATAATCATTACTGATCTTAATAATGTGCGTCAACGGCGAAAAGGTCTCTCTCAGGGCATCCAAGCGCTTCTCTGAAATTGTCATACAGCCCGCAAAACACACAAAGAAACAAGCCGCAGTTATATAATTAAGAATTACTTTTATTCTTTTCTTTGTCATTTCGTCCTTTGAATTATACCATATTTTTCTTAAGGTCGTGTGTTCCTAACGAAAGAGAGATTGAAACTTCGTTTGTGTGGGTCAGGTGCGCTACTTTTTTATTTGACCGTAAGCCGAGGTAAACCCGGATGTAAGATGCCTGAAACAAACCAAAATTATCAATAACAAAATTCCAAGCAAAACTGGCGCAAAATTATACATACGCCCAAACCAAACCTAATATCGTCTTTCATGCCTCATTCTCTATTCACTCCTAACCTACCAAAGTTTTAATTGCCCAACGAATGAAACGGACAAGAAGATAGAATGAGTAGCTAACTAAAAAAATAATTAAGAAAGTTATATTAATAGTATCCGCAAAAAAACAATGCATTCGCCACTTTAAGGTAGGTTGGATAAGTTTTTCTCTTATTGCTATGCTGGTTGCAACTTCGCTTAGCTCCTCTTCCGTGGGATTATAGCTATCGTACTCTAATTCATATTTGTTACCCAAAATGGATAATTCGTATAGTGCTTTATTCGAATTTGATTTGTTCGGTAATGATGTGCAAGAATAAGGAACCTTAGGAAAAACAAACGGAGGGATTATGATTGGTAAACATAAGTGTAAAATAACTCCCACAAGGAGCAAACCCAGCAAAATCAGCCCCTCTCTCGCTATGATTTTTTTGGTTAAAGGTTTCATGTGCCTCTCTCCTTTAATTTTATTCTCTTACCTTTGAATACATCTTTCACCTTACCATTTTCAATCACAAAAGTTATAGTGTCCAGGCCTTGCGCTGTTCTCCAATTATCAAAAGTAAAGAATTCTTTATCGGCAATCTTTTTGTATTCAACAAGAAAGGAACGGGTAAATCCTAACTCTTCCAATTCTTTCGGTATGCGCAGTCTATCGGGTATCTTTTGGGCGAATACCGAAAAAAAAGGAAGAAAAATGAAGATTAGCAGCAATAAAAACTTCCTCATTCCTTTTGTTTAGTTTCGGTATCGTTGCTATCAGAAAAACTGCCGATCGTATTACTCTTATCCTTTGATTCTCTATACCTATAAGATCTATGCGTGCCGTAAGGATAAGAATCTCTGTCATCACCCACACTATCTTCGTTTGTACTATCATCCTCTTCTTTCTCGTCCTTTTCGGTAAGCACATCATTATCATAATCGCTCTTATAAGCAGGCGTGACCGGCAAGGTTTGATATGCTTTTTGTTGTTGATAACTCGGCCTGCTACGGCTACGGGGCGCATCCCCTTCGGAATTAGAACGATAGGTTGGTTTTATGTAAGTTCCGCCGCGATGGTAGTATTCTTTCGCAGGAATATCTTTTGCAAAACACACGAAACTGATGAAGAAAAATAATCCTGCGAGTAAAAAGGTTTTCATGTCGGCTACCTCCATGGCTAAAAAATAACCTCGCCCTGCGAGCATTGTCTTAATCTGGTTGCAGACCCATCAAAACCTTCTGCAGAAAGAGCCAATATTACTCTTTTTTCCTTTTGCCTAATTTCGGCTTTGGTTTTCATCATTTCTGCACAGGCGCAACGTCGGCCTTTAATTCAACTACCTTTATAAGGTTTAAATCTTTATCATATTTGAGAAGTTTATTACCCAATAAAACAATAGCTCCGCCGTCACCGGTAGCGACTATTTGTTTTTGCATCATCCCCAACATATTCATCGCCATACCAATCATACGTTCTTTCTCTATCTGCTTGTCTTTTTTAACATCCCCCATCACAGGCTCATTTTTTTCTCCGGAACTTTGGGCAAAAATGACGAGCGGACAAAACAACATAATCACGGCCAATGAACCTAAAATTTTGGCTTTTCTCATCGCAATACCCTCCTTAAAAGTTAGAAGAAATTACTCCTATAGAAGCTTATTTTCAAGAATTATAAAACCGCCGTCCGGATCATACCTGACTGATATAAAATTTTCCTACCGATCTGTTTTCGTAAGCGATCGAAAAAATAATACTGCCATAGTAAAGATTGGTCAAGAAAGAAAAATCAACCCATTCGACTTTCCCCAAGTTTTAATCCAGGGGTTTGCACGGGAGACTGGGCACTTGGCTGAGCCATAGCCGAAACCATACCAAGCGGCGAGCGTATGTTTCGCGCCTTAAAAGGCGTGGTTTCGCTCCGACATTACTTGAGCGTCCTGAGCCTGCCGAAGGAACGCACCAACGAACGCATCAAGAATGCATCGCTCACCCGGCCAAAGACCTCAATCACCCGGAAGCTTTCTTCGCAAGTCAGAATTTTCTTCGTATTCTTTAATTCTTTTCTTGTAGCCGGATATTTCTTCTTTTAGACTTTTAGTTTTTAACATAAGACTCTCATTCTCCACTTTTAGATAATTCAGTTTTGTATAATTGTATACATGCAAAAGCAAGGCCACGAAACTTACGATGAGGGCGATGGCTGCCGAAACCAATAATCCGTTTGAAAACGATTCTTTTTTCTTCCTAACAATTATTGCTAAAAGAATTGTAGCGCTTAGCACACCGATCCATATTACCAAAAATACCTGTTCTGCCGCATACCGCAGCGTGGGGAAAAAAGTACGCACTATCAGTAAAAGCAGGAACATAGCCAGCGGGACAAAAATTACCCCCAGAACCAACCATGCTATTTTTTTTAATAAACTCATTTTAAAAATAATCGTTTCGGCCAAGAATAAAATTAAAGACGCTGTAGTTTAATAATGAAATCGTGATTATCATGTACGTACTTTTTAATTATACCATTCCCCTTATTAAAATTATAGCAGTTTAATAAACTGCCGCCCTGCCAGGTACCGCGCAGTCATAAAATTGATATATTTTGACAAAAAATGTATGTTTGATATAATCTGGTATATGAAAATTAAAAACGTAACGATATACCCTTATTTCTTTGTAATAATCCTTGTAATTGTGTTACTCGCCGTTCTCTCGTTCGCTTCTAAAAGTTGCCAAACCTACGAAAAAGAAAATACGCTCCAGGAAGGATCCCCGCTTAAAAAAGGTCAGTCTGTCGATGAGGCTACCGACGAAAGATAATCCTGCTCAAAAATAGCCTCTTATTTTTTTCCAATATTATAAAGTTTTTTGTACCTGCCTACTCCATTAAAACCGAATGGATGATAGACAAAAACCTCAAATAACACCGCAGGTTTTATGGGAAAACGGACGAAGATCGTTTTGGCAGCTATAATACGCTTGCATTAAGGGAGTGCTTTTTTACATATCTAGGCTATCGCGTTTATCCTCTTTCTTCTCGACCATCGGGTTCGGATAGGCAATAATTTCACCATTTTCGATTACAAAAGTAATAACGTCCTGCCTCTCGCGAGTCCGTTTATCGGAAAAAGTAAAAAACTCTTGCTCATCCTGACGGCGATAATTCAAAAGATCATCTTCGGTAAACCCGAGTTTTTCTAAGGCGGCGGGAATAGTAACAGCATAAACTTGCATGGTCGAATGTAAGAACAATAACAGAACAATAAATGACAACACGCGTGCACATCCGACATGCCGAAACCGATACTTTTTCGTGAGATGCCTTTCGATAGCCATGGCCTCCCCAAGCTTACATTTTGTTAAAATTAACGTCGTTCTTGCGTTCATCTCGAAGCTTGTCTTCTTCTTCTGTTTTCTGAAGAACATTGCGCATATTCGTCGAAGAAGACTGCTCACTTCCCATAAGAATGTTTTTCTCCTGAAAGCTTTCAAACAGGTCTGTCTCGCGGACACCTAAGAACCTACGAATCATATTTAGCTTTGTTTCATAGTAAAGAATTAATTTCTCGTTCTTCTCTACTTTTTCTTTTGCTTTATTAAAATCCGCTTCGTTGGGCCGGTCTTGATCACCCGTAAAACACCCGGCGGCAATGTCCATCCAATACTGTCCGGTTGCGCCATCAGATGCGTGCTTCGCGCGTTCACCTAACTCTTTCTCAACCTCTTTAAGAATCTCAAACGTTATTTTCATACGCTCATAATCAGCCCTGATCTCATATAAGCGTTTTTGGACAAGTCTGTATTCATTAATTAAATATTGTAGCCGTTCGCTCTTCATTACTACCTCCCCTTAACGGTATTATATTATGCCCGCAGAACCTTGTAAATAAGCCCTCTTAAGCTAAACCGTCAAACTGATAAGAAAATACTTTTCGCAATAAAGACTAAAAAATAACACCGTACATAAAAATTCTACTCTCTTAAATATTGCTGCCTCTTAACTGAGACAATCGGTTCTAAATCAATTTTACCGTTATAAATTATAATAATACGCGGGCCAAGCGCGGTCAACACTAAAGATAGGGTTTTATTTTTAAACCGCTATTGAGACACCTGACGATCGGTTTAAAAATCAGGCTTCGTTATGTACCTGGGTACATAACGGCTCAAGAAGGTCTTACGAGAATAGAAAAATCGCTAGGCGCCAGGAGAGATAGAAAGGTTTTCTTCTCTAACGACATGGCTAATATAATCACGTAAGCGAGGGCGATCGGAATCAGCGAGATTAATAAACCGTAAACCTAAGACAAATGGAAAATAACTTTGTTTTTTGTAATCCACCCATACCACCGTTGCATTAACGATAACGGGGTCCGTATACTCCTGCAGATTAAAATTTAGCTGCAAAGACATTCCCGGCTCAAACCGTTGCAAGGCACCCATACGCATTCCGTCTTCGCTGATATTGTCGCTGCGCGAAGACATACCCAGATAACCCTTGGGAAGTTTGAAACGTACAATCAGGGATTTATGTATCCGTATATTCTTCCGACGCTCGCTCATCAATTGTCAATGTACCATCTGAGATATCTCTGTCAAATCATTTTTAAGTTTACTGCCGATCCCCAACCCCGGGGGCTCTTGTGACAAAATCAGGAACTATTACTGTTTTTGGCTTGGCACCAGAAAGTTTTTTCTCCCGCAATACTTCCCGATAAAGCACGCCGATTTTCTTGTCCCGCTCGTATCCACCAGGGTTATCTTCCCAAGAAACAAGCGCATTCCAATATCCCTGGATTAAATCAGGCGCCTCCTGTTGGCCGTCTTTTTTAATATCCGCGATCTGATGCAGAGAAACCTCATCGATGATACGCCGAATCCAATATTTTGTTTCTTCCGGATGGCCTAGCTCGAAATTAACCGTGGCCAAAGCCCACATCGCAGCAGCAACTTCGTTTAATAAAGGGTATCTCAATACCGCATAATGCAACGGGTGATCATTATCTCGATAGACAGCGCCCCACGGATATGAAACAATACCGCCGATTTCTTTTTCTTTCTGTGCATTGTCGGCCCGCGCGCGCTGGCACCAAGCCGAATTATCCACAACCTTATGTGCCCAAAAAGCTGCTTTTTGAAAATATATTTCTGCCTTTACGTAATCACCTCTTGTACGCTGAGCATATCCTTTTTCTAAGGCATCCCACATTTTTTCATTAAACAAAGCCGGCTCGACGATCTGGCTGTCGGGGCTGGGCGCTTCGCGGATAACACCCTCGGTAAAAAAACGTTTGCTTGCGATTTTATCTACAAATATTTTAGCCTGATCCGTTGTTTCTTGTGTCAGCGGTATTTTCCCGTACGTTTCATGGTACCGGTCATTGAGAATAAACGGGTTGAAGCCAAGATGTGGCAGGATGATCCAGGCGCCCACGCAACTCCCACCCTTTATCAGCACCTGGTTATCTTTACTTTTTACATAGAAAAATGGCGTCTTCCAACCCTCTATACTTACCCCCGAGATTGAACCGAAAGGGCCAACGCAGACACCCTGGCCTGTGGCATAAAATGTCATATATGTATTATCGAGCCGATAAAAACATTTTTTTGTTTCGCCAGAAAGTATCTGAGCAATGGCTTTATAGAAACTGGCGGCCTTGCGATCGCCGGTATTCCAAAACCTCACCGCGTTCTTTTGCAGGGCAAGAATTACCCCCGCAGTCCATTCTACCGAACCCATCGGATGGAATCCCTGGCGTATATTTTTTACGACCTGGCTTTCAGGGTTACTAAAATCACAGAGCGTTACAGTTCTTACGGTACCGTCAGGAACCGGAAGGGTGATTTTTGTTAAACTCTCTTCAAGCATCCGCTCGCTCAAACGCTTAAGCATCTCGGGAGAAATCGTGTCACCCAAGGGGCCGGCCATAGTCCAGGAGTAGGCGTCGGTAGCAAACGCCTGATTAGGAGCGTGTGCCCACACACCTTGATCGATTGCCGCCTCATTGGGATGATACACGTTTGCGTTAAACCACTCAAGAGCTCTATGAGCGGCTATTTCCCATTTACTATCCCCGCTTATTTGATACAGCATCATGAATGCGGCATAACTATCCATGTGCGGTTCGGTATGAACCTTCTCCGGCGACCGGTCACCATCCCGGATACCTCCGTCTGCGTTTTGCATCGCCAGTAAAACCTCTCCTAGCAGCAGCGCCTCGTTTTTATAAATATCTGGGTTGACCTGAAGAAAAGCAAAGATAAGAAATGAGGTCGGTCCAGGTGTGGTAAAAAATTCAAGGGTAGCTTTCCCCTGCCTGCGGTTTGAGGTAATATCCAAAGCATTCATTAATGCTTTGGTGGGCATGCCGGAGGCTGAAAATGGAGAAAAAATCTTTATAATTCCGTAAGTATCATTCGTATCAGCATGCATACGTATTTCCTCGAAAGGAATCTTCAGGCGGGCTGCAAAATAATCAAGAATGGCTTGGGCTTCTTTTTGATATCCTCCTGCCTTTAAAACAAGTGCGTCCACGGCTTTATCGTAGAGAAAAGCAAGATCTCCATAACCTGGATGCCCAACATGGCTTGGCGAAAGATGCGTGTGAGTGTTGGATAAAACAGCGATGGTACGCTGGATATCTCTAACCATAGTGTCCTCCTGGATAGGTACCGTCACGCTGGATACTTGACTAAACGCGGGAGAGATACCCATCATGCTGCACACAAAGAAGCACACATATCGACCAGTATATATCAATCGCTGGAACATAATAACATAATTCGCTTGCGATATGGTTGAAGTAAAATAATTTCTTGGTAGTCGTTTTGCCGGAAATTCTGTTTTAAACCGGCGCAGGCTAAAAGATTCTATTCTTTTCCAAACTTTGAGTTTACTTTCTGCAAAGCCTGACGCAACGACATATTATCAGGCTCTACCGCCAAGGCGGTTTCGTAAGTTTTCGCGGCCGCAGCGTTGTCTCCGAGACGCTCATAAGCTTCCCCCAGCCGATAATAAGCAAACATAAAGTTTGGCCAACGCTTAATAGCCTCCTTCTGACATTCTATTTCATTTTTAAAATCACCAAGCGACCCATAAGCCCAACCCATACTTGAATAAGCTTTACCAAAACTTGGATCTACTTTCAACGTTTCCTTGCATGCCTCGATGGATTCTTTATATTTGCCCATAAGCCTGTATACCACGGCTTTATTCTGGTAGGCGTCTACGAGCGGATGTAAAGCGATTGCTTTATCGAACGCGGCGAGAGCCTGGGAAAATTTGCCGGTTGCCATATACACATCGCCAACATGATAATGCAGGGTAGCTTCGATTTTATCCAAACGCGCAATAAATTCCGTAACGGGAGAATGTGTCAACCGTAATTTGCCAACACTATCTAACCCTTGTTGAAAGGTCGCAAGCGCCTGGTCAAATTCTTCCATGTTTCGATACATATAACCCAATTGATTCAAGATGAAAACTTTATCTATCGAGCCTTCCGGTACTTGTGCAAGCGCGGATTTATATTCGGTGATAGCTAGATCGTATTTACCTTCATCGGCTAACTTATCCCCCCGACTGAGAGCTTCGATGGCCGGCGCATCCAGCTTGAATAAATCACCCGTAACTTTATTAAGCGCTTCCATGGGACTTGAAACAACTATGGCGGTTTGTGCCTCTTGCGGTAAAACAAGCGATTCGCTGGGATAGCTAAAATCCGATGTGATTTCAAATGACATGTCCTGCTTGCGCACCGCCACGAATTCCTTGGTAACTGCCGCAAACTGAGTTTGTGCTTCGTAGCGTAACGGCAAGAAATTTTTCTTGGAAATGAAAAATCTAACCGTTGCGGCATCAAATACTAATTCTGGCTGGAGTTGGCGGTGCTGCGTTTTTTCCGACACTGACATCAAAAAACTTTTTTTCATCTTATCTTCGACGACCTTTTGATCTACATCCAGAACATAGCAATCTTCCACCGACATATTGCTGTCGCTGACAGTAAAGGCGGCTTCCTCTCGCAACAAGCTTAAGGGCAATAAATTCTTTATATCAAGATTTGTTATGGTACGCAAGCTGTCGCTTAATACCAGGGGGTCTTGGACGGCGGAAGAGAATGACGCTTCACTCCAAAAACGCAGGAACGAAGGATCTTTGATTTTTGCCCACTTATCTGCCACATTCAATACTAACGAGTCCTGGAATACATACATATCAATAATGGTATTTTGTAATTTTTCTATCTTTGTTTTGAATACCTCAACGATCTCTTTGAATTTCAATTCAAATGCATCCCGCAGTTCTTTCTGTTTCTGCTCTGATAATCCCTTTTTACGTGCTTGTGCGAGCTGATTTTGTAATATCAATTTCTTGTAGAATTCAAGAATGTGCGTGGGCAAAGTCAGCGTGCGTATGTGCGAGCTAATTTTCATTATTTTATTAGTAAAATCAATATCAACGATATATTCTGAAGCGGAAGAAACAGCCTCCGACACATGCAATGCTTCGTTAGATATAACATGTATCCTCTTGGTGGTTTTTAGTGCGGCTTCGATATTCTGAGCAAAAAACTTTTTATCCGAAGATACGGCCTGTATACCTGTCTGCTGGATAGCCGAAGATACAGATTTACCGTCGATAGCCTGAACTTCCTCGGTATAGTAGAAAAGCGTCACGCCGGCAAAGTCTATTTTTATGCCCGCGGGGCTCTGTTCGAGAATTTTGCCCTCGATGACTTTACCGGACTTAAGCAGGATCGTTTCGGCAAAAAGCGTGCAGGGCATGGCCCCGGCACACAGAAAGATAAAGAAAGTAGTGAGTAAGTTTGGCGACATTATTGTTTGGCTAAAAACTCTAAACGTAGACCGCCTCTGAATTTTTTAATCATATCGTCGACCGCGTCTTTTGATTTTCCTTTCATGCGCATAGAAACAATATATAGAGCGTGCGTGACGGGGATATCGGCATTATCGTCGTCATCGCTATAAAACTCGCTCACAGCCGAAGCAAGTGTAGTATAATCGGTATAATAAAAAACCTCGCGCGCCTTCGCCTGATTCATCGCTAATGCGCCTTCGTAAATACCTTGCACAAAAAATGCCCGCATACGATTGGCTTCTATATATCTGCCGAACAATTTCCAGTCTCCTCCGTCAGCAGTATCGGCTGCCGAAAGAGTATAGGACAAAGATAAACAAGCCATGGTTAGTGCACATAGACACACTAATATTTTCATACGCACCTCCTTTTTATATATGCAGATTTATGGCTATTCTTGCTTCCCGGAAGCCTCTTGAAGTTCTTCTAGAAATATAGAGCTTATTGCCGCTCCTAATGTTTTAGCCTTACGCACATCTTGCCAGGCGTCATCGTAATTCTGGATATAAAAAAACGCAATTGCGCGCTCGCGATACACCAACGGCTCCTTAGGACTCAAAAACAATGCTCTATCAAAGTCTTCAATGGCGTGCTTAAAATTACCTTTCTTTAGATACGCGACGCCACGGTTATAGTAAGCTTGTACATATTGGGGATTCTTCTGTATTAAATTATCGAACTGGTCAATAGCCTTGGTGAGATTGTCCCGTTTGGTTTGAGCTAACACTTTATTATCCTTGGCTTGGGTAAGATCCGGATTAAGCTGGAGCGTTTTATCATAATCAGCGATGGCTTCATCGTAATTACCTTTTTCGGCGTATGCAACCGCACGGTTATAGTAAGCTTCGGCGTAGTAGGGGTCGATATTTACCGCCTCATTAAAATCGCGGATAGCCCGGTCAAGATTGCCCCGTTTAGCATGCGCAAGTCCCCGGTTATAGTAAGCAGGCGCATACGCGGAATTGAGTTCTATTACCTTATTTAAATATGTGATTACCTGGCTTAAGTCGCCTTTTTGCGCAAAGACAAAACCCCGATTATAATACACATCGGCACTATAAGGATTAATTCTAATTGCATTATTAAAATCGATAATGGCGAGCTCAAAATTACCTTTCTTCGCATAGACAAATCCTCGGTTGTTATACGCGTCGACATACTCGGGATTTATCGCGATGGCTTTATTGAAATCAGCAATCGCCTGTTCAAAAGCTTCCGCTCGCAGATAAACCACCCCTCGGGCATTATAGACTTCGAAAAAACGAGGGTTAAGCATTAAAGCCTTATCAAAATCGCTGAAGGCATGCCCATAATTGCGCTCCTCAACAAAACAACGGCCGCGCCAATAATAGAGCTCGGCGCTGTTCGGTTCCAGCTGCAATGCCCTGGTAAACTCAGAAATCGCCTGAAGATACATCTGCTTTTCGTAATAATCTTTTGCCTTGTCAAAGAAGGGGTTTTTGGTAGTTTGAGTGTAAGTGTTGGCAGTAAAAAAATAGAAAAGAATAGTGCACACAAATATTTTTTTATAGATATACCGCATGGTAGTGTGTAATGATTGGTTTATTATACCATTAATTAAAACGACGAGAAGCTAAATTAGCTTTTTCATTTTTTTTATGGGAGGTGACGCGGAAGGATAGTTTTTGGCTTTCAGTACCCAAACGCCGGAGTAACCGGTCAAAAAATAAAAACAGCGCCTGGCTTAAGAAACACACTGTTATGCTGCTTTCTTAAAATACAGGCGCTGTGAGATTAACTGTCGCGGAAAGAAGATACTTTGTTGTTACCGTCGAGCCACTCGAGCGGAATCCACCCCGACATACCTCTATATATACCGGTAAGGATTACCACTTGCGCCCGGCGGGCAAGCGTTTCGGTGTATAACACAAATACTTTGGTATTTTTCTCAATACGCAAGATGTTATAGCACTTAAGAACTTCCGAAAAAAGCTTTTCATCCTTAGTCTCAAGTGCCGAGCGCATTAAAGCAAAATGTTCTTCGCTTAGCGCTACGCCCAGAGTATCCCAGCAATAAGGCCCGTGGATCTCTGCCCTTTTACCTACTAATTCTGCATACTTCGCAAAGGAACTCACGCATATAAGAGAAGAACACAAGAAAATAAAGGCTATAAACACTATCTTTTTCTTCATAAACACCCCCCTCTTTCACCTAATTTAGATAGTACCATATAAGCGATGGTAAAAACCAGCGAAAGTGCCTGTTTTTTGTAAGCGTTTTCAAGAAATCTTGCTTCATCCTGAGGCGAAGCTTACAACTATTTTAGGTTAGTGCGAAGGGTCCACCCTGTATTTCGAGGTTCCTTAGCGTTGTTACAATTGGAAAGTAAATATTTTGTATAAATGATTTGCCTTTTTTATACTTTCCTATACGCCAAGAAAAATAGTGCGGGGAAAAAATCAGAGACAGGAAGGATTAACGTTCGGTATAATTGGTTATTTCGCCTTCTATAACAGTCCATTCCAGCGTATGCCACGCCCCCTCGGATTCAGGCGCGCGCATAACAATAGTTGCTTCAGCCAGAGGGTAAAGCGTGGCCACTTCGTATGCAACCGCATGGCCAACCCTGGAAATTTCATCAAAAACAAAATAATTCCCATTCGTATCTATCTGGATTACTATCTTATCGTTCTTATATTCACCGTAAAGTAACCGAAAGTATTTTCCCCAGCGAACAACCATATCTTCTAAAAATGGCATAATATCCCTGGTTCCCGTGCTGGCCTTAATCGTGACTGTGCCTACTTTTTTCTCGGCAATAGCCCACACCACACCGCTATGAATAGCCATTATCGAGACAAGCAATACTGCCGCCAACAATATATATTTTCTTTTCATGTATACTATGATGATACTACCACCCTTGGCATCAGTCAACCACATGTTGTCATTGCATACCAATACTACCTTACCATTTTTTAAAAATGACAAATACCGCGATAATAATCATAACAAAGCCAACGATATGATTTAGTTTGAGATTTTCTCTTAAGTAAAACACCGAAAAGAAACAAAAAACAACTAACGTAATGACTTCCTGGATAGTTTTAAGCTGTACCGTCGTAAATCGATAGTGCCCGATACGATTGGCAGGTACCTGAAAACAATATTCGACAAACGCAATAAGCCAACTTACGATTATTGCTATCCATAGGGGAGAATTTTTATACTTGAGGTGGCCATACCAGGCAAACGTCATAAAAATATTCGACAGAGTTAAAAGAAATATTGTCTTCATAGCCCTCTCCTTGCCTGTGAGAACAGACAGCTACAAGAAGTTCTGTGATCAATTTAAACAATAATCGCTTATTCTATTTGTAAAAAACGCGGTTCACCACAAAAAATATCTAAAGATGCCTGGGGTTTGCCAAAAAAAGAGCGAGCCTTTTTAGGGCTCGCTCTTTACTATCACACATCGAAACACAAAAATACTTCCCCGTGAAAAGTTTGCTCAATCTTTATGAGCGCGTGATAGCGGCCTGCGAGAAGGCAGGAAAAGACTATCACGATTCCTTAACGAGACTGTCCTAAAAACTTTTGCAATTTTGACCACGTTTGCTTTCCCACTACGCCATCGGCCTTTAAACTGTTCTCTTTCTGAAATGCCTTGATTGCTTCTTTTGTTTTTCTTCCTAACTTTCCGTCAACGGCTTCATTATAAAAACCGGCGTTTTTAAGCGCGGTTTGAATCCGTATAGGCGTAGCGCTAGAAATATCTACCTCTGTCACATTCACCATTTCTTCTACGCCTTGCGTTCTGGATAATCGGTCTTCTAAGTCGCGAATTTCACTGTCTTTTTCTTGCAACTGCTTTTCTAAGTCACTGATCTTACCGTTAAATTCTTCGATTTGTGATGATGATGCGCTCTTTTTTGCCGTCGCGCAACCGCTAATGCCTATCACTAACATGGCAATGCAAAGTAACCGTAAAAACATCTGGACACCTCCTTTATTGATATCACAGCAGACAAAACTGCTTTAAAAAATAACCGAAGTTTACCATAAAATTTTATACATTTCTTGACAAAAGTCAATACCGCAAGATTGGGCAGGTAAATTACCTTAAGAGCTGCATTATACCTTTTCTCATCATCATAATGGCGATGGCGGCTAAAAGCAGACTTGTTACCTTGGAAAGCGCCTTAGCTCCTGCGTCACCGATAAGCCGTATCAAGACGCCGGAGAGAGAAAAAATTAACCCTGCTATTGCAACATTCGCTACCACTGATGCAATCGTTGGGTATAACCCATATTCTTCTATAATTATCAACGAGGTGGTAAGCACCGCCGGGCCGACGATCAAGGGAGTCCCTAAAGGAACTGCCCCTAACTCCTGACCTGGAATGCGGCGCTTTTTTTCCGGATTCACAATATCACTGATGGCGATACAGAAAAGTATACTTCCTCCTGCGATCATAAAATCGCTTACGGTGATATTTAAAAACTTAAATATTGCTTTCCCTAAAAAGATAAACCCGAGCGCCAGGCAAGTGGCAGTAAAAAGAGACTGCAAAATAACCTTCGTTTTTTCTTTTTTCTTAAGCCCCTCAGTAAGAGAAATAAAAATAGGCAGGACACCGACAGCATCGACAGCCACAAATATGGGAATAAAAGCTAAAAAGAAATTTTTCATGATGGTGATAAGATATCTTTATGGTTCCATCTTATTTTACAATCATTTTATTCGTAAGCAAACAATTCATTGTTATGGCTTCCAGACAACCCACACAAAACAACAGGCAGCCAACACTGCAACTATGGTAAACGGTAAACCGATTTTAACAAAATCCATAAATTTTACCTGATACCCCTCTTTCTTAAGAATGCCCACGCTCACGATATTGGCTGACGCACCTATGGGAGTAATATTGCCGCCCAGGCTTGTGCCGATAAGCAGTCCGAATAAAAATACGGTCGGCTCAACAGAAAGTTTTTGTGCAACACTGACGGTAACCGGAAGCATTGCCGCCAAGAATGGCACATTATCAATAAAAGCGGACAATACCACCGAAATAGTAACCAGCAGAACGAATCCCAGGAAAATATTCTGGCCGATAAGTTGCGATAGGAATCCCGCGCTTACATCAATCCATCCGGTAAGAGTGAGGCTGCCGACCAAGATGAATACTCCTACTAAAAAAAAGGTGGTTTCCCAGTCTAACGCTTTTATGCGCGCGATGAAATTACCTTTATTAGCGAACGCATCCCACAGAAGCCCGAGAAAAGCGGTAATTAAACAGATCGTGCCGGCAAGGAAGCTAAAGCCAGTATCAAAGAAAGATGAAATAGCTAAAGCTATAATAAGAGCGACGAGTAAAAACGTCGGCACCAATGATTTTATTTTTTCTACCCGTAAAAGCTCGACCTGCTTCTTCTCCTTCCTAAAGATATAATACAACACCACAAAAGAAACCAACGCGCCCGCTTGAACGGCAAAGAAAATGCTGGGTTTTCCTTTATAAAAGAAAAAATCCATAAAATTCATTTTTGCAAAACCGCCCAAAAGCATGCTGGGTGGATCACCGATGAGCGTAGCGGTTCCCTGCAAATTTGAACTTATCGCAATCGCAATCAACAGCTTGACCGGGCTAATATGAAGCTTTTTCGACAGAGCTAAAGCGATAGGTGCGACAATCAAAACAGTAGCAACGTTTTCTACAAATGCGGAGATAAAACCAGTAAGGGCACAAATAAAAAGCATAGCGATACAGGTATTTTTTGAGCGGTTTACAATCAGCTCGGCCAAATAAGCCGGCATGCGGCTTTCCATAAAAAGGTCGGCGATTACCAGGGTGCCGACAAAAATACCCATCACGTTCCAGTTAATGACAAAAAATGCTTCCCGCAGGCCTATGCAGCGGCTTATGATAAGCGCGCAAGAGGCAATGAGAGCAATATATGTTCTTTTACCGGGTAAAAAAATGAAAAGAAGATAGGCAAAAACAAAAAGCGTAAGAGTTAAAAAACGTAGCTCCATGCTCAATAATTATACCTCAAATTATGCGGATATAGACAGTGATACAGAGTAATCCTGGAAGGAAATCTATAGTCCTATAAAACACACTGCACGCGTAGTCCCCTATCTCACCTAAACTATTTGAAAGCGATTTACTGCGCTTTCGTGAGATGCGTTTTCAGCTTTTCCCAGGTTTTTGGGCCAACCTTGCCGTCTACCTTAAGATTATTCTGCTTCTGGAATTCTTCGATAGCTTTCTTTGTTTTGGGACCAAGAGTACCATCGAGTTTGCCGACATATAAACCGAGGTTCTTAAGCGCCTGCTGAATATTGCTCACCGTAGGTTTTTCCATAGCAACAGCAGTAAGGGGAGCTTCTTGGCTCAAAACATCCTTCGCTGATTCAGTAGTGGCTACTGGTATTTCGCTGGTAGCTTGCGTTGTAGCTGTTGTTTCGGTGGTCGGACTTTCTACGGTAACCATACCAAATTCGCTGGTAAGATTTTCAGTTTCGGTGGCTGTATCTACTTTTTCAGTTTTTCTGCCACACCCTGCTACACACACTAAAAGAACGGCAAGTACAAAAGCTATACTTTTCATCTTACTCCTTTTTTTAACCCTGTAATACTTCTATAAAATGGACACCACACATAACTTCATGCCGCAAAGTGTGGGCACCTCCTTTCTTACAAAAGATGTTATAACGGAATATAAAAAATTTTACAAAAAATTTATAAATTGTCAATGCTTTTCAGATAACCTTGATAATTCCTTTTGATCTCCGGTAAACTATCACAACTAAACTTCTCCAGGAAGCTTTCGGTAACCGCTAGTGAGCTCATGGCTTCCGCAATAACCGACAAAGCCACAATAGCACAAGTATCGCAGCGCTCTACCATTGCTTTTTCTTTCTTCTTGGTCATAAGATCGACGGATTCCAGAGGCTTACAGAGTGTCGCAATAGGTTTCATCGCCACACGCATCACTACGGGTGAGCCGGTCGAAATACCGCCCTCAATACCGCCGGAATTATTCGTGTTTCTATAAAACTTTTTTGACGGAGAGTAATATATTGCGTCGTGAGAGAGAGAACCCCTCTCTTGTGCATACTTGAATCCTAGCCCAATCTCCACACCTTTTACTGCCGGGATACTCATAAGATAGCCGGCAAGTTTTGCATCCAAACGCTTATCAAAGTGCATGAAACTGCCCAAACCGCACACAAGCCCATCAACCCATACCTCTACTATTCCACCAAGACTATCACCAGAACTTTGAGCCTGTTTGATCGCTTTAATCATCTGTTTCCCTGCGACAGCATCGATACAATTAAGCTCTTGTTTCCTGGAAGCAATAATTTCCGAGATATCTTTCGGTTTTACTCCGGACAAAACTCTCCCAACGCCCACAGTAAAACTTGCGATGCGCACACGGAATAAAGAGAGAAACTGTTTGCATATTGCGCCGACAGCTACCCGCGCTACTGTTTCGCGCGCCGAAGCCCGCTCTAAAATATTTCGTAGGTCTTTCTCGCCATATTTCAGCGCACCGCACAGATCCGCATGCGCAGGGCGCGGAATGGATAAAGATGCAAGGTTGTCCGAGGCTTGAGCAAAAATCTTTGCGTCTTTATTCTTTATTAAAATCGCTATGGGGCTTCCTAAGGTAATTTTATTGCGCAGCCCAGAAACAATTTCCGCACTATCCTCCTCTATCAGCATCCGGCCACCGCGGCCGACACCGGTCATCCTTCTTTTGAGCTCTTCATTGATAAACCGTTGCTCTATCCGGACACCTTTGGGGAAACCCTCAAGTATCGCAACGTTATAAGAACCATGAGATTCGCCGGCGGTTAAAAGACGCATGGACACTCCTTCTTAAAATCCAAAACCAACTATCTTCAAAATCTGCTTTTCCCAGAAAAATACCGCTATCGAAGCAAGCGAAAGATACGGCAGATAGGGAATGACGTGTGATTTTTTTAAAAATAATGCCGCTGCAGAATAAAGAAGCGCAAAAAACGGTGCCAAGAAAAATACAAGCACTACCTGCTGCATACCCAAGAATACGCCGGTCATGCCCATAAAATCAACATCGCCCAGGCCAAGAGATTCTTTTTCTCCTTCGATAGATTCTTTTTTTCGCCAGCTTAAATATAAACCGATAGCTATATCACCGAAGAATTTAAAAAGATAAGTGAATCCGAGACCAAAAATGAGCCCCTTCAGCGATCTGAGTATCGGTAAAAACTGCCAACTGGTGATCATCCCACGCTCAAGAAGCCTAACGGTAATCACCACGTCATAGAGTAAACCGAATATCACGCCGACAAAACAAAGATATGCGGGAATAGCGTGATAATCGATATCAATAAATGAAACGACAATAAGCAAACAAAAGAAAAACAAATATTTCAGTAAGACGGAAGAAAGACCAAGCTGTGTATAAAGAATAACAAAAAAAACTGCGGTTACCAGCTCAACGAGCGGATAACGAAAAGAAATTTTTCCTTGGCATTTGCGGCATTTGCCCCCAAGGATGATAAAACTGATAAATGGAATATTATCATACCAGCATATCGGGACTTTACAGTGCGGGCAAAATGAACGTGGTTTTACGACAGAAAGGTCTTTGGGCAGACGGTGGATACATACATTAAGAAAACTGCCGACGATACTTCCAAAAATAAAAACAATTACGCTTTCTATCACTGCTGATCCATCCTTACCAGTATCATATCGCAGATTGTAATTTTTGTATACTGCTTTTCGCTATCTTTTTACCGGTCCAAATCTCAAATGACCGCGCGGCTTGATGTAATAACATTCCTAAACCGTTCGAAATGCGGCAACCATGCAAACGTGAACGCATAAGAAGTTTGGTTTCTCCGGGATTATAAATTAAATCATATACAAAGAGCTTTTTATGTAAAAGTTCGGGGGCAACAAGACAAGGATCCCCCGGCTTCATACCTACAGGCGTTGTATTCACTAACAAATCACACTGCGCTATATCCAGCGCGATAACGCTTGAGGCAAAACGAAACGTGGTATGCTTGAAATTTGCTTTCAGATGACCCAATAACGCTTTTGCTTTTGCCTTATCAATATCGTATATTGCAAGGCTGGCCGGGTGCATTTTGGCCAAATATACCGAAACCGCTCTTGCCGCTCCACCGGCGCCAAGCATCGCTATATCCTTATGACGAGGGTCGAACGACAATTCTTCCTGAAGATGCCGCAGGAAACCTTCTCCGTCAGTATTAAATCCGAATGTCTTACCGTTTTCGATTTTTACCGTATTCACCGCACCAATAAGCCTGGCTCCAGGATCAATGCAGTCGAGATAACGGATAATACTTTCTTTATGGGGAATGGTGAGGTTGAAACCTTTTAGGCCGAGCGCCTTAGCGCCGGTAATTGCTTTTTCCAAATGGGCTGGTGAAACTTCAAAACAAAGATAGGTGGCGTTAATACGGTGCAGTTTCGAGAAATAGCGATGAATGCGCGGCGATAGAGAATGTTTGACGGGAAAACCAAATAACCCTAAACATGCTGTCTGACTATCTACCATTGTGACCAATCCACGCCGGCGGCTTTCCACAACGCAAACCACTTAGCGTCATCATAGTAACCGAGAGTCTCGGAATACCGGTCGCGTAAAACGCTTTCAATTTCATCCCGTGAACGATAGGTTTTAACGGGTTTCTTCCCCTTTTTAATAGCCATTGGATCATAGAGAAGTCCCCAGAAGTATTCCCACTCCTGCTCGTCAAACGTGCCGAATAACTCCGGGACAAGCTCTCGCAGTGCCGTTTCCTTGGTAATAAAAGTAAGAGCTCGTTTCCTGTCCGGAGAAACAGAAACAAGGACTTCTTTTTCTTTTGCCCGCAGAGTTTTGCCCAGATTTTTGTAAGCCTGCTTGAAGGTACCCTCGAAAGGATACGTTGAAGAATGTTGTCGGTACTGGATTATCCCGATTGTAATCGCAACCACTATAAGAATCGCGATAATATTTAGCACATAACGCATATTACCCTCTTTCATGTTGCCTAAATCTTATTCAACGCGTCAAGATACGCACGGGCTGATGCCTCTAAAATATCGGTACTTGCACCACGGCCGCTCACCGCCTTACCGCCAACTTTTAACTCTACCCTCACTAACCCTTGCGCGTCTTTTCCTTTGGTAATAGCTTCAAGTTTGTAACTTACCAGCTTCGTCTTTATTTTGGTAATTTTGTCAATCGCCTTATAACAAGCATCCACCGGGCCGTCTCCGCCTGAATGAGCTTGATAGATTTTTTTCTTGTATTTCAGCTTCACGGTTGCATCAGGAACGATATCCGTACCGGTCATAACCTGTACCGAGACCAGTTCGAAACCTTTCTTATGCTCCCGCGTTTCTTCCTCGGCTAACGTAACCAAATCTTCGTCAAATATCTCTTTCTTCTTATCGGCAAGTTCTTTAAATTTCTTAAAAACTGTCTCAACTCTTCTTTCATCCAACTGCAAACCGAGATGTTTGAGCCGCGCACAAAGAGCGTGTCTTCCGGAATGCTTTCCTAATACCAGTTCACTGCTTTCTATTCCCACATCTTTGGGATCCATAATCTCGTAAGTGGTGCGTTTTTTAAGCATTGCGTCCTGGTGAATCCCCGACTCATGGCGAAAGGCATTTTCGCCCACAATGGCTTTATTGGGAGGCACCACAAAGCTGGTTGAAACACTAACCAATCTCGAAGTACGATACAATTCTTTTGTGTTAATACCGTTGCTGAAATGTTCAAATGCATCGCGCCGGGTTTTAAGCGCCATAACAATTTCTTCCAACGAAGCGTTTCCGGCACGTTCGCCTATACCGTTAATCGTACAATGTACCTGGCGCACACCGGCTAAAATGGCCGATAAAGAATTCGCAGTTGCCATTCCTAAGTCATCATGACAATGAATTGAAAGGGTGGCTTGGTTTATATTGGGAACGTTGTTGATAATATCCATAATCAACGAATGAATTTCTTGCGGATAGCTATAACCGACAGTGTCGGGTATATTGATCGTTTTCGCCCCTTCTTTGATAGCGGTTTCTATCACACGGAAAAGAAAATCTCGTTCGGTACGCGTGGCGTCTTCGGGAGAAAATTCTATATCATCACAATGCTTTCTTGCCATTTGAATTGCCTGTTTAGCTAATGTTAAAATTTCTTCTTCAACTTTGTGAAATTTATATTGTAGATGAATCTTGGAAGTGGCAAGAAAAATGTGGATACGCGGACGCTTCGCTTTCCTTAAAGAATTGCCCGCTGCTTCAATGTCCGCCTTGACGCAGCGCGCTAAACCACATACCGCGCAATGTTTAATAACCCGGGCAATGGTACTTACCGCTTTAAAATCATCGGGGCTGGCAATAGGAAAACCGGCCTCAATAATATCAACCCCAAGCTTTTCCAATTGACATGCCACCTCAAGTTTTTGCTCTGAGGTCAAGGAAGCGCCCGGCGCCTGTTCTCCGTCGCGCAATGTCGTATCAAATATTATAATCTTTTCCATTGGCATCAAAGTTATTCAGAAGTCAGATATCAGATGACAGAGGTCAGAAAAAAATTATCTGACTTCTGTTTTCTGTCTTCTGTTATTTGTTTTTCATCCAGGGCATCATTTTAATAAGCACATTATTTTTCCAAGTGTCAAAGGCACGCAAAAAAATAATAGTGCGAATTAATCCTGAGGCTGCAAAGCAACCGAAGGATCTATTTTTTCATCCAAGGCATCATTTCCCGAAGCTGTTTTCCTACTTGTTCTATTTTGTGTTCATCGCCTTTCTTCAAAAGGCTATCAAAATTCTTTCTGCCGGCTTCATTTTCTTTGATCCATTCCCGCGCAAACTTTCCCGAGCGGATACTTTTAAGAATCTTTTGCATGGTTTTACGTGTTTTTTCGTTAACTACCATCGGCCCCCTGGTGAGATCACCGTAACACGCAGTATTGGAAACTCGGCGCCGCATTCCGCTGATACCAAATTCCTGTATTAAATCTGTAATGAGCTTTAATTCGTGTAGTACTTCGAAATAAGCAATCTCCGGTTGATATCCTGCTTCGATCAAAGTATCAAAACCAGCCTTGATCAGCTCACTGACACCACCGCAAAGCACCGCCTGTTCACCAAATAAATCGGTTTCGGTCTCTTCCGCAAAAGTTGTTTCAATAACTCCCATGCGAGTACCGCCGATGGCTTTCGCATAAGCAAGCGCAAGCTGTTTTGCCTGGCCTGATCCATCCTGGAAAACTGCGACTAAACAAGGAACACCCTTACCTTCCTCATACATACGCCGCACCAAAGCTCCTGGGCCCTTAGGAGCAACCATAAAGACGTCTACATTTTTTGGCGGTTTTATCTGTTTAAAACGGATATTAAATCCGTGCGAAAAACAAAGCGCTTTTCCTTTTTTCAGGTTTGGCTTAATATGTTCTGCGTACACTTTCGCCTGTACATGATCTTGAGTTAAAATCTGGATAATGTCTCCTTCTGTAGCGGCCTGAGCGGCAGAAACAGGATTAAAACCATCTTTCTTTGCCTGCTCATAGTTCGGTGTACCTGAAAGCTCCGAAACAATTACGGTACAGCCCGTATCGCGTAAACACAACGCCTGGCCGCGACCCTGAATACCGTAGCCGATGATAGCGATGGTTTTGCCTTTTAATAAATCAAGATCCGCGTCCTTGTCATAATACACCTGTGCCATCTTCTACCTCCTTATTATTCAACTGTTATGATTCTGACTTCTTTTTTCTGTCTTCTGACACCTGACGTCTGACTTCTGTCCTCTGACCTCTGATATCTGTCCTCTGTTTCCTAAGCGATGGCTATTTTTCCTGTCCTAATTAATTCTTTTATTCCAATCTTATCCAACACGACCAACAATTGCTTGATAACTTCCTGCTCACCTACTGCCTCAATAATAGCCGTATCCGCATTATGAAGCACTATTTTCGCCATATATTTATTTAAAATAGCTGTCAGTTTACTCTTCTCTTTTGCAGCATAGTTCACTTTTACTAGAATTAATTCTCTCTCGACATGTTCTTTTTTAGTAAAATCAGTAACGGTGATAACGTCGATAAGCTTATTAAGCTGTTTTTTTATCTGCTCTAAAATACGCTCGTCCTCTGCGTCCACCACCATAGTCATATAGGATATGGTAGGATCCAATGTTTCGCTCACCGCTAAAGAAGCAATATTGTAACCTCGCGCGCTGAATAATCCTGAAATGCGTGCCAATACTCCCGGTTTATTTTCGACTATAACTGAAATTGTATGTCTCATCCGTCTTTATACCTCTAAAAATAAAAAACTTATATCTTATTTTTGATTCTTAATATTCCTAGGCCAACCCGCCGATGAACCGGTTGATAGCTTCTCCTGCCGGAACCATCGGAAATACATTCTCTTCCGGCTCAACCTGAATATCGACAAACACCGTGTTATCTATACTCATGGCTTTCTCCAAAGCTTTGCGCACTTCTTCTTTTTTAGTAATGCGGATTCCTTCGGCACCGTAGCTTTGCGCCAACTTCACAAAATCTGGCGCGGTAATACACACATGAGAATAGCGCTTTTTATAAAACAATTCCTGCCACTGCCGCACCATGCCTAAATAACCATTATTAAATATAATTACCTTCACGTTTATCTTATTACACACACAGGTAGCCAACTCCTGTATGTTCATCTGAATAGAGCCATCGCCGGCAATATCAAAAACCAATTTTTCGGGAAAAGCAATCTTCGCACCCATGGCTGCGGGAAAACCAAACCCCATAGTGCCCAATCCGCCGCTGGAAATAAACGTGCGCGGATAAAGATATTTGTACCATTGCGCTGCCCACATTTGATGTTGTCCGACCTCGGTGGCTATAATAGCGTCACCGGCAGTTATACTATAAATTTGTTCCATGACATATTGGGGGCTGATTTTCGTTTTATCTTTATAAGAGAGAGGATATTTTTTCTTCCAGCCTTCTATAGTCTTAAGCCATTCTTTTGTATCGGGAACTTTTTTTATTTCTTCTAGCAACTGGCCTAAAATATTTCTCGCGTCGCCGACGACCGGAATTTCCGCACCGACATTTTTGCTGATTGACGACGGATCAACGTCAATATGTATTATCTTTGCGCCTTTCGCAAAAGCGTCAAGCCGTCCGGTAACCCTGTCGTCAAAACGCGCGCCGACGGCAATGATCAAGTCTGACTCCATAATAGCGTGGTTGGCATATGCGGTGCCGTGCATACCGAGCATTCCCAAAGAAAGTTCGTGGGTACCGGGAAATCCTCCCAAACCCATCAAGGTCATGGTCACCGGAGCCTTTATCTTTTCTGCCAATATTTTTAATTCCCGATGGGCACCGGAAGTGATAACCCCTCCACCGGCATAAATAATAGGCCTTTTTGCCTGAACGATTAATTTTGCCGCTCTTTTGATTTGTCCGGGATGGCCGAAATATGTTGGTTTATAGCCTTTAATATTAACTTCCTCCGGCCAAATAAATTCATAGTTCTGCTGTTGGATATCACTGGGGATATCGATTAATACCGGGCCGGGCCTGCCGGTAGAAGCAATATGAAAAGCTTCCTGTATAATACGCGCCAAATCTTTTATATCTTTAACTAAATAATTGTGTTTCGTTATAGGCCGGGTAATACCGGTAACATCTGCTTCCTGAAAAGCGTCGTTACCGATCAAAAACGTCTTCACCTGGCCGGTAATAGCGACCATCGGGATAGAATCCATGTAGGCGGTAGCGATGCCTGTGGTCAAATTAGTCGCGCCAGGGCCACTCGTCGCAAGGCACACACCCACTTTACCCGTTGCCCGGGCGTAACCATCGGCAGCGTGGGCTGCAGCTTGTTCGTGGCGCGTCAAGATAAACCTGATCGGAGCATCGTATAACGCGTCAAAAATTGGCAAAACCTGGCCGCCAGGATAACCAAACATTACCTCTACCTTTTCTTTTAAAAGCGACTCAATGAGTATTCGTGCTCCGTTCATATGGATTAATCCTTTAATAATGGGGTATACTTGTGCCTATATCCCGGCTAATAAATATCCAATTATATCACTTCAAAACGAAAAGACAACAACTGCTTTTTCTCTTCAAAAACCATGTAAATATATCAGATAAATGATGATAGAATTGAGATTTAGAAGCTGTGTTAGGGGATCTTTTTGAGGTATTCCTCTATTATTTTTACCCCTTCCATGTCCTGTTTATTTCTGAAAAGCTGCCTGGCCTTCTGAAAGTGTTCTTTTGCATTTTGATTCTGGCCAAGAGAATAATATACAAACCCTAAACCGGTGTAACCTTCGGCATATTCCGGATTAAGTTTGATTGCCTTCTGGAAGTAGGTGATCGCTTCTCGGTATTGACCCAGGGAAACATACAGAAAACCTATTTCTTTATTATAATAGACGTTGTTCGGGTCTATCTTCAAAGCTTTCTGATATTGAGTGATGGCCGGATCGTATTGGCCAAGTCTTGAATAGATATATCCCAACCCCCGGTAACCTTCGGCATACTTGGGGTTAATTTCGGTAGCTTTTTGAAACACAGCAACTGCTTCCTGTTGTTGTCCGGAAGCGATATACACATACCCTAAACCCGCATAGGCTTCAAGGTAATTAGGAATAATATCCATGGCTTTTCGAAAATACTCTACGGCTTGCTTATTATTCCCTAAGGCTCCGTAGGCTTCGCCCAAACTAACGTAAGCAAACGCATCCTGCGGGTTAATAGCAAGCGCTTTCTGGATCTGTATAATCGCATCCTGATATTTCTTATCTATCAGATAGTTTCTGCCGCGCTGCAGATAATCCTGTGCCTCCTTAAGTTTACCTAAAGAAAGTTTTACGCTGACCGAAGGAACTTGAGACGCCTTCTTTTCTACAGCCGAAGACACAGCCTGCTCCGGCGACGAATCGCTTGGCCGGTAACGAAATGAGTCAACAACCATCCTGGCTTCTTTGCTGCGCGTATCCACGTTCTCATTATAACGGTCATTAGATAACATGTGTTTCTCAATAATCGTTTTGGTTATGCTGCTGTTACTGTCTTCGGCCAACGGATTGAATTTAAGATAATACACCTCGATAAGAAAAAATCTTTTGTTTTTGCCTTGCGAAACAAATACCGGAGAAAAGAAATAATAATCATAATAGCTGGTCATAAAACCGTTCAAGCTATTTCCTTTTTCGTCGACGTTGGTAAGGGTATAGGGAATATTTTGCGTGTAACGCATAAAAAGCCAGGAATCCTGATGTATGGTAACGGCATCCGCTGATTCTTGTTTTAACTCCCGCGGCAAAGGCAAAAGGCTCAACAGATCACTCATGGTATTTTTATCTTTTAGTTTATCTTCGCTGTAATTGCCTTGTTGTAAAGACAGGTATACCGCCGGTTCGCTACGGCTGATTTTCTTTGAACGCAGGCTCACGCTACAACCTTTTTTCTTCTCCGCATCAGGTACAAGTTCCCAACTGGACGGATAACCGAGCGAGTATCCCACGTCTGCATCTTGGAATGTTTGCTCTAAGCCGGGTATATTCTGCGAAGAGTCCGGTGGCTGGGTTCCGGGAATAACAGAAGCAAGCACTTTACCGTCTATACTTGTTATCTCGTCGAGATAGTATTTTATTTCTAATCCAGAAATTTCCATAACAAGGTACACATCGGTTTGTTCAAGAACCTTGCCTTGCACGATTTTTCCTGACTTAAGAGTAACCGTTTCAGCATACACACTACGAGTAATGAATGCTGTCATAAGTACCGCTATATAAATAATATAATATTTCATGTGCGGGTTATTTTGATACGCCAAATGAACCTCCACGGGCTTTAGCCCGTGGTTTCTCTGGATATTCCCGACTCGGCTGAATATGCGGCGCAGCAAGTAAATTTCTTTTTGCCCAACGGCTACCGGCAGGAAAGATAAACAAATAATCAGGAATTTATTTTTCCTGGCAACCTTTTCACTCTTGGGCGTGTAAATCTTTCAACAGTTTATACTCTACCGAGTCAACCAGCGCATTCCAAGAAGCCTCAATAATGTTTTCGGAGACGCCAATGGTTGACCAGTCTTCGTTTTCATCTTGGGATTCAATCAATACCCGTACTTTGGCGGCAGTTCCGCTTTTTTCGTCCAAAACCCTTACTTTAAAATCAGTGAGGTGCATTTTAGACAAGGTTGGATAGAAATTCTTAAGCGCCTTGCGTAGGGCGTTATCAAGCGCGTTTACCGGGCCATCTCCCTCGGCGGCACTATGTTCCAGTTTGTTCTGTATCTTCAGTTTCACCACCGCTTCGGAAATCAATCTGCCATCCTCTCGTTTCTCCACGCTGACCCGAAAACCCAACAAATCAAAAAATTTCTTATACTTTTTAAATTCCTTTTGCAGAAGTAGTTTGAATGATCCTTCGGCGGCTTCAAACTGATATCCCTGCTTCTCTAATTTTTGAATTAGTTTATGTATCTTCTTTGCCTGAGCAGATTTCTTATCCAAATCAAATTCCAGCTCTTTTGCTTTTATGACCAGTGTGGATTTCCCGGCTAATTCCGAAACGAGAAAACGGCGCTTATTACCCACCGATACGGGATCAATATGTTCATAGGCAAGAGGATTCTTAATAACTGCATCAATATGGATACCGCCCTTATGGGCAAAGGCGCTGCTTCCCACAAAAGGATGGTTATCTCGCTGAGCCATATTGCTGATTTCGCTTATAACATGAGAGAGTTTGGTTAGCTCTGCCATTTTTTTGGGAAATAACGGTTCGTAATTCATTTTCAGCTGCAATATTCCCATCACCAGTATCAAATCGGTGTTGCCACAGCGCTCACCATAGCCGTTAATAGTACCTTGAATTTGCTCTAAGCCATCGGGTATGGAGATAAGCGAATTCGCCAAGGCAAGACCTAAATCATTGTGGCAATGGATACCAAAATGTTCCAAGCAAAGCTGTTTTTTCACGCCCTTAACGACTTCCTGTACATGCCAGGGAAGCGTGCCGCCGTTAGTATCACAAAACACAAGCAAATCACAACCGCCGGATATGGCTGCTTCTACGGTCTTAAGCGCATAGGAGGGGTTGGCTTTGTAGCCGTCAAAGAAATGCTCAGCATCATAAAAAACTTTTTTTCCTTTCTTCTTTAAGAATTTTACACTTTCATAAATAATTTTTAAATTATCTTCTGGCTTTATTTTTAAGATTTCCTCGACATGCAAATCCCACGTTTTGCCAAAGATAGTCACCCACTCTGTCCCGGCAGCAATGAGACTGAGCAAATTTTTATCTTCCGAAGCTGCATGCGCGGGATGAGCGGTAGAACCAAAAGGAACAAGCTGGGAATTGCGTAAAGGGTTTTTCTTAAAATACTTAAACAACTCTTTATCTTTAGGATTTGAGTACGGCCAGCCTCCTTCAATGAAATCTACACCAAACTCATCCAAACGTTTGGTGATGGTAATTTTGTCGTGCAGCGAATAAGAGATTCCTTCTGTCTGTGCGCCATCACGTAATGTCGTGTCGTATATGGCTATTTTTTTCATTATCAATACTCCCCTGCAAAGTCTTTATGTCTCAACCGAAACAATATACCCCTCACACATTACAGACAATCCGTATGCCTCTTTCCCCTGCGGCAAGGCGATGCACACTCGCCTGTGATGACATTGATACATTCTCACCGGAGAAATAAAGACTAAACCTATAAAACCTCGTTTATCCTTTTATTTTTTCCAATCCAAACTCTTTATGCAGCACCCTCAAAGATTCTTTCCCCAACTCTTTTTTTACCACACAGGAAATACTGATCTCGGAGGTCGAAATCATCTCAATATTAATTTTATGTTTTGCCAGGGCCGAAAAACACTTCGCCGCAACACCAGATTGCGATTTCATACCCACTCCCACGACTGAAACTTTCGCCACATTTTCGTCAGAAAGCACACCACCGGCAGAAATACTTCCCGAAATCTTTTTGGCGGTTTTAAGTGCCTTTTGCAAATTATCCTTAGGCACAGTAAAAGAAACATCGGTCATTTTACGATGGCTGACATTTTGTACGATCATATCGATGTTAATATTCTGGGAAGCTAAATCATTAAAAATCTCTGCCGCGATGCCCGGCTGATCGGGAACGTCACAAATAGTGATCTTGGCTTCGTTTTCTGTTAAAGCAACTCCGCGAACCACGGGCTCTTCAATGTGTGGTTTTTTGTTCATGATTACCGTTCCCTCCTTTTGGCTAAAGCTTGAACGTACATAAATAGGCATGTTAAATTTTTTACCAACCTCAACCGCCCTGGTTTGCATCACCTGTGCACCGCGAGCAGCCAGCTCCAACATTTCGTCAAAAGTAATGTATTTAAGTTTACGCGCCCCGGGAACAATGCGTGGGTCGGCAGTAAAAATGCCTTCAACATCCGTATAGATCTCGCACATGTCGGCTCCAAGGGCAACCGCCAAAGCGACCGCACTTAAATCCGAACCGCCTCTACCCAATGTAGTGATTTCTGATTTGGTGCTGATTCCCTGAAAACCAGCGACGATAACGACTTTACCTCGAGCGAGCTCTTCTTTTATCCGGCTTGTTTCAATCTTTAAAATTTTTGCCTTGGTATGATAGGTATCGGTAATAATGCCGACTTGCGGGCCGGTAAAAGAAATAGCCTCGCAACCTTTGGTGTGTATCGCCATTGCCAAAAGCGCCGACGAAATCTGTTCTCCGGTAGAAATAAGCATGTCCATCTCCCGCTCCGAAGGATGTTGATTGATCTTTCTCGCCAGATCGATCAATTCATCAGTGGTATCCCCCATGGCCGAGACTACCACCACCAGCCTGTGCCCTTTCTTGACACAGGAAGCAATACGCTCGGCAACCGCCTCAAGGCGTTTGACATCCCCCACCGAGGTTCCCCCATATTTTTGTATAATCAATTTAGCCTGCATATATGCTCCTTCTTTTTTTAAAAAATTCCATAACAATGAATACACCAAGCGCTATAAGTATTATATTGATTACAAAGAGAAAATAATTTCTTTTGCTGAAAAATTCCATTGCCTGTATCACCAATGCGCAACCGGTGATAACAAACATAATGCCTGCAGGGATAAGGGTTATACGGCAACTTTTTTTATGCTGCAGGAGATACGCGCTTGCCACCAAAAGCGTCAAGCCCGCAACCAGCTGGTTCGATGCGCCAAAGATCGGCCAAAGCATCTGCCATTGGCCGCTCAAACACAGATAGCCGGAAAAAAGCACCACTACACACGTCGCCAGATATTTATTATTGATATGAAACAGTTCCTGGGTTAGATAACGGGTAATCCTCGTTGAAGTATCAAGAGTGGTCAGAATAAACGCATTCAACAATAAAAACGCGAACGGTTTAGCGTAACTACCCAAGAAAAATACCACATTTGAAAAACCGAGAGCAAAAATGTCTATGGGGGTCTTTCCTGCCGGAATTTTTTTTACGCCGAATACAACACAAAATAGCGCCACCGCCGCCAATATAGCCTCTACAATCATTGCGCCGTAACCTATTTTTTGTATGTCTTTTTCCGAAGCGAGCTGTTTGGAGGTGGTGCCACTGGAAACCAAGGCATGGAATCCGGAAACCGCCCCGCAGGCAACGGTAATGAAAAGTAAAGGGAAAAAAGAACCGATCGGGGAAGAAAATTTAAAAAAATGAGCCGATTCCAGAGGAAGCGGCTTAACTACAATTGCCAAACAAGAAACCGCGAGGCCAAAAAATAAAAGAAAACTGGAAAGATAATCGCGCGGTTGAAGCAATATGTTCACCGGAAGCACAGATGCCAGAAAGCAATAAATAAAAAGTATGGCCACCCAAAAATAATACGCGTTATTACTTATCGCAACGGGAAATCCGTTACCCAGAACAACCAAATACAGCAGGGCACACAAACCAAAAACGGTCGATAAAAGCGTGTTCGCTTTCATTTTATAGAGAAGCACTCCTACCACCATTGCCACCGGAATGAGCCCCAGAGAAGGAAAAACAATCTTCGGCTCATCAACAAAGCTCTGCGCACATAAAGCAGCAAACACCGCGTTTATCAGGATAAGAGCCATCCAGAGGAAAATCAAAAAGATGATACTTGCGCGTTTAGAAATATATTTCTTTGCAATATCTCCGATACTGCTGCCACCTTCCCGTAACGACAAAAACAATGCCGCGAAATCGTGAATTCCTCCGATAAAAATCGAACCAAAAATAATCCACAAGAGCACACCGAACCATCCCCAATAGATGTACGCAAATATCGGTCCAACAATCGGGCCGGCGCCGGCAATCGAAGCAAAATGGTGACCGAAAAGAATAAGCCAGTTTTTCGACGGGACATAATCAATACCGTCATAATGCGTATATGCGGGGGTTTTGCGGTACACGTCGATACCGAAGAACCTGCTCACCCATCGTCCGTACACAAAATAGCCGGCCACCATCACCAGCAAAACTATTAAAAAAATAAATGTGCTCATTATTTCGTAATATTATTTTTTATCTTTAACGAGACGGGTTTAAAAAATACTTCATCAACTCTATACCACTATTCAAATAGAGCTTGGAATTTGCCGCATCGGTTTCCGAATACGCAGAGAAACCACCGCTGGATATGCCGCTACCGGCCATAAGAAACGGCACCGGCTCATCCGTGTGGGTGCGTTTTGAAACCGGCGTAGGATGATCGGGAGCAATCAGGATCCGATACGTACCTTCCTGCATTTTCTGGATAATCGTTCCCACCACCAGTTTATCGATGCGTTCGATGCATGCAATTTTCATGCGTAAATCCTGGTTGTGGCCGGCTTCATCCGTTGCTTCTATGTGGATAAACACAAAATCAACCTCTTCCAAAGCTTCGAGTGCAGCCAAGGCTTTACCCTGATAATTGGTATCATAATAAGCGTTCGCTCCTTCCACTTTAATAACCTTCAAACCGATAATTTTGCCAATCCCGTTAATGAGATCAACAGCGGAAATAACCGCTCCGCGTAAGCCGAATTTTTCCTGAAACAGAGGGATCGCCGGCTTTTTCCCGCTACCCCAGAGCCAAATCATATTAGCGGGATTTTCGCCCAAATCAATACGTACCTTATTAATTTCATGCTCTTTGAGAAGCTCCTGCGAACGCTGCATAAGTTTTGCGATTACTTCGTTGTTTTTACCTTGCGGCATATGTTTTTTTATAGGCTTGCCCATGATATCATGGGGAGCAACACAAGTAAGCTTCTCAAGACCAAGCCCGGCACCCTGGCGAAACACCATCAGGTGACGGTAACTTTTACCCGGATAAAATTCGATCTCTTTGGTGCCTACATTAGTATTGATATGTTCGATAAGCAGCTTTGCCTCGTGGTCACTGATATGCCCGGCACTATAATCCAAAATTTTTCCTTCTGCTTCGGTGATCAGATTACAGCGAAACGCCACATCGCCCCCTTCTAACGTTACGCCTAAATTCGCCGCTTCAAGAGGCCCTCTTCCACAATAGTATTTCTCCGGCTCATAACCCAAAAGCGAAAGATTAGCCACGTCGCTGGCGGGAGTAAATCCACTTGGAACGGTTTTCACTCTGCCCAGGATCCCTTTCTTAGCCAATGAATCCATAAATGGCTTGTCCGCTGCCTCCAGAGGAGTTTTACCGGCAAGCATTTCAATAGGATAATCCGCGGCGCCGTCAGGAACAATAAAAATGTATTTCATTGTATTTAATTTTAACACAGATAATCACAAATAAGAACTACGGATGATCACCGGTAAACATCTGAGATAATCTGTGACATCAATCTGTGGCCATCTGTGTAAGCAAGTTTATTACAAAACTCTTTATCTTGCAAGGGTCTTTTGAGATAATATCGGAATATTTTTTCGCTGAAATATTCTTGCTTAATATATATAATACAGACATATTTTTATTGTAACTCAAGACATGAATTACCCTTGCAAAAAACAATACGAGCCTGTATGATAATACACTATGATTCAGGAAGGCGATTTACTTTATCTTTACAAAGACGAACGACGTAATTTCCTTATCAAAGCGCAGGGCGGCAGGCTACATACCGATCTGGGCTATATGGAACTTAAAAGTGTCGTCGGCAAAGAGTTTGGCCAGAGCATTGAAACAAATCTGGGAGAAAAGTTCTATATCTTGAGACCAAACCTCTATGAGATGGTAATGAAGATAAAAAGGAAAACCCAGATTCTCTATCCCAAAGATATCGGTGAGATATTATCCCGGGCTAATATTTTCCCCGGCGCAACCGTGATCGAGTCGGGCGGTGGCAGCGGTGCATTAACTACGGCGTTGGCTAATTTTGTCCGACCGAACGGAAAAGTATACAGCTACGAACGTAACGAAGAATTTCTGGAAAACGCGAAAAAAAACCTGGAAAAATACGGCTTAAGCGAGTGGGTGGAGTTTAAGCTACGTGAAGTAGTTGATACATACGACGAAAAAGAAGTGGATTTTATTATGATCGATATCGGCAGCCCCTGGGATTTGATAGATGCGGCTTATAAATCACTGAAAGGCGGCGCGCGGTTAGCGACAATTTGTCCTACCTTTGAACAACTCACCAGAATGGTGTTTACTTTGGAAGAGAAAGGTTTTACGAATATCGAAAGTATGGAAGTACTGCTACGCAAAATCCTGGTACGCCGAGGGAAAACCCGGCCCGAGCAGCACATGCCCTGCCACACCGGCTGGCTTGTCTTCGCTTCAAAAATAAGCATCTAAACATAATAAAATCTTCTTTGGTGACAGCAAAAACGATACCCGCGTTGGCCTAGATGTAATAGTAACTTCTTACCATAAACTCTAAACCTCAAACCCTAAATCCTAAACAAACAAACAACCAAAAACTTAAATATTTCAAACTCAAAATAGTATCGTTTTGAATTTTTATTTTTTCGTTTTGAGTTTATTTAGGATTTAGGGTTTAGTGTTTCGGGTTTAATAAGTAAAAGGGGGGTTCGCCCGCTTCGACAAAGTTTCCCGCCGAAGACGAGGCTCACCAAAAGCGGAAACGCAGCGAGTAGCTGTAGCCACAAGGCGTGACCATTCTCATGGAAAGCGGAGCTGGGCTTAGCTGCGAGGCAGTTCTACCTTCACCACGTATTCATTTCCGGCAAGTGTGAGTACGGTAATGTTTTTTTCGGGAATGATATCCTTGATGGTTTTTAGGGAAGATTTACTGAGGATGCAGTAAGTAACGCCTTGTGTATATAAAAAATCCTTTACTTTTTCCCGGGAATCTAACGCACGCAGCGCGTGCCGACTGAAAAAAGGTTTTCCTCCGATATTAATTATAACTACATCTTTATCGGTATAATATTTTATACCGCGCACAAAGAACTTAGAACAAAGAATAGTGTTATCCACTTGATAGTTTTTGAGTAAATATTCGCAAGCCGCCCTGGAAGACACATAGGCCTCGAAGTTTTTATGTAACAGCGGTAAATTAATTAAAAAAATCGGCATAACCGCCACCAAAGCGTATACCAAGTTTTGCATGCGCTTACGGATCATGAAAAAAAGCATGAGCGCGCTTAATATGACAAACCCGACAATTAAGGAGTAAACCGGCAATTTATATACGATATATGCCTTGAAGATATTAAAACTGACCGTAAAGCCTATCGGAAAAAGTAGAATCACAAATAATGTACCACCGCAAAGAAACAAGAGTAAACGCCTATGTTTGTTGTCGGCTAACATATCGACGATAAAACCGCCTACAAGTATGGCAACGGCCGGAAATATAGGGAAAATGTAGTTAGCGACTTTGGAGTGCGCAAGCTGAAAAAGCAAAAAAATAGTCCCGGCCCAGCAGGTTAAAAAAAGATAGAAAGGATTATCTTTTCTTACGGTAGAACGAGGAAGAAAAAATAATGCGGCCGCGATAAACAAACTCCAGGGAAACATGCTGGTAATGACAGTAAGGGGATAAAAATACCAGGTATCGTTGGAAACATGCTGCGCCTCAACCAGCCTGCGGGTATTGACGTTGTAAATAAATTCTTGGATGAAATTATTTCCGTATTTGGCAATCATCAAGAGATACCACGGTCCGGCAACCAAAAAGAAAACAAAAAAACTCAATATAAAATGTTTGCAAAACAAGAATTTAATATCTTTTTTGCATAATAGAAATAGACCGACCGTAATCACGGGGATAATCAGCCCTAAGGGGCCTTTTGTTAATACCGCCAGGCCGGAAAAAACGGCGAAAGAGATAAACCCAAGCATTTTCTTGCGCTGATCGCTATAACCCCAAAAGAAAAATAACAAGGCCAAAAGTATCAACACCGAGAAAAACATGTCGGTAAAAACCGTTTTCCCCAAACCAATATACATAGCCGAAGACATCAGGATCAAACCGGAGAGAAATGCTTTCTTCTCATCTTTAAAACCGATCAAGCCTAAGAAATAAACCGCTATGACTCCAATAATAGCAAACAGCGCAGGAAAGAATCTCGCGCCAAAACTAGAAACTCCAAAGAGATAAAATCCAATTCGTAGCAACCAATAGGTAAAAATCGGCTTTTCGAACTGCGGCTGGCCAAAAAGATAGGGAGTCGCCCAGCTTTTCTGCTGAATCATTTCTTTCGCGGTTTGGGCATAAAAAACTTCGTTATCATTAGTCAAGCCCAAGATACCGTTACCCAGTACAAATAATGCGTAAGAACAGATGAGCAAAATTGCTACGTGTTGCAAAGATATCTTTTTATTTGTCATTTTTTCTCCACGTACATAATATGTGTACCACTTTAAAATTGCGAGATTTAATCTTTTTATTATCTAATAAACAAAAAGATAATCAATCTTTTTATTTGCCAACCTGGACGCTTGTAACATATTCTAAAAAAACTGTCGCCATAAAATACACATCAACGTCATAGCCAACCACACAACGCAAAAGCGCAAATTGTTTTGGCATCTACTATTTTGCCGTGGCTAAAAAGATATTTCAGGCGTGATTTAGTAATCGTCTGGACCTGGATAACTTCGTCTGCCTGATGTTGCTGCGTTACTTTACGTAAGTGCTCTGCTTTGTAAATAACGATCTTTTCTGTGGAATAGCCGGGAACCGGAAAAATAACCCCCAACCGCGTTAAAGCCCCCGCACTATAACCGGTCTCTTCGATAATTTCCCGCCGGGCACAACGCATCGGCTGCTCCCCTTTTTCCAGGGTTCCCGCAGGCAACTCATACAAGTACTTTTTTACTACCGGCCGCAGTTGTTTTAAAATAATTACTTTTCTTTGCGTCAGAAACGGAATTACCAATACCGCCCCCGGATGTTTCACTACTTCCAAGGGCACCACATATCCGTTAGGCAATGTTACTTTTTTCACTGAAACATTGAGCAATCTTCCTTTAAAAAATGTGTGTTTCATCGTAACTCACTCCCCATGTCTTCAGTTAACACCCACCTCAATAACCGAATCAACCGGCTCTTGCGGGCATACGGTTATTGCCCCTTTGGATATGGGCGGCAGAAATGATTCTTGTACAACTTTTTCTTTGCGCCGAAAGATAAGCTTTAGCGGTATATGAGTATTTTTATTCCAGAAACAATACCTATCCGCCCGGGGGAATAAAAAAAGCATTCCCATATTTTTAGGCATCCAAATAATGCGCTGCAACCCCTTCTCCCGCTCTGTTTCAGTCTGCGCAACAAAAACTATAAACTCTTTTCCTCCAAGAATAATCTTTCTTTTTTTCAGAGGCAGCCTGTATATCGCGGTATAGTAAAAAAACAGAATAAAAATAATCCCCGCAAAAAAGAGAAATAAAACACATCTATATAATATGCTGGATAATTTCATTGAGCTTATTGAGTTAATTTAGTTTACTATCGAAAAGGGGGACCTAAACCCTCTATGCGTATCCCGCAATACGGACAAGTGCCTTCTTTTATTTTCTGCTGTTTCACCAAAAACCCTTCACGCTCAATCAAAAGCTGTTTACAGGAAGGGCAATACGTATTTTCTCCGCGCGGCGTATAGATATTGCCCATATATACATATTTCAAACCTTCGTCTTTCCCGATGCCATAAGCCTTCTCAAGCGTTTTAGCTGGTGTAGAACAAACATCGGTAAGCTTATAGTCAGGATGAAACGCGCTTAGGTGCCAGGGAATAGACGCATCAATCGAACATAAGAAACGGGCAATATCCCGCAATTGATCTTCACTGTCGTTTGCGCCGGGAATAATGAGCGTGGTTATCTCCAGCCAAATATTTAGGCTATGCATAAGAGCAATACTCTCTAAAACCGGTTGCAAAGAAGCTTTACAAAAAGTGTGATAAAAATCTTGCCGGAATGATTTTAAATCTACGTTAGCCGCGTCAAGATACGGGCTAATGGAGACAAGTGCCTCTTTGCTCATATATCCATTGGTAACAAAAACGTTATAGAGCCCGTTTTCTTTGGCTTGTTTCGCACAATCATAGGCAAATTCGAAGTATATCGTTGGTTCGGTATACGTATACGAAATGCTGGGACAGTTATGGAGCTTGGCCTCCTGCACAATTTTATCGGGCGTTACTCCAAAACCGTCGACACCGACGGCACGGGAGAAGGCGGTTTGAGAAATCTGCCAATTTTGACAGAAAGAACACTTAAAATTACACCCCACACAGGCGAGCGAATAAGACGTTGTGCCGGGAAAGAAATGAAACAATGGTTTTTTCTCGATCGGATCGATATGCGCGGCAACAACCTGGCCATAGTTTAAAGCATAAAGGATACCTTCTTGGTTTTTACGTACACCGCAGATACCGGTAGATTCGTTCTTAATAGAGCAGCGGTGCGCGCAGAGAAAACAACGCACTGACTGGTGTGGTTCTTTGCTATAAAAAGAAGCTTCTTTTGCCATACGTATCCTATTGCCCTAAAACGGCTATATTTTTAGATATATGGCCGTTTGATTCAAATTATATAGTTGATTTTTCTAAAATTCAATGCTAATATATTTTTTGTGGACAAACGAGATAATCCTTTTGCATCATACAGCTATCTCGATTCTCAGCGGTTAAAAGATACTTTTTTCTCTCCGCCCAAGAAAAAAAGAAAAAAGAAACCCCACCATAGAAATCTGCTTATTCTCTCGATAGTAATGGTGGTTTTCGCCTTAACCGCTACGCTGATATTCTTTTTAACGAAATACGAATTCATGGTCATCGCCCGCCAGACAGCCATAATAGATAACAATGCCAATTCGTTGCTACACGGGGAAATCTTTTCTTCTCTTGATTCTTCCGATACACAGAAAATAAAAAAAGGCTCATCGGCTATACATATTACCATTACACCGCGCAATTCGACAACGTTTATCATAACGCTGAAGAAACCAATCGACCTTGCGTCCGGGACGCTAATGGTTCATCTGCAAAAATCATCAACGCCGCTTACGATGGCAGTAACAGTACGCGACAGTAATTTCTTTTCTAATTCTTTGCATCCCGCCACGAGCGAAATTACGGACGAAACAGTTTCTTACGTAAAGGTGCCCGTCGACCTTAAAAGCGCTGGGGTGCAAAACGCCAATCTATATCGCATAAATCAGATTACGTTTTCTTTTTATCCGACAGCCACCGATAAAACACAGTGGGTATTGATCAAAGATATAACGATGAATTAAGGAGGGTAGAATAGATGAAAATCATTTCTGTGGTTAATCAAAAAGGCGGTTGCGGAAAAACGATAACGGCGGTTAACCTTTCAGCTGCCTTAAGCAAGAAAGGTTTTAAGGTGCTTTTGATAGACATGGATCCCCAGGCACACGCTACGTTCGCCTTAAGAAAAGACAATACCACTACCATCACTGATATCCTAGAGAAGATGTACCTGGAAGAAGCGCTGCCGCAGGATAATCTTTATGTGTCAATCGCAGACAATTTCTACTTTATACCTTCACGTATCGGCTTGGCGTCTTTAGAATATAAAGTTTCTCAGCGGGAAGACCGGTTCAGCATTCTATCCTCTTTCCTGCAAACCATATCGGCGAATTTTGATTATTGCGTACTAGACTGCCCTCCTAACTTGGGAGTTCTTACACTCAACGCACTCGAAGCAAGCGCGTATTCAATCATTCCCTTAAATATGTGCGACTTCTCTCTGCGCGGGGTTGAAATATTGAAGGATATTATTATTATGCTCAAAGAGTTCAAAGGCAAAGCTCCTGTTTCGTTCTATTTGCTCAATCAACTGGATAAACGTTACCGGTTCTCTTTAGAATTCACGGAGAAGGTAAAAAAACAGCTGGGAAGTTTGGTTCTGGAAAGCAGTATACGTACCAACGTACATCTTAAAGAAGCCTCTTCGGCCGGAAAGACAATTTTCGAATATATGCCCGATTCCCGAGGCGCTGAAGATTTCTTGGCGCTGGCGACGGAATTAGAACGGATCACTTCCCAAACAACCTGGAAACCGCTTTTCTTAAAAGGCGAGCAGTTTAACGAAGTGTATGCCATCGGCGATTTTAACAACTGGAAAAAAGAAGAACAGTATAAATTAAAGAAGGTCGGAAACGATATTTGGACCATCAATATACCGCTATCCGAAAAAGGTAAATATCGCTATAAGTTTCTGGCAGGAGATTCGTGGATTTCCGATCCCCACAACAAGCTTGAAGAAGACGATCATTTTGGCGGAAAAAATTCTTTGCTGGTAATCGAGTAATATTCTGCCACAAGACGCCGGCATATTAGCATAAGCGCTTCATATCTTGTAATTTTTCTCTTGCTGCTTCCTCTCCCCGCTGGATAAATGGCCCTATCTTATCAAACTCCATCCAGCCTAAACCGTTAAGTTTTGGATGAATGACCACATCCGCAACGCTTATTGCCTGCTGGACAAATTCCCCCTGCATAGTTTCGATGCTGCCAAAAATGAAATCAAGAATGTGTAAACTATTTTTTTTCCTGTAAGTATTAAAGATTTCCTCTTTTGAAGGCGTGATGTTGACCGCGATTATCTTGTTGACCCCATAGCCGAGAAGCACTTTCGTAGGAAGCGGGTTCAAAATACCTCCGTCTAAAAGTATGTCTTCTTTAAACCGCACGGGTTCAAAAATCCCGGGCATCGCACAGCTGGCTGCCAGCGCTTTATACAGGAGTCCTTCTTCAAGCACACGTGTTTCTCTTTTATAGAAATCAAATGCCACTATTTTTAAGGTTCGTTTCACGTCGTAAAAAGTTCTATCTTTAAAAATATCTCTGAGCACCTTCTCCAAACGTTTTATCCGAAAGAAGCCTCGAAACGGAAATGATATACCAGAGAAGGAAAAAAGATTACCACGCTTGGCAAAATCTTTACATATCGCTTCAATGTCACTCACGGCGTAACCGCATGCCCACAGGCTCGCGATGACCGCACCAATACTGGAGCCACAGATGATATCAATGGGGATCTCGTGCGCTTCAAGGACCTTTAATACTCCGATATGGGATAATCCGTAGGCTGCTCCGGAACCAAGCGCCAAACCTACCACCACCTCTGCCGTTTGACGCGCAATGCGGCGCATCATCTTGATATAGTCATCGCTGGCGAGAACAGGCAAGGTAGCATAGAGAGGATGCCGAAGTAAACGTACCATTTCCTGCGAAGACATGTCTTTTGTGGCTGACTCATTCACGATAATCTTTATCTTTTCTTGGTTAATCGGGCTTTTTTCTTTTAACGCCGCGATAGTATGCGCTAAAGCGGTAAACTCTTCGTTGTGACCGGAAAGAAGAATATGCAAATAATCACACGGTTCAACCATATCGTAAAGATACATATCGCCCAACACAGAAGGAATTTCGTAGACAATAAAGTGATACCGCTCATAAAGGCAATTTAATAAAGAAAGAATATTGCTTCCGTTGACTATCTTTACCAAAAGGCCATCAACGCTGTCATGTACAATATGTTCTTCGATCTGCTCTTCGCTAAATGCCTCCAGTTCAAGCGGCTTAGCTTCTTTGCCGAGCACCTCGGGAAGGCTGAAATTATTTTCTAAGGAAAATTCTACACAGATAACCTTTTTTTTGGTTTGCTCAATAAGTTCACGCCCCAGATGAACCACATAGGTGGTCTTGCCCGACAAAGGGAATCCAAACACGGCTATGCGCTTACATTGAAATATTTTTTTTGGTTTGGCTCTTGTACGTATACGCTGCGAAAGAATCCGGTAAAATTCAAGAGAAAGCATCGCGTGGGCATGCAAGAATTCCTTGAAAGCATCTTTTTTAACTAAGAGAACCCACGAGATGCCGGTAGATTTGGCGGTTACCGAATGCGGTTCATCGTTAAAAAGGGAGATAATACCAAAGCAGGTACCGCGTTTTAAAGTTTCTATTTCCGCATCCCGGCTATAATCGCTATTGAGAATAGCTACCCGGCCGGCCAACAGAAAATAAAAATATTCTCCGGCATCTCCGTTATGATAAATAATATCCCCATTTCTATATGCTTTGACTTCGGAAAGAGCAATAAACTGGGCGAGCTCCTCCGGTTTTAGTTTATTAAAAGGCGGGGTGTTGGTAATGATAAACTGTACGTCTTTATTATCCATGGTATTACACAATGGTTACAAAACGTCTATTGCATTCTCTTTACAGATACCGGCATACGTGTGAGCGAATGGCTTGACGTTACGTGCTAAGTTTTTATAATCGACCGAAATCAAGCCAAAACGGGGGCCGAAACCTTTATCCCATTCAAAATTATCGATGAGCGACCACCAAAGGTACCCCCGTACATCAACTCCTTCCTGTAACGCCCTCCCTAAAGCTTCTAAGTGGGATAGTAAGAATTGGCGATATGATATATCGGAAACTTCGGCAGTCCCATTCTCCATAATAATAATGGGAAGCTTGAAACGTTTCATGGCAACCAGTATCTTATATAGCCCACAAGCGTAAGTATACCAGCCAAGCGCATTTTTCTTTTCAGAATGAGAATTGTGTGTGCACTCTACTCCGGCTAAACCCTTAAACGCGACATACTCCTTACAATAATAGTTAATGGCAATAAAATCAAGGTAGCGGCCGCGAATTACCTTATCAAGAAATTGCGTATTAAACAGGTAATGCCGGACGCAAGCTGAAAGATTATTTAGACCGAAACTGAAACTGGGGCAGGGCGAAAATATTCTCATGTGCTTTACAAAAGAAACCTGCGCAGTTAAACCTTCTTGTCTGTATATATGTTTTATTTCCTGGTAGCCCGTTATATACGCAGAAAGGAGATTGTTAAGAACTTTTTTGGCTGTTTTAAGAGAACGTATTCCCGGCGGCCAAATCCCGGCGACAAAACTGTTATAGATATACACGAGCGGTTCATTAAGGATCAACCAATACGTTATATCCTTCTTAAAACAACCAGCGGTTTTTTTCAAATAGGCGAGGAAAAAATCAACATTTTCTGAATTTTCCCAGCCGCCGCGCTGGCTAAACCAAAGGGGGTTGGTAAAATGATGCAGAGTAATGATAGGTTTAAGACCCAAGGCCTTTAATGTATCGATCACCTCTCGGTAATGCGCGAGTTCCTCTTCCTGATACACGCCTGGACCGGGACAGATACGCGCCCACTCCAACGAGATTCGCAGACAATTGAGGTGTAGCTGGCTGGCTAAATTGAAGTCCTCTTTAAATAAATGATAATGATCACAGGCTCGGCCAGCTTGTTCCAGTTTTTTTTCTTGTTCCCAAAGCGACCAATCGGTATTGAAAATATTCCCTTCGGTCTGATAACTAGAAAGGGCTGCCCCCCATAGAAACGAAGAGGGAAATTGGATGCGCATTAAAAGCTAAGAAGCAATGACTTCCAACGCTTTATTATTATTGTTTGAAGCAAATACAATAATCGCTGACTGGTGCGGTTTCGAGGTAGTGCCATAGATATGAGTAAGATCTATACCTGCATCCTTAAGCTTTGTAGCGAGGACTTGCAACTGGCCTATTTCATCAGGTACATCTACAATAATTACTTCTTTTGTCTGTATCGTTCCTGCCTTCTTGAGGATGTCTTTCGCTTTAGCATTATCCGAGGCAATAATCCTGAACATAGCCTTATTATCGATAACGTACGCGCTTATACCCCTTAAATTAATGCCGGCATCGGTGACTAACTTGGCTATTACCTCTAATGCGCCAACTTTGTTTTCCATGGTGAGTATAATCTCTTCGCCTTTTACTGCCTTCATCACTCACCTCCTTTTAGAAAGGTCCGGGATACAGAACGACTACAGAAAAATACAAGCAACGTTTTGCGCTAACACCACAATCCAGCTCATAAAACCTGTAGCCGCTATAAACTATGTTTATTTCTTTACTTTAGCAAGAACTTCTTTTTCTGCCTGGAACCAAATAGCTCTATCCTGGCCTTGGGGTTTGCCTTTACTTTCCCAAATGTAATACGCGCGCTCTTTGATCATCTGATTCAGTTTTCCTTCGTCAATTTTGCACGTATTGTTTTTGCTCGCGGGACTCTTGGAAAAACCTCTTGTTGGGAATGCCATTGTAGCCTCCTTTTTTATGTAAAAATGCGCCCACCCAGACGCATTACTTCTTTGCGTGTATACGTAAAGCCAGCCGGAAGGTATCTTTCTTATGTTTCGCAATAAAAAGTACGACAAGCTGTTGATACACTTTCTCGAATCCGGATTCCGAAGAAGATACCGAATATAACGGCATGGTCATGATATCACAGGTATCGACACAAAATTCTATCGCTATCTTTTTAAAATGATCAACAATAGTCAAAGAGCCCTGTTCCTGCCATTGCCGCGGCTCGTTCAACGATATTTCCTTAGCCTTGTCTTTCTTGTATATATCGTTTGGCGACGGCAAGGATATATTAAATTCTATACCAAAATTATAATCGTTCAAGATATTTTTTTTGCGAAACGTATAAAGGACATCAAAACCGCAATCTTGTCCGCATTCAATTTGCTTAGTAAAATCAAGGTTTTTATCGCTAAAACGGCACTCCAAAACCGCCTTTTTCTTGTCTCCTTTAGCAGCCATAGAGTATTGCTCGCCGCTCAAACTCACCACGCCCTCGCCTGAATTAAATGCCGCGCTCGTCAGCTTCTTGTCCAACAGGTGATCAATAAGGCCAAGGCGTTCGTACGCGTCATAGACGAGAAATTTATCCAAATCCTTATCCTTCTGTTGCACGATATTATGGATGGTAGCAACTTCAGCGGTTTGATTGACATTTTGCCGTATCTTCTGATGATAGGATTCTTCCTGGCGCGTAATGGTATTCAAAAGATTAAAGCCGGAATTACGCAGGCTCATTTCAAGGAGCGACCCGCCTTTTGGTGAAAAACAACATATCATATGATTGTTACGCACCGTATACTCTTTATTGCCGTCTAGATCGATATCCTCTTCTTCGAGTGTTACGGCTTCTTTGCTATATTTTTTATCAAAGAGATTTTGCGCATGGATAAGATTCTCGTACACCGCCGACCTGATATGGCCAAGATAAAAGCCACCGAATACGCCGTGCCAATAGCCGCAATTGGTCTGGGCTTTATAAAGCGAAGTAAATATTTCTTTGTCTTTCTGGGGACAAGCGCGGGCATTGATTGCCTTGCTTGTTGCAAGCATACGTTTGTGCATATAATTAAGCCGGCTATATTTACGGTAAAAATTCCTAAAGAAGCCTGCACGGATAAAATCTTTAGCTTCATCAAGCCGATTTTGAGCTTTCAGGAAATTATTCAGCTCTTCATACGCAAAAAATCTTTTGGGTTCAAGCACCCACTCTCCCATCTCTTCATAAGAAGCAGTAGGAAGATATACGATGCCTGAAGAAGAAAATTTCTTTATCGCCTCTTGCGGGGTAATGGTTTGGATCGTTTTAGAGCCTTCCAGAAGCGACAAGAACTGGCGCAGCCAGCCCTGGTTATATACCCAGTCATAGGTATTGGGCCAGAGGCCGAACTTTTCTCCGTCGTCAAAAACACTTATCAGGATGTCCTCCTCGCAGCCGAAACTATTGATAAGATCGATAGCTTCGTTAGCTTTTGAGAAAGGAATTTTATAGCGCAAGGTTTTGCTGATAGGAAAGATATGAACCGGACGGCCTTCGTCTTCGGTAGTATAGTATCCAAAAAACTCTTTTTCCTTTAAGCCGGAAAAGCGAAAATGCGTATCGTCTAAAAAAGTATAGCGTATGTCACATCGATTCAGGATCCTTGCCAGGTACGGCTCCCACACGCGTTCCGCGGTCCAGCTGCCCTGCGGTTTTGTACCAAATACCTTTTCAATAAAGCCGTTCATGAGGCGTATCTGCCCGCATTTATCGTCATCCGATATAATCGGTAAAATCGGCTCATAGTAGCCTCCGCTGACAATTTCTACTTGGCCGCGCTTAACCATTTGCTTCAGCATACCGAGATACTCTTTTGCATTACCCTGAATCCAGTCATAAAGCGGTCCGGAATTATGAAGGCTAAAACGTATTTTTGGAAACGCGTTCAAGGTGGATAAGAAAGGCGAGTAGCAATTCTCGTATGCCTGCCGGAAAATATGCGGGAAATTACCTACCGGCTGATGGTTGTGGGCACCGAATAACAAATAGATTTTTCCCATAATATTCACCCAGAGATTTTACTTTGCGTTCTTGATCGACTTAATGCTCGCGGGCAACGTTTTACCCAGGAGACGGTATAATTCCTCGATATACGCACAGAAAATTTTCTTAAACTCTCCGACTGTATCTTCAAAAGTATTCCACCAGAACCAGTCACTACCCTCGATAAGATAAAAATAATTTTTTATTTTAGTAAGTGCCATATCGGAAACTTTACTTTTCTCCACCATGTCCCTGATGTTTCGTAAAATATTCCAGTATATATTGTTCTTTTTTGACCCCACCCACACGCCAAAGTCTCCGTTAATCCAGGAACCGCTGGAAAGCCGCTCAAGCGTTCGCTTGCTGCTGTGTTTTAAGAATTCCGAAGGCGTTGAGGTGGTCAATACATCGCTTTTTTCAAGCGCGCTGTAAAGCCTCTCCAAGAAATCAACACCATTATTCTTGTAATACTCCCAGGCGTTCTCTCCGTCCATGATGATAGTGATGGCGCGCTCCTTAAAAATATCCTTTGCGTAGCTGTGAGTGCGCTTAAAATGCTCGATGAGATCGTTCGAAGCAAAGGTTGCATCATCCCAGCCCTGGTATACAAAACTAAGCATATCGGAAAAATTTCTGTCTCGGAAAAATATATTAACGTCTTTAAACGTATAGGGACGATAGATAATGTGCCGCTGATTTTTAATCATGTCGTAAGAAACATATCCCGTCGTAAGGCTCTTAAACAAAATGGCTTCATCTGTCCCGATCCATTTAAAACCCTCCTGGCCGTAGAGAGAAACAACGTCTTCAGAAACACTGCCTTCCGACGGCCAGCTGCCGCACGGTTCATAATCGAATGTTTTTTTGAACAATTCTTTTGCCTGCCGCAGATGCCAGCGGCAGTCATCGGGGGAAGAAAAACGTAAGGTAGGCTTTTTCAAATACGAAAATTCCTTGACGACATCGCTGTCGTAAAGCAACGGCATGATAGGATGATAATATGGCGTAAGCGTCAATTCAATCCGGCCATGATGAACGAGCCGTTTATAAAGAGGGATTACCTCTTGCATGATTTTATACTGCTTTTGAATAATATATGCTTTATCGGCTTCGTTATAGTTTTTTTCCTTAAGAACAAGCTTCTTTAAATTTTTATCTTCCTGTAACGTATAGGTATGAAACCAAAAGAGGTTAAAGAGCACTTGCAGATCCAATATATCCTGTGTGCTGAATTTACTCTTAAGCGATAACTTCTTATTATATAACTGCAAATATCTGCGGTGCGGTTTAACAAATCGGTCAAAATTTATGGAGAAAAAGCGATCGATAATAAATGCCCTCTCTTCGCGGCTGAGATGTGCTGGTTGTTTGGCGGTTACATCCAGATAAGAATCACTCGAACCATTTACATAATCGAGGAGTTGTTCCAGAAGAACACCGCTGAAATTAAAGGCAACTTTCACCTTGGTAAAGTTGGCGATGATTCTTGCCATGCCATAATAATCTTTTATCGCGTGAAGCCGTACCCAGGGAAGTGAATAATGGTTTGTGCCAGGAATCTTATAGCACGGCTGATGCATGTGCCATAAAAATATTACTTTGGTAGGCGAACTATTCATGGGTCACGTACTTAAGGTTGGAAAACGGAATAGTTAATCTCAGGAAAGATATTATCTTTACTTTCGATATCTTCGATCATTTCGTTATTGACGAAACTTCTGTCCAGATAGGACTTGAGGAGATAAAAACGTTCCAGATGAGTCACGGTTTTTTTGCATGCATACTCCGAGAAAGCACCTGTCTTCATCATAAACGCCCAATCGCTGGACTGCGCCAGAAGCAGTTCGCGCGCCATTTGATTTAAGATTCGTTCCTTCATCGGCCCTGCCGAGCGGTATTGTTTCACCGCTTCCACCATTTTTTCCTGCGCTCTATGCAGATGGGGATATATCCAGTCATTAGAACCGTTCAACCATACTTCATAATAGCCTTTCCAGCCCCAGCTCGACGCCGCAGGAGTGATAACTTGGTTTTTCGGATACTGCGAAAGATAGCGTGAAGGTGTGGTCAACTGAAAGGTTTTTTGGTCATAACGAATTTTGCGGATAAGAAGGCCTAACCACTGCACTCCTTCAAACCACCAGTGGCCGAACAATTCCGCGTCATATGGCGCGACAATAATCGGTTTTCGGTCAAAGATAGAGCTGAGATATTCTATTTGTTTTTCGCGGTTAAACATAAAATTGCTCGCGTGGAAGACAGCCTTGTCAAGAGCCCACTCTGGAACATACGGCTCTTTATGCGGGGTTTCGCCGGTAATACGATAGTATTTTATTCCGGTAAAGATTCTCGTGCCGCAGTCAGATATGTACGGACGTATATAATCATAATCTAAATCAAAGCCAATATCGCGGTAGTATTCGCGATAGTTATAATCGCCGGGGTAACCTTCAACAGAAGACCATACGCTTTTTGACGATTCGTGGTCCCTTCCAAATACCGCCACTCGGTTTTTTGTATAATATGAAGAGTACACGCCGAATTTAGGCCGAGGCCTGGAAAAAAGAATACCGTGAGACTCCACAAGAAAATAACGTATACCTTCTTCTTTCAAAAATTTATCCAGATCTTCGTAATAAGCGCACTCAGGCAGCCATATGCCTTTAGGATCGCATCCAAAAAACTTACGGTAAGAATTCGCTCCTACCCTGATCTGTGCTTTTGCTGCTTCTTTTTGTATCCCTAAGAGCGGTAAAAATCCATGAGTCGCTCCGCAGGTAATAATCTCTAAAAACCCTTTGTCCTGATATTTTTTAAATTCTTTGATCAAATTCCTGTTATACACATGAAGAAATTTGTCTCTGGTGCGATGAAAACGATGATAATACATAAGCGCAACCTTATAAAAATCAGGATTGAATCTGTTGCGCTCAACTTCTTTTTCACACAGTTCAACCATCTTATTGAGATGGCCGATATAGCGGTTGCACAGAAGTTCGTCCGCCAGCATATTACATAAAGACGGCGACAGATTCATGGTTATGTAAAATTCAACGCCGTCTTTTACCAAACCCTCAAACATCTCTAACAGCGGGATGTAGGTTTCGGTAATGGCTTCAAACAGCCAGCGTTCTTCTAAGAATTCTTTATATTCGGGGTGACGGACAAAAGGCAGGTGTGCGTGTAAAACAAACGATAGATATCCTTTTTCCATAAGTTTTGTTTATTCAGAATACAGCGGATAACGCAAAGACAGATTTTCTGTTATCTGTCCCCTGTTTTCTGTTTTCTGGTTTATTTATCGAACCGTTTTACTGCGGGAGTTTTGGTAATCTTGTGTTTCTTGTTCTTTGAAACACCGACCACTTGATACGTATAATCTCCCACCGGAAGAGCGTAACGCAGCGAAAACGTACCGTCTGATTTTAGATGGACTTTTTTGCCTTCTACCGTAACGTCAGCGTCCGGTTCGGTCCGGCCGTAAAGAATAAGCTCTGTCCATACTTCTAAGAAAAATTTATCCGCAACGCGAGGCCGCTCGCTGAACAAGCTGCTCATACCCCAGGAAGCCAACGGTGATGAGATCTGATGCTTGATGATTTCTTCAAACTTTTTCTTTCTCTCCAAAGAGCTCTTTCCCAAATCATAAACTCCCAACACTTTATAATAATCTTCATCCGGTAAAGCCCACTCTTCATCGATAACGGACGAAATACCGAAATAAGGCGTCTTGATAATGTTGGAACGGGCAACGGGAAAGAACTTACCGAAAGGATTGATTAAGCCTATTTCCACACACCAGTCACGTTCCGGCTGGTTAACGTTAACATACCAGTTATTTGCTTCAAAACGGATATCGATATCAAAAAAAGCGTTCGCATTATTACCTTCAAAGTTCTTAATGCCTGTTACGTCATACACGCGAATTATCCACTTTAAATTTTCCCGCTCATAAACCGGTATTGAAGAAATAACTTCGTTAATCCTCTGCTCGGCAACATCCCAATACGTGTGCAACCACCACGGGTCACGCGCCAGGAGCACTATACGGTTATCGCCATAACGCAGCGGCAAGTTATACGCCGATTCGGGTTTAGTCTCTTGGACTGCGGTAAAATTAACTTTTTCAATCTCTACCGCTTCTTTTTCTGCTTCTAAGGAATAGGTGGGTTTTGGAGAAACGATTTCTTCTTGGATAGGTGCTTTTTTACTGCGTCGGGAAATGCGTGACACAACACGCTTAAGTAAAGATTTTTTTTCTTTTTTTACAGGCGTTTTTTTAGAGGTTTTGGAGGAGTTTTTCTTCATATATACCCCTTCTAGAGGTGTAGGGATTCTATCATTTCATGTTTTATCTGTCAACCATTTTAATATACCCTTGTTTCCCAGATAAAAAATGTTGAATAATTAAGCTTTTTTTGCTCCTGAAACATCATCAATAGTGGTTTTTGGCTTCTTTGACCATCCAGCAAAAATAAGAAAGTGTAAGGGAAAATCATCATAAAAAGAACAAGGCATCCCACCAGCGGCAAGAAGAGCCCGCCGAAAACAATCAGGGGTAAAAACCATATCATGATTACTTGTGTTATTTTTTTCTCGCGCATCAATGAAAATAGCGGGCAGCAAAATGTCCTAAAAAGAATCCCGAACCGCAGGATAACGCGCCGATAAGTAATGTTTCCATACCACTGATAAACCAGTTCACTTTAGTAATTTTTGTTTTCGCGATACCTAAAATAAAAAGAAAGGTAAATACTGAAATAATTGAAGCAGGTAATGCCTGGGCGGGCACACGGAACAAAAAGAAAGGGGTAATCGCCGGAACGGATCCCACCAAGAAAGAAACAGCGGAAATAAATCCTATTTCCAGGGGGTTATCAATGAAAGAAGGACTGACGCCTATCTCTTCTTGAGCCATGAATTTAAGCCAAAGGTTTTTGTCGGCAGTGATGCGCCGGACGGCGATTTCACGTTCGGCTTCGTTAAAACCCATATCCGCAAAGATAGCTCTTATTTCTTCCGTTTCTTTGCGGGGGTCCTCTTCTATCTCCTTTCTTTCCCGTTCAATCTGATTCTCAAAAAAATGCTTTTGAGCTTTGGTTGAAATGTATGAACCAAAAAATATTGCAAGCGTCCCGGCAGCAATTTGAACCATACCGGCCAATAGAAGGTTGCTACGCACTGTTAAAGAAGCTGACATGCCGGCAATAAATGAAACTGTGGTCACCAGGCCAGTATCTATAGCATAAACGATGTCGCGGATAATTCTGCCTTTGGAAGTGTGCCAATCTTCTCCATGCCAAGCCTTTAGACGTGTCTCAAGCGGACTTGTGACTAAGTTTTCCATCTTCTTGTATTGTTTTTTATTCTCTGTGATCGTAAAACCATAATGGGGGTATATATCCTATTTTGAATATATACCCCCATGATGTAAGAATAATCTTATCCTTCGCGTTTGGCTAATTCTCGATCAAGCATAATCAATGCCGGGCCTTGCTCGCCAATAACCTCTAAATCCATAATTATTTTCGTGGGATTCGATTCTTCTTCTACTTGCTCGTTAATAAACCACTGCAGAAATACCGCCGAAGCATGATCGTTAACTTTCTGTGACAATTCATAAAGTTTGTTGATTAACTCCGTAACTTTTTTCTCGTGCTTGAGTGTTTCTTCGAAAATTTCTCTGGCTGAAGAGAAATCAACCTGCGGCTGGGGAATTTCTTTCAAGATCACCCTCACACCCCGGTCGTTAAGAAAATCAAACATTTTCATTGCATGGCCCTGTTCTTCTTTTGCCTGTACCTTCATCCAGTGGGCGAAACCGGGTAAATTTTGAGCTTCAAAATAGGCAGCCATGGAAAGATAAAGATATCCGGAAGCAAGTTCATTCTTTATTTGCTCGTTATACGCCTGCTGTAACTTTTTATCCATAGGTAACCTCCTTTTTAGACAACCTCTATTTCCTTTGCGTTCTCCCAAAGACCGTGAATGTTACAATACGAAATGGCCATAATGGTACCCGGCTTATCCGTTTTTACGGTTAAAACCACTTTCGGCTCAGTATAGACCGTGCTTGTGTTCGGCCCCTGACTTGATGCGCCATGCGCAGCAAAGTCAAATCTGCCTATCTGATAGGTAAACTTCTCTGCCTTAGCAAGAAAGTACACCGCAACCCAGCTGATATGATGCTCGGTGGTATTAGGATGCGCTATCTCCTTCCCAACGCTGACCGTAATTGATACTGCCGTACCTTTTTGCACTTTGTCCAAAGCCTCAATCACCGGAACATGCTTTTCTTTCTTCCAATCTGCACTTTGCAATAAATCTTTTACTGATGCCATATTACACCTCGCTTTGATACAAGATAGTACGCAGCAAAACCGAAAAGTTAAAGTTCTTTCCCATTATTTTACCCCTTATTTAACCTGTTCTACTTTCTTAATTTCAGGAAGCTCTTCTTTCAACTTCTGCTCAATGCCTAATTTAAGCGTATACGTACTCATTGGACAACAACCACACGCTCCCTTCAAACGTAGTTTTACTATGCCTGCATCGGTAACTTCAACCAACTCTACATCTCCACCGTCGGCTTGTAATGACGGCCGAAGCTGGTCTAAAACTTTTTCTACTTGTTCTTTAAGCATCTTCCCTCCTTTTTTAGGGCTTTATTATAACCTTGTAACGCCTAATAGCCAAGAAAACTTTCGGTTTTTATATTTTCTTTTCCGCAGCCCGCCTCAATACAAACCTTATTCATTGCTTCTACCATCTTTGGCGGACCAAAGATAAAAAATACCCGGCTGGATATATCGGCAAGGGCAGTTTGCAATAAATGACTGTCAATATAGCCGAAACGGCAATCGTCATATTGCGATTCGCAAGCAGTTAAGGTATAAAAAACTTTCAAGTGATCATATTGTTTTTGCCAGGTATCCAGTTCTTTTTTAAAAGCGATTTCTTCGTAGCTCTTATTTGAATAAAACAAGGCTATATCAATATCCAACTGTCGCTGACACGCATACTCTACTATCGAGATAACCGGGGTAATGCCGATACCGCCGATTAAAAATGCGACTTTTTTATATTCCGGCCGTAAGGTACAATTGCCTAACGGTAATTTTAACATTACCTCATCCCCGTTTTTTAGGCCGGATAATTTTTGAGAAAACATGCTTGTGCTTAGTCGTTTTGTTACCTCTATATAGGCTTTATCCGGAGAGGCCGAAAAAGATAAATACTTATTCAGATCTTTATTGTTCTTATTTTGCCCATCGAATATAACTTGCAAGAACTGCCCCGGAATAAACGTTACTTTTTCGTTCGGCTGAAAACGGAAACTGGCTACTGTCGGGGTACGGTCGATACGCTCGATAAAAACTGCCCGCACTTCTTTCATAGCCCCACTTCCTTTATGACCGATTTTAAGGTTTGTGCCGAAAACTCTAGCTGTTTTGTCTCTTCGCTGTTTAATTGTAGTTTCAATATTTCTCTTACTCCCTTGCGGCACACCACGGCTGGTAATCCCATATATACTTCGTGTATCTTATAATAATCTTGAGCAAGGCAGGAAACAGGCAATACCGAATTCTCATCTTTCACGATTGCCTCGGTGATTCTCGTCAAGGCCAACCCTATACCGTACGAAGTTTCTCCCTTGCGCTCTATCACTCGATAAGCAAAAGTTTTTACCTCTTCGAAAATAGCGTTAAGCGTGTCATGGGGGTTACACTTATTGCAAAGCGGGCAATAGTCTTTCAAGAATGTGCCGCCAAGCATGGCACTGCTCCATACCGGAAGTTCGCTATCACCGTGTTCGCCTAAAATATAGGCGTGAATATTGCGACTGTCAATATCACAGTGTTTTGATAACAGCAGGCGCAGGCGCGCTGTATCTAAAACCGTCCCTGAACCTATGATTTCCTGCCAGGGTTTGCCGGAAATTCTGTATGTGGCATAAGAAAGAATATCCACCGGATTCGTCGCAATTACTAAAATCGCTTCTTTAGCGTAACGGATAATCTGAGGAATAATACTTCTAAAAATTTCTACATTATCTTTAACCAACTCTAACCGAGTTTGACCGGGTTTCTGTTTCTTCCCGGCGGTGATCACCACAACGTCCGAATACACTATGTCTGTATAATCGCCTGCCAATATCTCTACCGGAGAAACATACGGCAGGCCGCTGGCTAAATCCAAAACCTCCCCTTGTGCGCGTTTGGCATCAACGTCGACAATAACAATGGAACGGGCAAATCCCGACATCATGAGACTATACGCGTAACGAATACCCACATTACCCGCACCTATAATGGAAATTTTTGGTTTCAACATACTATTTTTTTCTGCACGCTTTACATATGCCATAAAAATAACCTTTGCATTCCTCTATAAGATTTCCGGCTACTTCTTTCTTGTCTAAGGTAGCACAAAAAGGTATATCTACGTCACTGATCTTTTTACATTTTTTACAGTAAAAATGATGGTGTAGGTCGGTACGCACATTAAAACAAGCCTTCTCGGGAATAATCCGTAATTCCTCAATTAAACTATTGTTTTTGAGCGCTTCTAAAATAGAATATACCGTGGCCAGGGAAATTACCGGGAATTTCTTACGTACCTTATCGAACACCTCTTCAACGCTCAAATGCTCCTGCACGCTGCGTAACACGCGAAAAACTTCCGTACGCTGGCTGGTTACCTTAACGCCCTTTTGTTTTAAAATTTTTATACAGTCTTCCATAATTAGGTTACTGTAACATGCTTTTATATTTTGTCAATAATTATTATTAAACAATAATCGTTATCATTAAAGATAACACGAGATTTACTGTTTATTAAACGGCAATTTTTGGTAGAATAATACTGTTATGCATTCACCCCAAAACCTTATAGTTACCCTTAAAAATAAAGGACTGACCCTTGCTGCCGCAGAATCTTGCAGTGCGGGGTATCTTTCGTATCTTGTAACGAAAATACCCGGCAGTTCTAAGGTATTTAGGGGGGGGATTATCGTGTATTCTTTGAAAGCGAAGGAGAAATTTTTCAAGATTCCCTATCCTCTGCTGGAAAAAACACAAGGAGTTTCGGGCAATGTAGCAAAAACACTTGCTCTGGGTATACGTACCATTTTTGATTCGGATATCGGCGTATCAATAGTTGGCTTTGCCGGTCCGCAAACTATAAAAGGCGTAAAAGCCGGAACAGTATATATCGCGATAGCATACGCCGGCACCGTTAAAATAAAAAAAATAGTTATCAAAGGAAGTAGGGATACGGTCAGGAAAAAAGCAAGCCTACTGGCAATAGATTTATTATACAAAAAATTAAATATATGCGTTGTACGTTAACCGGTTACGATGCTCGTATCGGTTACGTTTAACGGTAACGGCTTATATATAAAGACCAATAACGTAACCGTTCAGACGAAGCGGGTGACGTAGCCGATAACCGTAAACTATTTATAAGTGCTATAAATAAGTTAATTCGTTAATTATTTAATTCTCATTATGCGTTTATTCATCGCCATAGACCTGCCTGACGAAATCAAACAAAAACTCGCTTTATTGATAAAGGGGTTTACGAAATACGACTTGGATGCAAAATGGGTTCAAGATAAAAATCTTCATCTCAGCCTCAAGTTCCTAGGGGAAGTAACTGAAGAAAAGATAGCGGAGATTCAAAAAGTTATTAAAGAGGCTGCCGACTGGTCTAGCTGCCTGGAAGCAACTTTAAATAACTTTGGATTCTTCCCCAACGAAAAACACCCCCGCGTATTCTTTGTGGCAACAAACAGAGAAGAAGAATTAAAACATATAGCAATGAAACTGGAAGATGCGCTTGAGAAGTTGGGATTTGCCAAAGAAAATAGATTCACTTCGCACATTACCTTGGCCCGGTTAAAAAGCACAAAAAATATCGAAGCCTTAAAAAATGAACTAAAAAAAGTTTCCGTTCAGGAAAAAATGCCTGTTAAGGAAATTGTTCTTTTTAAAAGCACCCTCAAGCCTACCGGCCCGGTATATGAAAGAATATTCTCCGCAGCCATGAAAAAAGGATAAGGTTGGGGGTATCTAGCGAGTCGCATGAATTACCACCGAATTCTTCGGTGGTTTCTCCCAAATATCTTTGAATACCTGCCACCAACTTTGTTGGTGGACAACATAGGGTATGGGAACTTCGCCCCCTTGAGCCCCACCACCGACTATAAGTCGGTGGATTTGACGTTATCCCGCCTTCGCCAGATACGCTAAGAATTACCGTAGGGAATTATTAGCGACTACGGCGGGATAATTCGCACTATTATTTTTTTCTAAGTGCGGAAACACGCAGAAAAAATAATGTGCTCATTAAATAAAAAGTTTGGTTATATGAAGAATAACGAGGGTATACAGGCCGGCCGCTATATCGTCGCCCACTACGCCGGCTGCGCCTTTGAGGTTTTCGATTCTATCGATAGGCGGAACCTTGAAAGCATCAAACAAACGAAATACGACAAAACCACACGCCACCATCCGCATGTCGTACGGGATAAACAGCAACGAAACAAGCATTCCGCAGAAATCATCAATAACGATTTTCTTGGAATCTTTTTCGTCCCAAATTTTTTCGGCGTGTCCGGATAACGCAAAAGCAAGAATAATCGAAAAAACAGTAATCAGAGAAAAATAGAACTGACTTTTTACCAGGAGAAACACGGCTACCGCAACAACCGAAGCAAGCGTGCCGCCGAAAAGCGGCGCAAAACCAACGCCAAAAAGGCTGGTGATAATTACACAAATCTTATCGTTAACGGATAATTTTGCCATATTCCTATACCCCCGCGACAACTTGCTCTAAGCTTTTTAAAACGTCTTTATCGAACGCCGGTTAACCCAGAAATAATACACTCCGGAAAACAAGGTCACCGCAACCACATACCACATAATTACATAGGTAACCTTGGTATACAGGAAAGCAATAAACTCGTTGCGGGGAAATTTCATAGACAAGAGTAATGAGAGAAAAATAAGTATGATAGCCGCTATTTGGGACACCGTCTTGTGCTTACCCCAACGCTTTGCTTCCAACACCTCTCCCTTATTTAAATTGGACAGGCGCATGCCGGTGATAATGAATTCACGAAGCATGATCACGCTCACCATCCAGGCGTTCACTACAATGTCCAGCTGCAAGAATGCCAGGAATACTCCGATAATAAGAATCTTATCCGCGATAGGATCGAGAATTTTTCCTAAATCCGTAATCGTATTTTTTTTCCTGGCCAGGAGACCGTCAAAAAAGTCGGTCAACGAAGCAACGATAAAAATACCGAAAGCAAAGAGAATGGAGGAAAAGGTGTTACCCAAAATAAAACCTATACATAGAAAAGCCAAAATAATGCGCAAAAATGTCAGTTGGTTGGCAATATTCATGTTACACCCCTACTAAATCGTATTCGTATGCATCCGTTATGCAGGCCGTATAAAATTCGCCTACCTTGATATTTTTTCGGCCAAGATACACCACGCCATCAACCTCATAAGCATCATACTGGGTCCTGGCGATATACACACCATCTTCTTTTCCATCTACGAGTATTGGCAGGCTCTTACCGATATATCGCCGCCCTAATCTGGCCGATATCTCTTGTTGTACACGCATTATTTCCCGATAACGGCTCTCTTTGGTTTTAGAATGTACCTGCGGCTTAAAATTATACGCAAGGGTCCCCTCTTCTCGGGAATACACAAAAGCTCCCAATTTTTCGAATTCTGTTTCCTTGATAAACGAAAGCAACTCTTTAAATTCTATTTTTGATTCCGTAGGAAAACCGGCAATCACCGAAGTACGCAAGCTGCAATTGCGCACATTTTTACGAATTTTAGCGATCAGACTAACTATCTCTTGTTTAGTCACTCCTCTCGCCATCAACTTTAGAATTCTATCATTGATATGCTGAATAGGCAAATCAATATATTTACAGATACGTTCCTCTTGGGCGATCACGTCAAGCAAGGAATTAGTGAAATGCCGGGGATGCGTATAAAGAAGGCGTATCCACCTGATATGCTTTGTGGCTTTTATAATACTTTTCAGTAGCCGGGCAAGATCCGGACGGCCTGCTAAATCAGCACCCCAACTAGTGGTATCCTGGCCGATAATATGGAGCTCTTTTACTCCGTTTTTATCTAAGTATTGCGCTTCTTTGATGATTTCCTGAGCGGGCTTACTGATAAGCCCTCCCTTGATCAACGGGATAGCGCAGTAACTGCATCTGTTTATACAACCATCGCAAATTTTTAAAAACCCGATATGTCTGGGTAATAGAGTATTCTCATGGCACGATGCCAAGTCAAAACGCTCTACTCCTTGCCACTGGTCCACCTGAGGAAAAGAACGCTGTAAATCTTTACGGTAACGCTGTACAAGACAGCCAAACACAATAAGTTTTTTAATATTCCCTTTCTTCTTAAGCGCGACGGCATCACGAATGCATTGTATCGTTTCCTGCTTTGCTTTATCGATAAAACCACAGGTATTAATGAGAAGTGTGTCACAGCGCGCAGCCGGATCAACAAGGGATATCTGAGAAAGCAAGCTATAGCCTTGATCGAGAAAACGTTTCAGCACTACCTGCGAATCGTAGGTATTGCGAAAACAACCCAAAGAAACTATTGCGAGCGTCTTCATTTATCGACGGAAACACCGGAAGGGGTCACTTTGAGGCTCTTGATGGCTTTATGGGTGGTGGTCAGAGAAGGAAGAGGTTTACCGTTTACTTCTATGTACACGGACGAACCGTCGCTGATCTTTAAGTTTATTTCTTTATATCCTGTCCAGGTTTCCCTGTCTCCTTTTTTAAAAGGGCCGTGAAAAAGAGACTTACCGTCAACCTTTACGGTAATCATACACTCCCGCTTGGCAGTTAACGAAACACTTAGTTCTCGTGGGTTCAATTGGGAAGGCGGGGAAATTTTTGGGCGTACTGTTTCTCGTTTTACCGCTGAATGTTTAGGTTTGGGTAATTCTTTTATTTTTTTGCCGACAAGACGAATAAAATTTAAGCCCAACCACACTATGCACAGAGCAACAAGAATAATCACTATCAACCGTTTTATGTGGGGCGGGATCTTGATGGATAACTTTATCTTTTTTTCTAAAGAAGGCTGTTTTACCTTGGGAGACTGAAATGTTTTATTGATCTTCGTGTCAAACACAGAAATATGTTCAAGGGAATCTTCAACATTGATATTTAAAAATGAAGCATAGATCTTGATAAAACCTTTGCGGTACGCGGAGTTTATATTATCGATACTGCCGGCCTCGATATCACGTATCACTGAAGGGTATAACTTTGTCTTCTCAACTACCTCCTCAATGCTTAAGCCAAGCTCTTGGCGCTTTGCGGCTAACCGTGCGCACAGTTCTTCGAGTGTCATACTTTTTCTTTCTCCTTGAAAAATTCTTCGGGATCAACCAGGATTTCTCTCGCTTTACTACCGCAGAACGGGCCGACTATCCCCTGTTGTTCCATAAGATCGAGCAACCTTGCAGCGCGGGTATAACCAACGCGCAAACGCCGCTGTAAAATTGATGCCGACGCCTGGCGCGCCTGCAATATTGTTTTTACCGCATCGTCAAGTAATTCGTCACTCTGCACGTTCATCGCCGCCCTTTTTTCCCCTTCCACGATACCAGTTTCATATATGGGGCCGCCCTGATTACGTATAAATTTTGTCAGGCTATCAATATCTTCATCTTCAATATACGAACCCTGCGCGCGGATAAGCTTTGGCGCTCCTGGCTTTAAAAATAATAAATCCCCTTTACCAATTAATTTATCCGCACCCATAGCATCTAAAACTGTGCGTGAATCTACTTTGGCAGAAACCTTAAACGATATGCGCGCAGGAAAATTAGCCTTGATAACTCCGGTAATAACGTCAACCGATGGCCGCTGAGTCGCAAGAATAAGATGTATTCCCACAGCCCGCGATAACTGCGCAAGGCGTTGGATCGCAACTTCTATGCTTTCTCGGGCTACCACCATAAGATCGGCTAATTCATCGACAACGATAATGATGAACGGCATTTTTTTGCCGAGTTTATTATAGGCGTCGATATTACGCGTACTTTCCTGCGCTAACAACTTATACCTGCGCTCCATCTCTTCTACCGCCCAGTTAAGAGCAATGAATGCTTTCTTTGCTTCATAAATAATCGGATGTAAAAGATACGGGATACCGGCGAAAGGAGCAAGTTCTACCATTTTAGGGTCAATAAGAATAAACTTTACTTCGTCCGGCTTTGCCTTAAACATTATTGAACTAATAATGGTATTAACACAAACGGTTTTCCCGGAACCGGTAGTCCCGGCTATGAGAAGATGCGGCATGTCCTTTAGATCGGCAACGATAGGGTTGCCAGAGACATCTTTGCCTATTGCCAGAGTTAGTTTAGATGTGGCTTCGGTAAATACTTTATCCTCTAATACTTCTCTTAAGTATACAAGGTGTTTTTTTTCGTTGGGAACTTCTACTCCTACCGTACCTCTTCCCGGGATAGGCGCAACTATACGTACGGAGGAAGACTTCATTGCCATGGCTATATCATCGGCCAAAGCGGATATTTTCTGAATTTTAACTCCTGCTGCCGGTTGAAGTTCATACATTGTCACTACCGGCCCTTTCTGCACGCTGACTACTTTCGCCTCAACATCAAAATCAGTCAGTGTATCTTCAAGATTTTTTATACTTGCTTCGATGTCTTCTTTTACTTCACGGTAGTCGAGTAGCGGCGGCACCTTAAGGAGCTGGATGGAAGGCAATTTATAGTTTTGCGGGTCAAATTTCTTACCGCCTGAACCGTCGAGCGCCTCTACTTGTTTTTTTATTTCTTCTTTATCTTTATCTGTCGGCGATACGGCCTTAGATTGTTGGACAGCGTTGGCCTTCGGATTATAGAACTTTATTTCGGGTTTTATGGCCGGCTTGGGATGATTGATAAGCTCTTCTTTCCTAAGCTCCGCAGGCTTAAGCTTCTTGAGCTTCTCCAGAAGAGGCGCTTTCTTTGTCTGTTCTTGCTCTTGTGCAGATAAAGACGCTTTTTCTCTTCGTTCGCGCAGCCACATAAAAATGGCTACCGCCCCAAATCGTGCGGCGTGAAAAACATCTGCGAAGAAAAAACCAAAAAGAAGCAAACCATTCACCATTAAAAAAATCGCGATGGTGATAATAGCGCCGGGAATCCCTAAATATTTTTTAAAAAAAGCCGCTAGATAGAAACCGATCGCGCCGTCGGCGTATTCCCATCCCACATTCTTTTTCTCGAAAAGTATTCCCAGGAGAGCACAGAGAAAAACAACGAAGAAAAGGCAGGAAAAGATTTTCACGATGGCGTTTTTCCCTAAACCGTGAAACCGCAGCAACCTTATTCTATCAAGCCCGATAAAAAATAAACAAAACGGTAAAAAATAGGAGGCACGGCCAAACAGAAAACGTAAGAGAAAACTCACGTAAGCTCCGACAACACCAATTAAATTATGATTGTATTGCGCCGGAGGCTGAGTTAAAAAAGAAATGTCTTTTGAATTGTAAGTAAAGAGGCTTAAAAAGATTATCGCGGATAAGCCGATACAAACTGAGGAAATAATATAATCGCTGCTTTTTAAGGAAGCCGCAGACGACTTCATTGCGCCTGTTTGATACTCAGGTTAATTCTTCCTTGGGCATCAATGCCAACAATTTTAACCTTGACGATATCGCCCTCTTTAACAACGTCGGTAACTTCCTTAACAAAGTTGTCCGATAATTCCGAAATATGGACTAAACCGCTTTTGCCGGGAACGATCTCGCAAAAAGCTCCGAAATTGGCTATACGGGTAACTCTTCCTTCAAAAATCTCCCCCACTTCGATATCTTTGGTCATACTAAGAATCTGTTTGATGACTTTTTCAAGGTTTTCCTGATTTTCGGCTGCCACCGAGACGGTTCCTGCGTCATCGTCGATATCTATAGTAACGTTGTTTTCTCGGGTTAATCTACGAATAAATTTACCGCCTGGACCGATAATGCTTCCGATCTTGTCGGGATCAATGTCAAACGTCTTTATTTTTGGCGCGTAAAACGAAACGACTTCTCGCGGGAGCGATAAAGCCTGCTGCATTTTCTCTAAAATAATCATGCGCGCTTCTTTCGCCTGAGCAAGCGCTTCCTCTATGATCCGATAGTCTAAACCGCCTATTTTAATATCAAGTTGTATCGCGGTAATACCTTCTTTAGTACCCGCAACCTTAAAATCCATATCGCCATAATGGTCTTCTACACCGGCGATGTCGGTCAAAATTTTATATGTTTCCCCTTCTGTGACAAGCCCAAGCGCTATTCCGGCTACCGGGCCTTTAATGGGGACTCCTGCATCCATCAAAGATAAAGACGAAGAACACACCGTCGCCATACTCGATGAACCATTTGATTCTAAAATTTCAGATACTACTCGAATCGTATACGGAAACTGTTCTTTGGAAGGAATTATATTGATAAGAGCTTTTTCTGCCAAAGCGCCATGGCCTATTTCTCTGCGTCCTGGGCCACGCATGGGTTTTATTTCGCCGGTACTAAAAGGAGGGAACGTATAGTGCAGCATAAAACGCTTGGTTCTTTCTCCCTCGAGCGCCTCGATAAACTGCTCGTCAGCGGTTGTGCCCAAAGTGATAGTCGCTAAAGCTTGCGTCTGGCCACGGGTAAACAATGCTGAACCGTGAGTACGCGGCAACACGCCTACCTTACAGTCGATAGCCCGGATTTCTTTTAAAGAGCGGCCATCCGGCCGTCTTGACTCTTCCAAGATCTGCTTACGCACAAATTCTTCTTCAAGGACAAAAAAGACTTGTTCCAATTCATTTTTATCTACATCAGGATTGTCTTTGGAGCGCTCCTCGTAAAGAGAAGCAAGAAGTTTGGCAAGCGCTTCCTCTTTTTCTTCTTTTCCCACCAACACGTACATTTTTGCTAATTCAGCGTAAACCCTATCCTTAACTGCGTTGTAAAGTTCTTTATCTATTTCGGAAAGAGGAACTTCTTTCTTTTTCTTGCCAACAGACTTACGAAGCGTCTGTTGAGATATGACTATTTCTTTAATAAACGGATGCGCGAATTGTATCGCCTCGAATACCTCCTGTTCGCTCACTTCTTTCAGGCCGCCTTCCAACATAACAACGCTGTCTTGCGTCCCTACTACTACTAAATCTATTAACGATTTTTCTCTTTCTTCATAGGTAGGGTTAATAATAAACCCGTTATCAAGTTTGCACACTCTTACCGCAGCGATAGGATTATAGAAAGGAATATCGGAAATAAAAAGAGCGGCGCTTGCGGCGTTAATAGCTAATATGTCAGGGTCGTTCTTGCCGTCGCTCGATAACACCATAGCTACGATCTGGATTTCATTGACTAATCCCTTAGGAAAAAGTGGCCTTAGGGGACGGTCGATAAGGCGGGCATTCAATATTTCTTCGTCTTTGGGCCGGCCTTCCCGCTTGAGAAAGCCTCCGGGAATTTTGCCCATCGCATAGGTTTTTTCCTGGTATTCGACAGTTAAAGGTAGGAAATTTCTCGCTTCTTTAGGCTCTTGAGCCATGCAGACAGTGGCAAGAACAACGGTATCGCCATAAGAAGCATTTACGCTGCCGTTGGCTTGCTTAGCCCACTCTCCCGTAGAAAAGGTAAGAGGGTCTTTTCCTAAATTAGAAAGGGTAAGAGAAAAGCTCATTTTATTTGAGGTTAAGATCCTTTACGACTTCATTATAGGCCTGTGGATCTTTTTTCTTGAGATAAGTGATTAGACGCCGACGTCTTCCTACCAGCATCAAAAGACCCCGGCGTGAATGGAAGTCTTTTTTGTGTTTTTTAAGGTGCTCGGTCAAATCGCTGATTCTCTGAGTAAGCAATGCGATCTGCACGGAAGAAGAACCAGTGTCCTGCGTGTGCTCCTTGAATTTCTCAATTAAATTTTTCTTTTTATCTTTTGCTAACATGGTATTATATAATACCTTTTTGTCCCCTTTCTGTCAACCCCAATTTAATAGATAATAAAAATAAAATTGTTGTTTGGCGACACTTCAAGGTTAACTTATTGCAGGACAATATGTTATGAATTGTATCAAAAGGCTATATTTAGGCACCGGTCCGAGTATACTGCGAAAGATGCTTGATCCTTTTTAGCATATTCGGGTGCGTGCTCAGCAATTCCATCGCCCTATCCGCAAAACCTAAATGTATCGGCTTCTCCCTAAGGCTTCTCAGCTCATAGGGATCTATGGTACCGCTTCTATCTAAGTCTAGCTCGGCTAATTCGTTTATTTCCTGTCTAGCCTTGGATAAATCATTCAAGAAAAATGCTTTTACTCCTTCCACCTGTTTCAATTCCTCTTTCGGAGTTTTAGCCGCCCCATATACCAGCTTATAAAGGGCAGTGGCCATAACCGCGGGGGAATTGCCCAGCATTATCGAACCCTTGTCGGCAAAGTATTCCCGAATGCGCGAAGCATAGAGAACCAGCAAATTAGTGATAAAATAAAAAAGGAAAGCCGCTATCCCTAATAATGCGGCATACCCTCCATTCTCGCGCCTGCGCGAATAACCGCCAAAAAAGGTCAGCTGGAAAAATAACCGATAAAGAATCAACGGGATAACCGAGAGAAAAGTAATAAACAAAACATCGCGGTTCTTAATATGGGACAACTCATGGCCCAGCACCGCTCTCAATTCTTCATGGTTCAACAAATCCATAATCCCCTTGGTAACACAAACTCGGCCGTCTTTTACGCCGCGGCCGAAGGCAAAAGCGTTGGGGACATTTATATACGATATGCCTATTTTCGGGGTAGGAAGGTTAGCTTTACGCGCGAGCTCTTCGACCATTTCAAACAGCCACGGGGCATCAGCCTTGTTGATATATTTTACCTGCATAACCATTTCTACGATTTTTGGGCCAACGAGATATTGAATAAGTGCAATTGCCAAGGCCAGCACTATCTGGGGAGCAAAACCGCTTACCCCAAAACCATAGTACATGATTAATGAGCCGACTGCATAAAGAATGCTAAAGAGAATAATTACCAAGATAGACATTCGCATATTCAGGGAAAACATGATACTTCCTCCTTAACCGTGTTTACGTATGCTCTTGATCCTTACTGGGATCTTTTTCGAATTCCTTTACGATCTTACGCACTTCTAGTTCGGTATGCTCGATTTTTTCCCGGCAAAACTTGATCAGTTCGATGGCCCGTTTCACCTTAACCGAAACCTCATCAACATCTACCTGCTCAGCCTCCAAACCGTCTAAAATAGTGTTTAATTCGCTGACGGCTTCGCTATATTTTATCGTTTTCTTGCTCATGTTCTCTTGCCTTTTCTGTCACCCTGGACTCCAGCATCCCATCAAAAAGAAGAGTTTTAATAATATCATTTTCTGTAACATTGTCAACGGATTTCAATGCCTTACCATTTTGAAGGGTTACAGAATAGCCTCGCTTGAGAATATGCCTGGGGTCAAGCAAACGGACTTTATCTTGCCTAAACTGTATCTCGTCGCGACAGTTTTTAAATAACGTATCCGCGCGTAGTTTTAACATATCAAAATTAGCACAAAGTTGCTGCTTCTGAGCTGTCAAAAAACGTTGCGCAAAGTTATTCACTTGTAGTTGGCCGTCGCGCAGCTGGTCTCTATGCAGGCGAAAATACCGCAAAAGGCCGGAATCAATTTTCAGCACTGCGTTTTCTAGAGCTTTTTTCTTGCGTTCAACAAAATTCTCGGCTTGAAAACAAATTTCTTTTTCAAGGTCCGTGACCTGTTGCAAGAATATTTGTACTGCTTCCACTAATACTTGTGCACCTTTAGTGGGAGTTTTGACCGACGTATGCGCGACCATATCGGTAATAGTAGTGTTTATTTGATGGCCAAGAGCGGAAAGAACCGGAAAGCGCGAAAGAGCAACTGCCTCAGCGATCTTTTTATTATCAAACCAGCTTAAATCCGCGGTAGAGCCTCCGCCGCGAGCAATCAAAATAATATCCAGCTCTTCTTCGGTTAAACTATTAAAAATACTTAAACCGGCAAGAACGCTCTGTTCGCTTTGCGCTCCTTGCATGTAGCTATCGTATAAAAAAACCTTAAAACCGTAGCTACTTTTTTTCAACTCATCGATAAAATCGTGATAAGCGGCTGAGTCGCTCGAAGTAATCAGGCCTATGCGTAAAGGTAGGCTGGGCATACGCAGTTGCTTATTCCTTTCTAAGAGGCCCTTCGTGCGTAACTCCTCGATAATTTTTTGCCGGCCTTGGGCAATTTTCCCAATCGTATAGACAGGGTCAATGTCGACAACCGTTAAACTGAATTGGCCGGTCTTGACATATAAATCAACTTTACAGAGTAATTTTACTTCAATATCTTTCTTTAACTCAAAACTGCCCTCGGTTTCTTTAATCCGCCTGATAATCTGCGGTTTTACGTTCTCAAAAATGACCGCTTTTACCTGGGCAACGATTTCATCAAACGCAGCATGTTTCTGAACCAGGTTTAAATTGATAATACCACGATCTCTCAAATCCTGGATTTCTCCGCATACCCAGACGTGACTGGGAAACTCTTGCCTAATCAGCTGTTTGACGGTATTATTCAGCTCCGAAACAGAATAAATTTTATCTGTATTGAAAAGATTATTCATATTATTTTTTCGAAGGGGTGTCAGCCTTCAAAGATTCTGCCAATTCTTTTAGCTTTTCCAAGCGCACAGGTTTTATTAAATACTCTTGCGCCCCCAAAGACGCTGCTTCGGTTATTTTTTCATCATCATCAATACGCGTTATCATAACACAGTTGGTTTTTTTATCGAGCTCTTTAATGCGCCTCAAGACTTCTATACCGTCATATTCGGAAAATGGCATATGCACGTCAATAATGCACGCATGCGGCTTATACTTCTTAAAAATCTCCATAGCCTGTTGCCCGCTTAACGCAGTATAAACCTCAAATCCGACGCGGGCTAATATGTCTTTGAGAAAAATACAAATATCTTCTTCGTCATCAACCACAAGAATCCTTCTTTTCTCCATAGTTACCTCCTCGCAAGAATGCTAATTGTAAGTTATAAGTTTTAAGTTGTGTGTATAATTCGATAGATGTGTTTACAGCTTTCTGTCTCGTTATGCGTTAAACGGTTGCCCGCCTTGCCGGCGAGGCAGGCGCAGCTCGTATCGTCTATCGTATAACGGTTGAGTCAGAAATATCATAAGAAACAAAGCCGGTTGACGATTAACGCAACCGAAACGAGTCGCGCCCGCTTCGCTGAAGCTTTAGCGAGGCGAGCACCCGATAGACGATAAACGAAATTAGTAATACATAAAGTGTAAACTTGACTCATGAATAGTACAATTATTTAGAACTTATTGTTTATAACTGCGCCGGCATTTCGATAAAAAAAGCGGAACCGGTGTTTTCTCCTTGCGAAGACGCCCAAACTTTACCGCCGTGATCTTCAATTATCTTTCTCACTCTCCCAAGCCCGATACCACTACCTTCACTCGAAGCCTTAGTGGTAACAAAATCAAGAAAAATATCTTCTAATAATTCCTGTTTTATCCCATATCCATTATCTTTAAATTCTACCAAAAATGTCGCGGGGCTGTTTTTACGTACGGTGAGTGATATTCTTTTTTCTTTTTTATTGTTATATTTTACCGCGTGGATAGAGTTGGTGGAAAAATTTACCAAAACTTCTTCCAGGTGGATTTTATTTCCCTTTATCTTTATGCCTGTTTCTACTTCTTTCTCGAAAACAATACCCTCATACTTAAACTGCGGCTCAACAATACTAAAAAAACCGCTTAAGACCTCGTCCAAATCCAAAATCACCTGCTCACCTTTAGTTTGTGAAGAAAATTCCCTGATTGCCTTTATCATTTTAGAGATTCTTAAAAGGTCATGGTTGATGCGGCTGAGCCTATCGGAAAGATAATCTAATTTATCTTGCGGAATATAACTTTTTAAATCCTCCATTATAACCACCTTCACCACTTCTGCTATTCCGGTTACCGCAAAAATGGGATTATCTATTTCGTGAGCCAATGAAGCGCTAAAATGATCCATCGCCCGCTGGCGCCTGATTTGCTCTTCTTTAGCGAGCCGGGTTTTCTCTTCCTGCCAAAAAAGGCAGTTTTCAATAGCTAAAGAAACCTGCGAAGAAAGTATATCAAAAGTAACAAAATCAGAATCTGTATACATCAATTTGGTTGACTTCTGGCCCAACACTAAAAAACCAAAAAGACGACCCTCACTAAAATAAGGCACAAGTAATGTTTCCAGAGGAAAATTCGCGGTACTGGCGCTCTCCGCCAACATCGGACGCTTGTGTTTAGAAAATACTGCAATAAGCTGAGAGTTAAGCAAAATTTGTTTGTCAAAAGCATAATCAATCGGCAGATGATGACGGCTCAACGTATATACCTTTTCTGCGCTAGAAAAAGTATAAAGAGCGATAAATTGCGGTTGAACAACAGCATAAACTTCCGCTACGATTTCCACAAAGAGCTTATCTAATTCTCTTATCTGGGTCATTCGCTTAGCCAGCTCGCGTATCGCCTTTTGATAACGCTGCTGTTCTTTGAAAAGAGCATTTTCTATTTGCTGGCGTAAATAGCTGTATATAAATGGGCCTATAGTGGATAAAACGCCCATCATTAATACTGCCCAAACCCAAAGGCCTGTTTTTGCTCCAAACCATAGCGGTGATCCCAGGATGAAAGCATAAATAAAAATAAATATCCCCGCGCGAGAAAGAGCAACACGAATATCCATCACACGATACCGCAGTATACCATAGGCAAGAATAGGAACGTAAAAGGCGGTCAAGAAATTAAGATAAGGGTATATTTTTAAATCAAAATCTGGAAAAAAGTTAGACTGCCCTCCGATCAAACCAACGATTGAACCTATTATGATATATTTGAATTGGTTACGTACAACAATTCGTGTCTTAATAAAGCTAAATAAAAGATATACAAATCCATATGTAAGTAATAACCAATAAAAACTGATATAAAAAGTTAAATATATAGCGCTTCGTGACTTTGTCCAATCGTGCCAATAGAATTGATTGAACGTAAATGTAAAATCTCCTAAAAATAGCCTTGAATGATCATACCAATTAAAAAATAATAAAATTAGCCCTATCAAATACATAGAAATAATGAAAAATCTTCTCCTTAAATTTAGAAATGTAAAGATGAAGTGCACATAAAATACAGGGATGAAAATTATCCCTGTATATGCAAATTGCCACCAGAATAATGCCGAATTATATTGAGATTTTGGTGTGAGAGAAATCATTACCCCAGCAAAACCCCATATGGCTATTGCGATAGACATTGCACTGAAAATCTTATTTATAGATTTGTGGCTCCCCTTTAATATCAAAAAGAATGCCATTATTACGTTATTAACCGCGACTAAACAACTAATTACTAGAAAGACATTCATATTTTGTATGTTTTCTTTTTAATGAATCCTACTCTATCACAATACTCAAATGTCCTAATCAGATTTTTACTATCTATTTTTGGATATTCAAATTTGTATTCTTTTAGAATGTTTGAGGCATAGGAAGAAATAAACTTATTTTTATAGTTGCAATAAGGAATGAAAGGGGTGGCTAACACTTTTTGTGTAAATGTCCATTTCGTAAAGTCAAATTTTTCTAAAGGCGTAAATTTTGGCATTTTGAATCCAAAATATTCTGATGACAACTTTGCAAAAAAATAATTATTTGTGTCATCCGGTGAAACTATATGATACGTTGCTGACTCATCTCTACAACCAAGTAAAAAAATTGCTTTAGTTGCAGTATCTATATTAATAAGGTTTAGCGAGCACTCTAAATTCATGGGGAAATCTGCATAAAGTTCTTGCGAGAAGAAACGATGTGGCTCATAGAAAAAGTTAAAATTATTAGTTTTACCATCCTTAGATTCTCCTATAATTAGGCTTGGACGAAAGACTGATATATTTATTCCTTTTTTCCTATAACCATCCATTAACTCTTCTGCTTCGTATTTAGTTCGCTCATAATCATTATAAAAACCTTGTCCTAGCTTCAACATCCCTTCGTTAAAATTAATATCGTTTTTATTTCCTACCACAAAAGCTGTGCTTATATGATTTATTTTTTTAATTTTCTTGCAGCCTAATGCAAAGTCAAAAACTTTTTTCGTTCCTTCTATATTTATTTTTTTAAGTATAGCTAGGGGAGCTATAAAACTTGTTAACGCTGCGCAGTGAAAAATTACTTCAACCTCTGAACTAATCACTTTTAGTGTATCTTTTTGTTCAAATCCAAAATCGTCTAAGGTAATATCTCCTTCTATGGCTATAAGATTTTTTAATGTAGTGGCTGATATTGAATCGTCCCAAAATTTCAAAAGATCAATAACTCGTTGGTAGCCACTTTTATTCTTTCTGCTTCTTACGAGCGCATAAACTTTATTATCATTTTCAAGGAGAATTTTTAATAAATAAGAACCCAACAGTCCAGTGGCGCCTGTTAAAAATATTGTGCTTTTTTTGTTTTTATCCATCATATGAAACTCCACATACTCCCCCTATGAACTCTGAAGGATATCCAGTTCATTTCTCCGAAGCTGAATTCTCTGTAGCTTGCCACAGGATATTCGGCGGAGGAGAATAAATTGTATCTTTTTATTATATCAGAAAATCGACAGAAAAGAATGTTAGGATTATGTTTGATTTGAAGGTAATAATGCTGCTGTTTTTGAGCTGAATTTTAAGCGTAACAGGACAAAAACCAATAATAGCGCACCAATAGTAACGGTGGATAAACTTTCGAAGAATTTCTGCAAATTATCTCCAACCATTGATTCGCTAAACCAGCTTGCAATCATGAAGGAAAGTATCATAAGCGCCAGGCTAAGCCTGTCCTTATACCGAGTTAATATTATGTGATACAAAATAACCATATAAGCGAAGACGAAAACCACGAAATTCGCTAGCCAGGCATTAGGATTAAAAAGAGCCATACAAAGAAACAACAACGCATAATCTATTCGATTACTACTATTTTGTTTCTTTGCCTTAATAAGAATTAAAAGATATATAAATGCACCTATCAAGAACGCTACCGCTAAGCCCTGCCAAAGAGTCAGCTTGGCTATTAACCGGAAAGGAGAATCCATCCCTGCGATACGCAAAACAAAAGAATATAGCGACTGGTTTTTTGGATCATACCATGAGCCTTTATCTAAAGACGTTTCGCTGATAAATGGTAACCATTTCTTTAAATAAGTTGCCTCCTGGCTGATACCGACATGCAGGGCTGGCAATATACAATAGAGTGCGGCGGAGAAAATTACAAATAGTACTACCTTTATTTTTTTTCGAAACACAAAGTATGGAAGAAACAAGCCTGAAGTATATTTGAACATAGTCGAAAGTCCGATACTGGCCGCAGATAACACTTCTTTCTTCTTTTCTAACAAATAAAGGCCAAGAACTACCAAGAAAAATATTATATTGGTTACCTGGCCTGAGTCTAAAACAGCAAAAATAAAACGTGAAGTAAAAACTGCCGGCACAATATATAACAATAATCTTTGCTTAAATGTAACCGGCTCCTTTACAATTAACTTTTTGGACAAGATAAAAACGGCAAGAAGAGAAAAAAAACTTATCGTAAAAAAAATAAGGCTTGCGCACTTCTGAGACACAAAAGCAAGCGGCGCAACCAGCAATGCAAACATGGGTGAGTACTTAAAAGGTGTTATTGCCTCGTCCGGCCGGGAATAAATATCGTCTTTAGCCAAGAAACGCTCGGCCGTGGCATAATAAACCCTGAAATCACAGTATTTTCTTTTAGGCGCACGCTGAGCATAACGAAAGAATAAACTTATAAACAAAATTGCTAAGAAAACAAAAATAATCTTTCTTTTATGTGCTGCTATCTTCATTTGCCATTTGGATTTTGTTATTTGTTATTTTGTTTAAGTTCTCTATACTTCGCATAGCTTACTATCTGATAAAGAGATGCAAAATAGGCGATCATAAATCCGATAAAGCCGTCGCGATACCCCTTTTTCGCAAAAAAAGTCCGGATAAACCTATCCAAGGTTCGCCAACTCGCATGAAAAAAATTCATTTTATAGCGGGCCTTCTTGGGGTTTTCCAAAGAAAGTTTATACCATTTCTTTGCTTCTAGCGTTGTCTGGTTGTTAAGTTTCTTTAAGAAATCAGCCCAGTCACGGTAGGTATAATGAATGAGATCTTTTTGCAGGTGGCCACAAACACCTTCCAAAAATGCTCTTGGGTGAACCTCTACTTCTTCCCATTTAAATTTGTCTTTTCGAAATAACTTTATCTGGGCAGAAGGGTATTGGCCTCCCCAACGTATCCAATAATTGCCGATAAAGTTACGCCGCGGTATGGTAAAAGCATTCTCTTTCGGTTTTGTGGTCAATAAGATCGCTAGCTCTTCTTTGAGCTCTTCGGTCACCCGTTCGTCGGCGTCTAAACTTAACACCCACTCGTTTTTGGCCTGCGCATAAGCCCAATTACGATGCTGCCCTTCGATTTCCATCTTCCTGATAAACACGTTTGCACCAAGGGCCTTAGCTATCTCTGGAGTATTATCGCTGCTTTCATCATCCACCACAATAATTTCATCTACCCACTCCCGTACTGAATCAAGGCAACCCTTAATCCTTTGGGATTCGTTTTTTGCTAACACAATCACCGACAACGCAGATCTAGCCATAATAGATAAACCTCCTTAACCTAAAAAATGCACGCTTCGCAGGCTAAAGCACAGGGGTCGACGCCAAAATTTCATAGAAATTTTGGATAACGTCGAGGTTATAACTAAACACCCCTTAAGTAGTTTAAATTTTTACCTGCCATACACAACTGATCAATTCTCGTAGAGTTTTGAAATGAAAGATATGATATTGTCGATTTTTTCTATAAACCATTTGTTGGCAACGCAATGGATAACCAGCGAATCACTGCAAAAAGGTCCCCAGCGTTTTGGGTTAGATATGGTAAATAACCCCACCACAGGAACATGCATTAACGATGCCAAGTGCATCGGCCCCGAATCTAAGCCAATAAAAAAAGAGCAGTGGTGCTTAAGAAGAGTTGCCAGGTTACGTAAACTTAATTTTCCTGCGAGATTAGTAACCGCTGCTTCTTGCGCTAACTGCTCAGCCTCGAAACGATCTTCCTCTGCGCCGATTACAATAATATCTCTGGTAAATTCATTCTTTATTTTTCCAATCAAAGCAGTCCAGAATTCAGTACCAACTTTTTTTGCCGGATGCGAACTAAAGGGGTGTATGACGATATACTTTTTTGTGGGAACAACCATCTCGTTCAAAAAAGCGAGCGTGGCTGAACCGTCAGCGGGAAATTCAAATGGCAGGATAGAGCTCTGCTCGCAAAATACACTTACTAAATCAACGTTGTATTCTATTTCGTGCTTTTCGCCTTCGTACTTCTTGTCCTCTATTTTTTTGTTCAGGCACCAACCCCATTTACGGTCATAACCGACCCGTAATTTCGTCGCGGCTAAATAAGACGCAAAATGGAATTCCTTTTTGGGATTAAGCGCTACCACACAATCTATCTGCTCTTTTCGCAACAAGCGCGATAAACGCCACGCGCCCTGATAACCACTATAATGCGCTTCGCTATATGTTACAAAATTATCAATAAAATCAACTCCGCGAATCAATTCTATATTGTCTTGCTGAGCTAAGAGATAAATACGGGCTTTGGGATAATTTATTTTTGCAAGCTTTATGGCAGGTAAACTCAAAAGAAATTCTCCGAACCTATCCGAACGAATAAAAAGAATCTTATTTATCATTGCCTTTCAATATTATTTCATCTATTGCCGCTAAAACTTCCACTGGAGTAATCTCTATCATACAAGCTGGCACGTTACCATCCATACACTTAGCCTTTTCTTCTTTACGATGTTCAGGAAAATACTGACAGGGACTGCAGGCGAAATCTTTACTGATAACTTTGTATCGGCCATTACCAATGGGGCCGGTATGATGTTTCGCTGACGGCCCAAAAAGGCTTACCAAAGGAACATCTAAGGCCCTGGCTAAATGCAAGATCCCGGTATCTAAACATAGTAACCCTTTTGAATGCTTTAATAAATAACCTACTTCGTTAATGCTGCGACCGATAAAAGCATGTACGTTCGGTTCAGCCGATAGCTGCTTTAGAAGATTTTGCGTTTCTTCATCAGCTGGTATGCCGGTAATAAAAACCGCTATCTGCTTCTCTGTAAGATACCGAACCACCTCAACAAACTTCTCGATAGGCCAACCTCGATAAGGAAGGCCGCAGCTACAAGAAGGGTGCAGCACTACGTAACCGTTTTTACGATAACCTTCCAGTTCATTTTTAAGCGCCTCAGGAGGCTCGTCCATAAAAAAATCCATTTGGTAATCGTCGGCAGTAATCTTTATTTTAAATAATTCAGGAATAATACGTAAATAGTTTTCTATAGCATGATGATCTCGAGAAAATACTACCGAACGGTTAAGAAATTTGTTGCTTAATTCTGCGCTAATACCTGCACGGAAAGCTCGTTTGGCTGCCTGGTAAGAAAAGTTGGTATATTCAGGATTAGACTCAAGCACAATACATAAATCATAATTTTGAGAAATAAGTTTTTGCAATAATATTTTGCGACGTATCCAGCGCTCCAGTCGATGGAATTTTTTGTAGATAAAAACCCGGTTTAAGTAAGGATTTTTTTCAACCACCACACTTGCCTGCGCTGACGTTAGCATGTCGATATACGTGTGAGGAAGATTCTTTCTTAAAATACGAATCAGCGGAGTAGTAAATAACACATCCCCAATATTCCCAATGCGTACAATTAATATTTTCTTAAACATAGTTTAAAACTAAGATTTGACACAGATGCCAGATCTCTGCCTTCTGCCCTCTATCCTCTGTCTTCCGCCCTCTGTTTTCTGTCTTCTGTTCTCTGACCTCTGTCCTCTGACCCCTGTCCTCTGTCTTCTGTTCTCTGACCTCTGTCCCTAACTTCTGTCTTCTGACCTCTGACTTCTGTCTTACTGTACACTTCCCACACCTTCGCCCATTTTACAAAATGTACCCAGGCAAATAATACCGAAAAAACAAATCCATACATTCCTTCTTTATAGCCTTTTTTATTCAGGTACATTTTTTTAAAAAGTTTCAGCGGTTTCCAGATAATATTATATTTAATTTTTTTCATGGTGAGGTCTTTTTCGCCATCCAGGATATCTTGGGCTTGTAAAGTCGTGTAACGATTTTGCCGCTCGATGAATTCTGTAAGGCTGTCGAACGGAAAATGCAATATATCCGCCTCAATCAACCCCACCTCACCGTCTACCACCATGCGCTCATGGACTCTGCCCTCATAATGAGCATAACCTTTTTTAAGTAAGTGCTGCGACCAATGATGCCAGCCGCCATACTGGAAAAAATGCCCCAAAAAGTTGTTCTTGCGCAGAAACTTAAACGAAACGCATAAAGTGCTTGGCAAGGCCTCATCACAGGTGTTCTTAAAGTCCTGAGTTACCACTTCGTCACTATCTAACTGCAAAACCCATTGGCTATTTGCTTTTTCTATTCCAAAATTCCTTTCTTTCGAAAAAGCCCCTAAAAATGCGTGCGAATATATTTTGGCCCCAAAACGTTCAGCAATCGCAATGGTGCGGTCATGACTTTGACCATCAACCAATATAATTTCGTCTACCCACCCAGACAGAGAAGCTAAACATTGCTCTAGTTTCTTTTCCGAATTGCAAGTAAGTATGACTGCCGCTAAAGAGTAATTTTTAGGCATGGTTTTTATTTTCAAGATAACTATTCCAGGAAACAATGTAAGCACTGAATACCCAAAAAAGAGTAGTAAGGACAAGAGAAAATAAGTTGTTATCCATACCACTCTGCACTAAAAACCCCACATAACCACACACAGCTCCCAAAAGGATTAAACCTTGGGGACCAGCTTTTATTTTATTCTCCTCCGCCGAACACCCTGTAGTTTGTCGCAGGGAATTCGGCTTCGGAGGAATGAACTGAATACCCCGCGGCCCGCTTCGCCGAAGCTCAAGCGAGGCGAGCTTGCCGCGGGAAGTATATGGAATTTCATTTTTTATACCCTTGAAAGCTTTAGCCAAAATAGTCAAAGGCATAGCTAAAAATATAATTAACCCTAACAATCCTATTTCTGCCCACATCTGTAGATAAGAATTATGCGCATATCTTAAGTCCGGATAATCTGCGGGTTTATATTGAGGAAAATTTTTAGAAAAGGTGTTTACGCCAAGGCCTAAAACAGGATGTTCTTTTATCATACCCCACGCACCCTGCCAAAGCTTGGTTCTTTCCCAGACAGTCCCTTGGTTAGTCTTAAAAATACTTGTTACGCGTTCGAATCCGTAAGGCAAAAACATAATCAAAATTATGAAAATAATAGGTATAAGTATAGCGATTTTTTTCTTATACATAAAAAAATATATGATTATTGCTATAAGAAAACCGAGCCAGGCCCCCCGAGAAGATGTTCTTAAAAGGCAATAAAAACCCAAAAGACTTACGGGTAATAATGCTAACCTTTTTCTTTTGCTGATAAGCGAAGAAAATATCAAGAATGTCAAAGGCAATACTGTAATTATGTAAGATCCGAAGTCGTTAGAATGAACAAATGATGAGCTGATACGGCATAACGATGTCGGCCCATCTATGGCGTTATGCCTGAAAAAATCAAAACCAAAAATACTCTGGAATACACCATTTATAAAAGTAACCGCAGAAACAACCATTATTATCCAAAAAAAACGATTTAATCGCTTCAGATCATTTTTAAAAAGTTCAACCAGGGCAAGATATAAAAATATATATTTAGGAACCCGCGAAAAACCTTTTATACTTTCACCAAAATAACTACTGTGTATGAGCGTAACCAGCACTACGACAGAATACATGCATAAAAATATATTTATTGGGGAGCTGGGCAGTTTGATGTCGCGACGAATAATATGTTTCAGTAAAAAAATAAAAATAAGAAGATAAGATGCCACTTCCGTGGGAGCGTTGTTAACGGTAATACCCACCATGAGCACAAAAAGGAAAAACTCGCTGATGTAGTCTAATCTTTTAATAATCATTTTATGTAGGTTGATTACAAAGATTAAATATAGATTACAGAGATTCTTTAATCACCGTAATCTTTCTCATAATCACCATAATCCCTGCCTGCCGCACAACGCTTCATAATAATGGAAACCGGCTACGGTTACGATGCTCGTTTCGTCTAAGGGTTACGTAATTCGTCTTTTATAATATAAGCCTTTACCATAAAACGTAACCGATACAGGCATCGTTACCGTTACCGAAATACTGGAGAACCACACCTCAAATCACTGCAATCTTTTTCGTCATCATTGTAATCATTTAATAATCACTGTAATCTTTTTACTAGTAAGCATTCTTTAATGCAAAAAATGATAAAAATATAATTTTTATATCCAGCCATGCCGACCAATTTTCGACGTAATAGAGATCGTATTTCACACGTTCGTCAATAGCAGTACCCTGCCGCAGGCCATGCACTTGCGCCCAGCCGGTGATACCGGATTTGATGTGGTGCCGGCTCATGTAGCGCGGAATATCGTCTTTAAATTGCTCTACAAAATATGGCCGCTCTGGCCGGGGACCAACTAAGCTCATCTCTCCCCTCAATACATTAAAAAGCTGGGGTAATTCATCTATGTTATATTTGCGCAAGGTTTTTCCTAAGCTTGTACAGCGCTCATCATCTTTCTTGACGAATACAGGCCCGGTATGTGCCTCTGCGTCTTGTTGCATGGTGCGGAATTTATAAATTTTAAAAATCCGGCCATCTTCGCCTACTCGTTCTTGAGAAAAGAATACTGGCCCTCTTGAACCTAATTTTACCAGTACAGCAACTGCCAAAAGAAACGGCGAAAGCAAGACTATACCAAAAAAAGAACCGCAGATATCTATAAGCCTTTTGATAAATCTATTAGAAGCAAGAGTAAGCGGCGATTCTTTTATTTTAATCAGATTTAAACCATCTATATTTTCAAGCTCAAATTGCTGTATCATAATATCTAATAAATCAGCAACAATCTTAAATTTAATCAGCCGTTTTTCTGATTCCACAATGAGAGTAGTAATACGCTTCCGTGGCAATTCCAAATCGGCGAGTATTACCTCATCCGGCTTCAAACTATCCAAAATGTGTTCAAATTCATCTATGTGGCCCAGGCATGGTATTTCCGTTTTTTCCTGCACCTGTTTACGAATAGAAACAAAACCTGCGATAGTCCCATAATGTGTAAAATAAGTATTATATTTTTGGATATGTTCAACACTTTCCGGTTTACAAACAATAATGATTTTCTTTCGGATCCTCGGCAATATATTCTGAAGATAAAAAATGTTCAGTAAATAGCGGAAAAACACCAGAAGTACTCCTATGCTAAACCAGATAATAAAAAGTAAAAGCCGTGAGTAGCTCACCTCGCGGTAAAAAAATGTTCCGGCGAACACAATAAGCATAGTAATACAGGTGCATTTAATAAGCGGGAAAGCCTGATCGATAAATTTCTTTGCCGGATCGGGCTTATAAAGGCCTCGGCTGTTGATAAAATAAATAAGCAGTCCTGCTATGAATAATACAGGCACAATATAATCTTGCCAGCGCGGCACACCGAAGGGAACAGAAAAAAGCCTTGAATAAAAACGGAAAAGATAAGAGAAGATAAAAGCTATAATAACTGCCAGGAAATCACTAAACATTAGCAAACCGGAAAAATAAATATTTTTTCTTTTCTTTCTAAGCTTAGTTAACATAGCAATAACTGCCTATTTTTTGGTGTATATATTCCTGTATTCTTTCTTTAAAATGCTGCCGTGAGAATTGCAACGCGTGCTGTCTTATCGTTTCCGAACTAAACTCCTGTTTCATTTTTTCAAACAGTTCTATCGCCGCAATCAAGGAGCTACTAGTCTGTTTATCAAAGAATAATCCCGTAGGATGTTGTTTCGCAGCGGTAGCATTTAGCGCAACAACTGTTTCGGTTACTCCGCCTTTACCATAAGCTACGACAGGCACGCCAGAGGCTTGAGCCTCTACTGGTGCGATGCCAAAATCTTCCTCAGCCGCATATACGAAACAGCATGCTTGGCGGTAGAGAGAGACTAAATCTTTTTGAGGAAGCCATCCCAAGAGGTTTATATTCTTGGATATTTTTCTTTGTTCGAGATCCTTGCGCAGATGACCATCGCCGACAATAATGAGTTTTTTATCGGGCATTTGATTAAACGCTTCAATAATAACGTCTATCCGCTTGTACGGGACTAACGAAGATACACATAAGTAAAAATCTTGTGCACTACGAGAATCTGCCTGAAAGTTTTCAATGTCAACGGGTGGATAAATCACTTCTGCCCCCCGGTTATATATCGTATGTATCCTTTCCTTGACTGTCTCTGATATAGCCATAAATTCATCCACTCTATTAAGAGTCGCCAAATCCCATTTTTTCAGGTATTCGGTAGTAGCTTGCACAATTTTCTTCTTCCAAGAAGGATACGAGCCAAAATATTGTTCAAAAAAAAACCAGGCATAACGCATCGGGGTATAACAGTAACAAAGATGTTTTGCCTGCGGTGGTTTTCGCGCACCCTTAGCAACACAGTGACTTGAGCTCAAAACGAAATCAAATTCTTTTAAATCAAAACTCTCAACCGCCCTTGGAAACAAAGGAAGGTAATTTCTGTAATGCATGTTTGCTTTTGGTAAATGCTGCATAAAAGAAGTTTTAATTTTCATACTTTCAATAATTCTAGAAACAGAACCTTTGTTGTGTAAAAGGGTAAATATGGTAGCCTGCGGAAAAAGTTCACAAAATACCTCCAAACATTTTTCTCCGCCGCGCATACCGGTTAACCAATCATGGACTATCGCTATTTTCATTTTGGTTGTTATATTGTTAGATTAATATGTTGTTAAGTTGTTATGTTGATACGTAAAAATTTAACGTTGGTAATGCCATAACCTACTAACATGCCAACCTATCCACCTACCAACCTATATAACTCTACCACCCTTTCGGATGCTTTCTGCCAGCTGAATCGCTGCACATTCTCAAGCCCATTCTTGATAAGAATGTCTTGAAAGGTTTGTTTAGTTAAAACATTATATAGAGCTTGTGCTATCTGGTCAACATTACTTGGAGGAACCGCCAGAATACCGTTTCCTCCAGTCTCCCGATGTACCGCTATATCGCTACAAACTATTGGCACGCCACAAGCCTGTGCTTCCAGAATAGTTAAGCCAAAACCCTCAAAAAGCGAGAGATTACAAAATACAGAAGAAAGATTATATATTGCTGCTAATTCCTTGTCGTCAGGGACCTCGCCCAGATAATGCACGCCATCGAGCTTCAAATCAAAGGATTGAGAAAGTTTACCAACAAGAACTAAAGATACCTCGGGCATTTCTTTTCTGATTTTTGAAAATACTTCTAAAAGCATTGTAATATTCTTGTGCTTACGGATGCTGCCGACATACAGAATAAATTTACCCGGTAAGTGATATTTCTGTTTAATGGCGTCCAGAAAGCCCTCGTCTGTTATCTTTGAAAAACTACCATCAACGCCTTCCCCAACTACCTCCAAATTTGTGCCGGCTACATGATAATTATGACAAATAGCTTCTTTAGTGTGACCAGAAACACATATCACTTTTTTTGCCATACTCAAAACCTTTCTAATCATAAAATTCATATAGAAACGCGCAAAATAGCTGCTTGCTCCTTGTGGATAGAGAATATGGATTAGATCATGGATGGTTACAACCAAATTGTACGGTGCAAAAACCGGAATGTTGTAGTGAGGGACATGAAGAAGATTGTCGCCAATGGTACTTTTTAGCTTTTTGAAACCTATTTGTTCTTGGATAGAATAGATAGGATAATTAAAATCAATAACTCTATTTTGTGCATCAAAGAATTTTTCAATAAGGATTCGGTTACCTAATAAGCACAATTCAATAGACTTATCTTTGGCAATCTCCGGCAATATTCCCCGAATATACCTACCGATTCCGGCATGCGCAATCATTCTAGCATCAAAGAATATTTTCATTGGCTTAGTTGTTATGTTAATAGGTTATTATGTTAGTATGTTAAAGACCTTATCAAACCATTCAACATTTTACTTACCCGCGATAATTTATCTTCATATTCTTTATGGATTACATCATCGATATAATGCAAGTCTTTCGCCAACAACAAGAAATACCTTAACTCCTCTAGGGAACCTCTAGAGATATAAAGATAACGTTGAAATTCCTTCTTACTGTTTCTTGAGTGGCCTTCAACAATATTTGCTGGTATAGAATATGCCGCCCGTTTTATTTGATCGACCAAGGCATATCTTTCTGTGGCCGGAAAAGTACTCACCAATTTGTACAATTGTAAAACTAAAGAATGACTCTCCCGCCAAACATCCAAATCTTTCCAACTCCCGCCCATGACACTCTCCTTATTCACCCACCTACTAACTTAATCACTTATCAACATACCCACCTATCAACCTATCCACCTCACCCATGACCTCCCCCACCCCAATATCCTCCATACAATAATGCTTGTTTTTAGGGCAAATCTTAAGCTCACAAGGCTTACAATCGGTATCACGATAAACCAGCTTAACATTTTTGCCGATAAATATCCAGCGCTCTGGGATATTCGTGCCGGAACAAATTACTATTGTCGGTACATCAAGTACGGCAGCGATATTTGCTGGGCCGGAATCAAGCCCGATAAAAAACCCTACATGTTTTATAAAAAATGCTAGTTGCGATAAGGCAAATCTACCTCGCACATCACATACTCCATCATAATGTTCTGTATCGGTTTTGGTACCAATAACAAAAATATTAAAATTTGCTTTTCGCAGCTGATCAATTAACTCTTGAAATTTACTTACACTCCATTGTTTTGCTTTAGTACCGGCAAAAGGATGTAAAATAACGGATTTTTGCTCTTTAAGTGATAGGTCTTGCAACATACACATAACTATATTTTTATCTTCATCGCTAAATTTAAGTTCGATGCTCGATTTTTTTATCGGAACGCCGATATTTCTTAATAGATTAAAATTACGCTCGACCGTATTTATATTCTTAGTATATAAAACATTCTTACCTAATAAGAACCCTCCCCCAGTAACCGCATACCCCACCCTATACCTTACTCTGCCTAAAAACATAAGCGCAATTGAGAAAAAATCTCCGCGCATATCAAAACCTAAATCAAAATTTTGTTCACGCAGTTCACGTATTACTTTAAATATCTCCCTAAAAGAAAGGCGTTTGTTACCCCTTTGCATCCAAAATGGGTTAACCGAAATTATTTCGTCAATATGCGGACTAAGTTTTGCTAAGGATACTGAGGAAGAGTTGATTAAAACACTGATTTTGCTCTGAGGAAAGTTTAATTTTAGATTCTCAAAAACAGGTAGTGTGCACACAAAATCACCTATGTGATCCACGCGTACCACAAGTATTTTCTTGGGTGATAATGGGGTATTTTTTTTGAAGAAACGAGGGAAGAAAAAAATGACGTAGCCTAAAGAATCTATTATAAATACAAGAAATTTATATCTAACTTTTTTAAAAACATACCTCATCTCATTGCTTGAATTTGTACTTAAAAAGAGTGGCTATAGTAGCAAAACCATCTTTCCAGCCAATCTTTTTCCCTTCATGATATCCTCTACCCCTATATGAAATCGGAACCTCAATAATTTTATAACCTTTTTTAATTAATTTTGCGGTAATTTCCGGCTCAATTTCAAAGCGTTTTGACTGTATGTTAAGATCTCTAAAAATATCTGCACGTATCAACTTATAGCAAGTTTCCATGTCTGTAAGCCTGGAACCATACAATATATTTGTAACAGCTGTTAAAAAAATATTGCCTAGAAAATGCCACCAAGAAGTATTCTTCCATGTTTTTTTAAATCTTGAGCCGTAAACAACGTCGGTATTATTTTTTGTAATTGCCTCCATAAGAAGTATATAGTCGTTAGGATCGTATTCCATGTCGGCGTCTTGAATAATAGCGTATTCTCCTTTCGCTTGAGCAAGCGCCGCCTTAATCGCTGATCCTTTGCCTTGATTTACGTCTTGATATATTATTTTTAAATTTTCTCGACCATTTCCAAAGTTTTTTAAAAGTAACTCCCTCGTTCCGTCGCTAGAACAATCATCAACGATAATTATTTCCTTGTCCACACAAACATCTTTAATAATCTTTAATATGGGAAGGATAGTTTCGCGTTCATTATATACCGGTATTAAAATGCTAAGCTTCATTATATACCTCTCGGTATATTTTAATGGTTTCTAGTGCTGTTTTCTTCCAAGAAAATTTTTTTGATTCCTCAAGCGCTTTACATGACATTTCATTCTTTAGTTTTTCATCAGTCAACAGTTTCAATAGCGCATTTTTAAGCATATCTCGATTATTCGGGTCGATAAGTATCGCGGATTTACCGGTTATCTCCGGCAACGAAGAAGTTTCAGAGCATATTACGGGCACAGCACAACTCATGGCCTCTAACACAGGTAAACCAAACCCTTCATATAAAGATGGGTAAACAAATGCTTCGGCAAAGTTATATAATATGGAAAGGTGTTCTTCGGAAATATAATCACAAAACACAATTCTATCCTTAAGATTTAAATCTAATACTTTCTGGTAGCATCGCTTATAATCCCACCCTTTCTTGCCGACAATAACAAGAACAATGCCATCCAAGTTCGTTTCTTTCAGACAGTCAGAAAAAGACTCTATAAGCATAGGTATATTTTTACGTGGCTCGATGGTACCGACATTCAAAATATATTTTCCGGTTATGCCATATTTTTTTAGTAATGTTCGATAATTATCGGACTTCTCTATTGACTTAAAGTAAGAATCTACAGCAAGCGGAATTACTCTTATTTTATCGGGTACAATATCCAAAAATTTTATAATATCCGCCTTGGTATTCTGTGAATCAGCGATAATACAATCCGAATTTTTAATGCAACACGGGAGCCACTTTTGCCAATAAAAACGGCTGGCGTAACCAAGATTATCAGGGTAAATCATTCCGATTAGATCATGAACGGTAGTAATTTTTTGATATTTTCCTTTCGCTAATGGCCCAGCAAACCCAGGAACGTGCAGCAAGTCGATTTTGCTATTCCTTGCATACCTAGAAACACGGATATTTTCCCACAGCATTCTCTGCAATGTATTATAATCATGCTTCACGGGGTCTTGATAAAAATAGAGTTCAAGGTCTTTATAATCTTTTATGTGTTCCACCAAATTTTTTGTATAATAGCCGATTCCCGTTTTTTTGCCTAAGGTTGATTGTATGTCGATACCAACTTTTATCATCTTTTTTTTAGTTTGCACATATACATCAAAGGAAGCTTAAATAAAAAATTTCTTTTCGTGGAAAGATAATAATAATTTCTACTTTCTAATAACTTGTAGTTCTTAAGCAGGAACTCCCATTGTATTTTTGACAAAAGTCGTTCATTACCAAAATCTTTTCTCCGATAATGGTTATTAGGAACACTAAACACAACACTAGAATCACTAATTCTTAATTGTTCATCTAGTATTTTGCAGATATCGGAATCATCAAAATGCTCGAGTAATCCTTGAGAAAAAGTAACGTTAACGCTATCTTTCTTAAAAGGCAACCTGAATGCATCTGCACACACCACTGCAATATGTAGGCCTAATTTCTGGGCATTATTAACAATACTTTTCAGTATTTCCAATCGGTTATCTACTGTTATGAGATTTATGCGATTTTGTTTTAAGATAGAAAACGAAATGGACGCGGCACCACTACCTACTTCTAAAAATTTTCTTGGCCTGTCAGAGAGAAGAGTCTTGATAAATTCTTTATGAACATTCGCTTGTTGGATTATTTCCTGTTCAATATTTACATTTTCATAGAACTCAGGCCAGGTTCTTGATAAAACTTTTCTTTCCCATATTTTGAATAAAACTAAAAATTCATAAAAAAACGCTTTTAAACTTAAGATGAGCCCTAACATGCCATCTCGGCAGGCTCTTTTTAAAAAAAAATGCTGAGCGAATCTATAAAAAGGTTTTATAAATAAACTAATGTTTGCACCGTGCCTTTGTGCGGCGGCTAAAGTAGTATAAGTATTCATTTTCTGCACATGTTCGTTTATGTTTTTCATAGAATAATGCAAAAAATTATTTTTTAGTCGACACACTTTACCTGTAACTACGGCTACTTCGTGTACTTTATATAAGTAACTTGCCTCCTCCTTTCTAAAAAGCCGTAGATGATAATCAGGCTGATCATAGCACAACTCTTTTCCATACATATAATTGATTCTACGCAAATAATAACCATTAAATGCGTCGATATTAATGGCTTCTCTAATTTCTTTTGCTAATTCCGGAGGGACGATCTCGTCTGCGTCTACCATCAAAACCCATGTATTTTTGGCTTCTTGAATTCCAAAATTCCTTAAGGCAGAAAAATCTGTCATATTTTGCTGGATAATCCGCGTACATAACGGCTTTGCTTTTATTACTGTTTTGTCTGAACTAAAACAATCAATCACAATTGTTTCGTCAACCCACTGTAATGACCGTAAACATCTTTCTATGTCAGCTTCTTCATTATATGTTAGTGTTATTGTAGATATCTTTGCCATTATATATTTTTTGAAATTTTAAATAATTCCTGGTCATTCAATAGGTACTTTGTGGAAATATTGCCTTTTTGAAAAGCTTGCTTAAACTTAGGTAAAGCTTTCATAAAACCCGTCACAAATTCTCTTTTGTTGGTAAGTACCGAATAAAAAATCCTCAGTGGTAGCCAAAAAAAATGCGACGCCCAAACACGTACATCTCTTATATTTTTCCACATAAACAAAAATGTGTTTCTGTGGGCTAATTCCATAATTTTTCGCGAACCAAATTCCTTTTTAAAACTTGCTTGCCCCATATGAAAAACCAAGCTTTTCGGCTGATAATAACTCTTGTGTCCTGCTTTCCATGCCCTATAACACAAATCTGCGTCTTCCATAATTCCAGGCAGATAAAGATCGTCATATCCGCCTAACTCCAGAAATTTCTTCCTGTCAAAAGCGCCAAAACCTGATTGCATTGTGTACCCTTCAATATCTATATCTTTTTCGAAACCCTTATAACGCGAACTTGCTTTAAATATACCTTTATCTATCCACCATAAAGACCTAGAACCATCGTAAGTTTTATTATCGAACATTAAACATTTTGGCCCCACTAAGAACGCATCGCTATGTTTTTGAAAAATATCTGCGAGAGGATCAACAAAATGTTCATCAACTTTAATATCATTATTCAATAAAATTAGTATGTCTGCATCGGATTTACTGGCAAATTCATTAAACGAGCAAAGTACTTTGTTCTCTTTGGCAATATATATACCAATTTCTGAAAAATTGTCTTTTAAGAAATTTACGCTTGCGTCAGTACTTTGATTATCTAAAACTGTCACTGCACATTCCTGTTTACTCACCCGGCGTGCAGCAATAATGCTCGGCAAACATTCTTTTAAAAGGTTTATACCGTTATAATTAAGTATCGCGATATTAACTTTCATATCACCTATTATGAGTTTTTCTATCTACAAAAAGAACCTATCTCATACCTTACGGTTACGTGCAGTTATTATAATCTGCCCAGCGAGCCCCGGAGTATAGTCTCCTAAACCAATAGCAATTTTTTTTATAAAAAGTGGTATAGCTTTTACATGCATAGGAAGAGGAAAATTAGCTCCGCTCGCCGCCAACACCTCAAACCCGCGTTGTACAAGCTGATCTTTTATCGCTTTAAGCGTATATACTCTTATGTGCCCTCCACCCTCACCAGCCTGATACTCACAATATCTTGGGTAACTACCCAATAATAATTTTAAACGATTTGTAAAACATGCTACATTTGGAATTGACATCACAAGAATACCGTCTTTCTTAAGCACTCTTTTTATATCATTGAGGAATCGATCGGTATCATATAGATGCTCTATTATTTCTGCGGCTATAACACAATCAAAGGAATCTTGTTCCCATGGCATTCCTTCTTCAATATTTTTCTTGATCACCCTTATACCTTTTTGACAAGCCTTAGTACAAGCCCCATCATGCGCTTCTATACCATAAACCTCGTAACCTTTATTCAAAAAAATTTCCCCAAGACTACCATCATAGCATCCAACATCTAAAATAGTTCCTTTCTTTAAGAATTGAGTTACTTCCCTTATTATCTTTCGATAGTATACTTTAGAAAGATCCATAGAATATTCATCATATTTAGCTACTCTACTATAACGATGATCGCTTTCCATTGTTCACCATCCTCCTCTTCATGAATATAATTTTATTTTTTAAATACTTAAATATTAACCGCAAAACATGTGTTTTTTTGTCAATATAAAATAATAAAGGCATCGAGGCTACGCTCATTACTGCGAGATTTACAAATAATCTAATGTCGGGATTTAAAATTCTTATAAAATAAGTACACCCCCATCACAATACATATAACATAGACTAGAGGAAACAAAATTTTTAAAATAAACTGTATAATTTCATGTTGCTTAGAAAAATGGCGCGTAGTACATACTAGCGTAACAATAAAAATAAAAAAAGAAGACAATAGTGTTGTGATGGCTACACCAGTTATCCCCCCATCCTTTTTTGGTAAAAATATAATTTAAAACTGCAATATTAATTTTCGGCATAATTACTTAAAACGTTTTACTATCGCTTCGAATATTAAATGTAATACTCCTGTTTCTTTATTTATATAGATAACTAAAGGCAATGAAGCAAAAGCCATAACAATTAATTGAAAAGTAAGCAATGATATCGAGGAAAGTCCTGTGATTTTTAAAGAGTCACAAAAATAGATTATGGATATCATATAAAATGGGGCGAGCAGAATATTAACAATGAATTTAAATATGTCACGAAAATTCGCAAAGTGTTTCATCGCATATATAAGCATGGCTGTAAAAACAAAAAAAGAAGAAAACGAAGTACCCAACGCAACGCCTGAAATTCCTAATCCGATTTTAATAAAATAAAAGTTGAAAAATATATTTAGTATAATCGCGGCCACACTAATAATTATTAAACGAGACTGTTTCCCGATAGTAACTAGAAATTGCCCTGATTGCGCAGAACAAGAAAGAAAAAATGTATTAAGAAGAAGTATTTGCAAGGCAGCTATACCTGGGATATATTTGGGCAGAAAAATTGTTACAAAAAAAGGTGCGATAAAATAAGTTATACCTAAGATGGGCGACAAAAGATATGAAATTACTTTTACAGAATGAGTTACAAATTTCTTTATTTCTTCCATATCCCCGCTTTTGCCATACACTTCCTGCATATGAGGTATAGTTACAATCCCTAAATTGTTAGATAAACCATAAATACAATTTTTTGTCATAAGAGCAACGCTGTAATAACCCACAAAAACCACACCCATCATTTTTGCAATCATAATGCTGTCTATGGTGCTTAATATCTCCCCCAAAAAGCCTCCAATCAAAAGCGGAAAACCATAAACAGTCAGCTCCTTAAACCGCTTGAATACAAACTTAAAATTTAATTTATATCCGGACAGACGGCCTACAAACAACGTATTTAAGACAGCAAGTATGCTTATGGTAATATAAAGCCCGTAAATTTTAAAAAACTTAACTAATAAAACCACCAATATAAGGTTAACTATAGCGTCAAAAAGTAACGACTTAGTAAGCACTGAAAAATTTCTGTAAGCTCTTAGCGTAATGATATAGAAAGAATATAAACGCTGCAGGATAACATACAACGCTAAAGATAAAAGGCCGACAATAACTTCTAATGGATAATGCTTTCTTACCAACAATGCGGCGATTGCCAAAGCTATTGATGAAAATACAGACATCAAAAACATGAAGCTAAAAGCAGTATCTTTTGTTTCAGTTTCAGCGGCGACGTCGCTTTTCCCTTTATAAAACGGGATACGATACACCGCGGCAGATTCAACCCCAAGCTGCAAATAGCCTAAATATCCTTGCGCTACTTTAAGCAAACTCCATATACCCATCTGATAAGGCCCCAAAAACTTACGCATAAAAAATGCGGTAAGAAAACCGATTGCCTGCGCCGCATATTGCGCTAAAGAATATTTGCTTGTATCTTTAATTATTACCGCCTTCCTATCTTGGCTATTCATTTTCAAGTAACCTCTTGACAATCCTTTCCGAAGCCTTACCATCCACACCATTAAACAAATAATTAGCAGCTGTCTGCCAATTAACAAGATGGTTTTTATACTTGCCGGATAAAATGCCCTCGATAGAATCTTTTAATTTTTCTTCTGTTGTTCCATCATAAAATACATTCAGGTTTTTATACCTTTCTACACTTTCTTCATCGGCTAGAACCACTGGTTTCTGGTATGCCAACCCATCAATAGCAAAAGTAGATTTGTTAACAATTAACAGGTCTACCCCCTTGGCTAATACAAGAGAATCGTATTTTATTAGAATGCTTTCTTCCCTAATACCTAAACTTTTTGCCAAAAAACGTATTTCGGGACCACACACGTCACCAGGATGAAGTTTTACGACAATTTGTAATTCCTTAAAAGTGCTGGCTGTCCTTATTATCGCCTCATTTTGAGGCCATAATATACGTTTCCAAACTGTTCTTTTATCAAAGATAGGATGAGGAGCAATCAATAATATCGTCTTGGATTGTGATAATTGTAAATCTTTACAAATCTTTCTTTTAATTACAGCGGTATCAACATTCACATAGAGGTCGTGCTTGGAACTGCCATTTACGATAATTTTATTGGCCTCTAAGCCTGCTTGAATCAATATTGTTTTTTGGTGCTCTCCCCACACAAATATATAATCAGCAACCAGGGGAATATATCCTATTTTTAAGAATGGTTCACCATGACAATTTACATAAGATTTACAAGAATATTGCTTAGACACCTGAACCAATAAATTTTTATCAACAGTCCTATCCTCATCAACCAACAAAGCCACAATTGGTACGGTCTTGAATAAAGAATGAAACTGCTCTATCCTTTGAAAAACGTGTGCTAATTCTTTTTGCCATATCAATAAAAGATATTTTTTGACATAACAAGAAAAATTATTATTGCTGAGATATAAGACTTCGGATGATTTTTCCATTTTATTTATCATTTCATCTGCAACTCGTGAGAGATTTTCCTTTTGTTTGAGAGATATTCTATAGTCTGAAGTTAACTTTATAATAATTCCCTTAGACAATAACGGAAAAAATAATGATGTTGGCAGTGAGTCTCTTAAAAAGATAACTTCTTTCTTTAGCAGCTCTGTGATTACTTCTACCCGATTTAAATCAGAATATATAAGAATTTTTTTATTTTTAATAGGTCTTAAAAAATTTGTTGTTTTACGTATTGTGTTTAAAAAAGAATCTAAAAGTTCCCGAGCGGAAAAATTATCATTTTTATAGCTTAGTTCCATTTCCGAAGTTATAGTAGAATATGTGTTTTTAGTGGAATTTTTTACTGTTTCTTCCTGAACAATGGTAAATAAAAAATAATATAGCCTCTCTCCATATGCTTGAAGAATATCTATTCCTTCATAAATAAATTGTTTCTCTCGACTATGTTTATCTATCCAAGAATATAGTGCATAAAAAACATCATTGCTCATGGCGAACATATTATTGCTTTTAATGTCCATGATAAATTAAACTCATCTAGATGCTGTTATAGAGAGTGTTATCTTTCCTTTAATTATTTTATTTTCAACAGATGTTTCATCGCTTTCTAAGACCGAGTTGGAACACCTAAAGAAATAAGATTTTGATACATTTTCATATTCTATCATTGGAACGCTATACATCTTTGATTTATCGGTATGAACAGTGATATGTTTATCTTTATCTCCCATTTCAACCCATCCACTGGTTGAACCCAAACAATGGCACGCTGATATAAGCCTATCGACAGAATTGGTATGGCGTATAGAATTTTTACCAACCGAAAACTTTTCAGGATTATAGCCGCCGTTCATTGTCTTATAATAAAGCGTCTTTTTGTCAAAAGATTCCGGCAATAAAGTAATAATGCCAGTACGTAATGAAGCTAGATTTTCAAGAAAAATGTCAAAATCATAACTAATATCAATTCTATCTTTGAAAAGATAGATAAAAATTTCTTTTTGTATCTTACCAAGCCTTGTTTGTAGTAAAGCTTTTATGGTTAAATATTCTTTATTTTTATGACAATTTTTATCTATAACTGGGTGGGCTTCTTCTAAGTCAGTTATCTTTTTCTTACCACTCTCCTCTATAATAGTATGCCCTGTAAAAAAATCTGCGCCAAAACTTATGTCATCGTAATAGCCGTGCGGAATTGTTCCAATTAGTGGTTTGGCAGAAATATTTTTAAATATCAGCGAATCTATTGCTAATCCCTTGGCGCGGTTAAGCGTTATTTCAGCTCTTTTTGTTTCAATTTCAATCTTAGTATTTACATTTCTTACATTTACCTTGGGAAAATAGTTACTTTTATGGCAACATACATTAGTTTTACGCTTTGCTACTTCTTTGCTTGGCAGTTTATTAGCTATACGCAGCGTGGTTTCCAGCTCCTTTTGAAAAATTAGCCACCGCTTCTGTTCTATGTGGGTTCGGAAATCACTGCTCCATAGATAGCATAATTTTTTCCATAATTGCTTAAGTTTCATCTGATTCTTTACTATTATTTTACAATTTATCAAGCGATAATAAATTTGATAACATTTAGTGTTAATTTCTGTATCATTTTTACCAGTAACTGCCCATCTGGTAATATTGTATTTCTCCTGTTTTTTTACTGGTATCGGCTGCTCGCTCGACTCTAAATGCAGTTTGTTTCCAGCTAAAGGATGCTTTAATAATTTAAGAACGTCCGAGGGAAGTATAAAGTCAAAATTTCTATCTTCCTTTAGTCTTTTAAATAGTTCTTTAATCCTATTCCATTCACCATTCTTATATATCTTTGCCTCAGTAAGAAAACGGCCTGGTCGGAAATCAAAAATCTCAGCATCATTTCCGTACAAAGCAAGAGTTCTTTCTTCTTTTGCTATATGGCTTTTTAAATATTCAAGATACTCATCAAATTCTATTTCCGCATGGGCGTAGCGCTGGAATTTTTGAAAAGCGATTGCTTTATTCCAAATAAGATTAATACGATTACCATAATCATCGCAAGCTATCTGTGGATAATACTTCCATAACTTATTCCAATTTTGATGAAAACGATAAGGATTATCCCATTCCGTCACAATAGCCTGGTAACCTGCTTTTTTATAATGAGATAGTAAGCCAACGGAATAGGCTTGTTCGTTGACCAAGGCAATTATTGGCCTTACCCCTAAGATTTTTTGATAAGTTTCTATACCAATTTTTTGATTATATTGATTAACTTCAGCCGGAACTAGTGGTCCTATTACTTGAGAATAACCGGATCCGATTATCTCAATTTTATTCTGCTTCAATAATGAGCGAATTTTTTTAGTCCAATCAGGAGAAAGTTTGTTAATTTGCTCTAATGTATATCCTGACAATTCTATACCCAACGGAATGTTGAATAAATCAACAAAATCTAATATTGGCCAGTAACATTTTTCCATAACAAGAGGTCTCTGCTTCTTGGCAATAGATGAATAATTGATATTTAAATGAAATACAATGTATAAATTTAGCTTGTTCATTTAGAAATGTGTATTTTTATTGAGGATATAGCTTTTTGGGCAGCTTTTATAGCTTTTTCTCTTGTGTCAGCTCGTGTTATAACATAACCTAACCTCTTCGTATGGTCGCTTATTTCATCTATAATGCTACCTGGCTTAATATTTATCCCAACCTTTACGACATTTGGGTTACCCTTGACAACATTGACTCCGGAAATTCCAGTTATTTTACCTTTATTTGCGAAAATATACCTTAATGCCACTCCTCTATGATATTTTGGTATAAGTTCCGTAAAATTAGGCTTTATCCCCAAAGCCATATCAATAACCGTTTTTACAACATTGACCCCGGTTGAAAGTGGGATTTCATCAGTGCAAAACCAACCGCCACTTAAACGCGCGGCCACCTCTATCACTTTTGGTCCATTACGCGTCCAAACGATATCTCCCTTGATCGAGCCTCGCTTAATCCCTATTGAATTTGCAGCTTTAAGCAAAACTTCATCTAAAGATTTTTTTTGGCTGTCGTTCAACGAAACAGGAAGATCTCCTCCATTTTCTATTATGTAAGGACTGAATCTTTCCAGATATTCGTAATTTCTATTAGATAATCCCGGGGTATAAATATTATCATCATAGATAATAGATTCTGAACTAATCTGCGGGCCGTCTAAAAATTTTTCTACCATAACCCGCCCCAAAGATGACTCTTTTTTGCTTCGTCCAAATGCCCATTCCAAGTCTATATTTTCTGTAATTCTCAAAACTCCCCTTGCTCCGCGACTATCAATTGGTTTTATAACTACTGGATATCCATTTTTTTTAATAAATCTTTTGATATCTTGCACATTCTTTACCTCGCAAAATTCTGGAATAGAAATACCATCGGCAGCAAATTTATTTTTCATCAGTAATTTGTTAGATGCTAATTTTGCTGTTGTTATAGTATTCCCAGATAATCGTAATTCATGTGCCACTGAAGAAACGGTCACAGGAACGTCACTAGCTAAAGTCACTACGCCGTCTATTTTTTTCTTTTGGTTATACCTAGAAGCAAAATCTACTGTCCCTTTAATATTATAAGTGCTTACCCTGGCATAATCATCCGCATGTTTAAAACCGGGCGCAAAAGGATTACCATCTGTTGCTAAAACATATAGTCCCATTTTTTTGGCTAATTTTATGCCTGGAATTTGTTCTATGCCAGCGCCTATAATAAGTAAAGTCTTGTTCAAAAGTATAAACCTCCATTAACATTAATTGTTTGCGCAGTAATATAGCTACTGTCATTCGCTGCTAAAAATAATACCGCCGTCGCCACTTCTTGTGCCGTACCTAATCTTTTTAATAATATATTCTCCGCTAATTTCGATACAGCTAAAGATTTTAAACCCTTATTTGCCATTTCAGATTTTATTAATCCTACGGCTATGGTATTACAACGAATATTATAATTTGCAACAAAACGAGCTACAACTTGGCTTAAAGAAATCAATCCGGCTTTACTTACTGCATAGTGGACTGTTCTCGGACCACCATATTGACCACTGACCGAACCAATGTTGATTATGCTGCCAGCTGCTGATTTCTTCAGTAAAAACAAAGATTCTTGAATACATATAAACGGACCCTTAAGATTAACAGCTAAAACTTTATCCCAATCTTTGTCTTTAATTTTATCGAAATCGGCCGGCTGATTTATACCCGCGTTATTGACTAAAACATCTAGTTTTTTATACTTCTTTTTTATAAATCCAATGACTTTTCGGACACTCCTTCTGTCGCATACATCCATTTGTAAGGCCAACGCCTTACCGCCATCATGCAAAATCTGTTGAACGACTCTTTCGGCTTGATGTCTTCGCGTATGATAAGTCAAAATCACCAAAGCTCCCGCGTTAGCTAAATTTAAACTAATTATTCTCCCAAGACCTCGACTACCGCCTGTAACCAGAGTAACTTTATTGGAAAGAATCATTTTATATTCTCCTTTTTCTTACGTCTTATAACCCGTTCCACTGCCTTAATAATATGTGAAGAAGTCAATCCGTATTTTTCTGCCAATGATCCTGGCTCTCCGGATTCCGCGAACGTATCTTTGATACCCACAAATTCTATTGGACAGGGGCAATGTTGGCTTAAAACCTCTGATACTGCGCTGCCCAACCCCCCCTTAACATTGTGGTCCTCTGCTGTAACAAATGCTCTAGTTTTAACCGCTGAATTTATAATAATTTTTTTGTCAATCGGTTTGAGAGTAGACATATTGATTACCCGACAATGTATCCTTTTGTTTTTAAGTTTTTCTGCCGCTTCAATTGCCCTGCTCACCATTACCCCCACCGCTATTATAGTAATATCATTGCCTTTTCGGACAAGCACTCCTTTTCCTAACCTAAAATCTATATCATCATTAAAAATAAAAGGTATGGGGCTTCTGCCTGTGCGAAAGTAAAAAGGTCCCTGGATATCAAGCATAACGGTAAAGGCTTTTTTTAGTTCAAACGGATCAGCTGGAGAAATAATACGAAAGTTGGGAATAGACCTGAAAATTGCGATATCCTCTATTGCCTGATGCGTAGGGCCATCCGGCCCAACATCAAGTCCTAAATGGCTCGCTACAATTTTCACATTAAAATTAGGATAAGCTATGGAATTTCTTGCTTGTTCTAGTGCTCGCATTGAAGCAAAAACTCCGTAACAAGTAACAATGGGTATAATCCCTATACTTGAAAGACCAGCGGCTACAGACATCATGTTCTGCTCGGCAATACCGCATTGTATAAATCTATCAGGAAACTTGTCTCTAAAAATATTGGTACCTGTGCCACCAGCCACATCTGCATCGAGAACTACAAAATCATCACGTATGCTTCCTAACTCAACCAAAACTTTACCAAAGGCTTCACGCATTGTCATCATAGATTAATATCGTCGCAACCGCATTCTTGAAAAGCACATTTCTTTTCTTCGCCCTGAGGAGCAAGGCTCCCATGCCATTTTGGATTATTTTCCATAAAAGATATCCCCTTACCTTTAATGGTGTCGGCCAAAATAACCGTCGGCTTACCTTTCCTGTTTTTTGCGTTTCTGAAGGCTCTGGCAATTTCTTTAAAATTATGTCCATTAATCCTCAATACATTCCAACCAAATGCTTTAAATTTATCAGCCAAGGGCTCAAGTGCAGTAACATTGGAGCACAAATCATCGCTTTGATATTTATTATAATCTACAATAGCAACTAAATTATCTAATTTATAAAATGCGCCGAACATAAAACCTTCCCACACTTGGCCTTCGTTTAACTCCCCATCGCCAAGTAGCACATAAACCCTAAATTTTTTCATAGTAAGTTTTCCACCTAATGCACAACCAAGAGCAAACGAAAATCCTTGGCCTAAAGAACCGGAATTAAACTCAACGCCCGGGGTCTTCAATCGATCAGGATGCCCCTGAAGTATACTATTAACTTTGCGTAATTTCCTAAATTCCTCTATTCCAAAAAAACCCTTCTGCGCCAGAGCCGCATACAAAACCATGCAAGAATGCCCCTTGGACAGAATAAACCGGTCTCGCTCTGGATCCCGGTAATTACATAGGGAAAAATTAAGCTCTTTATGAAAAAGATAAGTAATGATTTCTGCCGACGACAAAGCCCCACCAGGATGTCCGGAATTCGCATAACAATTCATTCGAATAATATATGTCCTTATTTCCGACGCGAGTCTTTGCAGGAATTTTATTTGTTTTTTATTCAAGTCGCTATCTCCACCCACCAAATAAATATCTATCTCAAAATTTTTCTTTCCTTCAAATGAATTTCCACGGGCTAAAGACCAAAGATTTTTGCGTATCGATTAAACTAATATGGATAACACCAATAGATAGGCACACTCCCAATCAAACAACGAACATAAACTCATCTTTTGCTTCCTAAGAATAAACGCAGCCGCATCGAAATAATCTTTTTTCATAAGAAAAAATTGACAATTTTGTAGTCAAAAGAAAAAGCCAAAAGATTCATTTTTTCCCCGAAATATCCCCTTTAATCGCGTGATAAATAATCATCACTGCAACCCGTGGTAGCATCCAATGGACTCGAAAAATCAGTTCCCAGCATAATCTCCAAAAAGTCTTCTTCTTCTTTTTCAAAAGTGCCAAGAAACGATCGGTTTCTTGGATTGCCTTAAGCCACGATGGGTCAAATTCATTGGTCTTAATAACACCATGTTTAGGCATCAGGTTTGAAAAATACTCATCCGTTTCATCCAAAATAAGATATCCATCTCTCAAGGCAATATTGTAAATATCCGTGAATGGATACGGCATTAAAATACTAATTGTAGCATTATGCATTTGTAATTTATTCGCAAAGTTAAATGTTTCAATTACCTGTTTTTTTGTTTCTCCCGGAAAGCCTATAATGAAATATCCACATAAAAGAATATCCGTATGCTCTTTAAAATACCTGACAACCCTTTCGACTTGCTTATGATCAACTGGTTTTCTCACCATATTTTTGCAGACGTCGTGATTTCCGCTCTCAACAGCCAACGCCACCGAAATGCAATTGCTTTCTTGCATCTTATCTATTACTTCCTCGTCTAAAGACTTGACAAAGAGACCGTTTGGACAGGTCCACGAAAGAAATTTATTATAACCTCGCATAATTAAACCGTTCATTATTTTCATGGCGCGTGACTTGTCTAAAGAGAAGTTTTCATCAATGATATGCACCTCATTGATTCCGTAATTCTGTACCAGCTCATCAATCTCCATGAGAACATTTTCTGGTGAGCGATACCTAATTTTTTTCCCGTGTACCAAATGAGCGGAACAAAAAGCGCAAGAAAAAGGACATCCCCTTGAAGTTAATATCGTTGTAAACCGTTTTCTCTCTTTTACAAATCCAAATGGCTTGTCCAGTTTGATGTAAAGGTCTAAATCAGATAGTTCGCGTGCAGGAAAAGGTAACTGATCCAGATCTTCAGGCAATGGCACATCCTCATTTATGATAATTTTTGCCCCCTTGCGCCAAATAATGCCGTGTACCTTGGCGGGATTTTTGATGTTCTCTGCGAGATCGGGTAAAATATGGTCTCCCTCCCCCCTCACGATAAAATCCACACCTTTCTCCTTCATTATTTTTTGGTATAGCACCCCGGGGACAATTCCACCCAAAATAATTTGTAAATTTGGGCAGCGTTCTTTAAGAAAGTTAGCAAGCTCAACGACGACTGGCGCATTAAAGAAAAATATTGAAGAAATTCCGACAATGTCTGCACGGAAATTTAAAATTCTTTGTAAAATGTCTTCAAAGGTAAGACCAATATACATACTATTCTTATCTCGAATAGTCCTCTCGAAATACCCCTCAGCAAAGGCATCGATAATATGTACTTCGTGATTTCTTTTTAAAAGCGTAGCGGCAAGTGAAACTAGGGCCATAGGAACCTCCGCTGCGATCCCCACTGTTTCATCTTTAGGCCGGCTAATTGGCGGTTCAATTAATATTATTCTCATCGAGTTAACTTTCTCCACAAAATATTCTTCGACCGGTATAAGTCAAAAATGATCAGGGATTCGACAAAATCTCCGGGCCTTTAGGATCGTCACTAGCCTTTTGATAAAAATTCACGCAAGAATACTGCGATAATTCATCTAAAAGTTCCTTCTTTGTCTCATTTTTTATAATCTTGATTTCTTGATCTGGAATATTTTTGTTTTTAATTATCATCTGAACATTGATCGATAAAAAACTTATTTATATAAATAGTGCTCCGTATTAGTGATCGCGTCCCTGTATTGATTGAAAGCCGATATTTCATCAAAAAATCTTTTGCCACTTTCAATGACTACGGAACGATGTTCAAGATCTGTATTGTAAACCGCTACCTCAAGATCCAACTTCAACAAAACAGCAGCAAGATAAGCCAGCCCTAAAGGCACACTCGGCTGCGTTTCGCCCATAAAATGCACAAACGGGGAATCTAATAAAAGTATTTTTTTAACTTTCATGGCAAGAGTTTATATTTCCGCCAAGACATAATGCCTGCTCATAGAGTAACTTGAATACCTGCTTGCTCAAAATGACTGGATTCTCTTTTAGAATCACAGTATCCGTTAAACATTCTTCTGCCATAACGTCTATCATGTCTTTACTGATAGCAAGACAAGACAATTCTTCTGCGGGCCTAAATAAAATCCTTTCCTTCATTTGCCGATAGAAATCCTGCCAGGGCATGTCTTGAAAATATTTTCGATCGTAGCTCCAGTTTAATCTCAAGCAAGGTAAAATGAAAGGAATAAGAGAAACCGGGTGCGAACACCACTGGTGTTTAGCAAACTTATTCGCGAGGGAGTGGATGAGTCCTGAACGAGAATTATTAACTCCAATTCCCGCTATAATAGAAGCGGTGGCTATGGCCTCTTCGTCTTCATCGTGGGGATTCTCAACATAATTTTTGAAATGCCGGAAGAATAGGTCCATAGCTGATCTCATCAATGGTATTTGAACTGGAGAAATTTCTCGCTTTAAAGTCAAAACTTCAAGCGCATGTACAAACGCGTCAATGCCAACCTCATACTTTAGAGATACTGGGGTCTCCTTGGCAACATCTGGATTAATAATCGCAATATCGGGAGTTAAAAAAAAATTTTTAATTGACGTCCGTAACGTGTTCGATTCATTATTGACAACTGCATACATATTCACTTCCGAACCGGTTCCAAACGTAGTCGGAATGGCTATCAATGGCACTCTGGGATTCTCCAATTCAGAAACATTATGAAGAGCCGTAATATCCATAGGATTGTTCACAAGCACAGATGCGACTTTTGCGGAATCTAAAACGCTGCCACCACCGATTGCCATTATCGTTTTAACGTCCGACTTCCTAAATGCCGTAACGACTTTTTCGATATCCGAATAATTCGCTTCACGCCCCGCAAAATGTACAGAGCTAATTTGGTCTTGAACCGCCGCTAGAAAATTTTCGGTAAAATGCAGTCGATTAACATTCTCGTCGGTCAAAACCCCGATTTTTCCACCGAAAGAGTTAACAATTTCTCTCAATATTTTAAAGACCTCGCCTCTCCCGAAAAAAATCTTTGTATTGCAATAAAATCGCCAAAAACCAAGTTCATTGTCTGAAAAAAATTTATGGAACATAATTAGTGCCTCCCCCTAACTCTTCAAATTACCATTTGACTTAATACGTCTTTTAAAAAATGGTGCGCTTTAATTATTTTAACGCTTTGCATGTCTTCAGAAATATTGCCACAAATTTCATTCTCAAACTGTTCACTAGCAATGACAATACAGTCCGGATTCAAATCTTTCAAATCCCGGGAAGGTAAGACTGGCTTATTGTAAAGACTCTTGCCGTACTTTCGCAGATCATTATCAATAAAGGCCGTTACTCGCTTCGAATAATCTCCCCAGATAACCGGCAAGACAATCGTTGCGTAAGATCCGGCGCAATAGACGACGATTCGTTTATAACCGGATGTCTCCTTTGAAAAAACATCGCGTAAGCCCTGCTTCATCTTCCAGTATAACTGCATGGCCTCTCGTGAGAAATCACGCTTTTCCTCAAAACCTTCCACTAATAAAGAAAAAACTGGTTTTTTAGACGCTATTACTTTCATATCAGGAAGTGGCGCGTCCACATCTAAATACATATCTAGTGGGTACAGTCCTTTTGAAGTAAGCAATTTACGAATAGTAACGGGGGTGAAATGATTGCAATGATCGTCTCGTAAGATATCATAAAGATTCTTACTCTTCAAACATGTATACGATTCCGGCAAAGATACTCCAATCAACCCGCTATCCGTTAATAACTCATTGACCCGTTCTAAAACAAAGTTAGGATTCAACATGTGCTCCAGTGATTCTTCAAAAAGAATGGCCTCAAATTGGATGTCTCCAAAATCTATATCTTGAAATGCCCCACACCATACCGAATGTCCTTTCTTCTTAGCTAAATCCTGGCTAAGTGGAGAAATATCGACACCGTACGTTTCCCAGCCGAGAGATTTAAAACGATCGAGGGTTTGGCACCTTCCGCACCCAACATCTAATACCCTTCTTCGTCTGTTAGGAAACATTTTTGTCAAAGAATCTACAAAAAACTGATTATAATCAGGCGCCGCACTAAAACGATAGGTGAGATTCTCCGGCCCAGCATTCATAGATACATACAACCGCTCAAGATGCTCAACACCTAAATAATGTGACGCATAAATTAGTCCACATTGTTTACAAAGAACTTTTTTAATATCAATTGAATAAAAATCATCCATAACAAACAAGGCGGCTCCTAGGAAATCTTCAATTACTTCTTGCTCAGAACTCGCGCAGATAAAACATTCTCTACTGGTTGGCGGGATACTTTGCATCATACTATTTCTCCTCTTTACCGACGCCTATCCCTGTCATCAGAAAAAAATCGAATAAAAATTATGGAGCTTGACCACTCCCATGTCTCTTTCAAACCTTGCGACCATAAACTACGATTTCGCGTCCAATCTTCATTTCCGCTAATCGTTGATATAGTTTTTTATAAATACTTTTCATACCAGCTTTGCATAAATTTAGCTCAAATTGTTTACGCTTAGTATGGCACTGTCTCCCAAGCACCTCATTATTAACATAATTATCTCCCATCAAAAGAAAAATATCTATAGGAAAGGTGGCTTCGCAAGAAATTATTTTAAATCCGCTATTCTTTAATAATTTACTTAAAGAATCAAAATCAAAATAATTTATATGGTGCGGTGGGGCAACCCACCAAGGCTTAAAACCACACGCCTTTCTTAAAACATACTGAAAGGGATTGTAGTCGTTAGGCGCAACAACACAAATAAGCCCTCCTGGATTCAATATGCTTCTTACTAAACACAAAAGCCCCTTAGGATCAGAAATATGCTCAATAACCTCGCTAAGATGAACTACGTCAAATTTACCTAATTGTTTAGCAGTTTTTTTTGTCAAGAAATCTTCTCGAATGTTTAGCCCTAATTCCTTACTATGCATAGCAGCTTTTTTAGATGGCTCAATACCTAACGTTTCCCATCCGCGCTGCTTACCATGTAAAAGAAAAAAACCCGGACCTGAACCTATATCTAAGATCATGCGGTGCTTAAGAGATAATTCTTTTTCAAAAATATCGTAACGCTCGCTATATACCAAATTCCACCAATCTAAGTCTTCTCTGTGGCGCTCTAAATATAATGGTTTTTCAAGAGTATAATATTGGTGACGATAAACAGATTTTAATTCATTGAAAGTGGGTATAGGAATAATGTGCTTAAAACCGCAAGTTAAACAATCTATAACATCAAACCCTTTTTCGGAATCCAATAAACAACCTTTATGCTTCTTCCAAGATTTTGTATCACCCATAAGTAGCCTCCACAGCATTTATGATAACAGCAGCAATACGTTCTGCGCCCTGGGCGTCTATCTTTTTATAACATCGGCTTTTCATTTTATCTCTAGCTATTTTTTCTCGCAGCAAGAGATGCACTTTTTTCGCTAATAATTGTTCTTGCACCTTATTATGCACCCCTACCGATATGGCCATACCGGTATTAGTAAAAGTTTTTGCAGACTGCGCGTGGTCTTTTGTCAGACACAGATATATAGCCGGAACCTTTATTGCCGCGAGCTCATACGCCGTTACCCCAAAAGAAGCAACGGCTAAATCAACCTTTGACATAATTTGTGCTATATTTTTTACATTTCTTCTAATCACAAACGGCCGATATGCTTTATATAGTAATACGCGTAATTCTTTGTTGCGCTTGAATCCAGCACCCAATACGACAACCGTATTAAAATTGTCTCGTAAAAAATCTAATGCTTTAATTGTCTTGAGTGTCATTGCCTGTGGATCGCTGCCACCCATAGTGACTAATACCTGTGGTATTTTATTAATACGTTTTGGATAATTCTTGGCAAACTCTTTTCTTAATATTACCCATTTCCAGCCTGTATATAATTTACCTTTAAAATTTTTCCAATCTAATTTTTTTATTTGCCTAACGGGCGGACAAAAAACTAAATTGCCAGCAAGACGCCGTGAGCTCGTATCGTCTATAATAACGGTTAACATTTTGCTATTACGCCAACCCTCAAGAGCCGCTCGTGAAAGATCTGTACGAATATCAAAGATTAAAATGCTGGGTGCATATTGTTTGATAATTGTATTAAGCCAGTTTTCTTCATTAATATTTAAAGGTTTTTTCTCTAAGAAATAATGTGCTTGTTTAATTAAATCTATACCCTCTTTTCCTCTTATCAACGCAAATATTATCTTACATCTATAGGTTTTTCGAAGCTCATCAGCAAGAGCAATACAGCGATAAATATGCCCCAATCCAACTTGCGAATCTCCGTCACAGCGGATAATTATTGTTTTTTTCATCAAAAGCGGGTGTTTTAATCCTTCGCAGAAATCCTCGGGCCTGCCGCCTTTGGCGGCGAACCCGGGGAATGAATGCTCTTTTGAGATTTCTGCTCAGTAGGGAGCCATGGACTTTAGTCCGCGAGACTCCACTAATTATTATTTCAATCTCTTGCGTGTTTCCATTAAAGGCCTTAGACCATCGTGATAATCTGCCCGCCAGTTTCTTTCTCGTAACTCACAGACTTTCGGCTCCTTAACGCCTTTTCCGTCAGCAAATTGTCCTTCTTTTATTTTTTTAATTACTGAGGAAATTTGCTCAGGCAACCAACAATGTCCAATATTAAATTCTCTTCCTTTAGTATCTAAATCGAAATGAAATTCAATAATTTCGGCATTCCATGTATAAACTGCCCGAAATAAAACAATATCTGACACCGTATGGTCGGACCAGCCTACTTTACATCTAAATTTATCCCTTAAGGTATTAATCACAGCTAAATTACAATCTTTTACTAAAGTGGGGTAATTTGACACGCAATGGAGCAACGAAATATCTTTGGTTTTAACTAAACGCAAGGCATCAACAGCTTCTTTTATTTCTGCCATGTTTGCCATTCCCGTTGACAGAATTACCGGAATACCTGTTAATCCACACGCTTTGATTAAATCTAGCCTCAATAAATCATAAGACGATATCTTGTAAAAGTCTACGTACGGCTTTAGCTCGTCTACTGCCTCCATATAAAATGGTGTGCAGCCAAATTGCAATCCTATTTTTTTGCTTCGTTTGTATAGGCGGGGTAAAAAACCAATAGGTAATTCCCATTGTTTTCTTTTTTGAATATCTTTATTCTTCTTTAAAACCTCTGACGCAAAAAGCCTTTCTATTTTAAATAACTGGAATTTTACCGCATCACAGCCTATTTTTGCTGCTACATCAATAAATCTTAGGCAACGCTTTAAATCTTTGTTGTGGTTACTAGAAACTTCAGCTATAAATTTAACTGGCATGTGCTAGACTTTTTTAGGTTAATCTTTGAAAACCGCTATGACAAACGGGACCTTTTAAATATCTTTTGGGGTTGCCTTCCTTTATCGCCCTACTAAGAAAACTAAAGGCTTTATCAACAGCATTAAAATATTTCTCCATGTGCTCCTCCTTGTGGGAATAAGAAGCAAAAAATGCAGTGGTAGCAAGAAAACCCTCTTCAAGCATGAGTTGAGTAAAAAGAGTTTTCAAAACAATGGGATTTTCGTGTTGGAAAGAAAAATGGCCCAAAGGCAATATTCCGGAGAATTCAAGTTTGAGCCCATGACAAAGCGCAAGCTTTTTCCATCCTTCTCTCATTTCTTTTCCAATTTTTATTAAATACTGCGGAACTTTATTTTTTTGTATTTTTTTGATAGTCGCCAAAGCCGCTACCGGACCGATTCTGTCAGTCCAATAAGTGCTACTGATAAAAGTTTCTTGGGCTACTTGCATTATTTTTTCCTTCCCAATTATCGCGGCCATAGGAAAACCATTACTCATGGCCTTAGCAAATACTGCAATGTCCGGCTCTAAACCGAACAATAAATGCGCTCCTCCAGTAGTAAGCTTAAACCCGGCGGTTATTTCATCTATCACTAATACCGCCTTTAAATCTTTGGCAATCTTGTTAATAGTTTGAATAAATTTTTCATCGGGCTCTTGGCTTCTTATGGGCTCCATTATTATAACGCCAATTTTATTTCTGTACTTATCAACCAGCCTTAAAAAACTTTCTGTATCATTATATTTAAAAGGATAAGATGTTCCTTTTAGTTTTCTGGGTACACCTAAAGGGTTTAAGCCAGCAATAAGATGGCCATTAAGCGCTTGGTTTGAAGCTAAATTTGCTGCCAAATACCAATCATGCCAACCATGATACCCACAAAATAAAATCACGTCTTTTTTGGCTGCAGCACGGGCAATTCTAACGGCAATAGCCATAGATTCACCACCACAACGCGCGTATCGCACCATACGAGCCCAGGGATGAAGCCCACAAAGAAGCTTAGCCAATTCAACCTCTTCGGGAGCGTTGAGGGTAGACATACTACCGTTATTAACGGCTTGCTTAACCGCTTTATTTACATCTTTATCGGCATATCCTAATATGCACGAGCCAATACCCATATAGCTCATATCTATATATTTGTTATTATCCAAGTCCCAGACTTCACAACCCCGAGCCTTACTGTAATAAGCCGGCCAAAGATCCGGCAACAACATTTCCGGCCTCTTGGAAAGGAGCTGTGTCCCCCCAGGAATTATTCTTTTTGCTTCTTTATATAATTTCTGGCCTTTCCCCATATTTTAATCTGTCTTTACAATCTTATCTTCCCGTAAAGATTTAATATATCCCTCATTTAATAATATCCAATCATTGATCTTTTCGTATTCTGGATGTTCTTTAAGTAAACTTAATATTTCTTTCATACCAAAAAAATTATTTTTCCTGTAAAGCTTCTTATATAGTAATTTTATAAATAGAAAATCATCTTCTCTATCTAGCGTCCATCTCTTATGATAAAGATTGGTAAAACAATTGTGATATCCGAATTTAAATAATTCCGGATGATTCTTGATGTAGGGAGTAACATGTTCACGCTCAGATGATAACCTCGCACCTCGCCAGGCTTTCTCTAGGGCTTCGAACTTAAAAACCTCTACGTCTTGGCCGTCGGGAAAACCCATACTTTCTGTTCTGTTACCCGTATAATCTACTTTTTTAGCTAAATGTACAGCAATGGTTTCATCAATAACTTTTGGGTCTATAATCGGGCAGTCTGCCGTAATTCTAACGACGTGAGTCGGATTGGTTAGCCGGGCAGCTTGATAATAACGGTCTAAAACGTCGTCTCGCGAACCACAAAACACACGAGTTCCTCTTTGCGAACAAACATCAACTAGTTTTAAATCATTCTTGTCAAAAGTGGTAGCTACAATTACTTCATCAACTAATTTTGCCTGCTCTACTCTTTCTATTACGTGTTCCAAAACTGTTTTGCCTTCCAAATTAAGTAGTACTTTTGCTGCAAGACGCGTAGAACTCGTACGCGCCTGAATAATAGCAATAACTTTTTCTTTATGTTCGGCCTTATGTGTATCTTTCCAGTTGACAGGAAGTATTATTTTTTCCTCGTTTACCGCTAATTGTTCAAGCTGAGGAGTAATACTTGCTATTTTGGAAAAATAATTCTGTGCCAGCAGTATCTCACTCAAATGTTCTGAACTATCAACACCCACTATAACTTTATCAATTAGTTTTTGCCCAATTACAAAATTAAGGCATATTGCAAGAAGTGGAATGTCCAGTTTATCGGACAGAGCAGACAAAACATCTGCTTTTTTCTGCAAGGGTTCGAAAGAATCATTCAATTCAGAAGATTTTTTAAATATTAATCCTTGTAAAAATACAGACCGGGCATAAATTTCTATGTTCCTTTTTTTAAGCTCTGCTAGATATGGCTTAAATCGTTGATCAAAGACATTGAAAGGAATTTGAATAATATCAACTTTTATATTGTCTTTGAAAATGCTATATAGATCAGAAGGGTAATAAAGAGAAAAGCCTATTTTTTTTATTTTTCCGTTTTGCTTAAGACGTAACAATTCCTGCCAAATATTTTTATCTTTCTGATAGGCTTGGAAATCATGCAACAGATATCCATACAAAGACTGGCACCGTAATGTCTTTAGAGAAGAGGCCAAAAACATTTTTACTTGCGGTTGTTTACAGACAGGAAATTTTGATATAATCCTTAGCCTAAGATCATATTGTTTTATGATCTTGCCTATAACTGCCTCAGCTATACCATAATCCCAAGCGGTATCAAGTATATTAATATTGTGTTCGACAGCTTTTTTTATTATTACAGCAACCTCGGAGGGCGGAATTTTGCCTCGTGTATTATTAATGCCATAATTCATGCCAAATTGTGCTGTTCCTAAAACGATTTTATCCATTATATTTTTTGCATATACTTAAAAGATTATTAATTATATATTTTGTTTGCTTAATATTCAAAGTTGGATAAATAGGTAAACTTATTTCTCTTTTATAAAAATCTTCCGCCTGAAGACACAAACCTTTCTTGAAGTTGCGTTGCTGATAATACGGGTGCAGATAAACTGGGATATAGTGCACTTGTGTTCGTATCCCCTGCTTAATCAGTTCGCGAAATATATTTGTTTTTTGTATCATGAGTTTGTCATTAAGACGTATTTGATAAAGATGATATGCTGAATACAAATATTCTCGCTCGGTAGGAATTGTAAAATATGGGTTACATCTAAAGGCCTTATCGTAAACTTGCGCAATATGGTGCCGTTTTGTTATAAATGTGTCTAATTTTTTAAGCTGAGAGATTCCTAATGCCGCCTGAATATCGGTGATACGGTAATTAAACCCGAGCATCTGCATTTCATAATACCATAAAGGATTAACGGATTTGCGCATTAACGGATTAACGAATTTCTTATGATTACGGGTAATCCCGTGATTACGTAACATCAGAAGTTTTTCATATAATTCTTTATTATTAGTTAAAACTGCTCCTCCTTCACCAGTAGTAATAGATTTTACCGGATGAAAACTAAAGATAGTCATATTGGAGTGTTGACAACTACCTATTTTTATCCATTTTTCTTTGTTTTTCTTATTAAATTCTTTAACCAGTGAACCCGTTAATTCGTTAATTTTATATTTTGCGCCTAAAGCATGCGCTGCGTCTTCAATGATAATTAAGTTATATTTTTTGGCTATCTGGTAAATTTTTTCCATCTCGCAAGGGTAACCGGCAAAATGGACAGGAATGATGGCCTTAAGTTTGTTGTTAAGTTTTATGTTGGTATGTTCTATGTAATGTTGAATCTTTTCTGGACTGATATTGACAATCTCTTGGTCTACGTCGATAAAAACCGGCGTGCCACCTGCATAAAGAATAGAGTTTGCCGAAGCGGCAAAGGTTATGGGAGAAGTAATAACCCGATCGCCCTTACCGATACCAGCGGCAAGGCAAGCAAGATGCAGCGCTGCTGTACCATTTGAAACCACTACTGCATACTTAGCGCCTGTATACTGGCAAAGCGCTGATTCAAATTCTTTTATCTTTGGGCCTTGAGTGAGCCAATCAGATCTTAAAACATCAATGACTACCCTAATATCTTTTTCATCAATGGATTGCCGGCCATAAGGAATAACTTCAAGTTTTGGCATCGTTCTCCACCATCTGCCTCAACTGCTCGACAGAAAGCCATTTGGTATTATTATCGCTTCTGTATCCATCAAAATTTAAACCTAAGGGCTTACCGCCATCTTTTTTATTTTTATGCAAAACGACATAAGGATAAGTAATAAATCTGTCGCCATATTCGTAAGTATGTATGCCGTCATCCTTAGGCACCAGAGTTTCATGAAGTTTTTCTCCCGCGCGAATACCGACTATTTCCTGCTTACATTCTGGACATATTGCTTTTGCTAAATCGACGACTTTCATGCTGGATATCTTAGGAACAAATATCTCACCACCATTCATATCTTTCAATGATTGAAGCACAAAATCCACTCCCTGTTCAAGCGTTATCCAAAATCTTGTCATGTGCTTATCAGTTATGGGTACTACACCTTTCTTTTTACATTCTTTAAAAAATGGCACAACGCTGCCACGCGAACCAAAAACATTACCGTAACGCACCACGCTAAATTTTGTACCAAGTGGAGAATAATTATTAGCGGCAACAAACATTTTCTCTGCGCAAAGCTTAGTGGCTCCATAAAGATTTATGGGGTTAGCTGCTTTATCTGTGCTTAAAGCAATCACCTTTTCGATACCATTATCGATCGCCATGTTTATAACGTTTTCGGCGCCAATAACATTTGTTTTGACGGCTTCAAAAGGATTATACTCTGCGGTAGGAACTATTTTTAAAGCTGCAGCATGTACAATAATATTGACTCTGTTAAGTGCACGATGAAGCCTATCTGCATCGCGCACATCGCCGACAAAATAACGGATATTTTCTTGATTAAAAATTTTGCTCATTTCATACTGCTTCATCTCATCACGACTGAAAATGATAAGTTTCTTGGGTTTATAATTTTTTAAGACAATCTCGGTAAATTTCTTACCAAACGAACCGGTACCGCCGGTGATAAGTACTACTTTATCTTTGAATAAGTCTTTCATAACCATTCTCCTTCTTTCTTTATAAACCTATATCTCATAAATATGCTTATTTATCCACATCTTCATGCAACCACTGTCTGCCTTTATTATAAGCTTTACCAACAGTATCTTCGAGCTGTGGCGATAGAAGACGCAATAACTCTTTGCCCATAATGCGGTATTGTTTCCCAACTTTTGCAGCCTGAAGAATGCCTTTTTTGATGAGACGCATAGTCGTAGAAGGGCTTATTTTAAGCAGTTTTCTAGCTTCTTCGGTAGTATAAACTTCGTTAGGCTTAATTTCCATATAATCCCAGATTTTGTTCGCCTCGCAAAAGCGAGGCAGAAAAAATCTGCCTGAAAGGTCGGCAGATGAAATCGATAGATTTCATCGTGATTTTGCCGAGGTAATCCCGAATTTTGCTTGTACTATTTTGATGCAAGCAGTTTTCCAGGAAAACCGATACTCTTATATTGTTTCTAACGCGTTTCATTAGCAACTTGAACTTAGTGGAATAATATACCTTATTTTTCAAGCATTATATCAACACATCCATGACTGTCAACAATTATCTTCAATGGTCATTAGTAGTCATTGATAGTCAAAATATACAGCAAAGACTAATTTTTATAGCTCAAATAAGTAATAGCTGGCAAATCTACCTTCGTCAACTTCTCTGGCAATCTTATAGATAGGAATTTTAGCAGCAATTGTTGTCTTAAATTGTCCGAGATCACCATCATCCCGGAAGAGAAGGTAAACAGGAACTTTATCTTTTTTAAGCTTGGCGATGTATGGATAAATATTTCCTTTTGTAACATTTTCCCAAATATCGTAAAAAATAATTTTTCTGTCGAAATAAAAACCACGGGGTTCACATATAGCTATGACCACACTATTTGAAGGAAAATTTTTGTTCACAAAGGTAGCGATAGGATAAGTCCTTTCCTTGTGTAAAATATAGTTTTCTTTGCTTGTTAGGCCAAAACTCAGTTTTATAGCATCAATATTATAGTAAACACACAAAACCATGTTAAATAGAATACAAATCAAAAGTAATATCTTTATAAAAGAAAGATTATATTTTCGCAGCGCACCATAAAATCCTATGCTAATTAATATAAACGCAACAGCAAAATTCGCAAAAGTAAAACGCAATTGGGGATCTACCACAAACCACAAAAGAGCATGGCAAATTAAAAAAATAAAAAGGTAATGTTGTGGGTAATTTTTAAGAGAGACAAAAAATAAAAATGGTAAAAACGCTAAAAATATAACACCGATCTGCTGGCCACCAAAACTATCTAATTGCATAACCACATCCCAGGGCAACATCAAAAATCCAAGAAAGTCTTTTTTGGTTCCAACATCCACATTAATATTAGTTTCCCAACCAGTTCCAAATATATTATGCAAAAATGGGTATACTGGGTTACCGAGTACAAAATACGAACGTATATACCATACGCAACATACAAGAAAGGTGATGAATCCAAAAATAAAAAAATACTTCAGCATATTTTTATAATTTGTTTTTATACGTATAAACTCTAATAGCATAATCAAACATAATACCAGCAAGGTAATGCCGCCTAAAAGCTTTACCGAAATGGTTAAGCCGACAAAAACAGCAGAAAGCATCAACAATCTTATATGCTTACTTTCCATCCAAAGCATTAACACATAGAACGCAAGAAAAGAATAAAAACATTGAGCTAGATCAATATAAGAATAGACCATTTGCATAAATATTCCCGGAGCGGATAAAAATAATGCTGTTGCCAATAAGGCTACTTTTTGTGAGAAAAATTTCCGTGTAAAAGAAAAAACTGCCATGGCAGATAAAATTCCAAAGAAATAATGAAACAACTTTGCCACTGTCACGCTTTTTAAAATAAGCCCCATCGTAAAAAGCATTTCAGCAAGATAAGGCCAAAGCGACTCTCTGGTAAAAGGAATATAACCTATTTTGTGATTTTCGATAAAGATTTTAGGATGATACAGGTGATAACTAAGGGTATCGTTGCCTATTTCCGGAGCCAGAGCGCCAAACAAACACACAACGGGAACAAAGATTATTATGCCTATAAGAAATTTTTCAAATATATTCAAGCTCTTTATCGTTTTAGATATATTATAATGCCTAAAACCATATATGAATCTATAAGCTGGGTAGATAGCCACTAAGACACACAACATAAGTGCAGTTAAAATATATTTCTGATATAAGAAACCAAGACTTCCAATTATATAAACAACATACCCAAGCAAAGCTAGCCCCAGACCAACAGAAAAAGTAAAATCCTCTAATAAACTGTTAGGCTTTCTGATGAATAGATTAAAAAGTAGTTTGCCTAATCCATAGGCAATGAGAATAATAATTATAAAATAAAAAATACTTGTCATTTTTTTATTGCGTCAAGCAAACGCGGAATAATAAAAGTTTTTGTATACATGACAATAACAAAAATAGCCCAGATAGCCAACAGAAAAGGAACTATTTTTTTTATATTATTTTTGAACATTTGTTCTATCTCGAAAATCGTATATAAATATAGAGTATCCTGCTTTAGTTGTGGGCTTTAAATTTATAGCCCAATTAATTGAATCCAAATATTGAACACTGATTGCATAAACTTTATTTTCTGGCTTTATTACTTCTTTGTTATTTATTTTCTTAAAATTTATTCCATACAGGCCGGGGCTATCTTCGCCAAAATACATCAAACGAACCTCACCAATATTATTTCTTTTAATATATTTCCCTAGCGCCGGCAAATCCTGCCCCCAATCAATATTAGAATCGCGCAAATATTTCCAACCATTATCTGGCCCTCCAGCTAATTCGTTGAAATAACTCAAATAATGCGGCCAAATAAAAAGCGAACCCGCAACATACCACATGCATAATATTACAAATATTGCTTTAAAAATTTTGCCTTCCAATAGGTACACACTGCTGGCAGCCAGGATAAAGCAAAATGGGTACATAGGCAATAAATGCCGCACGCCTATTTGTAAATTGCTAAATGAAGCAACTATAAAATATATCAATGGCGGCACAGCAAGAAAATATCTATTTAATAAAGAGGTATCCTTATGCAAGGTAAAAATACCCCAGATAAGTAACAAAAGAAGCGAAATAGGGGTTTTAATAAAGAATGCCACAACGAAATACAAAAGATTCCCCCCACTGGACCAGCGGCCTAAAAAATAGCTCCTGTGACCATCCTTACCGTGTTTGGCTATGCCTGATATTCCCAGAAGATGCTCACCTAGCGGCACAGGGATACGCAATAAAAAATTATTTACTTTGCTTCTACTGTTTGTGTTCAAAAAAGGAAGAAGCCTTGTCGTTTGACTATCAACAACTTGTAATTTTTCCTCTACTCTCATTGCATCTTTTAAAATCGGTTTTAGGCTAAAGCCATAACCAGCCCATATTGTGACGATTGATAGTAAAAAAATCAAAATTAACGAATTACATGATTTCCAGATTATTCTCTTTGCCAAGATGAATTCGATTACCATTAAGAAGATAAATATAGGATAAAGAATCATTGCGGAATATTTCGCAAGCTGAGCAAGGCCAAGGGTGATACCGGTAATCAACAAATTGAGATTATTTTTATTCTTAGAGAAACGCCAGAAGCAATAAATACTCAACAGCACAAAGAAAGTAGCTGCCATATCCGTGGTTGCGAGTTGAGCGTGAGTTATAATGTCCGGTGAAAAAATATAAAAAAATAAAGCAAAAACGGCAGTTTTTATTCCAAATAAGCTTTTCGACCAAAGAAAAATTATCAAACCACACAAACAGCCAATCATTACTATCATTAGCCGGCTGGCAAATAATATGCGTTTTGGATGAATGTTGTCTTTAAAGAAAAAATCTCTACCAAAAATGCTTCTGTCTTCTACCCTCCATATTTCTTTTTCGGTTGGAACAACAGGATTAAGAAATAATACTACTGGGAGAGCTATGATATACCGCGCCAAGGGGGGCTGAGAAGTATCCATTTTTAAATCACCTTTGGTAAGCATAATAACCCCTGCGGGTATGTGGTGCGCAATTTCGTCGCAAGTACCGGAATTCTCACGCATGCTTGAAATAACCAATACCACAAAGATGCATAGCAAAATTATGACTGCAATTATATTTTTCATGATTTGCTAGAAAGGATTATATTTAAAAATAACTTTGTGTTTTCCATTCTTTACGGCTACACCCTGAATTAAATCTTTAACTTTCACAATCTCTTTTTTATTACCATCTATGTACGCCTGCCATCCTGGATAATAGTTTTCTGAAAACACAACAAAACCTTTCTTTTGCACTATTATTTCTAATTCCATAAAACCATCTTTGTATACTTTGACTTTTAAGGCTTGGGGTGGGTCTATTTTGATATCTCCGATTATATGTTCGGTAAAAAATACTCGCGGTAAACACCCCTTTAATCGGTAAAGAAAAATCCCATTCTCGAATGTAATCTTTTCTAAAAATTTATTCTTGAGCTCTTTGTTTGAAAGAATATATTTTACGTTAAGGACCTTAAGCAACCGATATTTATCAATCAACGCTTGTTCTGAAGGCGTCATAAGACCAAGAGAATCATCAACTACTTCTAATGTTGAGAGTTCTTTTCTATAACTTCTTTGAGCTAATGGACTATAAACTGCCGGGCTGTCTAAACCAACAATAATATTTGCATTAGGCTTAATCCACCACGGCATAAATTCAGCGGTTAAACCAAAAGGTAATATCCTGAAAATTTCCTTATCTTTTTGCAATATTTCTAAAATAATACGGTGAGTTGGTTGTAAATAATTAAATGTCCTTATATTGCCCCTAAAACCAATACCGTAAAAACTATAAATAAATATCTCAAAAGCAATAAATGAAAAGAAAAAAGGTTTTGATAGGTTGTTATTTTTTTCTCTTTTCATAATGCGCAATACTACGAATAACGCGAAAATACAAAAAATAATAGATATAACAGTAAAGATATTCGATACGGAAATACGCTCAAAAAGTTGGCTATAAAAACCGTTAATTCTATTAAGATAGCTGATCAAGTCATAGCGATGATATTCTTTACCAAAAATATAGTTGGTAACATACCATTTTCCTACGTTTAAAATATGCACCCGGAATAGATAAAGTGCGAGCCTGGCAAGCGAAAAAATAAGCAGCACTATACAGATACATAACGAAAAAAACTTAAGATTCTTGGCTCGACGTGGGATATCCTGGTTAGAAAAAAATTCTTTAAATCCCAAACCGGCTAAAACGGATAAACTAAAACTTGTAAAAAATATGAATTTTGATGGATTCCGAAAACTATAGAATTTTGTTAATTTTAAAAAAAGTACATAGAATGGATTATAAGCACCGAGTGCAAAAAATAGACTAAAGAAAAGTATTGAAAAAAGCGGCCACATTTTTGTCTTTTGTCTTACATTTGCAAAAGCGGTTATTAAAAAAATAAGCGAAAAAATTCCTATATAAATCTGGGCACCATAGAATATAAGAGATGGGAAAAATAGGCTAATAAGATTTAAGGGATTGAATGATCCCCACAAAGCAAACCCGAGCGATGAATCTGTTCGTCCCGAAAGCTTAATGAGCGGCCAACTCAACAATAACTGCGGTAAAAAAATAAGCATAGCCACAAATAACCCTGTCAATAACTTACCCAGATCCATCAATTTAAAAGTTCTGCGAGTAATCAATCCGTAAACAAAATATATAAAATAAAATAACGCGCTGTAGGCGGCCATTTGGGCAAAACCTGCTAAAAGTTGCATTCCTAAAATCACTCCGGAGATAATAAGATACTTTATCTTTTTATACTGGAAATATTTTTCAAACATGAAAAGTACAAAAGGAAACCACACCAAAGTTTTAAGGGTAACAATATTATAAAAACACCCGGCGTAGCCGGAACCAAAACAGAAAAGTAATGCCGCAAGTGCCCCACCCCACTGGTCAGCACCGAGCTTACGAGTGTATAAATACGTAAAAAATCCTGCTAAAGTAAAGTGTAGAACTATTGAATAGTTATAAGCGATATGAAAAGGCAGTGCAAAAAATAAAATCATATTTAAAGGGTAAAATCCTCCAACCTGGCCTTCTGCCATTAAAGGAAATCCACAGCCGAAATATCTCACCCAAAAAGGAAAAGAGAAATTTTTAATAGCTTGGCTATAAAGCTTACTCCAAGGATAGAATTGCTGTAGATAATCACCATGCAGAAATGCTGATTTCATTACAATAAGATCGCCCAAGAAAATGTAAATGATTGCAGCAAAAAATAACACAAAACCAATATGTTTTTTCATTATTGTAATGCTATTAGAAAAATACTTTTTAAGATATAATTTTTTTGGCAATAATATATGTGATATCGAATGGGTTGCAATAAAAAGAAAAGTTAATTTTTGTTAAAACTCTTCCCCCGATAAAAGATAAAAACTTGTTGTAATATATCAATCTGTCAGCTACCATTCTTAATGATACATATTTACCAATATAGCCGGATTCCACTATCCTAAAACCGTTTTTATTTAAAAATTGCTCTAAAAAAGTTTTGGAAAAATAAAAAAAGTGTTCTTCTAGCTTTATACCAATCCAATCTTGACGAAATGTGCGGCTCGGGAAGCTTGAAATATCTGGAGTAGCAATTACCAATAGCCCTTTGTCTTTCAATAATGTCTTTGCCTTCAAAACATCTTCCTTGGGAGTTATAGAGTGCTCTAAATAATCCCACATTGTTATGACATCAAAAAATGCTTCTCCAAAATTTGTGTTGAGAAACAAGCCGTGTTCAATATTAATATTCAGTTCTCGTTGCGCATAATTTTTACAAAATTTAGATATATCCACTCCATACACATGCCATCTTCTTTGCTTTGCAACACTTAAAAAAAACCCAGCGGCACACCCCACGTCTAATATCTTTCCCGGCACAGAGTGGTATTTTTCTATTATGTTCATGCGACGGGAGAATGTATTGATAAGATTTTGTTTGTCTTCTACATAATGAGAGTAGCCTTTTTCGATAGAATTATTGCTTATAAAATAGTCTTCATTGTAAAATTCCATCATTCTTTTAATAGATGGTTGAAAATTTGTGTATACTAAACCGCAATCACCACAAACCACTAAATGAGGATTAGTTTTATATAATAATCGCTGCCGCGAACCATTACAGAAATTACAAAATAGTTGGGGCTTAATCATTATTTAACTTTATAAATTTTTATATTTATTCCATTATATCTTAAATTAAACAAAGTATCATCTATTGGTAAATAGCTATATGGATATTTGCTGTAGTCGAGCTTTTTATCTTTCAAAGCATTAAATTCATGGATTAAAATAATATCTTTTCTTATGTTTTCATAAAATGTTTTATTTTCCTGCTCTGAAAAATCATTCGTAATTATATATTCGATACCATTACTAAAAATATCTTCTTTGCTGTAAGTAACCACGGGGGTGTGCATGCTAAATTCAGCAGGCGTTGTTCCGAAATAATAAACTCGATAGTTTTCAATAGGATAAGTTTTAAGATTTAACAATAGCTGCAAACGTTTACGCTTTGCTTCTGTCCCCTTATCATTGTCCTTAATAAAATTAATCTTATTTTGCAGCTGCGCTTTCGTAGCATATAAAAATGGGGCGTATTGAGGATTGTCAACCGCGATTCCGGAGCCATAAGGAATATTTTTATATATCCATTCTTTCGCTAAATTACGAATATCTGGTTTACTGAACAAATAGTCCGCATAAAATGATTTTGCCAAAGGCATCAAAAGCATAACAACAATCAGGCAGGATAATAATATTTTTTTATAGAACTGGTTTAATTTAATTTTATCATATATCACTTCTAAAAATAGAGCTGCAGCTATTACAAAAAACGGAACCAGAGGCATTGAATATCTGGCAAAAGGCTGGCCAACCTTTCTAATGCCTATCAAGTATATAATGGGGAAAAGGATAAAAACTATGTCTTTTTTGCGTCTTCTTCGAATTAGATACACAAAACCACTTATTCCAAAAATTTCCAATGGTAAACCAATACCATAGAACAAATCAACGCTAAAACGATGCCAAATACCAACATTCATGTTTTTTCCTAGTGTAACAAGAACTTGCCATGCCTTCCAAGAACCGGGGAAATCGAAAATTATATAGGAACAAAAAATAAAAAAAGTCAAAGTAGTTACCATATAAGCTACGATTAAGGCTCTGATGATATGTAAATTCTGAACGACGCTGTTTTTCCGTGACAAGCTTAAAAAAGTTGCGGTAGCCATACTAAAAATTAACACCCCAGCATTATACTTTGTTGCCATTGCCAAACCTACCAAAAGTCCACAAATGATATAGTTTTTTAAATTCTCTTTTTCGGTAAGTTTCAATATAAATACATAACTAAGCATCAAAAGAAAAGTCATCGGAATATCAACAGTGCAATAATGAGAATCGCTCACGTGTAAATAAGTACAAGCCATAAATAATGCAGCCATCAATGCTGCGCGTTTAGAATACAAATTTTTTGTAATTATGTAAACAGGGAGTACCGTACAAGCTCCTATTAAAGCAACCAAAATTCTGCCTATAACATAAAAGGGTAGGGGGTTGGTAAGCACTAGTGTGAAAAAATTATCCAAATTTCTGAATGGCCCCATAAGCCATCCCAGTAAAAAGAAAAACCCATAAAACATTAAAAGTATATAGTGAAAAAGTGGTGGGTAATAATAAACATGGGGAACAAGATGGCCTGTGCCAAAAGCAAGAGTTTGATTCACTACTAATGGTTCATCGGGATGATAAGGCGAAAAATTTACTCCCCACAACCTTAGAATTACCCCCACGAGCAGAATAGCGGTTAAAATAAGTTTTTCTTGTTTAATCTTCACGATGTAGTTGCTTGATAATCAGAAGATCTTTGAGCATTTTGTAGGAATCAATGAGCGGGTTAACGCGGCTATTAGGAGAGTTTATCCAGATGACAGGAGTTTCTTTTATCTTGTAATTTTTTTTCGTTGCCAGATACATAAGCTCAACGTCGAAAGAAAAACCATCTATTTTAAGAAAAGTTGCGATATCTTTAGCAGGACTGGCTCTTAATAATTTGAAACCGCATTGCGTATCTATAAAACCTTTCAATACAAACAACTGTACAAAAAAGTTAAAAAGCCTGCCCATCCATTCTCTATAAAAAGGCTGATGCACTTGCACTTGTGCACCTTCAATAGAACGGGAACCAATTGCAATATCCGCACCTGCCTCAATTTGTTTAAAAAGTTTCTCCACTTCCTCTGTTGGCGTAGATAAATCCGCATCACTGAATAATATGTAATCGCCGCGAGCAGCTAATATTGCCCGGCGTACCGAAAAACCTTTTCCTCGGTTACCTTCATTTTGTAAGATAGTAAGCCTACCTGAAGTATTGAGTTTACTAGAAAGTGCCACCTTGACAGTATCATCAGTTGAACCATCGTCGACCACGATAACTTCAGACTCGTATTGCTTGATATCTAAATATAAGCTAACCTTTTCAAGGGTGGCCTTAAGACGTTCTTGCTCATTATATGCGGGTATAATAATAGATAGAAACATATTGTTTTTCTGGTATTTTATATATCTATTTTATTACAAAAATGCCTAATAAGCTAATACTTAAAACAAAGGGTAGTGCAATAATATTATCATGTTGCCATGCGTGCGGCAATGAAACATTTATTACCGATTTCGAAGCTTTTCATTGGTAGCGCGGTTATCTCTATGCTATAATAATTTTTGATGAGAAAAATATATTTATCAATAGTCATTCCCGCATACAACGAAGAGTTGAATATCAGCTCTACTCTACAGGAAATTGTCGATTATCTTAAAACGAAGGATTATCAGTACGAGATAATTGTGATTGATGATGGTTCGACCGATAAAACCGTTGAGGCTGCATACAAAATAGCACCAGCATTCAATACTTTTACCCTTTTGAAAAACGATACTAACCACGGCAAGGGCTATACCGTCAAAAGAGGTATACTTGCAGCAAATGGGGAACTAATACTTTTTATGGATGCGGACAATTCTACCCGCATTGGCCAACTTGATAAGCTGATAGCGGTAATTATGGATGGAAACGATATCGCCATTGCCTCTCGTCGAGTGCCCGGAGCAACCATAGAAACCTATCAACCGCTACATAGAAATATTTTAGGCAATATCTATATAATGCTTTCTGGGGTGATTCTTGGGACAAAAATTAGAGACTATAATTGTGGTTTTAAGTTATTTAAAAAAGAAGCAGCAAAAAGTATCTTTTCCCGCGTCACGAGAAATGATTGGAGTTTTGACAGTGAAGTAATCTATCTAGCAGCTCGGCTTTCTTTTAGTATAAAAGAGGTGCCGATAACCTGGAAAGACAAAAAAGAAACCTCTAAGGTAAAGCCTTTGCGCGATGGGATAAAGTCTTTTCTTGGCTTGGTTAAGATAAGAATGCAAAAACGTGAGCTATTTAAATTAAATATCAAAGAATGAACCTCCACGGGCCAAAGCCCGTGGTTTCTCTGGATATTCCCGACTCGGCTGAATATGCGGGAAATTGTCGAAGAGAATTTCCCGCAACCTCGTCGGGATAATCTTTGGCGCATTTTAACTCTGGCTCTGCCAGGGTTATCTGCGCGTCGATTAAATATCAAAATGACATGTCAAAATATAAAAATTTTTTACTTTAAAAAAGAAATGGTTTTATAATCTTTTCTACGTATTCCACTATCGCCGGGGCGCTGGTTAAACCTGGGGATTCGATTCCGATAAGATTGATGAAACCTGGAAAACCTAAAGAACTTTCCTCTTTAATTACGAAATCACGGAAATCCTCACCTTCTCCCTGAAGTTTTGGCCGCATTCCTGAGGTATCAGGTATTAAATCTTCCTCTTTTAAAAAAGGTAAAAAAGTCGAGGCTGCTTTAAAGAAATGTTTACGTCTTGATACATCGACTTCGTAATCGAATTTATTTCTATCTACATACTGTGTATCCGGACCAAGACGCAAACCTCCACCTAAGTCTTTCGTGGCATGCACACCTAAACCAGAGGCTTTCTCGTGCGGTACCGGATAAATAAGCCTGTTGATAAGGCTGCATTTCCTTGAATTTATTACGCGAAAATACTGCCCCTTACAATATTTTAAACGGTAATTTTGCTTATCAATATCTATACCCAGCATCTGCGCAATATAGTCTGACTCTAGGCCGGCGCTATTAATCACAATGCGGGAATTAAATTTAAAAGTATCGCCGGAAACATCCTTAACGCTAACTTCGTAACTTAAAGCCGATTTTTGCAAACCGGTTACTGCACAGCCATAGACAATCTCTCCTTGATTAGCCTTGCAAGTATGTTCAAAATATTTCATAAGACTGTGCGTATCAATTATTCCGGTAGACGAAGAATGCAGGGCAAGGCGAGTTTTTATATTGGGCTCAAGTTTTCGTATTTCTTCTTGTGAAAACAGTTTTAGACCAGGAACACCGTTAGCGCAGCCATTTTCTAAGAGCTTGTGCAAATCCTCTTCTTCTTGCGGATTAGTTGACACAATAAGCTTCTCTATCCTTTTATGACTGATACCATGCTTGGAACAAATCTCATAAAGCATTCTATTACCTTCAACACATAATTGTGCTTTTAAAGATCCATTGGGGTAATAGATGCCGGCATGGATTACTTCGCTGTTTCTTGAGCTGGTTTCCTGGCCAAATGTATTATGGCGTTCAATAATATATAAAGAACGATTTGGCTTAGCTATTCGTGCAGCGATTGCCAAACCTACCACTCCCGCACCAATAATAGTAATATCAACTTCTTCCATACACAAAGTGTTATTTTTAGCATTTATAAGAAATGTAACACAAAAAGAGAATTTTTAATTCCCTCATACTAATTCTCTCTTCCGTGGTAAAGGATGGTATCCGACCAAACAAATTACTGATTTTAATGCTGTCAATAATTGTTATGTTATAGGCTGCCTGCTTCCCGAACTAATCTTTTTATCTGCTCTGTCATATATAACGGCAATGTTAATACTTTATCATACAAAGATAACTTCTCCTGCGAAAAGCGCACGCCAAACAATGACTTCTTTTCTTCCATAAACAGCTTTAGTGACTTAAGCGTGCCGGTCTTGCCTGCCTTAACCTCTACCGGCAGTATTAAGGAATCTACCGCGATAACATAGTCAACTTCAGCTGAACTGTTTTTTTTATCACGCGCCCAGAAAAAAAGGCCTCGCTTTAAATAACTATCATAATGGGCCCTTAATTCCTGGCCGATAAACTGCTCCGTTACAGCGCCGGAATTAATCTGAATAAAATCGTTCGTTAATGTAAGTTCTGATTGTAAACCGCATGCATTTTGCATTAGACCTACATCAAGAAAATTTAACTTAAATTTCATTTCATTAACTTGCGCTTCCAAAGGAAGCCCTGAAGCGCTAGTTGCATATACCGGATAAATAATACCGGTTAATTTTAAAAGGTTAAGCGCCTGTTTAATATCTCTTGATTTACTATCAGCATCGATATTCGAATACTTAATGCGATCGCCAACAAGCCGCGGAGCTTCATCTAATACTTTTTGTAAATATTTCTGTTCAGAAGTCTTAGCATATTTCCCAAAATCATTCCGATACGCTTGCAGTAAAGAATTTTGAATTCGCTGGCAATTTAAAAAGTTTCTGTTATCAAGATATTCTTTAACCACTGCCGGCATACCTCCTACAATAAGATATACCCGCAACAAATCCATCAACTTCTGGTGTACCGTGTTTTCAAATACGCTGCTCAATCGTATTTCCCGCAGATGACTCCGCAACAGTTCATTCCCGGATGCCGTCAAAAACTCGCCAAACGATAAAGGCTCAAGATATATAAACTGCACTCTTCCTACCGGCATTTTAAAACTTGAATTATTAAGAGCAAATTCCATCAATGAACCTGCCCCGATAACGGCAAGCCGATCATGCTTTTCCTTGAAATACCGTAAAGCCATTATTGCATTGGGGCATTCCTGTATCTCATCGAGAAAAAGCAAAGTATTTTCTGCTTCTATGACTTCACCCGTAAGCAGCTGCAGCTTATTAATAATTTCAACGGGGTCAAGTGTAGTAAAACATTGTTTAAGTTCAGGCCTAAATTCAAAATTAACGATAACTATATTTTTAAAGGCCTTCTTCCCAAACTCTTCTACAATATAACTTTTACCTACTTGCCGCGCGCCGCGCAATAATAATGGCAGCCTATCTTTGCATTCTTTCCAATTGAATAAATCTCTTTCCAAGTCTCTTTTCATAACAGATTTTTTTTATATATGGCTAATATCCAAGGATATAATATAGCTATATTGGCTATAATACAAGGTAAATTATGTAAGATAGGGAATGCTGCGGCCTCTGTATATTCAATTCCCTGAGCTAGTCTCCTGGCCAAAAGAATCATGCCTTTCTATCACGTATAGAGAACGGTTTACTTTGGCAAGTCTTGCGGCAATTGCCAAACCTACCACTCCCGCACCAATAATAGTAATATCAACTTCTTTCATCGCTATTTGTTAGAAAATTTGGTGTAGCTTTATTGGCTTGCTTCAGTTATTGTTTGAATAACTAATTTTATTTCTTGCGGTTTTAAAAAGGGGTGGACGGGTAAAGAAATTACTTGTTTGGTAGCTTCTTCGCTATTTTGCAGGCTCCCTATAATCTTGGCATTTTTGAAGGCTTTCATTTGGTGAAGAGCAACAGGGTAATATACGCGCGCGCCGATACCTTTGGTGTTTAAAAAACTTAGGAGTTTATCGCGGACCTGGCTAGAAACTTTGATGGTGTAGAGGTTGTAGACGTGGGAGGATTCAGAAGTCAGACGACAGACGTCAGAGATCAGAGGTTGGAGACCAGAAGACAGAGGACAGACGTCAGAGGTCAGAGGCTGGAGACCAGAAGACAGAAGACAGAGGTCAGAGGTCGGAAGTCGATGGCCAGAGACATCGAATATCGGTGGGAGTTGGATACTTTTGATACCTTTTAAGGCCTGATAATATTTATGCGCAGTAGCAATACGGATAGAGTTAAATTTATTGATATATTTTAGCTTAGCCAAGAGTATGGCTGCCTGCATAGAATCGAGACGGGAGTTGTAACCGATATACGCAGCATCGTACTGCTTGGTTTGACCATGAGCCCGCAATACCTTGATTAACTCGGCAAGTTTAGGATCGTTAGTGGTAACCATTCCTGCATCACCGTAACTACCTAAGTTCTTGGAAGGAAAAAAACTAAACGCCCCACAATTACCGATAGTCCCCAGTTTTTTTCTGTCTTCTGTCCTCTGTCCTCTGACTTCTGACCTATATTCGGCTCCAAAAGCTTGGGCGACGTCTTCAACGATAAATAAATTATTTTCCCGGGCGATACTTAAAATTTCATTCATTTGGCAGGCTAAACCAAAAAGATGCACCGGTATAATACCTACGGTATTTTTAGTGATAGCTTTTTTTATTTCTTGGGGATCAATATTAAAGGTGTTGGGGTTTATATCTACAAACACAGGCGTAGCGCCGCTACGAACAATTGCTTCGGCAGTAGCGACAAAAGTAAAGGGTGTAGTGATAATTTCATCGTTTTTGTCGAAATACTCTTTATTTTTAAGTTTTATAGCTAAAGCCCGTAAAGATAAAATTAGAGCGTCTGTCCCGGAGGCAACACCAATGGCATGTTTTGTATCCAAATACTTGGCGACTTGATTTTCAAATTGGGTTACTTTTTCTCCCAGAATCCAGGCCTGATGAGCAAAGCAGCTTTTGAGCTCTCGATCGATACTTTTCTTTAAGAAAGCATATTCGCGTTTTAAATCTAAGAGAGGTATAGATAAATTCTTTGCCATCTATATTTTTTGAATGCCAGCGCTAGTTTTACAATATGTTTTAGCACAACTTTTACAAATAGCTTTAGCCTTTTTAAACTCTAGTTTTATACCGCACTCACACATATACCCCTTGAGACGGGCAGGATTGCCATACACAAGAGCATAGTCAGACACATCTTTTGTTACTACCGCTGCGGCACCGACAAAAGAATGTTTTCCTAAGGTATGGCCGCACACAATGGTTGCATTGGCACCGATGGTGGCTCCCTTTTTGACTATAGTTTTGCGCATCTCGCTTCTTCTACAAACTGCGCTGCGGGGATTAATGACATTCGTGAAAACACAGGATGGCCCGCAAAATACATCGTCATCCAGCATAACGCCTTCGTAAAGCGACACATTATTTTGTATCTTACAATTATCGCCCATAACAACATTGGGGCCAATAACCACGTTTTGTCCGATATTACAATTTTTGCCAATTTTCGAACCAGACAACACATGCGAAAAATGCCAAACTCTAGTTCCTTCTCCTATTTCCACATTTTCGTCAATAATGGAAGATGTGTGAATAAAATATTTTTTTGCTAGTTTAGACATGATATTTTACTATTTTCTAGCGCGCAGCTTTCGCTCCGCTTCCGCCAATACTTTTAAAACTTTTAAGCCTTCTTTTACGTCTGTCTTGGGAACTTTACGCGCAGCAATGCATTCAATAAAATGTAATATTTCTTCTCGCAATGGCTCTTTCTCTTCTATGGGCAGACAATAATACTCGGCTTTATGCGCAACAGGAATTTTACCGTTGTGCCACTCTATTTTGTGAGGATAAATAAATAATTTCTCTTTTGTTAAATCGTCAAAAACTGCCATAGCCTTTGAACCGACTACAATCAATTTGTGTTCTTTGAAAGGATGTAACCAGCTTACAAAAATATGCGCTTTTATATTGTTCTTAAATTCAAGGGTAGTCATAGTAACATCGCTGATACCCTTATTGATATAAGAAGCACCGAAACAATCTACCCTTAAAGGCTCTGAGCCAATCAGCATTAAAAGCACAGAAATGTCGTGCGGAGCAAAACTCCATAGAATATTTTCCTCAACGCGCAATTTACCTATATTCAACCTATTGGAATAGATATATTGCACTTGCCCAAGAGCTCCTTCTTCAAGAAGGCTTTTGAGTCTAATAATAGCCGGATGATACTGCAGGATATGACCAACCATGAGAATTTTCTTTTTTTTCTCGGCGATACGCATCAGCTCTCTGCCATGTTTAACATTAAACGCCAACGGCTTTTCCACAAATACGTCTTTATGCGCATCAAGAGCCATCTTTGCTAATTTATAATGTGTTGAGGCAGGAGTGGCAATACATACCGCCGTAACCGCGTTATCTTTCAGGATATCGTCAAACGTGGCAGTATAAGCTATGTCAGGAAATTCTTTTTTGCGCTCGCGCAAGGTATCAAGATTACAGTCACACGCGACACGTATAGCTTTTAATTCATATAAATTACGCAGAATATTTTTACCCCACGCGCCCAGGCCGACCATAGCTATATTTTGTATTGGCATAGAAATTAATTTCTTGTGCAAATTATGATTTAAACGTTTTCTCTCCAATAATTCAATAAATCTTCGAGTGTCTTTTCAAAGGGTATTTCCGGGCTCCAGCCGGTTTCTTCTTTAAATTTTGAGCAATCGCCAATTAAAACCGGAACATCTGACGGCCGCATGCGCTCCGGATCTTGCTTTATTTTAACTTTCACTTTTGTATAAGAAAGAAGGATGTCTAAAACTTCCTGAATTCTATAGCCTTTGCCACTACAAATATTATAAACCTCTCCGGGCCTACATTTTTCTAAAGATGACCAGTAAGCCCTTACAACATCTCTCACGTCATTAAAATCTCTTATTGCTTCTAAGTTTCCTACGTGAATAACCGGATCCTGCTTACCTTTCTCAATCATGGCAATTTGTTTAGAAAAATTGGACGAGACAAAAGGTTCCCCGCGGCGTCTTCCGGTATGATTAAAAGCGCGGGTTACTATTATGTTTAATCCATAACTCTTAAAGTATTGGTAACCTAATAAGTCTTGAGTAACCTTACTTACTGCATAGGGAGAAAGCGGACGCAAGGGGTTAGTTTCTTTTATGGGCAATTCGTTTTTATGCACCAGGCCGTACTCTTCGGAAGAACCGCAAATCTGGATAGGGGGATTGATACCTAAAGCCTTTACCGCTTCAAAAATATTCAGCTCGCCGATAATATTGGTAGTAAGGGTTTCCTGCGGAGCATTGAAAGAGGTACCGACAAAAGATTGGGCAGCCAGATGAAAAATTTTATCGGGCATAATTTTTTCAATGGTGCTCTTTACGCTCATAAAATCTCGTATATCTGCCTCATAGAGAGTCAATTTATCTTTAATGTGGCTTATATTTTTAATGTCTGAACGCCACCTGACTAGTCCATAAATCTTTATATCTCCTTTTTTGAGAAGATACTCCGCAAAATGCGAACCCACAAAACCAGTAATTCCGGTAATTAAAACCTTCATTGTACCTCCTACAAAATAAACTGAATGTTATTACTATTTAATCTACCGAGACTGTTTGAATTTTCTTTCTAAAATATAGTATGGTTTTCTTCAATCCCTCTTCTAAGGTAATCACCGGCTGCCACCGTAATAGTTTTTTGGCTTTGGCAATACTGGGCTTACGTTTACGCGGGTCATCTTGCGGCAAAGCCATAAATTTTATCTTTGAGGATGAGCCGGTCATCTTGATAACTATTTTAGCTAAATCGATTACTCTAAACTCACGAGGATTGCCTAAATTAAGCGGAAGTTGATAGGTAGCCTTCATCGTCTCTAAAATACCTTTTATGAGATCATCAACATAGCAAAAAGAACGGGTCTGATCACCTTTTCCGTAGACAGTTAAATCTTCGCCTCTAAGCGCCTGAACAATGAAATTGGAAACTACCCTGCCATCGTCTAATTGCATGTTTGGCCCATAAGTATTAAAAATACGTATTACTCTAACATCTACATTATGCTGACGTTGGTACGCATAGGTAAGAGCCTCTGCGCCACGCTTACTTTCATCGTAGCAGCTGCGTACACCTATAGAATTAACATTACCCCAGTAGCTTTCTGTTTGCGGATGAACAAGCGGATCGCCATAAATTTCAGAAGTTGAGGCTAAGAAGAACTTTGCTTGTTTGGCTTTGGCCAGCCCCAAACAGTTATAGGTGCCCAGGAGACCGGACTTTAAGGTTTTAATGGGATAACCCAGGTAATCTTTAGGTGAAGCGATGGAGGCAAGATGCAATACCCAATCAAGCTTTTCGTCTACGTAAAGCGCATTTGAGACATCATGCTCAATAAGCCGAAAATTTTTGTTATCCAGAAATTCTTTGATGTTTTCTCTGGAACCAGTGATAAAATTATCAACGCAAATTACATGATCGCTACGACGAAGCAAACTTCGGCATAGATGAGAACCAATAAATCCGGCACCACCGGTAATGAGGATAGTCATGAGTATATAGTATATAGTATGTAGTAGTGAGTATGTAGTCGTGAGTGCATTTGAATATCAGATGTCAGAAATCAGAGGTCAGAAGTCAGAACCTCAACGGTAGAAGGGCTCTCCCAGCTATTCATGAGAGAATAAAGCATGGCACAGAGCTCATCATACCTAACGTCTAATTTATTATATAAAACTTCTGTAATATATTTGCAATCTTTCGCAAAGCTTAACCATCCCCTTGTTTCTTCGCCTGAACCTAATGAATCATTTAGATGCCTGATAAATACTTGCTCATATTTTCGTTTAGCATACCCTTCACGGATATTTATGGCTACTGACCGAGAAGAACGTCTTATCTGATCAGTCAACGAATACGTCTCTTCTTTGGGAAACTTCTTTGTTATTTCAAATATCTCCATAGCTAATTTATAAGCAATCTCGTATACTTTCAAATCTTTTATCGTTTTTATACCCATCTCTCCTCTACCCTCTGACTTCTGTCCTCTGTCATCTGACCTCTGTCTCCCTAAACCAATCCACTGCTCTCCTCAAACCTTCGGTAAAATCAATTTTTGGTTGCCATTTAAGAAGTTTTTTTGCTTTACTTATATCAGCGTGGGTTTTACGTACATCTCCTTGCCGTGGCGGTTGATAACTGGCGGCGATATTTTTACCCATAATCTGGTTTAAAGATTCCAATAACCCGTTCACTGTATTAGGAGAGCCGTTACCTATATTAAATATTTCACCTTCAATATTAGGTTGCAGAAGCGCTGAGATATTCGCCTCTACTACGTTTTCCACATAGGTAAAATCTCTTTCTTGTTCACCATCGCCATAAATAGGCGGTTTTTCTCCTTTCAATAAACAAGCGATAAATTTAGGGATAACTACCGCATATTCGTCATCAAGAGACTGCTTGGGGCCATATACATTAAAATAACGTAAACCCACCACCCCCAGTTTGTATTGTTGGCTAAAAAGGTAGGCATAATGCTCGCAAAGAAGCTTGGTGGCAGCATAGGGCGATATAGGCTTGGGATAATCGGTTTCTTTTTCCGGGAAATCAAAACGCTCTCCATAAACCGAGCTGCTGGAGGCAAAACCTATGCGTTTTACGCCTTTTTCTTTTGCCTTAAGAAAAAGTTTTAGCGTTGCGGTAACATTAACATCGTGGTATTCGAGGGGCCTGGATATCGACTTGGGGACGCTACGCAAGGCGGCCTGATGTGAAATAAATTCTACACCGTCCAAAGCCTCATCCAGGGCCAAATCGTCACGTAAATCTTTCTGGATAAATTTTATTTTCTTTAAATGCTGCTCTATATTTTTTAATTTACCTGACAACAAGTTATCCAGCACCGTTACTTTGGCACCTTCCTTAACGAGCCTGTCTACAATGTGTGAGCCAATAAATCCAGCGCCGCCAGTAACTAAAATTCGTTTATTTTTTAAGTTTTTCATGGTACACCATCAAGCGACAAACTATCTGTAAAATACTAAAGACAACCTTTACTACATACAATGTTCGATATAGTGCTTAACTGCCTCCTGCCATGAAGGCAGAAAAAACCCGCTTAAAGCATAAAATTTTTCATTGGAAAGTAAAGAATTAAGCGGCCTTTTTGCTTTACGATTTAGATCTTTGGATGAAATAGGCTTTATTGTAACGCTGGAATGTAATAAACTCAATATATATTTAGCAAATTCAAACCAACTGCATTGGCCGGAATTTGTCACATGATATATGCCGTATGTAAGGCGATTGGCACAATACAGATCGAGCAAAGCCGCTAAAGCCTTGGCTAAATCCCGCGTATAGGTCGGCGAGCCTACCTGGTCGTCCACTACTTGCAATGCTTCTTTCTCTTTGGCTTTGCTCGCTATGGTGGCAACAAAATTTTTGCCTCGCGGGCCAAAGAGCCAACTCGTTCTTACGATAAGATGCTTGGGAAAGTTCTGAACAACCTTCTCACCTTCCAATTTTGAATACCCATATACCCCCAAGGGGTGAGGAAGATCGGGCTCAATATACGCTCCTTTTTTTGTGCCGTCAAAGACATAGTCGGTGCTTATATACACCAATAAACAATTTGTGCCTTTAATGGCTTCGATAATATTGGCGGTGCCCTCGACGTTCACCGCATAAACTTGCTGTGGCTGGTCTTCGGACCGATCAACATCCGTATAGGCCGCACAATGTAGAATAATATCGGCTCCGGCATTACGGAAAAAAGTGAGCGTCTTTTCTCTGTCTGTAATATCACACTCGTCTTTATCAACGGCAATAATCTGATAATGGGAAGACAAGGTTTCACAAAGAGCACTACCCAACATTCCTTGCGCGCCGGTAATTAAGATTTTTTTAACTTCTTCCACCACTTTTTATTTTTTTTATACCAGTCGATGGTAGCATCGAGAGAAGAACTAAAGTCATACAAAGGCTTCCAACCAAGACTATGTAACTTGCTAAAATCCAAGGAATAGCGGCGGTCATGAGCAGGGCGGTCAACTACTGGTTTTATCCAGCTATCATCCAAATTAAATTTCTTTAAAATAATGTTGGTCAAATCAATATTGGCTATCTCGTTACCGACAGAAATATTATAAATTTCACCGGTTTTGCCTTGATGCAGAAGAAAATCTATTGCTCTGACGTTATCCAAAACATAGATCCAGTCTCGTACGTTCAGTCCGTCTCCGTAAAGAGGAACTTTCTTTTTTTCTAAAATATTGGTGACAAAGAGCGGAATTATTTTTTCAGGATATTGGCAGGGCCCGAAATTATTTACGCTCCTGGTTACAATAATCGGTATCTTATAGGTAAGGCCGTAGGCGTGGCATAACACGTCGGCGCCGGCTTTAGAGGCGGAATAGGGGCTGGAAGGAAAAAGCGAGTCGGTTTCCATGAATGACCCCTCAGAGATACTGCCGTAAACCTCATCCGTGCTTATCTGAACAAATAACTTTAGATCTGAAGAGCGAGCTGCCTCAAGCAACGTATATACCCCGTTTATATTGGTTTCGATAAAATCTTTTGCGCTTTTAATAGACCTGTCCACGTGGGTTTGCGCGGCAAAATTGATAACTATATCTGTCCCCTTCATGAGCCTTTTGGCTAAAGCAAAATTTCGTATATCCCCCTTCACAAACCTGTAATCTTTATTTTTTTCTACGTCGCGTAAATTCTCCAAATTTCCCGCGTAACATAAGTTGTCTATATTGATAATCTTGTATTGCGGATACATTTGCAAAATATAACGTATAAAATGGGAACCAATGAAGCCACAACCGCCGGTTACAAGCAATTTCATGATAGCTCCTTCGGGCGATGGCCGCTCTTTTTAGCAACCAGCAAGGTTGCTTTCAGGAGAGAATCAAATGTCCCGCAATCTGTCCAAAAACCATTGATAATATCATAGGTTAAGGAGCCGGCGTTTAAATACCTGTTGTTGATGTCGGTAATTTCGTATTCTCCTCTGGCAGAAATTTTTAAGCTGCGTATATAGTCAAAAACCTTTGCGTCGTACATATAAATGCCGGTAACCGCATACGGTGATTTGGGTTTTTTTGGCTTTTCTTCTATGGCAACGACTTTACCATTCTTAAATGCGGCGACGCCAAAACGGCGCGGGTCAGCAACTTTTTTAAGAATAATTTTGGCACCATGATCTTGTTGTTTAAATTTCTCGACGTATTTTTTAATTGATTGTTCAAATAAATTGTCGCCCAACACTACTACTATTTTATCTTTATCGGCGAAGTCTTCTGCCAGGCGCAGTGCATCAGCAATGCCCTTTTCTCCGGCCTGATGGGTATAATGGACCTCTTTTAAGCCAAACTCGTTGCCGTTGCCCAGCAGTTGTAAAAAATCTCCGGCATGGTTTCCTCCGGTAACGATAAGAATATCCTTTATGCCGGCCTCTACGAGCGTATGAATCGGGTAATAAATCATGGGTTTATCAAACACAGGCAAAAGATGTTTGTTGGTTATCCTGGTAAGAGGATTCAGACGGCTGCCGGTACCGCCGGCTAAAATAATACCCTTCATGAAGATTTGCTCCTTTTACTATTTAAGAATAATGTTAACGTTTCCAGTCGTAGGGGACACCGCCGCTAAACGCATCGATCCTATATTCGTCTGGCTTTTTTCTATTATACGGTAAGGTAGGAACATTGACAACCACGGCGTCTACGGCTGAAATAGCCTTAAATCCATGATACACAAGTTTAGGAATCTTTATAAGCTTAGGACAATCCAAGCCTAAATCCCATTCCATAATTTCTCCAAATGTTTTAGATTTTTTGCGGGCATCGTAAAGAACCAGCCGCATTTTTCCCGCAATACAACAAAAGTGATCATTTTGCATTTTATGGTAATGCCAGGCTTTGACTACCCCCGGTTTTGCGGTAGTGATATACACTTGGCCGAATTTCTCGAAAACCGGGTCATCTCGGCGCAAAATTTCCATAAGATATCCTCTATCGTCATAATTCACTTTTAGCTCTTTTACTTCAACGCCTTTAATCATAATCTCACCACCCTTTCTTTGTTGGTTTTGTAAACATTGCGTGTATCGAAAACTAGTTTTGAATTTTTCCTGATAAATTCATAATCAACGCTTGAATGGTCGGCGACAACGATTAAACAATCATATTTTTTTAGATTGTCTTTAGTAAGCGAAATGCCATTTAAATTAATGCCGTCTATTTTAAGGTACGGGATAAGAGGGTCATAAAAATCAACTTTTGTTTTCTTTGTTTTTAGGCCCTCAATGATTTCTAACGCGGGCGATTCGCGGATGTCTTTGGTGTCTTTCTTGTAGGTAACGCCTAAAATTAAAATGCGGGCCTGGCTTATGGCAATGCCTTTTTCTTTCAATAACGCTTCAACCCTTTCGATAACATAGCCGGGCATAAAGCGATTTACATACGACGCCAAATCAATCATTTTTGTTTTAAAGCCTAACTTTTTTGCTTTCCAGGATAAATAGAGAGGATCTACCGGTATACAATTATGCACTATAGTACCATACGAAGTAATTATAGTATGGGTGTCTTTAACTTCTGCAGAATAAACATAATCTCCTTTTGTGCGTTTGATAGATTTTATAATTGACGTGCCAAAACCTTCATGGACTTTAAATCCTCTATTGGAAATAATTTTGCGGTTATTAACAAAATATGTTTCTATTTTGTTGTTTTTTGAACCCAGGAAAACACCCCTGAAGCGTTCCGCTTGTTTATACCCAAATATATATAGCAATCCTTCTCTTTTCTTAAAAGTAGGGACTATCCCAAACTCTTGCAGCAAAAACACTACTTGCTGGAATAATACCTTGCTTGAAGAAAAATAGTTAATCCCTATTGAATTACGATTATGGTAATACTGCTTACCATTTTTGATATAATGGGCCTTACCAGTTTCAATATCTACCCCCCCATCGCCCCTAAATAAACCTTTCAATAACTCCCATTTATATTGCTTATTCAGCTTAAAAAATGGCGCTGGTATATTCATCTCATAACAATTGCTGCCGCAATTTAATATTCTCTTCAATAAAAAACCAAATAAGTTAGAAGATACTTTTATGCATGATGCTTTCCATTGTTTGGAATTGTATAAAGAATATTTGATACCGACATTTTTTAATATAGAACATACATCTTCTATATATTCTTTCTCGCAGCTGTTAAAAGAAAACCTAACCCGCATAGATTTATCAACAGTGATACAGCCTTCGCTTAAATAGTAGCCTATTAATCTGCAAAATTCGGGATCTAAGTCAATAACTGCTGGGATTTCGCTATAAGAAGGCCCTCGTCCGGAACAAAGCAATAAATCCTTGTGGTCTATATTTAAAAGTTTATCCGCCTCGGCACGTAAGAAATATGTCAGCGGTAAAGAATTATAACGTATATAATCATGATAATTAGCATTATCGAAATTTATTTTATAAATGTTCTCTTTAAAGGCATTCCATAAGCCAATACGTTGCCTAACTCTTATTTTGCTGATAAGCTGCGGATTGTTTTTTATAGATTCAATTAAATCAATTTTTAAGGGTTCGTTATTTTGTGTTTGTATTTCATAATCGGTTTTTAAAGCAAACGGGATTCTGTCTCCTATTTTTAAATCTCTGGCAAACTTTATTTCCAAATCGTCCTCCGTAAAAATAAACATCGGATGGCCATGCGTTACAGTAATATTCCGGTTATCGCTGGTGGTTATTTTAAATAAATCATCCTCTGTTTTGCGCTTGGAAAACATCTCGATAGGTTTAAAAACAGCTTTTTTGGCAGTTATATCAAAAGTAAGCATTCGATAACGCGGAGCCGGTTTAAGATATTCAACTCCATTTATTTTTTTCTTCAAAGACAGGGGATCATTACGGATACTTTCTGTTAATGAATCTATTGTCTTTGTTTCAATGCCTTTGCCATTATCGCTAAATATAACTTCTTTACCGTCTAAGCAATGGCCACCAAGACCGGGGCCGGGATAAAAAGGCATAAAACCAAATGGTTTGGTTTTTGCCGCTTCAATAACCTCCCACACATTTATACCTAACTTCTGACACACGATAGCAAACTCGTTTATCAAGGCAATGTTAACCAAACGAAATGTATTTTCTAAAAGTTTTGCTGTTTCGGCTGCCTCGGCGCTTGAGACACAAAAAATTTTCTTTATGATCTTTGAATAGAGCGTTTTCGCAAGTTCCGTAGATTGAGGTGAAATCCCGCCAACGACCTTAGGAACTTTTATCAGGGGAAATTTTTTATCGCCGGGGTTCACCCGCTCGGGAGAAAAACAAAGAAAAAAATCCTTTCCTTCCTTAAGGCCATTTTTTTCTAGAATCGGCAAAACTACGTCTCTGGTCGTAGTAGGATAAGAAGTGCTTTCTAAAATAATTAACTGCGGCACTCGCACATGCTCTTTAATGGTTTTACTGGCATCAATAATATAAGAAACATCAGGCATCTTTACCTTACGTAACGGCGTAGGAACGCAGACAATCACCGCGTCACAATTCTGGATAACTCTACTTTCGGTGGTAGGTATAAATCTGCCGGCTTTAATTAATGCGAGAGCTTCTCGGGGTTCAAAATCCAAAATATACCGTTCGCCTTTCTTCAGACGTTCGATGCGGGAAACGTTATTGTCTAAACCGTAGACAAGATAGCCTTTCTTGCTGAACGCTAAAGCCAAAGGAAGACCCACGTACCCCAGGCCAATAACACACAGCTTGGCTTTTTTGGTTTGAATTCTATTTTTTAGCAGATTGAAATGGCTCATCTTAGCAACAGGTATATGATGTGAAGTTATAAGTTATATACATATGTAGTGCGGCATTAAACTATGTGCCTATGCCTATATATTCAAACCCTTTCTTGACCAAATCGTCGGCGTCAAGCATATTTCTTCCGTCAGCAAGCAAAGGATAACGCATCAGTTTCTTGATTTTTCTGAAATCCAAAGAAGAGAATTCTTTCCATTCGGTAAGAATACAGACACAATCACATTCTTTCGCTGCGTCGTAAGGATTTTGCGCAAAAGTAATCCGCGCATTTTTCCCGCTTGCGGTTAATCCTGAAAACATTTTTCTCGCTTCACCAATAGACTGAGGATCGTACAAACGAAGGCTCGCTCCTTCTTTCAACAAAAGCTGGACGATATCCAGGGAAGGCGCAAACCGCATATCGTCGGTATCAGGCTTAAAGGATAAGCCTAAAATTGCGACTTTTTTACCTTTCAAAACCCAAAGATGCTCTTTTATTTTACCTACAAAATAAGCGCGTTGATCGTCATTTATGCGTTTTACTTCTTTCAGCAAACCAAAATCATAGCCTAATTTTTTAGAAATATAGATAAAAGCCTCAAGGTCTTTCGGAAAGCAGAATCCGCCGTAGCCGATGCCGGCATTTAAAAAATCTTTACCGATCCTTTTATCAAAACCCATCGCTTCCTTGACCTTATTGATATTCGCCCCGGAAAGATCGCACACTCTGGCCACTGCATTAATAAAAGAAATTTTTGTCGACAGAAAAGAGTTCGAAGCGTGCTTAATAAGCTCCGAAGTATTGATGTCGGTGGTCACCATCGGAGCCTTAATGGCAGAATACAAACTTTTAAGGATTCTTCCTGCCTTTTCTGTTTCGACGCCGATAACAATCCTGTCGGGATGGAAAAAGTCATATACGGCTTTGCCTTCCCTCAAAAATTCAGGGTTAGAGGCAACATCAAACGCTACCGCGCTCTTTCGATAACGATAGATGGTTTCTTTTACCTTCTGGCCAGTCTGAACCGGAACAGTAGATTTTTCTACCACCAGCTTATACGCATTAAGATTCTTGGCAATACTGCGGGCAATATTCTCAATAGAAGTAAGATCGGCCGAACCATCAGAAAGAGGCGGAGTGCCCACCACGAGAAAAATAACCTGGGAATCCCTGATGGCGCCCTCTATCGAGGAAGAAAAAATAAGCCGGCGGCTTTGGAGATTCTTTTTTACCAATGGTTCCAAGTCCGGCTCGTAAAAGGGCAGGTGCAACTTTTTTAAGCCTTTTATCTTTTTTATATCATTATCAACGCAAACCACATGATACCCTAGCTCAGCAAAGCAAGACGCGGTTACCAAACCGACGTGACCGGCACCGATAACGCAAATTTTATAATTACTCTCTTGTGTCATACCAGGCTCATGAGTGAAACCGGAAACATTTTAGTAACTCTCTTTTGCTCCCTTATAACCTTGGCGGAATCCTATGTTCATGTCCGGAAAATCTTTAAGGATAAAAGCTACCCAAAAAGTAAAATCATTTACGCCCTCTCTCTGGCGATCAATATCGATACCTACATCCATCCACCAGCAATGCAGGTCTGTACGTAACGCGTATTGTTGCTCTTCGAAATTACCTTCCTTATATTCGTAACGCAGATAATTCTTAAACTGCAGTTTTTTAGTAAGTTGGTAGGTAAGATCAAAGGTGCTTTGAGAAGTGTATTGGCCGCTATCAACATTATAATCGTATTCCCGGGCATAACGGTGGCCAAAGGATACGGTATATTTTTTATTCTTGGTATCGCTAAAGGACACGTCTACGTTTGCCGCTTTAAACGCCTTAATCACGCAGTCATATTCTGTATCGGAATTAAGAGCCACCCCTTCGATTGGATAGATTTCTAAGTCGGATTTAATTTTACTCAAATGAGATCCGCCTCTATCCAAATTGCCTAATCTATCTTTGTTATTTACTCGGTATTCCACCGAAGGGCTAAAGTATAAAAAATCCCATACACGCTCAGCGTTTTTAGCCTGTAATTTATTAGAAAAGGCGACAGTTACCGTTTCTTTACGTGTTAAATCATCAATATTGTCAAATTGAAAAATCTTAGCCTTAGCAATAGTGGGCGGATGAATGTAGCCGTAGCTAATCGTAGGACTGAATATGTGGCGTACCTGTTGAACCTTGGTTCCGAACACATTCAGATTAGTCGAAAAAATGCGGTACAGTTTAGTGCTCATATCCATGCCGAATTCCGGAGCAACCCGCCAGATATCCGTATCTCCCGGTACGGTTTTAGTATAAAACGTGGCGTAGTTGCCAACATAAGGACTAAGATAAAGCCACTTAATATTTTTTGGGTAGCTGAACACATTATGGGAATTGGCGCGGCCGGAAGCATACGCCAGAGCAACGTTAGCAGGCGTATAATTTAAGTAAGAAAATGTTGATTTTGACTGGAAATAAATGTTACTTTTTCCTAGGGCCTGTTTATAAAAATCATAATCTAGCTGCGGAAGATATTCGGTGGTAGTAAAAAATTTATTAACGCGTTTTTGGGTTAATAAAGACAGTGCTGAATTCGTAAATGCGTAGGCACTCAAGTTGTATGTCATAGGGTTCGGATCAATTTCGTATTCGCGCTTGAAAAAATCTTTCATAAAGTTTTCATCGGAAAATTTATTGAATTCGGTCTTGGTCGAAAAATTCTGGGTGGGCTGCCAATTATGCCATAATTGCCCTTTGTAACGGTTGCTATCCAAATATTTATCCGGGAGGGATTGGCGCTCCGGATACTCGTTAAATAGATCCCCTCTTTTTTCGGAATTATAGAGCTGATCGGTAATATGATAATAATTCACCATTGCTTCGCCATACTTCTTCGTTTCTGCTTTGTGGGCGATACCGGTAGCCACGCCTCTTTTTTCGTACCAGTCGAGAATCAACCTTCCGCGATGCTCGTCGTTGAGGCGGTAATTCCAGCGGCCCAACACGTAATAACCCCAGTCGCTTTTCTTGCCGGGAACGATCTGCAGAGGAAATGATTTTTGCTTGAGGGAATGTGAATAGTAGGGGAAATAGAATATCGGCACTTCCCCCACTCTCATAACAACGTTTTTGGCTACCACTTTGACCCCGGGATAAGCAATAATTTTTTTGGCTGTTAAGCGATAGTGGGGCTTTTCTAAATTACAGGTACTTACATAGCCTTCTTTTAACGCATATTGCTCGGAGCCGATTCTATCGGCCTCTTTCGCAACTCCGTAGAGCGGCGGCGATTCCATTCTGAGATTTGCGATTTGAGCATTCTGCGTATTAAAATCATAAATTATACTCTCGCCATGTACCGTAGTTCCTTCGCGCACTATCTTAACATTTCCCTTCATGGTCGCGACGTGCGTATTCGCGTTGTAGCGGGCTTCATCACAGGTAAGCTCAACATCCTTGTAGCGTAATTTAACATTGTTTTTAACGACAACTGCTCCTTCCTCCTGGAGATAATTTATTTCATCGCCGTTAATTTCAACAGGCAATACCGTATCAGGAGCCTTTTCCTGGCTGAATACGGGTAAGATAAAAACAAGAAATAAAAATGTACTTGCGGTAAAAAAACGCTTGATCATTTCTTCTTCGTAGCCTTGACTGACTTTTGCCAATCCTCAAGAAATCTTTTTATGCCAATATCAGTAAGTGGGTGCTGCATAAGCTTTTCTATCACACCAAAAGGAACCGTCGCTACATCCGCGCCCATACGCGCCGCCTCCACAAAATGAAGCGGATGCCGGATAGAGGCAACAATAATCTGTGTGGTAATATTATAATTATCATATATCATGCGGATGTCGCGGATTAAATCCATCCCCTCCCAAGAAATGTCATCGAGCCTGCCCACAAAAGGAGACACGTAGGTGGCACCGGCTTTCGCTACCAGAAGAGCCTGCGAAGAAGAAAAACAGAGCGTAAGATTAGTTTTAATTTTGAACGCGCACAATTTCTTGGTAACTTTTAACCCCTCGACAGTGGAAGGAACTTTGATCACGATATTTTCTGCGATACCGGCCAAGGCGCGGGCCTCTTCGACCATTTTATCGGCCTCAAGCGAAATTACCTCAGCGCTGATCGGCCCGGATACCTCTTTACATATTTTTTTAAGTTGGACGAGCGGATCAACCTTTTCTCTGGCTAAAAGCGTAGGATTGGTAGTAACGCCATCCAGGATTCCGAAAGAATTTGCTTTTTTAATCTCTTCTAAGTTTGCGGTGTCTATGAATAGTTTCATTGTTTTTTATTGTTTGACGTTCAAAGCTCGGTGTTCAACGATGAACTGCTCATTGATAAAGACCTTGTTGCGCCAATAATGCAGCCCCAATAATACCGGAATCTTTCAAGTCTGCTTTTACCAATTTTAAACCTTTAATCTGCGGCCACATAGCCTGTTGTTTGATTTCCTTCCAAAGAAGAGGTTTAAAGAAACTAAAAGCTCCGGACACGCCGCCGCCGAGAATAATCACCTCGGGATTAAAAATATTTATCATTCCCGCAAGAAATTTTCCTAAAGCATGCGAGAATTCTTGCCATACCTGAATCGCTTCTTTTTCCCCTTTTAAAGCTGCCTCGAAAATCTCTTTTACTTCTTTACAAGACCTCTGCTCTTTTTTCAATTCTCGATAGCGATTTAGAAGATGATTGCTGCCGGTACACGTTTCAATGCAGCCCCGACCTCCACAACCGCACAGCCTTCCTTCCAACTCAATGGGCACATGCCCTAGCTCCAGGGCGCTTGTCTGGCCTTCTAGAATTTTACCATTAAGGATAATTGCACCGCCTAAACCAGTACCGAGTGTTAAAAAGATCATCCGGCTATTTCCTCGGCCAACACCTAAGCGCGCTTGCGCCAAAGCAAAAACATTGGCATCATTATCGAGGAAAACCGGAAGTTTAATCTTGTTTTGTAAGGCACTCTTAAGAGGATATTTTTCCCAACCAGGGATATTGGGAAGATAGTAGATAAAACCGCTTTTTACGTCGATAATTCCCGGTGCGCCTACCCCAACAGCTTTAATATCAAATGCTTTGAAACTATCCAAAAGCGACTTTATGGTGCTAAGAAAAGCCTGCTTACATTTGAGTTTCTCTGAAGCGTAAACTGTTTTTTTGAGTATCTTACCGTTTGAGTCGACAACGCCAGCTTTTATATATGTTCCTCCCCAATCAATCCCTAAGAATGCCTTCATTAAGTTATTTTATCGAATAATTTACTATTTGCAATTAAAAAATGCTGAAAAATATGGATTATTAGGGGATGGGATAACAGGTTGACATGCGAAGAGATTAAAGGATTAACGAATTAAAAAATTAAATAATTAACGGATTAAAGGATAAGGGATTATTAAGAAAAAGGGGCATGGGGTAGTAGGGGTGATATGTTGATAGGTTATTAGGTTGATATGTGGAGAAATCAAAGGATTAAAGAATTAGATAATTAAGAAGAAAGAATCGGGGCGAGAGGATTTGAACCTCCGACTCCTTGGTCCCGAACCAAGTGCTCTAGCCGGACTGAGCCACGCCCCGATAAAAAAGCAATTACTTAGGGTTATTCTTTATTTTTTATCGGCATCGGGAATATGCATCCAAGATGCCTTAAAGTGAAAAAACTTAATTATGCAATTTCCTTGTTTTTTTCTGGTACATAGATGATCTAGCCGAAACGCCTTATAAATTATTCCTTTTTCTCTATTCTCTACTTATTATTTTCTGTTTTCTTTAAAAGATAATCAAATTCTATATTAAGCCAAGCACCAGGATGTTTATATTTTAAAGTTGTATGCTCGTAGGTAAAAGGAATGATATCAGCCGTAAACTCCCGCGGCAATACTTTTTTTACGGTAAGAGAAATACCCTCGATAGCAATTGAACCGTTCTCAACAATATATGCTTTAAACTGCGGCGCTAATTCAACCACTATCCGCCAAGAGCCAGCCTGTTTAGTAATACGTTTCAATTTCGCTTCGCTATCCACATGACCCAGAACAAAATGCCCACCAAGCTTGTCATGCACGTTTAATGCCGGTTCAAGATTAACCATATCGCCTATTTTCAGGCGTTTAAGATTGGTTTTAGCAAGAGTCGATAATATCGCATCAAAGAAAAGAACGTCTTTTTCTTTCTTGGTTACGGTAAGACAGACTCCGTTTACGCACACACTGTCAGAGACAAAGAAAGACTCCTGCGAAGCTACTTGTATCCCCAATGTTATCAAAGAACCTTTCTTGATAATTTTTATGACGCGGCCAACTTCTTTTATTATACCAGTAAACATTGTTTTTGACGATTAGATCGTCCTGTATGGTGCCGCCGGAGGCCGCCTATCTATTCAAATTCAGCTTCAATGTGTTCAACTACCAGCACATCCCCCGGAACTTCTTCAATATCTAATTTTGCCCCTTCACACATTGTTCCCTTGGAAAGCTCTTTGAAAATTTCCGAGAAACTCTCTTTGCTGACCATTTTTAGTTGGCCGAGCGTGAGGCGAATGGAACTTATTTTTTTTATACCGGACATACCGGCGGTTTTTTCGGAAATGGTCTTTAAAATAGTTTGTATTAGATGATATTCGTGCATATTGCTCCTTATGCTAGATAGCGCTGAATTTATCACACCAAGACGAAAATCGCCGAAAGTAAGAGCACAATACTTTTAAGTTGCGTGGTTATTTTTTCTTGGTTGGCAGCCGGACTTTTTTTGCCTGCGACCAAAGGTTTTCAAGATTATAGAATTCTCTCGCCTCATCAATAAAGATATGCAATACCACGTCAAATAAATCAACCAACACCCAGCGCGATGCTTCGTCATGTTCCCAGCGATGAACGATAATATTATTTTCCGCACAACGCTTACTCACCCACCGGTAGATACCTTCAACCTGCGTATTCGTTTGGGTCGAACAAATAACAAAGTAATCGCACAGATGTGAAACTCTCGTCATATCTAATACGACCGGCTTGTGCGCCTGTTTTTCCAAAACGAACTCCGCTATTTGTAACGCCTTTTGTTTACTTACTGACTGTTTCTTTGGAATAACTACCTCCTTTTTTGTAAAATGTTTGCTATGCGCTCTTGGTGATTCTGCTCCACATCGCCTACGCAAGAAACACAGACCGCGCCGAAATTGAATATTTTACGGGACACATCTCTTATTTCTGCCGCGCTGATATTGGTAATTTCATGTTTTATTTCTTCGAGGGTGTAAATCTTACCCGTGGTAATATAACTCTCTGCCGCATACGGCATCATCCCCTGCGGCCGTTCCAAACCCATAGAAATCTGGCCAATTATATAGTCTTTGGCTCTGTTTAACTCTTTTTCGTAAACTTTCTGCTCCTTTATCCGCGAGAGCTCTCTCAATATAATAGTCAAAGCTACTTCAATATTACGCTTATCCAGCCCCGCATGGATAACAAATGCGCCGGTATCATGATATTTTCGCGCATCGCTAGAAATATCATAGCACAGCGCGCGCTTTTCGCGCATCTCTTCAAAAAGACGGCTGCTCATGTTCGCACCTAAAATAACATTGAGAAGTTCAATCGTAAATTTTTCTTTACTGTTGTAAGAGACACCGCGAAAACCTACGCATAGATGCGTTTGTTCGATTTTCTTCGCTTCAACCGTAACATGCTGGCCCTGCAAGCTTTGCGGAGCTATGTTTTTTAATTGCAGATGCGACGAGGATTTCTGGATCCTCTCACGCAATAATCTTGAAACAGTAACCAGGTCAAAATCTCCGCTGCAGGAAATAACCATACTGCAAGGCTTATAGTACGTTTTTTGAAACCGGGACAGGTCCGTACGATTGATTTTCGTCACGGTGGCGGTATCTCCAATAACCTCTTCGCCTAACGAGTGATGAGGCCACAACAAAGTATCTAAAATTGCGGCGGCACGGGAAGAAGGCAAATCGTTATACATTTTTATTTCTTCCAAGATCACGTTCCTTTCTTTTTTGATTTCTTCTTCTTTTAAGGTAGGGTAACGCACCATATCCAGTAGAATATCTAGCGTCGGCTCTATATTCTTTTTTAAAAAATGAGCGTAGTAAGCGGTGATTTCCTGGGAAGTAAAACCATTCAACGAGCCGCCGCGGCCCTCGATTTCCTGTTTAATATGGCGATGCGAATAGCACCTGCTTCCTTTAAAAAGCATGTGCTCGAGGAAATGAGAAATGCCCCGCAGCTGTTTCTGTTCATAGCGCGAACCTATCTTGATAAAAATACCCAACGAAGCGGTTTCTAAGCCTTCGAAGGGGGCAAGTATCAGCGTAACGCCATTAGTGGTAGTTATTTCGTACATACTGCGTTAACCCATTACCTCATTGGGTGTTCGAACCAATTCATTATACAACATTATTGCCTTTTAACGCAACGACGTAGCGCTGCAACTTAGTTAAAAAGTTGGGCTGAGAGTGGTGTTCTTTTATGAACTTGACGATATCGCTTCCGACAATCGCGCCGTCGCTGTATTCCCATATACGGTGTACCTGTTCTTTAGTATGCACACCGAAGCCGACACATACCGGCACAGTAGTTATTTTTTTTAGCGCGCGTATGGGTTTTTCCAGTTGAGAGTAAGAAATGTCTTTTGGCCCGGTAATACCGGTTACGGAAATATAGTAGATAAAACCCCGACTAGCCTTAACAATATGTTTAATGCGCGCCGGGCGAGTTACCGGCGTAATAAAAAATATAGTCTCTAGGCCACGTGACCGGCATTGCGCAAGATATGCGCCGGCTTCTTCTACCGGTAAATCCACCGTCATAATCCCGGAAATACCGATTTTTTGCATGTGGTGAAAAAATTTTTCTAAGCCGAATTTTAAAACAGGATTATAGTAAGTCATGAGCGCGATGGGGACTTTAAGCGTACTTTTCATTTCTTGCAACATGAAAAACAGTTTATGCGTGTTGGCTCCATTTTTTAAGGCAATAGTGGTCGCCTCCTGGATGATCGGCCCATCGGCTATAGGATCGGAAAAAGGAATACCTATTTCAATAATATCTACGCCGGCCGTCTGCAGGGTGAGAATAATCTTTTTGCTTAACGCAATAGTCGGAAAACCGAATGGAACATAAGCAATGAATGCCTTTCTACCTTGTTTTTTTAATTCGTCAAATTTTTGTTTTATGGTTAACATTTTTTATGATTACAGTGATTAAGAAAAGATTACAACGATTATTGCGTAATGCGTTCATCAACCGTGAATTTTATGTTTATCTGTTTCTAAATAACCTTGGATAATATCCAAATCTTTATCGCCTCTTCCCGATAAGCACACTATCACTAAACTCCCTCTTGCCTTTTTAGTTAACTTTTTTAAGTAATAAATCGCATGCGCCGATTCTAATGCGGGGATGATCCCCTCTTTTCTGCTAAGAGTTATAAACCCTTCAATGGCTTCTTTGTCGTTTACCGTAACGTATCGCGCACGGTGAGTCTCTTTATAGAAAGAGTGTTCCGGGCCGACTCCCGGATAATCCAGGCCTGCGGCGATAGAGTGCGTACTTTTTATCTGGCCAAACTTATCCTGTAAAATATATGTTTTCGCTGCGTGCAAAACTCCTGCTTCGCCATAGGTAAGCGACGCGGAGTTTAAATTTCTATTCAGGCCGCCGGCTTCCACACCGATCATCTTCACCTGCTTGTCTTTATAGAAAGGATAAAACAACCCCATAGCATTACTGCCGCCTCCGACGCACGCAACGATATAGTCGGGCAACCTTTTTTCTTGTTTTAAAATCTCTCTACGCGCTTCTTTTCCTATCACTGATTGGAAATCTCTTACCATCATCGGATAAGGATGAGGGCCAAAGGTAGAACCAATCAAATAATAAGTGTCTCTTACGTTAGTTACCCAATCCCGCATAGCTTCGCTACACGCATCTTTAAGGGTCTTTGAACCGCTCGTAACAGGAATCACCTTGGCACCCAAAGTTTTCATACGAAATACATTCATCTTCTGGCGCCGAATATCTTCCTCTCCCATATAGACATCGCAAGATATATTGAATAACCGGGCAACGGTTGCCGCAGACACGCCATGCTGGCCGGCTCCGGTTTCGGCAATAATTCTTTTTTTGCCCATAAATCTTGCCAAAAGCGCCTGGCCTAAAGAGTTGTTAATCTTATGCGCTCCGGTATGCAACAAATCTTCTCTTTTTAAATAAATCTTCAAACCAGTGACTTTGCTCAAGTTTTCAGCAAAATACAATAGGGTTGGCCGACCGGCATAGTTTTTCAGGTAAAAGGAGAACTCCTGCTGAAAATGCTTATCACGTTTTGCCTTTTGGTAGGCTTCGTCAAGCTGGGCGACACAGGAAGAAAGGGTCTCAGGAATAAATCTCCCCCCGAATTCGCCAAAATAACCTTTATTGTTAGGTAGTTTCATGTTTTTTTAAGGCGCCTGTTGGACTTGGGTCTTTTAAAAAACGTATAATTTTTTATTATCCGATACCTTTGGCTTTTTCGATAAACATCTTTACCAGCTGCTCATCTTTTTTTCCGACAAATTTCTCCACACCACTAGCTATGTCTACGGCATAAGGATGCAGCTTCCTTATCCGGGAAATATTCTTTACGGTAAGCCCGCCGGAAATAATAATCCGGTTACCCTCTTTGATGAGAGCGGCTATTTCTCTTAATAAATCGCCGGGTAATGTACTTTGACCTTTCAATTTATTTTCCGGTTTTACGTCAAAAAGAAACGCGTCAATCTTATAAGAAGCAATGGCCTCACGAAGAGGGCTACCTTGAGGAAAAAACACTTTGATAACTTTATATTTGTGTTTAAAAAAATTGCAATACGCTGCTGATTCTTTTCCGTGAAATTGTAAAACATCTAAAGAAAGTTCTTCGGCGATCTCAAAGACTCTTTCTTTTACTTCATCTAAAAAAACACCCACCTTGACGGTAAAAGGGTCTAGTTCCGCGATAATCTTTTTCGCTTCCAGATGCGTGATGTAGCGCGGGCTTTTTTTAGTAAAAATGAATCCGAGAGCGTCAGCGCCTTCCTTCACACATAGCAAAGCGTCTTCTTTATTGGTAATGCCGCAAATTTTAACTTTTACCATGTCTGCTCCGCTTTGCACAGATTAACACAGATTTGGAAACAGATGATCGCAGATGAATTTATCTGTGATCATCTGCGACTCTCTATCCGTGATCATCTGTGGATTTTAGGCGTCGATATGTAATTCTTTCACTTTTTCTTCAATACTATCGGCTTTCATGATAGTTTCGCCTATCAACATAGCATCCACGCCCAAACCTTTAAGCCACAAAACATCTTTTAAAGAATGGATACCGCTTTCGCTCACCTTCACTATATCAGGCGGTATGAACGGAATAACTTTTTGGGTGGTATTCAAATCAACTTTTAAAGTATTGAGGTTACGGTTATTTACTCCGGCTATCTGCACGCCTAATTTTAAAATCTTACAAAGTTCTTTTTCCGTATGTACCTCAACTAACACGTCCATCCCCAACTCTTGGGCAAAATGCTGCAGGTGGCTTAAACGCGGCTCATCCAGGATACGCATAATCAACAAAATTGCGTCCGCGCCGACCGCCCGTGACTCAATAATCTGAATCTCATCTAAAATGAAATCTTTGCGTAAAACAGGTATGCTTACTTCTTTCTTGATATCTTCGATGTAGTTAACTTTTCCCAAAAAAAACTCGCTCTCGGTAAGAACTGATATGGCGTTAACGTTGAGCTGTTCTAAGGCCTTCGCTATGGTAACCGCCGAGAAATTTTTACGCAAAACTCCCGCCGAGGGAGAAGCCTGTTTTATTTCGGCAATAAGAGAAATTTTCCCCGCGCGGTTAATCGCTTTTTTGAATGATAGCGGCTTCGGGGCTCGTTTTACAAGAGACAAGAGCTCATCGCGGTTTTTTTTCAATATCGCAATGCGTTTTTTCTTTGCCTCTACGATAAGTGCTAGAATATTATGCATATTTTTCTTTATAAGATAGCCTGAGATCTATTACGCAGCCTTTTTGTGCGTATCAATGAATCGTTTAAGCTCAATAAACTTCTCATTCGCTTTTCCTGAATCAATAATCTCTGCTGCCGCAATAACCCCTTCTTTAAAAGTTTTTACTTTATTTAACAGGTACAGCCCGGCGCTGGCACCAGCTAAGACGACATCCCGGGCCGGACTTTTCTTACCATTCAATACGGCGCGAACGAGCCGCGCGCTTTCCTCAGCATTCTTTACTTTTATATCTTCTACGCAAATTTTTCTGAGGCCAAAATCAGCTGGAAAGATTTTAAATTTTTCGATTTTTTTGTGATGCAAGAAAGCAACAACAGTTTCACCGCTTAAGGAAATCTCGTCTTTGAAATCCTTACCATACACTACCAACGCTTTTTGTGTCCCTAATTTTTTTAATACATTCGCCATAACCGGAACAAGTTCTTTACTATAGACACCCAACAATTGGTGGGTAGCACCGGCGGGGTTACAAAGTGGCCCCAATAAATTAAAAATAGTACGTATGCCGATTTCCCGGCGCAGGGCGGCAACCTCTTTGAGCGCGGGATGGTACAAGGGTGCATAAAGGAACCCTATACCTATTTGTTTAATTGCTTTTTCCATCAAAAGCGGTTCTACGTCTATCGCAAGCCCCATTGCCTCTAACACATCAGCGCTGCCGCAATGAGAAGACATGGCGCGGTTACCGTGTTTAGCGATCTTGGCTCCGGAAGCAGCCAGCACAAACGCAACAGCGGTTGATATATTGAATTTACTTACTCCTGAGCCGCCGGTACCGCAGGTATCAACCACCAGCTCATCTTGAAGCTCAATACCAACAAAACTACTTCTTACTTTTAATGGGCGCGCGCGCTCACGGATAACTGTGGCGGCGGCAAAAATTTCTTCTTCGTTTTCCCCTTTCATCTTTAGCGCAGTCAGAAATGCTGCCACCTGGGAAGCTTCGGTCTTATGATCGAAAATATCCCGGAAGACCTGTCTCATTTCTTCAAACGACAGGCTTTCACCTTTCACCAAAGCTATAATGGCGTCGCGTATCATATATGCAAAAAGTTTTTCAGAATTTTCTTTCCTTCTTCGGTAAGGATCGATTCGGGGTGGAATTGCACGCCAAAAAGCGGAAAACTCTTCTCTTTCACCGCCATTATTATACCATTTTTGGTATGAGCGGTGATAGTTAAATTCTTTGCTAATGTTGATTTATCGATGATCAAAGAGTGATAACGGGTAGCAACAAAAGGATTTTTCACGCCCTTAAAAAGCGCTTTGCCGTTATGGTAAATAGACGAGGTTTTGCCGTGCATGATTTCTGGCGCGCGGACTATCGAGGCCCCAAAAATATGGCCGATACATTGATGCCCCAGGCACACGCCTAAAACAGGAATTTTTTTGTAAAATGTTTGTATCGCCTCACAACTGATACCGCTATCCTCAGGCCTGCCAGGGCCGGGAGAAACCACTATTCTTTCTATCTTCATTTTCTTTAACTGCGCAATAGTAACAGCGTCGTTACGATAGACTACAACCTTGGCTCCTAATTCTTGCAGATACTGCACCAAGTTATAGGTAAAAGAGTCGTAATTGTCTATTACTAAAACCATGTTGGTTGTTAGGTTATTGGGTTGGCATGTTGATAGGCCAATCGATAAAACATATAAACATAATAACCTGTCAACATATCAACCTGTAATAATTATTGTTTTTCCCTCTTTATTCTGGCCCCTACTTTGCGCAGCTTCTCTTCGATATGTTCGTAGCCGCGGTCGATATGATAGACACGCAACACTTCAGTCCGTTCTTCGGCGGCTAAACCGGCAATGACCAGCGCGGCTGAAGCCCGCAAGTCGGACGCCATGACTTCTGCGCCGAATAGTTTATCTTTTCCTTCGATAATCGCATAGGGGCCGCTACGCTGGATACGCGCACCCATACGATTCAATTCAGCAACGTGCATAAAGCGGTCGGGATAAATTTTTTCGGTAATGAGTGAAATGCCTTTCGCAAAACAAAGACAAACCATAAATTGCGCCTGTAAATCAGTGGGGAAACCGGGATAAGGCAAAGTGGTGACATTTACCGGCTTTGTCGACTGTTTTGGCTTAACAATAATAGAATTATCATGCGTAATCTGCACTTCCGCGCCCATCTCCTTCGCTACCACGATAGCGGCGGTAAGATGAAATGGATTCGCACCTTTTATCTCAAGCGTCGAGTTAGTAGCCAAGGCGGCCGCAATAAACGTTCCTGCCTCAATTCTATCGGGAATAATCGTAAATTCACAACCGCCTAATTTTTTGACCCCCCTTACTTTTACTAAAGGAGTGCCTTCGCCAATAATATCGGCGCCCATTTTTTTCAAAAATAAGCCAAGCGTTTCTACCTCCGGCTCACAAGCAGCATATTCAATTATTGTTTCTCCGTCTATCAGAGTAGCTGCCATCATAATGTTATCGGTAGCGAGTACCGACGAACCGAATTGTCCACCCAAATACAGATGACTGCCGCGCAGATTCTTGCCATCGCCAACACAATAGCCTCTTTCTATCGTCAGCTTAGCGCCGAGCGCTTCTAAACCTTTTATGTGTAAGTCCACCGGCCGAACACCAATAATACAACCGCCGGGAAGAGATACTTTTGCTCTTTTACGCTTTGCTAGTAACGGCCCTAGACAACAGAACGAAGCACGCATGGTTCTTACCAACCGGTAGGGTGCGACGTAAGCCTGTTTTTTTGTCGGCTTGATAGCCATAGTGCCGTTTTCAAATGTAACCGCTTTGCCCAACACTTCCAAAATCTTGGCCATAGTCCTGATATCCATCAGGTTCGGCACATTATACAAAATGCACTCCTCATCGGTCAATAAAGTTGCCGCCATAATAGGAAGGGCGGCATTTTTTGAACCGCTGACCTCGACTACCCCAGAAAGTACTGAACGATACACAACAAATTTATCCATAATAAGAAATGAACCTCCACGGGCTAAAGCCCGTGGTTTCTCTGGATATTCCCGACTCGGCTGAATATGCGGGAAATTCTCTTCGCCAATTTCCCGCAACCTCGTCGGCCAATAGGTTCCGTGATGCTCCGTAAAAATTTTCTATCAAAATTTTCACGGTATAAAGGCATCCCGGAAGATAATCTTTGGCGCATTTTAACCCTGGCAAAGCCAGGGTTATCTGCGCGTCGATTAAAAAATTAACGAATTAAAGAATTAACGCATTGCATGATCTGACAATCTAACATATAATCATTTAATCCGTTAATGCGTTAATTTTATAACTATTCCTCTCCAATTCCCGTCATAATCTTTTATCCACTCTATTATTTCATAGCTATATAGCTTTGCAAGCAACCTTTCTAACCGTTCCTTATGATTATACCCTATTTCCAAGATAAGATAACCACGCCCTTTCAAATATTCAGCGCCTGTAGTGACTATCTTTTCGATAAAAGAAAAACCCTTATCGGAAGCCTCTAAAGCAATTCGCGGCTCATGGCACAAACTCCCTTCTATTTCATCGTTGGCTACGTAGGGGGGATTGGAAATAATCAAATCAAACGTGCGAGGCAAAAATCCTGCAAAAATATCCGTCTGGATAAAATGGCTGGGTAGTTTATGGTTCGTAAAATTAGCCTTGGCTAACCCGAGCGCCTCCGGGCTGATATCCGCAGAAAAAACTTTTACATCCTGATTAAATCTTTTTTTTATTGCAAGGGAAATATTACCGGAGCCACAACCGACATCCAATACACGACGTAAACCATGCTGTGCGATACAGGCAATAGCCCGTTCGACGATTAACTCTGTTTCCTTGCGCGGGAGAAGCGCCCCGGGGCCAACGTTTAATTCCAAACCAAAAAATTCTTCTTTACCTAAAAGATATCCCAGTGGCAGGCCCTGCGCATATTGATTTTTTATGTTTTCAAGAAAACATAATTGGTTTTCGGTAATCTCCTGTCCGTCATAAACCGCGATACGGTTGGAAAGGACGTGTTTTAGAAGAAATCGTAAGTCGCCCTCGATAAAGACATTTTTATTTTGCGTAATCCATTCTTTCAGTTTCATGGCTACATCTAAAACTCTGTACTTCTAGACAAGTCCCTTGGACTCATAGAGCTTTTTCCTATCTTCTTGAATCAGCTGTTTTATAACTTCGTCAAGATCGCCCTCGAGCACTCGGTCTAACTGATAGAGAGTAAAATTTATCCGGTGGTCAGTAATACGGCGTTCTGAAAAATTATAGGTCCGTATTTTTTCGCTGCGTTCTCCGCTACCGATCTGGACCCGCCGTAAATTAGTGATTTTGTTTGAAGCATCACGCTGCATTTTTTCTAAAATACGCGCCTTCAATACACGCATGGCTTTTTCTTTATTCCTGCCTTGAGAGCGTTCGTCCTGACAACCGGCAACGGTACCGGTAGGAAGGTGCGTAATGCGCACTGCCGAGTCGGTTCTGTTAACGTGCTGGCCGCCCTTGCCGGAAGCACGGAATGTTTCGATCCTTAAGTCACCGGGGTTGATATTCAATTCAACATCTTTGGGTTCAATCAACACAACCACCGTTACCGTTGAGGTATGGATCCTGCCGCTGGCCTCGGTTTCCGGAACGCGCTGGACCCGATGTACCCCGCTTTCAAATTTAAGATGCGCATAGGCGCCTTCTCCGGTGATTGAAAAAATTATTTCCTTCAAGCCGCCGATATCGGTAGAACTTGAATCCATTACTTCCAATTTCCAGCCTTGCTTTTCAATGTATTTTGAATACATTTTGAATAAATCAACGGCAAACAATGCCGATTCTCCGCCGCCGGCAGCAGCTCTTATTTCAATAAGAATATCTCTGTCCGGCTCCTCAGCCTGAAATAATTTATTCTCAATCTCCTCCTCAAGAACCTTGATGCTTAATTCGAGCTGAACAATTTCTTCCTTGGCCATTTTCTTTAATTCTTCATCCTCTTTGGGGTTAGCCAGCATCTGCTGGAGATGTGTTTTTTCCTCAAGCTGATCTTCTTTTGTTTTATCGAGTTTAAGAACCTTCTCGAGAAAAGAAAATCGTTTAGCAAGCTGCTGATACCGCTCGCGGTCATTAAGGACCGTACTGGAAGATAATTCCTGCGATATCCTCTCCCGCTCTTCTTTTAATTTATCGACATTAATCATAGTTCATTACGCAGATAATCGCAGATTTTCCGCCCGAGGCGGATCCGCCTTATTTTTTAAAGGTGGCGGAGAAAACGAATAAGCACAGATAGACATCCGTGGCTATCTGTGATCGTAATCTGTGCCCATTTGTGGTTATTTCTTTTTAGCGTATTTCTTCATGAATTTATCGACTCTTCCTTCGGAATCGACAAATTTCTGCTTACCCGTAAAAAACGGGTGGCATTTTGAGCAGATTTCCACGTTAATGGTCTTTTTCGTAGAACGTGTATGCAGCACATTTCCGCACGCACACATAACAGTAGCAAGCTCATACTTAGGGTGAATCTTTTCTTTCATTCTATCCTCCTTGTATTTATACATTCGCAGCAAGCCTCTTATCCGTAGATGTCAAAACAGAAGCTCAGCGCTCACACAGTAAAGTTGTTTAAGCCATGCTGCTTTTGCTTAATGTCACTAAAAACTCAACATTATTCTTTGTTTTACCAAGCTTCTCGATAAGCAGCTCCAACGCCTCCACGGAACTAAGCTCGTTCAGCGCTTTACGCAACATCCATATCCTCTGCAGTTCGTCGGGATGGATAAGGAGCTCTTCTCGCCTCGTATTGGAACGCTTAATGTCAATCGAAGGATAAATTCTCCTCTGAAAGATATTTCTGTCAAGTGTTATTTCCATATTGCCGGTACCTTTAAATTCCTCGAAAATAACATCATCCATTCGCGAGCCGGTATCGATGAGCGAAGTGGCGATAATAGTCAGGGATCCGCCTTCCTCCAATGCTCTTGCTGCGCCGAAAAACCTTTTAGGCTTATGCAGGGCGCTGGAATCGATACCACCGGAAAGAATCCTGCCAGAATGCGGCTCAACCAGGTTATAGGCGCGGGCTAAACGCGTAATACTATCCAAAAGTATTACCACGTCTTTTTTGTGTTCGATCAGGCGTTTCGCTTTTTCGATAGTCATTTCCGCAACCTGTACGTGGCGCTGGGCAGGTTCATCGAACGTTGAACTGATCACTTCGCCCTTAACCATGGTCTTCATTTCCGTAACTTCTTCCGGACGCTCGTCAATAAGCAGTACAATAAGAATTACTTCGGGATAATTGTTCATGATGGCGTTGGCCACTTTCTGCAACAACACTGTTTTTCCGCTATAGGGAGGAGCGACAATCAAACCACGCTGGCCCTTACCTATGGGACAAAGCAGGTCAAGGACGCGCATAGACAATTCGTTAGAAACAGTCTCTAAGATAAATCTCTCCTTGGGGTACACGGGAGTAAGGTTGTCAAAAAGTACCCGGTCGCGAGACTGCTCGGGATCTTCAAAGTTGACCGCCTCAACCTTAAGAAGAGCGAAATATTTTTCATTATCTTTGGGTGGACGGATTTGACCGCTCACCGTATCACCTGTTTTAAGCGTAAATTTCCTGATTTGCGACGGCGATACATAAATATCGTCGGGTGAGGGCAAATAGTTGTAGTTTTGCGCGCGCAAAAAGCCAAAACCTTCAGAAAGAACTTCCAAGACGCCGTTACCGAACATCAGCCCTTCCTTCTCCGCTTTAGCCTGCAGAATCTTAAAAATAAGATCCTGTTTCTTAAAACCGCTTAGGCCGTTAATATCCAGCCCCTTGGCGATCTTATTCAACTCCGAGATTTTCATCTCTTTTAACGCCCCCATATCAATGCTCTCATCCATGACACAACCTCCTTACAGTGCTACACAATAATTATTACTTTTCTATTGTTAATCACTTAACCCCTGAAACCTTCGAAAAAATATGTTGCTAGTATTGCCGTAGTTGTTCCCACAAAACGTTCACTTTTCTTTGCAGTGCCCGTAATCCGGAATTGTTGTCCAACACAAAATCGGCCATCCTTATCTTCTTGGCCATTGGCATATACAATGACAGCCGCCTTGTCATCAGCAGATCCGAAAGGCCGGTTTTAGCGCGCAGCCGGCGGCGAATAATTTTCTCTTTGGCTGAAACCACAATCACCGCATCGAAATATCGCCCGAGACCCTTTTCGAAAAGAAGCGGCACTTCGGCGATATGGATGGCTTGTCGGCTTTGAGCGTCTCGTACCCAGTGCTTTAAATCGCGTATAACTACCGGATGTACGATGCGTTCCAATTGAGTGAGCTTCTCGAAGTCAGAAAAGACTGCTGCGCCTAACTTTTTGCGAGATATGCCTTTACGGCCGCTTACACCGGGAAACGCGGCAACAATCCTTTTGTACACAGTGCTGGATTGGTCGCGATAATACGCGTGTACGCTCTTGTCGGCGTCAAAGATAACCGCCCCTTTCTTACGCAAGAGCCCCAAGACTGCGCTTTTACCGCTTGCCCAATGACCAGTTAAAGCAAAAGTAGACATTGTGTATTTGAGAACGATAGACTTATTACAGGTGCGCTTTTTTGTACATCGCGATATATTTTTTCGCGGCCGCATCCCAGGAAAAGTTATATTTGGTGATTTTCTGTAATAGTTTCTTCCATTGCGCTTTCTTTGCATAAAGCTCACAAGCCCTATCCACGCAACTGCTTAGTTCTTTACTGCTATAATTAGCGAGTACAAAACCTCCACCCTGGTCCTGAACATCAACAACCGTATCAGCCAAACCACCGGTAGAATGCACAATGGGAACGGTGGCGTATTTATAACTGATCATCTGCGAAAGCCCACACGGCTCAAAACGCGAAGGCATGAGAAAGCAATCGCAAGCCGCATAAATACGGTGGGCAAACGTTTCGTCAAACTTTAAGTTGAGAGAAAAGGCTTTCTTAAACTTGAGAGCCTTCTGCTTTAATATTTGATGATACTTTTCGTCGCCGAAACCTAAAATAACCACCTGACAGCCTTTGAGCACATAATCAAGAGACTGCGTAAGGATGTCCACGCCTTTTTGCTCCGCAAGCCGGCTAACCATTCCTAATAGCGGCGTATCGGCATCTACTTTCAGTCCTAACTCCTTTTGAAACATTTTTTTGTTAACATATTTGTCTTGAAGAGTTGCCGGCGAATAGGTCTTATAGAGTAGTTTGTCTATTTTGGGGTTCCACACATCGTAATCGATAGCGTTCAGTATCCCTACCAGCCGTTCCCTTTCTTCCCGCAATACGCCATCCAGGCCACAACCATAATCAGAGGTCTGGATCTGCTTGGCATAGGTGGGGCTGACGGTATTAATCATGTCCGAGAATACGATACCCCCTTTTAAAAGATTGATCTTGCCGTAAAATTCTAAACAGCGCATATTAAAATAGTCCCAGGAGATTCCCAGAAGGGGATATTTATCTTTTTCAAACAAACCCTGATAAGCCATGTTATGCACCGTTAACACACATTTGGTGTTGCGGAAAAAATCATCGTTTCTGTAGAGAGTTTTAAGATAGATATTTACCAAGGCAACCTGCCAGTCGTTACTATGAATGATGTCAGGACAAAATTTCAATTCCTTTAAGGTATCAAGTACGGCTTTGCTAAAGAAAGAAAACCTTTCTAAATTATCGGGGTAATCGCCCTGCGGAGTACCGTATAATGCATCACGCAAAAAGTAGTTGTCGTTCTTGATAAAAATAAATTCCACGTTTCCTTCTTTAATAACGCCAAAACGCTCAAAGTTTTTCTGAGGCTTTACGTTTTTATAACAAGGCATGAAAACCTTCACTTCGCAACCTTGTTTGGCTAAGGCCGCGGGCAACGCGCCGGCTACGTCTGCTAAGCCACCTGTTTTTGCATACGGAAAAACCTCCGAGGAACAAAGCGCTATTTTCATGTAAACCCTCCTTTAGTAGACCCGTTTCCGGCATACACGCCGAAAACTTAACTAAATAAATTAATAATTATATAACATCGCCCTTAAATTCCTGCATCTGGGCCCAATTTTTCCCAATCTTAATATCCACGTCAACAGGAACGCTTAACATAATGCTTTCTTCCATATTCTTTTTCACGATTGCCGCTACTGCTTTAAGTTCATTCCTGGGCACATCAAAAACCAACTCGTCGTGAATTTGCATAATGAGTTGTGACTGAAAATTTTTTGCCTCAAACTCCTCGTGTATTTTTATCATCGCCACCTTGATCAGATCGGCACAAGAACCCTGGATAGGGGTATTGACTGCCTGGCGCTTCGCAAAATCCTGCAGCTGTTGATGGTTGCTATGAAAATCTGGCAAATATCTTTTCCTTCCCAAGATGGTGGTAACAAACCCTTGCTCATATGCTTTTTGATAAATATTTTTAATATATTCGTTAACCCGGGGATAACGCAGGAAATAATCGTGAATGAAGTTTTCCGCTTCCTGAGGGCTTATCTGCAATTCCTGGGAAAGCCCGTAGGGGCTCATTCCGTAAATAATCCCAAAATTGACTCGTTTAGCGATGGTGCGCTGGCTATCGCTGATATCGTTCTCACCGGTTTGGAAAAGAAGCGAAGCGGTGTAACGGTGCACATCGAGTTTTTTCACAAATGCTTCCTTGAGTTTCTCATCCGATGAAAAATGCGCTAAAATACGCAGTTCAATCTGCGAATAATCCGCCGATACAAGAAAACCGTCGTCGAAAGACGGCGTAAAAGCGCTGCGCAGATACGAAGAAAAGGTACCCTTGACAGGGATACTTTGCAGGTTTGGCGATGAACTGGAAAGCCTGCCCGTTTGCGTCGCAGTTTGGTTAAATTCGGCATGCAGCTTCCCCCCATGCAATTTGACACTTTCAATCAACGGCATAATATATGTAGTTTCCAATTTACTAAGCTCGCGATACTCCAATATGAGCTTCGCTATTGCATACTCGGACGATAACTTTTCCAGTACCTCTTCGTTCGTGGAATAGCCTGTTTTTGTTTTCTTTAAAGCCGGAATTTTCAGCTCTTCGAACAGTATCGCCGCAAGTTGTTTTGGTGAATTCAGATTAAAATCTTTGCCGGCAATCTTGAAAACTTCTTTTTTGATCTCTTCTAGGCGCTTTTCGACCTCTTTCGAAAGTTTCTCCATGGTGGGTATATGTATGGTCACGCCGAAACGCTGCATTTCGTATAATATGTTAATTAAAGGCATTTCTACTTCGAAAAATAACTTTTCCAGACCATTTTCTTTCAACTTCGGATGCAAGAAAAGATAGAGCCGGTGAATAAAAAACGGCACAGCCTCAGCCGGAACCTCTGCCGCGAATTCCGACAGACATTGAGCAATAATGGTAGTGAGCTGATAGTCTGTCAGCGCGGGGTCAACCAGATACGCCGCAAGCTGTACATCAAACCACAACCCCTTCACCGACAAAGGTTCTAAGCCACGCAGCTGCGCTTTAAAATCGTAAGAGATCTTTGGTATGCTGGCATCGGCTAATATCTCTGCCGCAGTTTTTAGCTCCACCTTATACACGCTGTCGGAAGGTGGCTTGAGAAAATAGACGTATCCGCAATCGCCGTAACATACCAGCGGCTCTGATTTATTTTTCCGCAAAAAGTCAGCGGGAAACTTTTCGACAACATCGACCTTTATCTGTAGTGCGGGCGGAGCGACATCCTTAAGTAAGCTTTTAAATTCTAACTCCTGAAACATAGTATACATTTCGTGTTGATTGGCCTCTTTCACTTGAAAGTCTTGCCAGCCGAGATCTATCTCGCACGGCCGCAATGTTACCAAGTCTTTACTGAGAAAAATGCTGTCACGTTCCCGTTCTAAAATCTGCCTTGTTTTGGAAGAAATATTTTCAATATTCTCAAACATGTGCTCTACGGTCGCAAATTCCTTTATCAGTTTAGCGGCTCCAACCTTACCAATACCCTTGGCGCCCGGCACATTATCCACGCTGTCTCCTACTAACGCCAGATAATCAACAATGCGGCTAGAAGGAAATCCAAAAACTTTGAAAAAATCATCTTCGGTAAATATTTCTTCCCGGGCCGGATCGTATATCGTGGCCTCTTCGCCATGCAGGAGTTGATACATGTCTTTATCTGAGGCAACAATGACCACCTTGAAATTATCCCGCAGAGCCCGCTCGGTCAATGACGCAATCACATCGTCGGCCTCAAATCCCTCTTTTTCTATTATGGTCAGGCCCATCAAGCACACGAGTTTTTTTATCAGCGGTATCTGCGATTTCAAATTGTCGGGCATCGGTTGGCGCTGAATCTTATAAGCGGCAAACTTATCCTGACGAAACGTTTTACGCGAAACATCAAAACAAATGCCGATATGCGCGGATTTGTCGCGCGCAAGTATTTTTTTAAGCGTCTGATAAAATCCAAAAACCGCTCCCGACGGTATCCCTTTTGAAGTAGAAAGCCGTATTGCAAAAAATGAACGATAGCATATCGAGGTTCCATCAACAAGATAAATGGTATTGTTAGACATGAATGGTGTGCGAGTACCTTACAAACAATAACGGTTAGCGAACATGATCTTTATCAGCATCAAATATATACCTGAACCATACGAATGAAAAACAGCGCAAACTCACTTGCCTTGTTTAGAGGCAGGAATTAATTACATGCATAGCTTAGCATCGGATATTTTTTGTTGAATTGGTTATGGTATGTTGACCGTAAATATTTTGAGTTACTTTTACGTATTTAGGATAACCTAACAAAAGAGGTGAGGCTGGTAATATTATTTCTCCTGGGCCACACGATATACTGTCGAAAGAGCGCTTCTGAGTTTTCCTTCTGCGGAAAGAAAGTCTTCGTCCCTTAGGGAACCGATAGCCCCCTGAGCGTCGGTTAATGCTTTATCTTTTGCGGCTGCGGCTTCTGCCTTCTTATAAAAATCCATCAATTTTGACCGTAATTCTTCGTCGGACGGCTCCAAGGAAAGGCCTGTGTCAAATTCTTTTAACGCTCCAGTGTAATCTTTGTTCATAAAAAGCCGAGCGCCGATATACATATGTAATCGAGCATCTTTATTCGAATTCTTGCGTTTCTCCTGGCGTTCATACCGGAGTTCCCGCGAAAGCCGGGCAGCGTCTTTTTCTTCTATTTCTTTCTGAATTTCCGGATACGTGCCTAACTTAAGAAGGTGCTGTTTAGCGATCTCGCGCCAACGGTCACCATCCTGGCCAAGCTCATAGCGCTTGGCCCAATAATAAGTGGCATTTTTAATATCACCTTTAGATTCGTACAACGCAGCAAGGTTACTGTAGGCGGCCAGGTATCGCGGATTCATTTCTATTGCTTTCTTATACATCCGTAACGCATTCCCCGCATCGCCGATACCTTCGTAAGCCACGCCCACATCGTTAATCACCTGCGTGTTAGACGGGTCAAGCTCCAGAGCTTTCTGATAGTATATCAACGCTCCTTTTATGTCTCCGTTAGTCTGTAAATCATATCCCTGGCTGTGGTAAGACTGTGCTTGCTCTTGCAACATATCATTGGAAGAGAACGAATCTGACTTTTTCTCAAAAGCCTTAAAAGCAGCTTTTCGAGGAAGCGGTTGTCGCCGGGGAATATCTTTCTTTGTCTCTTGCCTGTCAACAGATTTACTGCCTCGCGTAGTTACTGTACCGCCGGTACGGGTAGTGACACTTCCGGATGGCGCTTCGTCGGCCTGAAGGTCTGAAAATTCGTCATAATCTTTGCCGTAAGAAGAACACAGAGGAAAAACGAGTAACATGCAGATAAAAAGATGCCGCATTGATTTTAATTTAGCATAAATCCATAGCAGTGTCAAGAGTCTTCACTCCTTGGCAGTCTTTTTTCTCATGCGTAGGCCTGAAAAAAAATAGTGAAAAGTTTTATTTTTTTTCATTGGCCGGCGGATTATTCTGGGGAAGGACTTTTTCCTGTTTGGCCGGGGTGTCTTTATATCTATCCATAAGTGATTTTCCTCTCTCTTTGGATAAATATGCCAACGATATACACGTAGCAAAGAATGCAATCACCAGCCCCACCGTCAGTTTCACAAAAAACGAGCTCGTCTTAGTGCCAAAGATAGACTCAACACCGCCGAGCGCTTCCACGAGTCCGCCAGTCCTGCCACGCTGCACCAGGATCACTGCCATCAAAGCTACCACCACAATAAGATGAAGTATTAAAATAAAATTGTATAACATAGCGTTATATAGAGTTTTTAACGATATCCACAAACGAAGAGACCTCTAATGACGCGCCGCCAACCAGCGCACCATCAACATTCTCTTCGTTCATCAATTCCTTGGTATTTGCCGGTTTCACGCTACCGCCGTACAGAATCCGTATCGTATCCGCCACCCCGAAAGAATAGTTCTTTTCTATCCAGGAACGGATAAACTTATGCACTTCCTCCGCCTGGGCAGGGGTAGCGTTTTTACCGGTACCGATAGCCCATACCGGCTCGTAGGCGATTATGACACCGCGCATATCTTCATGCTGCAAACCGTTGAAACAGCCTTCAAGCTGTTTCTTGACCACTTCGATAGTCTTCGAACCTTCTCGTTCATCAAGCGTTTCGCCGATACAACAAATCGGCACGAGGCCAACCCCTAACGCTGTTTTGACCTTTTTGTTTACCGTTTCATCGGTTTCAAAAAAATACTTTCTGCGTTCGGAATGTCCGATGATCACATACTCACATCCGCAGTCTTTAAGCATAATGGGGGAAATTTCTCCGGTATAAGCACCTTCCTTTTCCCAAAAAAGGTCCTGCGCTCCCAGATGAATATCAGTATCGGAAATGATATTGTAGACGGCTCCCAGGTCCGTAAATGGCGGACACAACACGATGTCTGCCGCATCAAAACCGCTTAACGCCTTCTTGATTCCCTGAGCCAGCTGTGTTGCCTGGCTTACGGTTTTATACATTTTCCAGTTTCCCGCAATACATGGTTTACGCATGGCTTAATACCTCTCTTGTAGATGAAACACCTTATTATTCTCCGCGGTAAGCTCACCTTACTTAAGCTTCGGCGAAGCGGGCCGCGGGGTTCTCCATTGGTCTTATGATTACGAAAAATGAAACTATTTTTTATCGGAGATAATCGCGATCCCAGGTAACTGCTTTCCTTCCAAGAATTCAAGCGATGCTCCACCGCCGGTAGATACATGCGACAATTTCGCAGCCACGCCAAATTTCTTTGCCGCCGAAGCCGAATCTCCTCCGCCAACGATAACCGTAGCGGCTTTCAGTGTTGCGAGATACTCGGCGATATCTTTTGTCCCCTTTGCATAATCGTCTTTCTCAAAGATGCCGAGCGGCCCATTCCAAAGAATAGTTTTGGCGTCGCTAAGTTCTTTCTTAAATAATGCGATTGTCTCAGGCCCCACGTCAACACCCAAGAAACCCTGCGGGATTACTTTGACCGTTTTTTTTGCGGTCGGCTTTTCTAAATTATCTATCACCACATGATCTATGGGCAGGATAATTTTTACTTTTTTACTTTCCGCTTTCTTCAATATGTCTTTCGCCACATCAAGCTTATCAGCCTCAACACGCGAACTGCCGACAGCTTCGCCTTTACTTTTCAAGAATGTATATGCCATTGCGCCGCCGATTAAAATCTTGTCTGCTTTTTCCATTAAGTTAGAGATCACGTCTATTTTGTCGGACACTTTCGCGCCGCCTAAAATAACTACATAGGGTTTTTCCGGCGAAAGCGCGCACGAAAGATGCGTTACCTCTTTTTCCATCAAGAATCCCAGGCAAGAAGGCAAAAACTTTGCAATAACGGTGGTGGAGGCATGGGCGCGATGCGCAGTTCCGAAAGCATCGTTCACATATATTTCAGCCAAAGAAGCAAGTTGTTTGGCAAATTGATCGTCCCCGGCTTCTTCTTCCGGATGGAAACGTAAATTTTCTAAAAGAATTACTTTTTTACTGCTTGCGTCGATTTTCTTTTTGACGTCACTACCCACGCAATCATCCATTTTTTCCACATCCTGACCCAGAAGCTCGGCTAATCTTTTCGCGACCGGCGTCAAGCGTAAGTTCTCAACGACTTTACCTTCCGGCCTTCCTAAATGGCTCATTAAAATCACTTTTTTTGCGCCTTTGTCCAAAACGTATGTAATAGTAGGTAATGCTTCTTTGATGCGCGTATCGTCGGTGATGTTTGCCTGCTTATCGAGCGGCACATTAAAATCCACGCGCATAATTACTTTTTTACCTTTAAAATCCATGTCCTTTACTGTAAGTTTGGCCATGCTTCTCCTTATTATTCAAAGCTCAGATGTCAGAGGTCAGAAGTTATCTGTCCTCTGTTGTCTGCGCTATAATCCTTTTTTAATCATCATCTCAATGAGGTCGACCACGCGGCAGGAATAACCCCACTCATTGTCGTACCAGGCAATTACTTTAACGAAATTACCGCCGATAACCTTGGTCATCTTTGAATCTACTGTCGAGGAAGCCGGATAGTGGTTGAAATCCACCGAAACCACGTCTTCGTCGGTATAGTCAAGAATTCCTTTCATCTTTCCTTCAGCGGCAGCCTTTAACGCTTTATTAATATCTTCTGCCGTCGCGTCTTTCTTTAAGATGCAGGTTAAATCAACTACGGAAACGTTCACCACGGGGACTCTCATGGCGAAACCGTCAAGCTTTCCTTTGAGTTCCGGAATAACTAAACCAATAGCCCTGGCGGCTCCGGTTGAAGTAGGTATCATGGAAACCGCAGCAGCTCTGGCCCTGCGCGGATCGGAGTGCGGGAGATCCTGCACTCTCTGATCGTTAGTATACGCATGTATGGTGGTCATCAAACCTTTCTCAATACCCCAGGTATCATACAAAACTTTGGCGACCGGGCCAAGACAGTTGGTGGTACAGGAAGCGTTGGAAACAACGTTGTGATTTTTCGGATCATACTTGTCATCGTTAACGCCCATCACAATTGTAATATCTTCGCCCTCGGCGGGAGCGGAGATAATTACTTTTTTTGCACCGCCCTTGGTGATATGATTGACCGCGCCTTTTACTTCTTTACCTTTTTTATTCACGCCGTCATTTTTGACAGTAAAAAGACCTGTTGATTCCACGACGACTTCTACGCCAAGTTCTTTCCAGGGAAGCTCGCTGGGATCTTTTTTGGCAAGAACTTTAATTTCTTTGCCGTTGACGATAATAGAATCAGTGCCTGCCTTAACTGCTCCTCCGGGAAAGCGGCCGTGTACCGAATCATATTTAAGCAGATGGGCAAGTGTTTTTGCGTCGGTAATATCATTCACCGCAACAAGCTCTATTGCTTTCGAATTTTTTTCCAATATGGCTCTGCCGACCATTCTACCAATCCTGCCAAACCCATTAATTCCAACCTTGACTGCCATGACAACCTCCTTATGGTTACAACGTGTGTATTTTTTTTAACGAATGAAATTTTCTTTTTTTCAATATCAAAATCAAATTTTGGTAATGCCAACTACACTGCTTCTTTCAAAGATTTTGCAGCCACTTCGGGCGGAGTAGACACGACATAAAAACCGCTTCCCCATTCAAAACCGGCCACACGGCTTAATTTAGGCATAATTTCAATATGCCAATGGTATGAAAAGTGTGCGTCGGTGTTAATGGGAGAGGTATGGATAATATAGTTATAGGGGTGGTCTCCCAAAACCTTTTTAAGCCTTCCCAAGGTGTCTCTAAGAATTTTAGCAAGCGTTCTAATATGGTTGTCGTCGATCGACCCAAAATCCATCGAGTGTTCCTTGGGAACAATCCACGTTTCAAACGAGAACCTGCCGGAAAGAGGACAAAACGCCACAAAATGTTCGTTCTCGGTAACAATTCTTTCCTTACCGTCCTCCTGTTCATACGCGATCATATCGCAAAATATACAACGTTCTCTGTATTCATAAAAATGCTGTGCGCCCCTGACTTCGTCAGAAACATTTTTGGGCACCATGGGAAGAGCGATCAACTGTGAATGTCCGTGTTCAAGGGAAGCTCCTGCCTCAACCCCAACATTTTTAAAAATGAGCAGATATTTAAATCGCCTGTCTTTTCGTAAATCAAGCGTACGGCTGCGATATGCTTTAAGCATGTATTCCGTTTCGGTATCGGTGAATTCCGGAATACCTTTATAGTGATGCGGACTGTCTATAATTACTTCGTGCGCCCCTACACCATTAGACATATCATATATGCCTAGGGCATGCTTATCTAAGTCTCCCTCAATGCGCAGTGCCGGAAATTTATTCGGCACCACTCTTACTTTCCATCCCGGCGTATTGGGAGCGCGCCAGGTTTCCGATATCGCCTCGATTTCCGGAGGAGTAAGATGTTCATTGCCATAGCAAAAAGCGCAATCTTTTTCTCCCTTCCATACCGGCGGCGCAACCGCATAGTCTTTGGGAAGATATGGCTCTTCCACGTTAACAACTACCCAGCGCGCAACAATAGGATCTTTTCTGATGTCAGGCATAATATATTATTATTTTATGAAACTCTAAACACTAAAATCTAAATCCTAAACAAACTCGAAATACAAAACTCCAAACTCAAAACAAATGTTTGGGATTTTTAGTTTATGATTTGAGGTTTGTTTAGAGTTTAGGATTTCGGATTTAGAGTTTATCATATTTATACGTTGGTTTCACGTAAAAACTTTGCCGATTCTTCCGGTAATGATGGGCAGATATAGAAACCGCTTCCCCATTCAAACCCCGCGACTCTGGTCAGGCGAGGCGTAATTTCAATATGCCAATGATAGTCCTCTTCTATGGTTGACCAATAACCCGGGTATGGCCTGCGAAACGGAGCGGTGTGAATGACGTAATTATACGCCGGGTCGTTAAGTAACACCTTTATCTTACGCAATGTTTTCTGTACCACCCTGGCTAACCCTTCGACATTTTTTTCGCAAACATTATAAAAATCCGGAGAATGGTCTTTGGGAAGTATCCACACCTCAAAAGGAAAACGCGGAGCAAACGGAACGAGAACGATAAAACCGTCCTGATCCAATACTACCCGTTCCCCTGTCTGCAGTTCTTGCCTGATAATATCGCAAAAAACGCACCGCTCGTGGTAATGATAGTAAGCCTTGGAGCCTTCAAGCTCTTCTTTTACCCTTTTAAGATTGACCGGTGTCGCGATAAGCTGCGAGCGTGAATGCCGCACTCTGCCGCCGCCGGCATCCCAACCGTAATTTTTAAACGCAAGCACGTATTTAATGCGCCCGTCTTTACCCAATTCTCTAAAACGATTGCAATAGGCGTTAAATACATCTTTTATAAGGTTTTCGTCCAAATCCGCCATGTTATTAATATGGTCGGGGGTTTCGATGACCACCTCGTGGCTGCCCACGCCGTTAATTGAATCATAGGGACCTTTACCTTTTTTCCAAAACTCGACATCCGATCTTACAAAGGGTTTTTTACTGGGTATTACGCGTACCCGCCAATTCCCTTGCGGGTCTCTTATGGAAAAAACTTCTGCGGGAGTTAAGTTTTCTTTTCCTTTGCAAAAAGGGCATTCTTTTTCCGCAGGGGCGGATTCTGCACGAGGAAAATCCTTAGGACGCTTCGCCCGTTCGGTCGAAATAATAACCCATCTTCCTAATATAGGATCTTTGCGTAATTGCGGCATGGTTTTTTAAGATAATTTGCTATAGTAAGGAGTTATTATAGCAATCCTTGAATAAAGTGCAAGATAATTGTTAAAAAGTGATTTTAAGGAACCTCTTCTTGCCGACCTTAAGAACCAAACCTTGCAGCGGTATCTGAATTTCCTGTGTTTTAAGCGTCGGCGAACGGGAAGGATCATCGGTATCTATAAGCGAAATCCCTCCTTGTAAAAGCAAGCGACGGGCTTCGTTCTTGGAAGAAACTATTTTTGCGCCATAGAGTACCTCTACCACGTCAACCACGGAAGCGCTCGTGCGATACAGGGGCAGTTCCTGGGGCAATTCTTTTTGCGAAAATACTTTCTCAAATTCTTCTTTTTCTTTTCTGCCTGCAGCTTGAGTATAATAACCTGAAACAATAGTCTCGGCCAACAGTAGTTTTGCTTCTTTGGGATGCATCTTTTTGGCCTGGGCGATATTGGCATCGGTCAGAAGCCTGAAGTATTCCCACATCACTTCGTCAGAAATACTCATCACCTTGCCAAACATATTTTTTGGTTCTTCCGTGACGCCAATATAATTGCCTAACGATTTCGACATTTTATTTTTTCCATCTAAGCCGACAAGAAGCGGCATTGTCGCAATCACCTGCGGTTTCTGGCCAAAAATCTCCTGCAAATGCCTGCCTACTATAAGGTTAAATTTCTGGTCTGTGCCGCCAAACTCGATATCGGACTCCATCATGACCGAATCATAGCCTTGTATCAACGGATATATTAATTCTAAAATAGTCAACGGACGGTTTTCGCGCATTCGTTGAGAGAAGTCGTCCCGTTCGAGTATCCTGGCCACCGTATAGGAAGAAAGCAATGACAAAAATTTCTGTATCGGTAATTCTTTATACCACTGGCTGTTGAAAATAACTTTTGTTTTTTTCCGGTCTAAAATTTTAAATGCCTGCTCGGTGTACGTCGCAGCGTTGTCTTTTATTTCTTCGTCGCTTAACACCGGGCGCAGCATCGTTCTACCCGAAGGATCGCCGATTTTCGCAGTAAAATCTCCGATAATCAATATAACGTGGTGGCCGAGCTGCTGCAGAGTACGCAACTTACGCAGCAGTACCGTATGACCGAGATGAATGTCGCGCGCAGTAGGATCAAAACCGATTTTTAATTTGAGAGGGGTGTGTGAGGAAAGTGAATGTGTTATTTTTTCGCGCAGCTGCGGTTCGGAAATTATATCGACGGCATTTTCCTTGATCGCCTCAAGGTGCCGCTCAATCTCCTTTTTCATGCTCGGTGACCTCCCGTTCCTCAATTAAAGAAAAAATGAGCGATAATGCGAACAAGAAAAGCACATGCTGCCGGAAGAGGTTTAGCTAGGTTCATCGACCTTTGCGGAGAGACCGATTTTCGCTGAGCCTGGGTCAATTTTTATGATCTTAACTTTCAATTTATCCTTTGGTTTGGCGTTATCCATTGCCTCTTTCTCTATCTCGCCAGAAAACACGAGACCTTCAAGCTCTTCGTCGATTTTCACAAACACACCGAAATTGGTAACTTTTACCACTTCGCCCTCTAAAACGGTGCCAAGCGGATATTTTTGCTGGATAGCCTCCCAAGGATCATCCACTAACTGTTTCATTCCTACGATAACCTTGCGGTTACTTTTGTCTATACCTAATACCTTGAGATCGGCAGCGGTACCGCGCTTAAGGATTTCCTGTGCGCGCGTCACGCGTTTAGTCCACGAAATATCTTCGTTGTAGATAATTCCTTCTAAACCGTTCTCTAATTCTATATAGGCGCAGCCTTCTCCGTAGCCGCCTACCTTACCCTTAACCACCGAGTCAATGGTAACTAGATTATCGGCATCTTCCCAAGGATCTTTTTCCAGATGTTTGATGCTTAAAGAAATTTTGCGTTCTTGGGGTTCCACGCCGATAACTTTCGCTTCTACGGCGTCTCCGATAGCAAACTGTTCATAAAGATTAATAAACTTTTTAGTCCACGAAATTTCGCTGATATGTACCAATCCTTCGATTCCTTTTTCTAATTCTACAAAGATACCGTAATTTTGGATATTGGTGATTCTTCCTGTAATAACGGAACTCGGAGGATACTTTTTATCGATTTCTTTCCAAGGGTCAGGCGTGGTCTGTTTAAGACCTAATGAAATCTTTCCTTTTTCTCTATCAAAGTTAAGAATCACTACCTGTATTTCATCGCCCACGGCTACGATTTCCGAAGGATGCGTAATCTTTTTCCAGCTCATATCCGCGATATGAAGTAGACCGTCCACTCCTCCCAAATCGATAAATGCGCCGAAATTCGTCACGCTTTTTACTCTACCTTTAATGGTTTTCCCAATTTCAATTTCTTCCCAGATTTTTTTACGGGATATTTCCTTTTCCATGCGGACGGCGTCTTTGCGGGAAAGGATAAAGTTTTCCTTCGAACGGCTCATTTTCACTATCTGAAAATACATTTTATTTTTGCCGATCTCATCATCGTTAATCGCGCGGAATGCGGACAAACTCTGAGGAAGAAAACCTTCCACTCCGAACACATCGACGATATAGCCGCCTCTGACTCTGCGGATAATAGTGCCTTCTACCAAATCGCCTTCCTTATGATCGTTTATAAGCGTCAGCCACCCTTTTGATTCTTTCGCCCTGCGGTAAGAAAGGATGATCTTGCCGTCCTCGTTCTCGACATTTTCCACATATACTTCAATTTCGGTTGAAACGGTTATCTCAACGCCGGCAAACTCGTCAGCCGGGATCATGCCCTCGGATTTGTAACCGACATCAACCACCACTTCCGAGGGGTTCATACTGACGATCTTACCCTTGATGATCTCCCCTTCCTTGATTTCCTTAATAGAATCGTAATATGCGCGTTCTAATTCCGTAGATACATCACTCATTCGCGTAAACCTCCATTATAAATTTACCCTGTAGAATTTTTCCTCGCTGGATTGAATACGAAGGATTCAATATCCAAGAAACTATCGAGGCCTTCTAACGGGTGGTCATTATCTCTTAAAGTATTATTTTTGTCAATATTAAAGTCTTCCCCGGCTATAACCGCCAAAAACACCCTCTCAAGCGGCCCTGTCGACGTACGAACAAAGATATCGTGGCTATTTTAAAGATTTTTTATCGCCTCAACTACGTTTAAGGCAACCTCCTCATAGCTATCGCTGGCAGCAATATCTCCCAGCTTAGCAAAAGAAACATGTATTTTTCCCGGCTTGAGTAAATTAGCGCTTTTAGGCAGTATAGTGTCGGTTCCGGATATTTTTGCCACAAAAACCGGCACGTGCGTCTTGCTATGAAAAAAAACCCACCCCCGCTTTAAAATTATCATAAGGCGCTCCCCTGGTGCCTTGGGGGAAAATAACAATAGACCTTGTTTCCAGAACTTTCAAGGCGATACGCACGGATTGCATATCGGCTTTATCCCGTTTTACCGGTATCACGTTTATGGCTTTAAGAAAATGACCAAAGAGTTTCTGCTTAAAAAGTTCTTCCTTAGCCAAATAATATAATGGCGCGGGGCAAGCCACCCCTAAAACGATCGGATCGAGATTGCTGATATGGTTAGAGGCCAGAATGAAAGGTTGTCGGAGAGGAAAAACTTCCCGGCCGGTTATCTCGAAGCGAAACGGTATTTTCAGGATAAGTGCGGATAGGAATCTTGCGATTTCATAGATCATAGATCATTTTCTTGCCTAGTTGCAGTAAACTATCCGCTTCTTTCTTTGTTTTACTTTCCGAGTATACCCGCACGATCGGCTCGGTGCCTGACTGACGGAACATCAGCCAGCTATCCTTGGTAATAAGTTTTATACCGTCGAGAGTGTTTATCCTTTCTACTTTCTTCCCAAAAAGCTGCGCGGGCAATTTCATGTCGTGTATGCTTTTCTTCAGGCTCGCCACAGGAATAGCGGTGCGGCTATAAAACCATCTGCCGTATTTTTTGTAAAGTTCGCCGATAAGCGAATCAAAACTTTTATGCTCATGGGCCATCATTTCCAAGATCATCAAACACGAAGCAGAGCCGTCTCTTTCCGGTATATAACCGCTATAGCCTATACCTCCGGCTTCTTCTCCGCCGATACAAATCAACCCTTGTTGGAATAAGCTTGATATATACTTAAAACCTACCGGGGTCTCATAACAAATGGCGCCCAAAGACAAGGCCACGTCGTCGATGATATTGCTACCTACGACGGTTTTACCTATACCGCATTTTTCTTTGCGGTTTTTAATCATGTGAATGCTCAAAAGCGGCAATAACACCTGCGCGTTCACATAATTACCTTTGCTGTCAAAAGTAGCGATCCTATCCGCATCCCCGTCAAGTACCACACAAAAATCGTACTTACCGGTATTCATTTTGGCTATAGTAGATTGCAGATTCTCCTCGATGGGCTCGGGATGTATACCGCCGAAAGAAGGATTGTACTCGTTACGGGTATATTCAATGGTAACTGCGCACTTGCCTAAAACTTTCTCAATAAAATTGTCTCCCGCGCCATACATAGTATCAACCAAAATCTTGAGTTTAAGTTTTCTGATTTTGGTTACGTCTACTAACTTTTTTAAAAAATCAACATAAAACTTGGTGAGATCTTTTATTTCCAAAAGTTTTTTTTCTTTCGCCGCATCGATTGACACTATTTTTGGTTTAGTTTTATACAGCAAGGCTTCGACGCGATCGGTAAGAGCCTTGTCGGCGGCGCCGCCGTCTTTGGTTTTGATCTTTAAGCCGTTAAATTCAGCCCCATTATGCGAGGCAGTGATCATTATTCCTAGGTCATATTTATTGTACAATGTATGCAGACTTACCGCCGGAGTGGGCACGGGCGAGCTCGAGAGAACAGCCTTTATGTTATTAGCTGCCATCACTAAGGCCACAGTTTGAGCAAATTCCGCGGAGAGAAACCTGCAATCGTAACCAATAACTACTTTCTTCTTTTGAGAACCTTGCTTATTCATATAATCGGCGATTGCCTGCGAAACAATTTTCAGGTTATCGAAAGTAAAATCTTGAGCAATCACTGCGCGCCAGCCATCAGTACCAAATTTGATCATCGTAACTCCTTTTTAAACGTAGTAAGTACTTTATGTATAAAGCCTGTGCTTCCTTATATAACGAGCGACTTGGTCAGTAACAAGGTATTTTACAGAAAATCCTTTTTTTATCAACCCTCTTATGTGAGAGGAAGATATTCCCATTTGTACAATGTCGACAACGATAAAGTTGTTTTTCTTTTCTAACGGATAGGCCCTTCTTTTAGCTACGACAATTTGTACTGCTTTTTTGAGCCCTTCAAAATATTTCCAAGTGGGAAAATCATTAGCCAAATCTGATCCGACAATCAGGTAAAATCCTGTTTTGGGATATTGGTTTTTAAGTTCTCGAACGGTATCTATGGTATAAGAAACTCCGCCGCGTTTAATTTCAAGGTCGAGGACCTCAAAGCGGCTTTCGCCTACGGTAGCCAAGCGGGTCATATTCAAGCGATCGCCAGCTTGCACGTTGTGGCTTTCTTTATGTGGAGGGATATTGGTCGGAATGAAAAAAATCTTATCAAGCTGCAGCTTCTGGCAGACTTCCTGAGCCAAGATAAGATGCCCGACATGGGGCGGATTAAATGTACCTCCGATGATTCCGATCTTCATTTGTTTAAATTCAGCGTTCTATATTCAGTGTTCAGCGTCAAAGCATGTTGGCCGTTAGACGGCCAACACTGAACCTTGAGTTTGCTATTCCCTAATGTGCCCCGCTCCTCGCACTACCCATTTATAGCTGGTGAGCTCCTCCAGCCCCATAGGGCCGCGGGCGTGCAACTTATCGGTAGAAATACCTATCTCAGCGCCTAAGCCAAATTGATAACCGTCGCTAAAACGTGTAGAGATATTGGCAAAACAACAGGCAGAATCAATTTCTTTCAAGAATTTCTCGGCATTAATTGAATTTTTAGTAAGAATGCTGTCGGTATGGTGAGAGCCATAATAATTTATGTGTGCTATGGCCTCGTCAACATCATTCATGATGCCGATAGTAACAATTAAATCCAGATACTCGGCATACCAGTCTTCCTGGGTGGCCGGCTTGATCCCTTTTAAAATCTTACGGGTTTTTTCGTCACCGCGCATTTCAACCTTGCAGGAATCAAATTCTTTTTTCAAAAGCGGCAAAAACGTTGCAGCTATATCTTTATGCACCAGAATTTTCTCTACCGCATTGCATACGGAAGGCCTTTGTACTTTGGCATTTACGCAAATTTTAAGCGCCTCCTGGATATTAACCTCTTTATCGATAAAAATATGGCATACTCCTTTATAATGTTTTATTACCGGTATTCGGGAACTGGCCACTACCTTTCTAATCAAAGCTTCTCCGCCTCTGGGAATAACCAGATCGATATGTTCGTTTTCTTTTAAAAGCAAATTTACTATACCGTGGCCGGTTTTCTCTACCACCAAGAATGGCTCAAAATCTAAACCGCAGGTTTTAACCGCTTGGTTGAGAGCGCAGCTTATAGCCTTATTGGAATGAATGCTGTCGCCGGAGGCACGTAATATCGCGAGATTGGATGATTTAAAAAGCAAACCTATGCAGTCGCTGGTAACGTTAGGCCGTGCTTCGTAAATAACCAGCACCACACCAATAGGAACACTTATCTTCTGTATGTGCAATCCGTTAGGCATCGTGCGCTGGCTAAGTATTCTACCCACCGGATCAGCAAGCTTGGCCACCTCTCTTAAGGAAACGGCCATATCATTTAATCTTTTTTCATTCAGGGTAAGCCGATCAATTAAACTTTTTGTTAATTTATTTTTTATGGCGCGGGCAATGTCCTTTTTGTTTTCTTTTAAAATAAAGTCTTTGTTCTGCAGCAAAGAATCAGCCATCCCGGCTAAAACTTCGTTCTTTTTGCCGGTGGTAAGCCCCGCCAAACAATAACTCGCCATCTTGGCTTTTTTAACCAGACTTTTTACGTATTTTTCCATAAAGTTCTTGCCGCAACGAAAGTCTATGATTCGTATTCTCGGGTCGGATAATGCGTTAATTGTTTTATTTCTGTACAAAGTTATCCCGGTGGATAACTTCCTGTTCTAATTTTTTACTGCGGCAATTGACCAGCTCATCAGCCGAATAATTAACCAAACCGCACCCAAGAATATTGCCATGACTGTCTACCACCTCAACGGAATCTTTTCTTTTGAACTCGCCTTCGGTCTTGGTGATACCTACGCACAATAGGCTTTTACCTCGATGTGTTATTGCCTCAGCCGCTCCGTCATCAACATAAATCATCCCTTTGATTTTTTTACTGAATGCGATCCACCGTTTACGGGCTGTGTGTTTCTGGCCACAAGATACGAAGAGGGTGCCAAGATGTTCTCCGGCTGCAATACGCGAGATAACTTTTTCTTCTCTGCCGGAAGCTATGATCATTTGCACCCCTAAAGAAAGGGAAATTTTAGCCGCCTCAAGTTTGGTAAACATACCACCAGAGGTCAAAGCTTTGTCTTCTCTGCGCACAAGCGCCAGCACATTGGCGTCAATTTTTTCAATTACCGGAACCAAGCGCGTACCGTCAAGGAGCCCGGGCACGTCAGAAAGAATGATCAATGTTTCTGCTCTTGTAAGATCGGCGACCAACGCAGAAAGCCGATCGTTATCTCCAAATTTTATTTCATCGCAAGATACCGCGTCATTTTCGTTAATGATCGGAATAATGTCCAGCGACAAAAGCTTGGCGATAGTGCTGCGTGCGTTTAAGAAACGTTTGCGGTTGTCAAAATCATCCCAGGTAAGAAGAATCTGAGCGCAAGATTTCTTATGCGCGGCAAATGCATCGCTGTAAGCATCCATCAAAACGATCTGACCTAGCGATGCAATAGCCATGAGCGAATGGGTATCGGTGGGTTTTTTCTTAAGCCCCAGTTTATGTGCTCCGCAGGCAATAGCGCCCGAAGAAACCAGGATCACTTTATATCCCTGATTTTGTGCTTCAATAATATCTTTGACGAGCTCGGCCAAAAGCGCCATATCGAGGTTCCCGGAAGGCGCGATAAGGCTGCTGCCTATTTTCACAACTATTTTTTTCATAGGGATAAGCTAAAAACTACCCGTGTGTGACTTATTTATGTAATTCATAATCTTTTTCTTGAGTGCTTCGAGGACGACATGGTTTTCGATTGAAATCGCAACAACTCCCCGCTCGAGTTTCTCTTTTTTATCTATTGTATCAATTTTAGTCAATAAGTAAAAAAGTTTTTTGTCCTCCAAAAGACGTTCATCGAAAGAAGCAAGCATCTTTTTAAGCATGGCGAACTCTTCCCTATAGGAAGAAACACTGTCGCTTAAGATAAGGATGATTTTACTGCGGAAAAGATGGCGCAAAAACCGGCCTTGCGTATGAATATCGCTTACGTGCTGCCTTAAAGGCGGCGTATCTAAAACCGTAAACCGCTGATAGTCAATGGCGACCGGCGCCCAGACACATGAGGTGGTGGTAAAAGGATATTCTGCCACTTTGTAAGATTTTCCGGTAAGCTTGTTAAAAAGAGCGGTTTTACCGCTATTAGGAAATCCCACGATAGCCACATCATTAGGTATCGAATAATATAAAACTACTTCTTTTTCTTCTCCGGGATGAGCCGGTAGCGAATAAAGCTTTTTATAGTTTCCTTTACCGCCTTCTCCGCCGCGACAGGCAAGATATTCCTGGCCGTCGTTTATGAGATCAACAATGAGATTACCTTCGAGATCCAAAATCATGGTTCCGGCGGGAACGTTAATTATTAGATTTTCTCCGAATTTACCTTTCTTGTTGTATTCTTTGCCGTGTTCACCGTCGGGTGCAATGAATCTTTTGTGGTCGTTGAATTTGATCAGGTCTGAACAATGGGGACTTACTCGAAAAATAACATCTCCACCATTTCCTCCGTCTCCGCCGCCGCCGACAACCCGGCGTGCGGATAGTTTCATAGAAGACACTTCCCCGGTGCCACCGGAACCTGCCCGAAGGTAAATTTTTACTTCATCAATAATCATAAAAGGACCGCCTGTTAAAAATACAGCGAGAAGTAAACCGGAACAATACTGCGTTTTTAATTACGATGGTATGCTTTTCGCTTACGAGTTAATTATATCAGATATTTTGAGGAGGGTATATATCTGTCGATGGCCGCGTATTCTGCGGGATTTCTTGCGTCTGCGGTATTTATAGCTGATTACTTTATTACCTTTGACTTCTTTAACGATTTCGGCCTTGACCTTGGCCTTGTCGACATAGGGCGCACCGAGAGAAACATTTTCTCCGTCGGCTACCAAAAGAACCGTATCGAAGTTTAACTCTCCCTCTTTATTCGGGAGGCGTTCAACTTCGATTTGCAAACCTTTTTCTACCCAGTATTGTTTTTTTCCTATTTCTACAATAGCCCACATAGAGACAGAATATTAACACATCCGGCAGGATACGTCAAGTATTTTAATGATTGCATCACCATCGAAAGCATAAGAAAGAAAGCACCATGGCGTCATCCGCAGCCAAAGACACAACAAAAAAATTTACAACTATCTTGGCCAAAACGGGGCCTTTACTTTGAACTTATTCGCGGTAATGTACGGCAAAAATTAATTGTGCTTATTGGCGCGATATAAGATATGTTATATACTGCAAGAAATTTTAGCGTTCTTCCGTCGATGATATTGCCTTAGCCAAGGTGTCCATAATAGTGCCTTGCAAGGCAAACTTTTTATATCCGGCCGGGATTTCAAAAAGATTAGAATCTACCTGGCCCCGAACAACATTTTTATAGTCGATCGTCCAGCTGCCATCCTCGGAAGCGGTACGCACCGGAACTTCACTGCCTGGCTTAACCCACTGAAAAAGCACTTGTTGCCTGCCCAGCATTTCATACATAAGCACATACTTGTCGGTTGACTTTCCGTCTATGGTTTCTTGGCCCTCAAACCTCTTTTCAATCATACCGGCGCTTGGGGAGCCTACCCCCAAGAGGTTGCTCGGGTCAAAAGGTTGCTCCATATATGTCTTTACTCCCGGCAACAGTATGATGGTGGTCTTAGTGTCGGCACGGGTAATTATGCTGCTTTCGGGTGTGTCCATGCGTGCTTTGTTTTTTGCAACATATATTTTCCCCGGCCGCGTACCTAAGGTGCCGGTATACACTATATCGGCGGAAAAATCTTCTGCCAAAACCATATCCGCACATAAAAACAACGAGAGCACCGTAACACAAAACATACATCGTATTGCATATTTCATAAATGTAAAAATCATTTTTTAAGCGCGCCGGGAAACTCTTATGAGGCCTTGGATAACTTTTCTAGCACTATGTTAATCTTATTCACAAATTGCCTTAAATCATCCTTGTCACGCGTTTTCAATCGCACCGAATAATCACCCGCGATTATGCGGTCTATTTCTCTTTCAAGCCGGGGAATAGGGCCAATGAGGCGATTGGAATAAACGAGCCCGGCATATATAAGCAAAAACAGCAACACAGGCATACACAGCATCAAGACGATATTTACTTGTTTCATGGCAGGCAGCAAGGTGCTGATCACTGCCTCAGGAATCAGCATTTGATAAAATACCGCGTAGTACATGAGATAATAAAGGCACGCCAAAAGCAACACCAACGGAATTAAAACTAGCCCCATATAGCGAAACTGCGTATCTTTTTTTACCAAGTACTTTCTTCTTTTTATTTTTAGCATCGTCACAGCCCTCCTCTCAATACTATCGACCAGATATATTATTTACGCTCAATAGCAATATCGTCAAAGGCGGCCTCCGCTACTGTCTTGGTCTGATCCGCATCAGACATAATAGCCACCGCCCCTACATTCCTGTTGGGCTTTGCGCCAAATACTTTTATATAATCGTCGTACACATTACGGCTCTCACTTACCCACTCTCCGCCATAAGACCGGCCGCTACGGGCAACTATCATCTTTACGTTTTTCGCCTTGGGGTTAGTTTTAACCGTTCCTACCGGCAAATCCGGCGACCAGACATATTCAATAAATTTTGAAGAAGAAAAACTAAAAAAAGGAAAAATAACATATACCCTGGCAGCATAATCATCCTTTTCGTCTTCGCTTTGTGCGGCAGAGGTATCCGGGAACTGTAATACTTTCCATTTCCAGCTAAGCACAGGATACTCTTTCAATTTGAAACCGATACGATAATACAGCGCTGAGCAGGCTTTTTCGCTAAGCGCCTCCACAAAACCGTTACCGCCCTGTTTCATTAGTACATAATTAACCTGTCCGTTCAATATCATCTTGTTCCATTTAGCCAAAGCCTTGTCTTCATTAAAGGTAAATTGCCGCAGATATATTATGGCCGGGGTCGCCACAATACACACGCATACAAAAAATGCGCTCGCCAAAAATACCTTGGCGATATTTTTTTTCATAAGAATATACCTCCGCTATTAAATTCTCCGTTCCGCGACAGAAATACGTTCATATAGAAATAAAAAAGGGAACGGCCTTTTAAAAACCCTCCCCTTTTTTTAAAATACAGGTGACAACCACCAATAAATCCATCACCTTCTTTTTTATATCATTATTATACCATTTTATGGCGGTCAAAAACAAATTTTTTTTATCTCTTACACAGCCTCCATGGTCGAAGGCGGTTTTGTGGCGATATTATAAGTAACACTCACTACCTCCTTGATTTCCCCGCTTATACGCGCGGCGAGCCGCTCTAGTGTATCATGTGAGAGGCGGGTGGGCCGGGCCGAACGCGCATCAACACTGTCCCAGCAGCGAATTTCAATCTGTAAACCGAAATTTCTCTTTCCCTCTTTCATTCCGGTAACTCTGTCGTGATGTAAAATTGCCATGTATTGGAACGCCCCACTAGAAGCTAACTCTTCTTCGGTAATAGCGGTAGCACGGCGCACGATCGCTATTTTTGCCGGCGTTACCTCGCCGATAACCCTGGCGGCGAGCGCCGGACCGGGAAAGGGCATACGGTTGTAGATAGCATACGCGAGACCGAGAGCTTTGGCAACTTTTCTTACTCCGTCTTTGCGCAAACAAACAAGAGGCTCAATAATTTTATACCCGAATACTTTTTGCGGATCTATACCTAACTGCTCAAAAACGTTATGCTGCCGTTTGATGCCCGCAACCGTCTCGTCTATATCGGTAAGGATGGTCCCCTGCAGAAGATATTTTGCCTTACTCTTTCTCACTAAGCTACCAAATACATCTTTATAAAATGTTTGAGTGATTGCTTCGCGCTTTTCTTCCGGATCGGTAATGCCTTTTAGCGCGCTAAAAAATTTCTTTTGCGCATCAATCACCTCTACCGTTACTCCTACTTCTTTAAAAAAAGCGACAATTTTTTCCGGCTCTCCTTCACGCATAATGCCGTTGTTGATAAAATAGGTCTTGAGGCGTTCGCCTAAAGCCTTATGCCCCAGCATTGTCACGGCAGAGGAATCAACACCGCCGGAAAGCGCATTGATAGCGAGTCCTTTGCCGACCAGGGAAGCAATCTCTTTTGTTTTTTGTACAATGAATTTCCCAGTATCCAGATCCACTGCCGGGATTTCTTTAACTTGCATGATACCTCCTTAATTATAATAACTCATTACGAGACCACCAATCATGCGCCCCTGGATCTCAAGGGCTTAGGGGATAAGAATTCTGGCAACCAGCATACGGGCTTTGAGCGTTTTTGTACTTTCGTTTTTGGTGCTTAGCTGTATCTCTTCTATGTTAATAAGCTGATTTGAAGACTCCAGTCTATACAGAAAGTCTATCAATCGCTCGGTCGGCGCTTCCACCTCCAACTCCACAACGTAACGCTTATAAAAATCTACTTTTGCGGTTGGCTGCGGCTTCATGCCGCTCATATAGATATTTGAGTTACGCGCTGTTTCTTCGATAATACTTAAGAAGCGGGAGATTTCTTCCTCGTCAGTTCCTATCGGAGACACGTATTTAGAAAGTTTTTTATATTCTTCAAGAATAGCGTCTTTTTGTGCCAAGTTACGTAGGTTTACACCAACTTTTTTTTCTTCGACAAAAATTTTTTTGCTCATGCCGCTGAATTTGTCTCTGATTGGCTGGTAAAAAAGTCTGTCTCCGATAGCGGCAACAACCATAAAAACCGCGACGTAGGCTATAAGGCGCTCTTTTTTTGTTATTTTTAACTTAACCATCATTTATTCCTTCAAAGGACAAATCAGTTCGAAATCAACCACGTCTTTACCATTTTTTTGCTTCTTGGTCGCATAATTTGTTTTAATATTCTCAAAACACTCAAGAGCCTCCAGTATGGTAACGAATTTGAATACGTCGGACATTGCCTCCGAAGAACCGGTCAAAATCACTTCTTTATTCTTGACATAATGAATGTCGCGAAAATAAATCTGGTCCGGCGTAATTTTAAACAATTCCTGCAAAATGTTGACTACGGAATTCTTCTTATCGAGATATTTACGGATGGTATTTGCCTTTACTTTAATGGACTCAATATCGCCGGCTTCGGTTTCTGACTTGATAAATTTAGCGTGTAACAGTTCATAATAATGTTTCTTTGTGTAGAATTTCTCAAGCAACAAAGCCGAAAGTAAAATAAGGACCGCGACACTAAAAATACCTGTAATAGTAAGATATTTTGCTTTATATTTTACCTGCCGTTCTATTTCGATTTCCCTCGGAAGAAGATTGATATGAGCTTTTTCTTGTGAGCATAAGGCGCCGATAACGGAAGAAAGAGAAACCGAACGAGACATTACTTTGATAGAAGAGGCTTCTTCGGGCATACATATAGGTATGTCTAGTATGTCTATTTTTTCAACAGGTAAATTAAGCGAAAGGCGAACAAACGTCAACACATCCGCCAGCCCATCCGTGGCGCCGGTAATTAATACGCGTTCAACCGCAGCGCGGTGGCCTTCGTGATGATAAAGCTCGAACAGCCTCTTAATCTCTTCGGAAAATTTACGTTCCCAGTCGTCTGGATTCTTTAAGATAAATTCTCTGCCAATAAAAATATTACGGGAAAAAACCGGCTCGCCCGCGCTAAGTACGAATACTTCGCTAGACTCTTCGTCAATATCGATAATCAACGCCGTTGATTCCTTGAGATGCTTGGCACGGCTAAACAGCAAAAAATATTGGTATGCCATTTCTGAGCTGATACGAATACAGCCCGCTTCCAGCTGCAATTCTCTTAAAAGCTTGAGGCGTTCTTCGATGATATTTTTTTTGACAATCGCAAGCAAGACGTTCGAATAACCTTCGGTGTTCCCCTGTAAAACCTTAAAACCAAATACTATTTCGTCGCGGGAATAAGGTGTTTGTTTTGAAATCTGTAAATCGATGATTTCCTTAATCTCGCGCGTATCCGTCGAGGGCAACTCCAGATTTTTTATGGTAACAAAATGTCGGGGAATAATTAGAGTAACTTCGTTACCGGTAATATCCATTTCCCTAAACCATTGCTTCATGGCAGGGGCCAGGGTGGTCTTAATATCAAGCATTCGTTTTACGCTTAAGCCCACAATCTTATACTGTTGATCTAAAAGCTGTGCTTGCGCAATCTTAACCCAGCTCGTGCCAAGCTCAAGCGCAACTCTTTTTGGTTTGGATAAAAATGAGGTTATTTTTTTCATATCGCTAGCCGCTCTATATTATTGCTCGTGCCAAAATAAAACCTTCCCGGTTTTCGATATAATACAATCAACGTACGCGGTTTCTTGTTTACCCGTGGTTGAACCAAAAGCTTTTACTTCGAAATATGCTGCTTCTATCCCCAGTGTATTACTTTTCAACGCATCCTGCAATTGGCTTTCTTCATCCGGAGACAATTTCGTAAAAGCCTGTAGCACGGCAGGAATGCTCGAAGCATTTTCAAACATCCGATCATCCGCCGTAAATAGCTCGCCGTCAGGACCGTTCCTGTATTCTATTATCTTGGCTATAAGCGAAGGCCCAAACCCCAAGGCAGCCAACACTTCCTTCGAGGCAGTATTCACATTAACCGCGCCGCCGCCATATACCGTCACATATTCTTTTATCACGTCGAAGTCTTTCTTAGTCATACCGTTTACCAACAACAGTTCATAGATAGACTTCAGATCTGCGTTGCGCGCACTATAAGGATCCTTGAGACTATTATAATACGTATTCTCTGCGCCTGCATCGGTAATTTGCGAATCTTTATCCCGCCAGTCTATTACGCAAGCGGCAATTTGCTTTGCCTCCACAATACCCTCTTGGCTGAATAATCTAAAAAGCACTTCTTGCGGCGCTTTATTAAGGTTAATTTTGCGTTCTTCATCTATCAACCCATAGACAGTCTTTGTGGCTGATGCGCCTGTGTCTGTGGTGTAGGCTACGTTATAAAAAGCTTCGCCGAGATGTTTATCTTTAAATATACGTTCATCATTATACCAACGATAAAGATTGGTGAGACGGTTTCCTTCGTCACTCTGCCCGACGACCGCTTTCGCTGCTTCGATAGCGGCAAGAGCTGCCGCATACGCCTTAAACCCTTTATCGATACGGTTTGCGACAATCAGCTTCTGCCTGATAATGCCGGCTATGACCACAGTAAAGAATGCCAGAAGGAAAATCAACCATAGCGATATAATAAGGATGCTGCTGCGGCGGTGAACCTTAGGGAATAGAAATAACCCGGGATAGTGCATAATTATTTTTTGTTTTAACATCATCTACCGAAAATTTTACTGTTACCATGCAAGGTAGGCTAGAATTTTTTTGTGCGTCTTGACCCGGCGCCAAAAGAGGATATTCGCAGCTAAACCCGCAAGAGACAACATTTTTTAAAACCACAACCGGCTTTACTGAGGCCGGCGGGATAGGATAAACCGACCTATAACGGTAAAACTGCCCGGACGCTTTGTCAAACACATACAGTACGTTATAGATCGTGTCTTTGAGCGTGGTAAAATATATTTTATTTTCCTCGACAATAAACTGAACATTACCTGTATCAATGTGGTTCTTCAGTTCCTTTTCAAAAGACATCAAGAAAAACAGCGCTTTTTCTTTGTGGTTTGCCTTAATACGGGCGGTTTCCCAGACCGCAATACTGCGGGTAAATACTGCAAAAATAGCACCGGAAATAATTCCAAAAATAGCTATCGCAAGCAATACCTCAACAAGGGTAAAGCCGCAAGCGTTCTTTGCCACATTTATTCGACAATCGCGACTATTGTTCATTCTTGCTCTGGATTGGTTTATACAAAAATGTTACCAGTGTATTTTTCTGCTCTCGAGCGAATTTTTGCCAACTACAGACAAGTTGTATTTCATACAAATACTTTATCGGACTCTTCTGATCCACATACAGTTGCATTTTGTAACGGCGCGGGCCGCACACTATTTCATTTTCTCGGGAAACAGGAGCGATCTGCGTTGCTTTTAAAAGTTCTTTCGTAACCTCTCCGAATTTCTCCTGCAGAATACGCGCGCTTTCAATTCTTTCCTCGATATTACTCAACGCGCTTACCTCTTTCATCAAGGCCTGCATGATACCTATAAGACCCGCAGCGACTATTGCAACACTTAAGAGCGCCTCGACAAGAGTAAATGTTCGTTTGTGCCGAATGTGCTGATTGCAGCGCAGGCGATAGCTCGTTTTCTCTTTTACGGACCACAGCATCGGCTTACCCCTCTTTAATCGTCTTTAATGGATACACTTCATATTGGCCGAACTTTAACACGGGGACGAAAATGGAAGTGTTTTTATTTTTTCCGGCTCGTCTTGCGGCCAGCAAAAGTATTGATCGCTTACGACATGCTACGGCACACATCAACACTACATATAATTTAGTAAACGAAAATTACATGGCAGTAATGTCCATCTGGAATATCGGCAAAAGCATCGCAAACACGATAAAGCCAACGATACAGCCAACACCGATAATAATAAGCGGTTCAAGTAATGACGTCGCGACGCGTAGTGTCCCTTCCATGTCGGCCTCGTAGCTTTTGGCAATCTCAAGAAGCGACTCATCCAGCCGGCCGCTTTCTTCGCCTACCGCAACCATATTTATTTCAAAAGGTTCAAATCCACCTTGCTCTTCCATACTTTTAGCCAAAGATACCCCTTGTACGATCCTATTACCTGCCTTCTCAAACATTTGACGGTATTTGGTATTCGTTAAGGTTGGCGTAATGATCTCGATTGCCCGAAATATAGGCAATCCTCCCTTAAGCAGCAAAGAAAGCGATCTGGTAAAACTGGATATATTTTCTTTACGTATCAGGTCTGCCATAACCGGGATCTTTAGTTTCAACCAATCGATGGTCACGCGCTCTTGTGCGCGCAAACCTCGTTTTCGCGCAAACACGACAATACCTGCCACAACAACAATCAGCCATGGCCAGTATACTTGCAGAAATGAACTGAGAGCTATGAGTATCCTGGTAGGAAGCGGCAATGTTTGGCCTAAATCCTGAAATAAATTTACCAGACGAGGCATAAAAAAAGTTAAAAGCACGAATACGGTTCCCATACCTAATATAATAAGCAGAGAAGGGTAGGCAAGGGCGGCTTTGATTTTTGAACGCATTTCTTCAGTTTTTTCTCCATATTCGGCTAACCGCCGCAAAACCTCATCCAACGTACCCGCCTCCTCTCCCGATCTTACCATATTGACATACAAGGCTGGAAAAATACGCCCAAAACCGGAGAGGGCTTGAGAAAAAGTACTACCCTCTTTCACTTGCCTCGCCATCTGACCGACTGCCCACTGGAAGTATGCGTTATGAGCCTGACGGGAAAGTATGTCTAATGACCGTAAAAGAGTGTTTCCTGACTTAAGCAAACTGGCTAACTGGCGCGCAAAGATATTTACCTCTTTCAAGGTAACCTTGCCTGATTTTACCGCCGTTATTTTTGGCTCATACCCTGAAACCTTTTCTTCGAGATGAACCGGGATGAGCCCCTGCGAAGACAATTTTACGACTGCCGCATCTTTGTTCTCGGCAGCCAACTCACCTTCCACGATTTCTTTAGGCCCTTTTTTTGCGCGATAATAATAGAGTGCCATGGTTATGGTTTAATTTTTATTCGGTAATCTTAGTTACTCGCATCACTTCTTCGAGAGTAGTAATACCCTTCTTTACCTTTTCCCAACCGTCATCTTTCAAGGTTCGCATACCTAAGGATATTGCTTTTTGCTTTATTTCGTCGCTTGATGCTTTTGTCATAATGAGCTGGCGTATCGGCGTACTTGCGGTCAATATCTCATAGATTGCGGTCCTTCCTTTGTAACCGGTATGCCGGCACATCTCGCACCCCTTGCCTCGGTATACCATACATATCTCGCTTGATTTCGGTTCCATAAAAGCGCGCAGTTCCGGCGCAAGCTGATAACTCTCCTTACAGTGAGAGCAAATCACTCGCACCAAACGCTGGGCGATAAAAGCCTCGACGCTGGAAGCTACCAGATATGGCTCAACGCCCATATCAAGTAAACGTGTTGCTCCGCTGGAAGCGTCGTTTGTATGAAGAGTTGAAAATACGAGGTGGCCGGTTAAAGCTGCCTGGATTGCAATCTCGGCAGTCTCGAAATCCCTTACTTCTCCCACCATCATAATATCGGGGTCATGCCGCAACATACTGCGCAGGGCCCTTGCAAAAGTTAAATCTATTTTTGTGCTCACCTGTATCTGGTGAATTCTACGCAACTCATATTCCACCGGGTCTTCGATAGTAATAATCTTTGTTTCGGAAGTATTTAAGGTGCTCAATGCCGCATATAACGTTGTGGTTTTTCCGCTTCCCGTAGGGCCGGTTAAAAAGATTATCCCGTGAGGTTTGCTAATAAGCTCTTTTAATTTCTTTAGGTCTTCGTGCAAAAGCCCGAGCTTCTCCAGGCTGAAAAGCATGGTGGTAGGCAAAATCCTGATAACCACATTTTCGCCATACACAGACGGTAGTACCGATACGCGTAAATCGAATTCCTCGTTGCCCAATTTTACGCGCGCGCGGCCGTCCTGGGGAAGCCTTTTCTCAACGATATCAAGACCAGCCATAATTTTGATGCGTGAAACAATCGAAGGGTATAGATAGCGTATATCTTCGGAAACGGCGGTATCGTACAGGATACCATCAACGCGATTACGCAATGACAACTCGTTTTTGGACGGCTCGATATGGATGTCGGTCGCCCCCTCTTTGATCGCCTGATGCAAAATTTGATTTACCAGCGTAATCACCGAAACATCTTCGGCTCTTTTTTCGATATCCTCGGTTCTTTCTTTAAGGCTCGTCTCGTGCACCACGGTCGGTTGTTGCTCTAGAATGCTTTCGATCGTTTCGGCTCCGACGCCATAATATTTTTTTATCGCCTGCGTTATGTCGCTGGGAGTAGAAAGTACCCGTTCAACCCGGAAACCCAGATTCACTTCAATATCATCAAGCGGCCACATATCAAAAGGGTTGGAAATGGCAACCGTTAAGACATTGCCGTCGAGCTTGATCGGCATAATTTTGTAATGCCACACAAGCTTGGCGGGGACGCGGCGCGTAAGAGCCTCATCTATCGGCACTTCTTTCAGGTTAAGATACGGCACACCCATCTGCTGCGAAAGTGTTCTTGCCAGCTGGCCCTCGCCGATAAAACCTCGCCGGATCAAGATTTGCCCCAAGAAGTCTCCGGTACGCTCGTGTTCTTTTAAAGCTTCATCAAGCTGTTCCTGCGTAATAATTTTTTCATCTACCAGTATCTCTCCAAGCCGTATTGCCACACGTCTCCTTGGTTACATTCTATATGCGCTTACCGTACGCCAAACTTTTGATACTACTTACCCTTAAAGTTTTCCTATCAAATACAAATCTTCTTCCTTAATAGTGTCGGCTCTTCCGGAAATAATTTTCTCGCAGCCGTCTAGGGTTTCTTTTATAGTTACATATTCTCCTTTCTTACCGGTATAGACTTCCGCCGTAAAAAACGGCTGGGTAAGAAAATTCTGCAGCTTTCTGGCCCGCTCATAAAGAATGCGATCGACTTTGGAAAGTTCATCCACGCCGATAACCGCCACTATTTTCTTCAACTCCTCATATTTGGTTAAAATTTTGACTACTTCCTGAGCTATAATGAAATGCCTTTCCCCTACAATCTCAGGATCGAGATTGGAACAGCTTGACAAGAGCGGGTCAATGGCCGGATATAACCCCAGCTGTATTCGTTCTCGCGAAAGCACTAACACCGCATCCAAGTAACTAAATATAGTGACGACTGCCGGATCGGTTAAGTCATCAGCCGGAACATAGATCGCCTCTACGGCAGTGATCGAACCTGATTCTCTTGAACGAATCCGTTCCTGGAATTCACCGACTTCCGAGGCCAGAGTTGGCTGATACCCCATCTCGGAGGGTACCCTGCCTAAGAGCGTGGAAATCTCAGCTCCTGCCTGTACAAATCGGTAAACATTATCCACAAAAAAGAGAACGTCCTGATTCTGGCTTTGCAGATATTCAGCCACGGTCACTCCGGTTAAAACAATTTCATACCGCGCGCCCGGAGGTTCATTCATCTGGCCAAATGCCATAATAACTCTGTCCAGTAAACCTTGTTTCTTGAACTCATTATATAATTCGTTGCCTTCTCGGATACGCTCGCCGGCTCCGGTAAATACACAGACGCCCTTGCTCTTTTGCGTAACATTATGTATCAATTCCAAAGTGAGAATACTTTTGCCTAAAGCCGCGCCGCCAAGTATTCCCGACTTGCTTCCCTTGACCATTGGAAACAATAAATCCATAATTTTTATGCCGGTTTCTAAAATTTCGAGCTTTTCCAGGCTGTGCCTGTCCGGGTTAAGATAAAATGAAGTCATATCTTTTCGTATGGGCATTCTTTCGCTGGTAACAATAGGGCCCTGCGAATCAATAGGCTCGCCGACAACGTTGATAATTCTTGAAAATAAACTTTTGCCCACCGGAATACTAATAGGACTACCCTGCGCAACCGCCGGCTGGTTTCGCTGCAAATTAAGCGTTGAGGCCAAGGCGACGCAGCGGGCGATGTTTCCCTCGAGATGCTCGGTTACTTCCAAAAGAAGCTCCTTACCGTCAAATGTTTTGGTAATAATAACTTGATATATGCCGGGAATTTCTTCCGCTTTTTCGAATTTAACGTCGACTACCGGCCCCTGAACCGCAACCACCCTGCCTGTTTTTTTAATAGTATTATCTGCCATATGATTATCTCTTGTTGTCGCAGCCCTGTGTACTGTGCATATTATGTAACCGCATCTTTTTTACGCAAAAGTTGCGAGGCAAACGTTTCACGCATACTTCTGTCTATGGCGGTATGTTTTGCCTGAAAAAAACGGTACCGGGCTATTTTCCGTGACTGCGAAACGTTTTGATAGCTCTGTTCAAGATTGATTGCCCGGGCGGCGAATTCAGAAAGTTTTGAATCCTCAAAGACTTCGTACAATTTTTCAGATATCCATTCAGCCACCAAATGCTCAATAATATCTTCGAGATGCGACTCGACAATAACTTTTTCACCGCCTGAGGTCAAATCTTCTTTTTTTTCGAATAATTCCGTACAAGGCAGGAGCTTAATCACTTCCACCTTCTGAAAGGTAAAAGACACCGGCAAAGGATACGACAAAAGAACCATGCCAAATTTAGCGCGTTTGCTTTGTTGCATAATATAATCTCGTAATTTTATGGCTAACTCGTATTTATTCTCGTCGGTAACGCCGGGGAAATATGTAAACTGTTCACCTAAACCTTTTAAATATGCCGCACCGCGGTCGCCGACAATAATCAATTCGGCTTCGGTCCTCCGATGGGCGAGAGCTGCATTGATAACGTGGGTATTCAATCCGCCCATAAAACCCTCGTCGGAAGTCACCATGATAATACCCACACGTTCTGTCGCTAAGCGGCCGAAGGGGTGTGCGACTGCGCTAAAATCGATGAGCTGAAAAAAGCTGGAAAAGGAATCAAGAAATTTCTTAAATCGCTCCCTGCGCCGCTGTAACGACTGAAATTGTGAGGCAGCAATACCCTTCATAACGTCTATCACAGATGCCAGCTCCACATTAAAATCATATTCCTTTTTAAGCGACGATAGCGTTGCCACTATTTCTCCTTACATTACGCGATTACGAACATCTTATACTCCGACAGGGATGGCTTGCGCAGGCTGCGGTTGGATCTTAAAGCTGACCGCTATTTGCACAAAGAAATCCTGCAGAACTTTTTCGATCAAGGCGGCACTTTTGTTATCCAGCGGCTGCCGTTCTTCCAACAAGCGCACTATCTCCGGTTCTTCTTTTTGTACAAAGCTAAAAAAATCATTTTTGAATGTTTTGAGCTGTTGGCTCGAAAGCTTATCCAGCATACCTTTTTCCAAAGCATACAGCAAAATTATCTGCTCCGCTTGCGACACCGGGCTAGAACGCTGCTGTTTAAGAAGCTCGGTGATGGTTTCTCCGCGTTTTATCTTTGCCTCCGCCTCGGAGGAAAGCGTCGACTTTAACTTCATCAGCCTAAGCAATTCCCGGTACTGAGCATATTCTATACGTATGCGCTGTGTAAATTCTTTTATTGCCGGATGCTGGATCTTTCCGCCCATAATCGAAATGGATAAACCAAAATCAATCGCCGGTTTAAAGCCGTCGCCGAACAAGGTGGTACTTAAATATATCTGACCGTCGAGCATGGAGACAAAGTTTGAAGGAATATAGCTACTTATATCACCCTGCAATGTGTCTGCGAGTACAAGCGACGTAATACTGCCCCCTCCTTTTTCATCTATTAATTTACCTGAACGCTCGAGCAGTTGTGCGTGAATATAATAAATATCTCCGGGGCAAGCTTCTCTGCCCGGCGGCCTTTCTAAAAGTAAAGAAAGCTGGCGGTAAGCCCAGGCATGTTTGGTTAAATCATCCATTACCAGCAACACATCTTTGCCTTTGTTCATAAAGTATTCGGCTACCGCGGTGGCTGTATATGGCGCCAGATACTGTTCACCGCACGACGAGGCAGCTCCTGCGGCAACGACAACCGTGTAATCCAAAGCGCGATGCTTCTTCAGTAACTGGACGACCCGTAAAAGAGAAAAATAGCTTTTTCCAATCGAACAATACACACACACCACATCTTTATCCTTTTGGTTAATAATAGCGTCCGTAGCCAGAGAGGTCTTGCCCGACATCCTGTCACCAAAAATAAGTATGCGCTGGCCCTTGGCGAGCGGAACAAACATATCGACCATCTTTACGCCTGTCTCCAGTTGCTCGTGGACATCCGATCTTTCCATGGCCGAGGGCGCTTCGGTGAACACAGGGCAATAAGACGTGTGCGCGGTGAGACTGTCGGCGTTCGCTGCCAAACGTAAAAATCCACTTACCGCGATCGGGCCTTTCTCGTCGCAAGGCTTTCCCAGCGCGGTGATAATTCTACCCGGTAAACTATCGTTAACCGGCACTGTAAATGCCTGGCTTTGTGCTTCGACAATATCGCCGATGCGCACGCTGCCTTCGTAACCTAAAATGATAGCCAGCGCCTCGCGCTCGTTAAAACCCATCACCAACCCCTTGGTCCCTCCGGGAAAAGAAACCAGCTGGCCGTTCATACACGAAGGGAATCCTTCGATTTTAACGATAAATTTTCTTACTTCTTTAACGCGGCCCAATTCTTTAATCCGGAAAGGATATGATTGAGTTTGCATAAGATTGTTTGCTCTTTGGCCCAAAACAAGGTTACTACCTGCGATATTGTGTAAAACTTTGTTTCAAGATATTCTGCGAGAACTTATTTTTTGCCGAAATATTTCTTAAGAATAGCCTCTAACCCTTCTTTGATTGTTTCTGTCAATTCCCGCTTGCTGGCTATTTCCCGCATAAAGACTTCGCCATGTTCGTGCGCAAAAGCATAAATTTCTTTTTTAAATTTGCCTATCTCTTCATGAGACAAGCCATCCAGGAAACCTTTACGCAAAGCATACAACATAAGCAACTGTTCTTCGTGCGGCGATGGCTTATTCTTTTCTTGTATCAAAATCTGTGTAATGGCTTCTCCTCTACGGAGTTTTTTTTCTACTTCGGGCGAAAGTCCTGCTTTTAGTTTCGACATTTTTAGCAATTCTTTGTACTGAAGATATTCCAGCCGCAGCATAGCGCTCAACTCTTTCATCGCCTTTGACTGCACCTTACTGCCTATACGCGAAACCGAAAGGCCCAGGTCTATCGCCGGTTTAAAACCCTCGGCAAAAAGAGTAGTGTTGAGATAGATCTGGCCATCGGTCATGGAAATCAAATTGGAAGGAACATAGCCGGTAATATCTCCCTGTATGGTATCGACGATGGGGAAAAATGTCATTGAACCGCCGCCATGCTCACTATTCAATTTGCTGGCACGCTCCACTAATTGTGAGTGGAGATAAAAAATATCTCCGGGGTAGGCATCACGGCCCGGAGAACGTTCTAAAAGCAAAGAAAGCTGACGGTAAGCCCAGGCATGTTTGGTTAAATCATCAAAAACCACAAAAACATCTTCGCCATGCTCCATAAAAAACTCGCCCAACGTACACGCAGCATAGGGCGCTAAGTATTGTTCTCCCGGAGACGAGGAAGCAAACGCAGCGACCACAACGGTATAGGTAAAAGCCTGCGCGCTGGATAACGCCTGGACCACCTTCTTAAGTGTATTGTAGTCTTTGCCTATAAAACAATAGATACAAAGCACTTTTTTATCTTTCTGATTTAAGACAGTATCCAAGGCTATACTGGTTTTCCCGGTCATGCGGTCACCGATGATAAGCTCACGCTGCCCCTTGCCAATGGGGATCATAGCGTCAATGCTTCGTAAACCTGTTTCGAGCGTCTTGGTAATTGGTTCGCGCTGCAATACCGACGGCGCTTCTCTAAATACGGGATACAGGTCGGAAAAAGAAGCGGGGCGTTTAGCCGTACCCTCCTCGACAGTATCTTTTTTTGGCGTGGATGGAGCCTTTAAGGCAATAGGACCTTTGCCATCAAGCGGCTCAACCAAACTGTTCACGATCCTGCCGACAAAACCATATCCGACAGGAATCCGAAACGTTTCTTCCCTGGTATATACTTTTTCACCAGGTTTAACGTCCTGACGGCTGCCTAAGATGAGTGCAAAAACTTCTTCTTCCTTAAACCCCATAACCATGCCTCGCTGGCCGCAAGCGAAATCTAAAAGCTGGCCGTTGAGACAATGGGGAAATCCTTCGATGCGGGCTATCGAACGTTTTACCTCGATGACCCTGCCTTCCTCTTTAATATCAATGGTCTTCATATATTATTATGGCTTCTGCCGCACGCACGAAAAGGAAGAAAAATATTTTTTAGGAATCTGTTCCCGCGTGGTCCTCTCTTCCCATTTTTTTTCTTACTTCTTCGATCCTGTTCGCAAGGCTACCGTCAATAATCAAATTGCCTATTTTAATAAGCACTCCCGCAATTAGACTGTTGTCTATCTTTTCTTTTATATCAAGTTTACGCGAAGCCTTTTCGGCAATAGCCGTTTTTATTTTCTCCTGCTCATCCGGTTTTAAAGTAAAGGCGGAAGTAACCTCTATAACGCTGACGGTGTCGGTAATTTTATGTTCATCTATGCTGTCAAGATGCGAGATAATATCCGAAAGAAGCTCATCGTGAATATGTTTATAACTTTTTTCTTCAAAAGCCGCGCGAACCACCGTACAGGCGAAGCTGATAACGCTCTGCTCTAATTCGTTTTTTATCTCCTCTTTCATCTTTTCTTTGGTATTGCGCGCTTGTGCTAGAATCCGTTCTGCCTCTTCCTTGGCTACCTCTATAGCCTGGGCTTGGTGCTTTTCTATTTCTTTCTGGGCCGCTTCTTTAAGAAGCCTGGCCTCTTCCTCGGCTTTCTTAAGTTTTATTTCATATTCCATACGCGCCTGCTCGATTTGTTTACGTAACTCCTCTGCTTTCTTTTCGTTTTCGGCGCTTAACCTCTGCAGACGTTTTACTTCAACGTTCGCTTCGGTATATAATAATTTGCGCAAGAAAAAGACCAGTGCAACAAAAGTCACTATTTGAATAATAATTAATTGTGCAAGTAGCATATCTCCCTCTTTTTATCTTGTGTAACGTTCCAAGCTTCGTCTAGAACGCAGCTTGCGTTATCTGAAAGTTACCTTTACCCCACGCCTTAGGTATCCCGCGCTCAAAAAAACAACACCAAGGAGATAAACTCAAAGTTTGTGCAAAGGCTGGCTCGAGGATGCGTATTAACGGCCAAAAAGCTGAAAGAGCACTAGCAGTGCGATTACTGCTATCGACTCCGCAAAAATAAGCGCGATGATCATTGCCAGCAATATTTTCGGCGCTGCGGACGGATTCCTTCCCAAGGCTCGTATGCTGGCAAAACCAATGGTGGCAATAACCGCCGAGGGGCCCAGGATGGTTACAAACATTACCAATATAATGATGACATTTTTCATGAAACACCCCGCAGGCACGCCTATCGAGTAACATCCGGCCTATAACAACTGTGACCTTCGACAGCCTCAAGAGATAACCATCACATTCGCCACCCGAGACGGCTGGCCGGTTGAATAGGATATTTTTTGCGCTATAGACACGTCAGCCTCTGATTGAGGCTGAAAAAATACGGGATTCGGTTAAAACCCGCAAAATCCGTAGTTACTCGATATACTTTTTTACCATCGCCATGAACTCTTGTGTATCAAACGGCTTTATCAGATAATCGGTTGCCTCAAACTCCTCGGCTCGGAAAAGAGAATCGGTATCGCCTTTGGCGCTGAGCATAAGTACCGGGATACGGCGCGTTTTCGGGTCACGTTTTAAGTTTTTTAACACCTCGAATCCGCTCATTCCCGGCATCAGAATATCTAAAATAATCAGGTCCGGATGCTCGGTGGTTGCATACGTGAGCCCTTCCAAACCGTCATGCGCGGTGATAACCTGGTAATTGTTTGCTTTAAGCCGGCCGCTTAATACTGTCACGAAATCTTGCTCGTCATCGATAATAAGTATTTTTGACATGGCTATACTCAAGCAAAGGAAACAAAAAATATAGTAGAATGGTTGTCACTCTTCAACCAGGGCCACTAGCTCGTCTTTGCAAAACTTCGCTACGCCGCGTTTAATCGGTAAGAGCTTGCCGTCTATAACGATATTACCCTCTTTAAGAAGGCTGATGATCGGCCGGTGAAAATCAAGCACCTCAAACTCACCCCTGTCTCCCGGTAATATCACATTTCTCGCGGTGCCTTCGAATAATTCATGCTTCGGATTAAGAACGATTACTTTAAACATATATGTACCTAATGATTTTGTCTCAACGTCAACGTTTACCGGGCTTTAAAACCAGCCGCGCACAGTTAAACATTATTCCCTTAAGGTGTTCTGGCTAAACGTACCCCGGAATCACTGCGCCGGTCGCTATATCCCGCTGAACCGCTGCTACGGTCTGACACGCGCCCTTCACTGGAATTAGAACTCCAACTTCCGCCGCGAAAACCATTACCTTCGGCACCAGGCCAATCGGCGGTGGTTGAGTTGCCGGTAGACGATAGCGTTCCGTCCCCGTTACTTGCGCCAAAGCTTCTGGCAGTAGCATTACCTATTGAAACGGGCCGCTCCCAAAGATTCTCCGACAACTCCATTGCACCATAGTAGGAAGCTCCGGCATTCTGCCTGGTTGAGGTCG
>JBAWWL010000002.1:0-327864 GCA_037146775.1 Candidatus Omnitrophota bacterium | reverse complement strand
TTGAGTTTATTTAGGATTTAGAGTTTAGTGTTTAGGGTTTATTTATACTATATACGATGTACTCTATACGATATACTTTCTTACAACAATCCACTCAAAAGATTATCCATTTCCTGGGCTCGCTCGTCATCGCCTTCTTCTTTAAAAAGTTCTCTTGCCCTGCCAAGATACTGGTTACTTGCTTCGCGGTTACCCAGCCAACGATGCGACATGCCCAGAAGCGCCTGCAATTCGGGATTATCGGGATCCTGAGAAATCAGTTTTTCAAAATACGGTATTGCCTCGCGGTAGTTGCTGGCTGAATACAAGCTAATTCCAATCTCAAAGAGAGCGTGTTCGTCGTCGGGATTACGCTCAATAACTTTCTTGAAATATGTTATAGCCTCCTCGTAATGATTGAGAGACTGATACACATATCCCAAATTATAGTAAGCTTCGTCACGATTAGGGTCTATTTCAACCGCCTTCTTAAACGCCTCTATCGCCGCCGAAGTATTGTCCTCCAGCATTGAGTAAACGCCCCGGAAGAGACTCTGGGCATAGAGAGGCTTGAATTTTCCATCGCGCACCTCTTCGCATGTTTTAAGCGCTTGAGTGGCTTGTGGTTCATCCGGAATTTTCTCTAAAATTTTCTTACAGAGCTCTTCAGCCTCTGAGAATTTTCCGTTAGCGGCCAACAGGAGCGCTTTTTTAAACAACGCGTCGGGATCAAACTCATCTCGTGCTTGCGATTCTGGACTTTTTACCTCCTCACTCTTTGACTCCCTATTCTTTGATTCCTCACTCTTTGATTCCGCAACAATAGGCTTGTTTCCTTTTATGGTTTCGATTTCGCGCATAGGATACTTCTTTGACTCTCCGGATACGTTGATTTCAATTTCTTGCTCTGTTTGTTTGGTAATAGTCCCCTGAATATTTTCTCCTGACTTCAGCACCACTACTGCCGGGTAAACTGAAAAAAAAGTAACCATCAAAAAAAATACCCCGGATAACCAACATATAAAATATTTGTTATGCATAAGTCTCCTTTTGTTTCATAAACTACACCTTTGCCCGTAAATAAGCCTGCCTTGTATATTGCGGCAATTTTTCTATCGCATAACGTAACATCGTTCGCGGCATTTTTTTATAATACGTCTTCAAGAACTGCTCATGGACTCTTGGGTTACGCTTACCCACTTCGCGTAGCATCCACCCTGCCGCCTTATGAATCAGGTCTTCTTCATCTTTCAATAACAGTTTTACTATCGCAATAGTATCGTAAAACTGTTCTGCGCGGATAAAACGAAACGTAGCAACCAGGGCTGTGCGCCTTTCCCAGAGCGATTTCGAGCGAGCGAAGCAATAAAGTTTGCTTCTGTTTCCTTTAAACAAAAAATCGCCCACAATATGCGGGGCGCTCACATCAACCAGATCCCAACTGTTAATGTGTTTTATATTCTCCAGATACAGACTGTAAATTATTTTTTTCTCATTAGTGGTTGCTTTTCCATAACGCGACAAAAGTAACACAAGCGCCAGCATCCGTTCTTCATGAATTCTTGAGCGCAATAACTGGATAATATCGTATGAGGAGATATCTTGGCAGCGCCTGGCTATCTTTCTTATTTCCGGGACCGCGATGCCTAAGAAAACGTCTCCTTCTCCATATTGGCCCGCGCCTGTTTTAAAAAAACTGCGCAAAACTCTGGCCTTTTCTTTATTGCCGGATGAGCGTAACGATGCACGTATATCTTGAAGCTTCATCTTTAGATACTACTCGCGTACAAATAAACTCAAAAGAAAGCTAACGATACTAAAGAGAATTGCCCCAAAACATGCCGGCCAAAATCCGGTAACGGTAAAACCCTTTACGATTTTGGAAACCAGATAGAAAAGAAATCCGTTAATAAAAAAAGTAAACACGCCAAGGGTAAGCACGTTTATCGGTAGCGTGATCGCGATCAAAATAGGCCTTAGGAATGCGTTGATGATCCCCAATACCAGAGCCACTACCACCACAAGCGATGTGTTTGAAATCTCAATACCTTTTATCGTATGAACGACAACAAGAATCGCAACCGAGTTAACTGCCCATTTTAATAAAAATCTCTGCATAATCTGCCTCCTTCTCTTTTTAATTTTTGATATTTCTCTATTTTGATTTCTATTTTTGCCTTTTTATTTTTAACTTTTTACTTTTCTCTTTCCCCTACTCCCCTTTCCCCAAATAATCCGTTAATTATTTAATTTTTTAATCCGTTAATGTCTCATCCCTTCCTGCCTACTAACCTATCAACATGCCAACCTATCAACCTATATCCTTTCCCCCCAATAATTAGTTAATTCTTTAATGCGTTAATTCATTAATCAGTTAATTCGTTAATTATTTAATGATTTAATTTTTTAATCCGTTAATTCTTTAGCCTATCAACATACCAACCTTTTTACCCATTTCTAACCCACCTATATACTCAGTACTCAATACTACCTACTTTCTCCATATACTCAATACTCACGACTATATACTACATACATTAGCTTCGCCTTATCTGCTCCAGCCACTGATTAAATTGTTCGATAAATTCAGTATACAATGCTTTTTCGTTATCACTATAACCACTTCTTTTCTGTGTTTCGTAGCTACATCTATCTGCCGCATCCTTGTGCGTAATTTCTTCCAAAACTACCACAGCATTCTCGGTAGCGCTTAAACCATCCCAATGCTCATTCACACTAAAACCATATGCTTTAAGAGGTTTATCCCAGGTCGCATCAACTAAGACCCACTTTTTCTCTATGTAAGCCTTACAAGCAAGATGATACCCCACAGGCAACTGTTCTACTAATTGTTTAATTTTAGATGGATAGGCTACGGGGCAATCCTGCCATCTAAAAACGTAAGTGGCCAATTGAATAGGTATACCTAACTTTTCAAAAAATTGCGCTAATAAGTAATGCTTCGGTTGGCACGAACCTTTATTCAATTCCAACATACCAGCCGGGCCGGAAAAATGATCTCTTAGCTTCGGCACGATTGCGTACGGAATATCACGTATACGCTCAAACACAGCTATCCTGGCTTCTTTAGGCGCAAGATCCTTCGTCCACTCTTTAAATTTTTCGCAAATAATATTATCAGCCATAATTCGTTAATCGGTTAATCCATTAATCAGTTAATTCTTTAGCCTACTAACCTATCAACATGCCAACCTATCAACCTATATTCTTTCCCCAAATAATTCTTTAATTAGTTAATTCGTTAATTCTTTAATCCCTTCTACCATGCAATATCTACCCCACCCTCAACACGAGATTCTTTGTCCCGCTGGCTAAAGCGCAAAAACCATTGAGCGTTATTACGCAGAAAAGACTTGCTAAACGTAATGCGCAAGCCCAGGCTGTTTCCTTCTTGGCTGGTCAATTCAAAAGTAACCTGGTTTCCTTTAACTAACTCGAGCTGCGCGCCAAAGACGATTTCCCGAACTCCATGACCGTAGTCGACCTCGAAAGACAATCCTATCTTTCTGCTTAACTTCCATACACCGTAAATAGTAATAACTTTCGCACGGAATAAACGTTCCCCTCTAACCCCCACACCCAAGCGATACTTAATCTCACCTTTTTTCGCCAGTATGCTCGGAGTCTCGTAGGCAACCTTAAAAGAAAAATATGAATTTTGTTCGATATCAAGGGCGTAACAAAGACGATCCTTCTCGCCAATCTGCCAGAATCCTTTAAAAACTAACGTTTTCTCTATGCGCTCTTTTGTCTTAAGATACGTCTTCTTGTAGGTATAAACAAGCGTGTTGTTCCTGTCCAATTCCCAGGCAGCTGCAAAAGTGAGCGTATCATATTGCAAACCGGTTTTTTTGACCAGAAAACTTAAGCGGTTATATTGATCGGCCTGCCATCTCCCTTGTAATTGTAAAAGCCGAATAGTAGACACTCCAGGCTGCTCTTTTGTGGCTAACGAGAAAATGAGCGCGTCGGAACGTGTATCAATCAATTCCGACGTAAAATAAAATTGCCCGCCTTCTGGCTGTTTGCGTGTGTGATGTAAAGTAAATACAACAGTATGATTCTCGTCTAAAGACCACGTGCCTTCAAAAGTTATTTTTTTAGATACTGTTTCTTTTCTGCGCCAAGAAATAGGCTCCAAGATGATATACGATAACTTGTTTTGTGTATCGATAACAAACTTTCCTCGGGGATAAAGCTTCTGTCTATCTTTTTTGATTACAAAACGATTATCGATATCAAGATAATAGCGTGTCATAGAATCATGCTCGCTCGAAACACATACAGTTTAAGAATCTTCCACCCCATATCACGACTTCCACAAAACTATTGGTCATCAACCAACCATATAGACTATATCGTTCTCGTGAACCGGCTTAATAACCTTAATACCAATCTCCAATCCTCGCTTGGCATAAGTAATATCCCGATGGTCGTACTGCATCGAAGAAACCACTTGGGTAAAATCATCGTGGGAGCCTTTAATATGTATGGTGGCACCTGTCGCCAGCGGCGAAGAAAGTTTAATGATCCCTACGGATATGTGGCCAAAAAAATGAGTAATCGTACCAATTGCTTTTTCATTGGAAATCGGCAGGGATTTTTTGGCTGAAACTTTAAACTTTTTTCGCTTGGGCGCTCCCCTCTTCTTACGAGCCCTTACTTTACTTTTTGTGCGCACCTTTGCGGGTTTTGATTTGTGCGTTTTCTTGATACGCGGGAGAACCCGGCGGCGCGGCTTTTTCTTGGTTTTAGCCGGCTTTCTGGGCGTTATTTTCTTCCTTTTTTTTAGTTTTTTCTTTTTCTTTCGCCCGATAAAACTTTTAAAAAAATTAAAAAAACCCATAGCGTTTATTTTTCAGTTTTTTACTTTTGACTTTTAACTTTTTCCCTTCTCTTCCCTTTCTGTCCTTTTCTACCCCTTATTTTTATTTTAATTTTTAATATTTTATTTTTCTGACCCTTCCTGCCTACTAACCTATCAACATACTAACCTATCAACCTATATTCTTTCCCCAAATAATTCTTTAATTAGTTAATTTCTTAATCCGTTAGCTCGTTAATTATTTAATGCGTTAATTTCTTAATTAGTTAATCATTTAATTCTTTAATCCGTTAATCCTTACTCCCCACTATATACTACATACTATGTACTACATACCTGTATTACTTTTGCCACTGGCCGCATTTTTTTAAAATAGTACCAGCTCATCAAGACAGCCTGAAAGACAATTGCCAAATTCATCGCCCACCACATACCTACCGCGCCCATGCCCCACACAACTCCCGCAAGGTAACAAAACGGTATTTTTATGATCCATAAACTTAGCGCAACAACCGCTAAAATATTTTTAGTGTGGCCGGCTCCGGCTAATCCTCCGGCAAGAATAACTCCCCAGGCCATAAACGGCTCAAAAGCAAAGGTAATATAAAGATAGGTAAACCCCTGACTAACGACTATGGAATTATTGGAAAGAAAAGTCATAATATTACGCGCTTGTAATATCACAACCAATGAAAGCACCACAATGATTGCCATACCTAAGCCGGCGGTAACGAGTCCGGACTTGAAAGCATCGTCCTTCTTCCCTTTACCCAGAAGATTCCCGACAACAACGGCATTCGCTAAGTTAAACGCGAACGCGGGGAGGAAAATAGCGGCTTCGACTTTTAAACCGTTAGTAAAAGCGGCGATCAATTCTATATTATTCGACGGTAAACTCCCTAGAATGGAAAAAATAACAACAGTCGCAAGATTCCAGAGAATCTGCAAGAGCCCGATCGGCCAGCCGATTGCGACCATTTCTTTGAATGCCCGGAAACGAAATCGCCACGCACCCAAAAGATTCTTAACCGCCACGGCATTTAAAAGCGCGCCGACGGCCACGCTGATTACGGTAGCAATGGCGATACCGCTAAATCCAAGCGGGGTGGCAAACACAAGAACAAAATTAAGTACAATATTTAAAAGACATATTATTGTATAATTACGCAGCGATATCTTAACCTTACCACACGCGCGCAAAATACCGTTTGCGTTGATCAAAAAATAATCGAAAATAAATCCCAGGCTATAAATTCTTACAAGTGCGGCGCTATCGTTTTTAATAATTGCGGGAACGCGCAATAACCCTATGATCGCCGAACTGAGCATAATAACGAGAGCGCCCACGATAACACCCATAAGAGTGCTTGATGCGAGAGAAGAAAATACTGTTTCTTTTAATTCCTCGTTCTCCCCAATAACAGCATCATGCTCGGACGGCTTTAGAGCTTGCGGAGCAGTAAACAATTTTGACACCACCGAAACCGTTCCTGCGGTTAAAGCCATGGCAGGAATGAGCCCGACAAAATAAAGTTGAAAAGCCAGACCATAGGCGGCTTGTATTTCTTTACCGACCTTGCCCGCAACGTAGACATCGGCCAAGCCTATCAGAAATTCAAAAAACATGATCAAAATCATGGGCCAGCTCATCGCCCAGCTTTCGCGCGCCAATGCGGTGATTTTTTTAGAAAATAATCTCATTATTCCCGAAACTCCACAGTCTTATATTCCTGATTTTTTTATCCGAGAGTGCTTCGGCTCTATAACTTCAAGCAACTGCCGGTCAATCTGACCGTTAGAAGCAACAATAAAATGTTTTTTAGTTAAGGGAACGACTTTGCCCTTGTTGTCGGTGACTTTGCCGCCGGCTTCTTCAACCAATAACTTTCCCGCAGCGAAATCCCACGGACTAAGCTCGAATTCCCAGAATCCCGCGGCGCGGCCACAGGCAACATAACAGAGATCAAGCGCCGCCGAACCAAAACGGCGTATCCCAAGCACATGCAAAGAAAGAAACCGCTTGACCGCCACAAGAGTTTTTATCATCTCTCTTCCTCTATCGTAATAGAATCCGGTAATCAACATAGCCTGTTTCAGGTGAGATACATCATTCACACGGATACGCTTGTTATTCAAGAATGCTCCTTTGTTTTTTTGGGCATAAAAAAGCTCATTATTAATAGTGTCGTAGACAACGCCCAAAAGAAGCTCATTACGGTATTTAAGCGCAATAGAAACGGAAAATAGGGCAATACCGCAGGCAAAATTATTAGTCCCATCAAGCGGGTCAATGATCCAGATGTATTCGGAGGGGGTTTCCTGGTACAGATGTTCCTCGCAGATAAAATTGTGATCCGGCCAATGTTTCTTCAGGAAAGAAACAACCTCTATTTCGGCCTCTGTATCGGCTGTCGTTACCAAATCGTAAGAAGAAGATTTTGTTTTTACGGCAACGCCTTTACGAAAATATTTCTTATGGATCTTCCCGGCTCTTTTTGCCGCAGCGATCGCCCCTTGTAAATAGTTCATCTAGCCTCCCAATAAACTCAATATTACCTTCAGCTTTTATAGATTTTTTTTCCGGACAGCGTATGTGGCCCTAGGCTTATTTATGGTATTATAGTTTTTTAATTATTCCATAGCAAGGATTTTATGTGAGTAAAACTTAAAAAAGTATGTGGTATGTCGTATATTGTATATAGTATAAATAAACCCTAAACACTAAACTCTAAATCCTAAATAAACTCAAAACGAAAAGCTCAAAATCACAAACTATACCGTTTTGAGTTTGAAGAATTGTGATTTATAGTTTGTTTAGGGTTTAGGATTTCGGGTTTAGAGTTTGTCATAAAACGTTGCCGATAGACGTAACCGAAACGAGTTTCGCCCACTTCGCCGAGCGAATCGAGGCGAGTAACCGCTTAACGAATCTTGCCCTACTATGTACTATATACTCAATACTACATACTTTCTCCATATACTCAATACTCACGACTATATACTATTGACTGTGTTTGTAAGGCTTTGGTTGGTTATAGTCCGGCGCAAGCTCTCCAGATACCGGCATAAACTTAACAGGAGCGGTTTTGCAAATAAAACAGCCGTGAAAAGGGTTGAGATAGCTTTTTTCAATCGTAAAGCCCGCACACTCAAGCATTGACTTCACGCAACTTGGGGAAGGCCCCCAAAACCAATTTCCATATCCGCTTTTAGGATCGTAGTCTTCGGTGATAGCTTTCTGGATACCTGCCCCCCTATCGTAAAGCTTTCTTTGTTTTTTATCGAGAAAAGGATAGAAAACCGCAGCGTTTTTTATTCCCGGCACTTCGGGAATCAGTTGGGTTTTTAATATCAGCGTTTCTCGACATATTGAGCGTAGCATCATTATTAGATGTAGCGGGTTTGGGCTGTGGTAAAGGACGCCGGAGCAAAACACCACATCGCAGGTGCCGATTTTTTGAGTTGTCTCCGGAAGATGGATATCGCCACAGATAAATTCAACCTTGGAATTTTTTTGTCGTTTTGCCTGCCTGAATTCTTCAGTTTCAGTTAAGATATCTACTGCAATCACACGTCGCGCGCCGCAACTTTCTGCAAGAAAAGAAAAATACCCGTTTATGGCCCATAACGATCCGATATCAACGAATGATTTTCCGGGCGCGTATTTCTTTATCAGATCTTCCATGGTATAGCCCTGGATATGTAATTTTAAAGGATTCGTTATTTTTTGCAGAAATTTTAAGGAAAGAACTTTCCTATTTAAGAATTTTAGAAGAATGATTTTTGTTTTGAAGTATAGTGACATTGCTATATACAGTATGTCTTATACAATACAAATAAACTCTAAACACTAAACTTGAAACCCTAAATAAACTCAAAACGAAAAACTCAAAACTCAAAACGATACTGTTTTGAGTTTGGAATATTTGGGTTTAGGATTTGTTTAGAGTTTAGGGTTTCGGATTTAGAGTTTATCATAAGCCGTTAGACGTAACCGAAACGAGTTTCGCCCACTTCGCTGAAGCAAAAGCTGAGGCGAGTAACCGCTTAACGAATCTTGCCCCACGCCCCACGATGTACTATGTACGCTGTACTCTGTACTATCCTTAACGGCTCCCCCGAAACGATGAGCCCGAACGACGGCTGCTGTTTGAATAACGCCACGCTTTACGGCCATATCGACCCGAACCGGAACGCCTGTCTCCTGAATGTGCCGAATGAGAAGAGAAGCTTTCACTAGGAAAATCCGGATGCTGACGGACAGGCAAGGTTGTCTTGACAAGTTTTTCGATATCGCGCACATCCATCCCCTGGTCAGGTGTCGCAAATGAAATTGCCCGGCCTTCATGCCCGGCTCTTCCGGTGCGGCCAATCCGATGCACGTAGTTATTTGCGTCTTGCGGAATATCATAGTTCATGACAATCTCTATGCCGATAACATCGATTCCACGCGCGGCAATATCGGTAGCTACCAGTATCCGGTACTTGCCCGACTTAAAACCTTCCAACGCCTCACGACGCTGAAAAAGTGACCTATCGGAATGAATTTCTGCGGCATGGTGATTTTTTTCACGCAAGAATTGCGTAATCTTACGCGCGCCGATTTTAGTTTGAACAAAAAGCAAAACCGAGCCGTGATATTGGCCCAGTAATTTTTCAAGCAACTGCCTTTTTGCGTCTCTTTTAACAATAAACAATTCCTGGGTAATATTATCTGCCATAGTGCCGGAGGGCGCGATCTCTACATAGATAGGAAGCCTCATCTGACCGGTAGCTATTTTGATAACATCGCTAGGTATGGTTGCCGAGAAAAGCATAGTCTGCCTATTTTTAGGAACCAAACGCAAGATTTCCTCAATTTGCGGCAAGAACCCCATGTCCAGCATTCGGTCCGCTTCATCAAGCACCAAAACACTTACGTCATGCAAAGACACTGTGCGCTGGCCAATATGATCAATCAACCGCCCCGGGGTCGCAATCAAAACTCTGGGGTTACGCCTAATCGCCTGTATCTGGGCATACATAGAAGCTCCACCGATAATAACCGCGGTCTTAATATTAAACGGAAAAGAAAATTTTTGAAATGTTTTATCAACTTGTATAGCGAGCTCTCGCGTAGGCACCAACACAAGACAACAGCCCTTGCCCTGAATCAGACGCTGAATAGCAGGAATAGCAAAAGCCAGCGTTTTGCCGGTACCTGTCTGAGCAACGCCGATAATATCCTTACCTTCGATAGCTGCCGGGATCGCCTTATGCTGGATTGGCGTAGGAACGGTAAACTTAAGATGATCCAAAACCTCTAAGATTTTCGGCGCTATCCCAAGGCCATCGAAACTTGTTTGCGAAACTCTTTTACTCTCCATAATAATCCTCCTTGTTTTTTACTTTTAATTTTTCCCTATCTTAATTTATACTTTTTTACTTTTGCCTTTTAACTTTTTACTTTTCTTTTTCCTTCCTGCCCCTTTCTTCTTTAATCCGTTAATTCTTTAATTATTTAATTCGTTAATTTTTCCCCCTACTATGTACTCTATACTATATACTACTCTCTACTCAACAATCGAAAACTCCGCGTTCACTACCGCATTAACTTTTTTCTCTAAGGACGTGGTATCATTCATCCCCCAGTCAGAAACATCGTAGGAATTAACCGGAGTGATCTGGAACACCCCCATCTTCGCCGAACGCATGGTGCCGATTTTGTTTCCCGTGGCTTGAGCCATCTGCTGCGCTCTCAACTTTGCGTTCTCGGTAGCTTCCTTAAGCATCTCAAGTTTAAGCTGGGCAAGTTTCGTATAAAAATATTGCGGCGCTACCGACATAAATCCCACTCCCTGCTCAATAAGTTGTGTAGATTGGCGGGAAATGTCAGTAACCTTGACTACGTCCACCGACTTGACCTCCACATCCTGCGTCAGGAGATACGCTTCAATCTCGTTCGTATCGTTTCCTTTTTCGTTCTTCCTATACAACACAGTGGTTGAAACCGGAGAAATAATAATTTCCTCATCCTTAATACCGCTTGAAGCAAGATAATCTTTGACGGTCTTTAAATCGGTCTTGAGAGCGCCAAAGGCAGCAATCATCGTAGGGGCTCTTTGCGAAAATGACGCTACCCACACTATCAAATCAGAATTTATATTTTTCTCTGCCGATCCGGTCACCTTGATTACCTCTGAAGAAAACTTCTTTATCTTTAACAACCCTTGAGAAAAAATTATTGTAGAAACGATGGTAGCAAAAACAAAACAAATCCCCAAAATAATGATTTGCGTACTGCGTAATACTTTAATTCCTTCCATATTCTCTCCTTGTACTTTCGCTTATAACCTACGAACTTAATTAAATCAACTTCATCCATCTGCCCTTATGAGCAACAAGGGCACGCTTGTAGATCGCATCAGCAATGGCGACATCCTGGATAGCTAAACCGGTTGAATCAAAAACGGTTATTTCCTTCTGATTTATTCTACTCTTCTTTTTTCCGGTTACAATCTCTCCGATATCGGCATAGATGTTTTTACGAGAAATTGCCCCCCGCCTAAAAGGTACGTTTATTTCGCCGCTATGACAGGCTTGTTCCCAAGAATCCACCACAACCTTTGCTTTCTTTAAAATCTGCGGCTGAAGCTCTTCCTTGCCCTTAGCGTCAGCACCAATCGCATTGATGTGCGCGCCTTGTTTAAGCCAGGCATATTTTAAAAAAGGCTTACGCGAAGGGGTAGTAGTCACAATAATATCCGCACCCTGCACGCATTCTTCGGGACTTGAGATAATCACATATATTTCATTGCTCTGACGCAACTCGATCTTAAGACGGCTGCAGGCATTTTTGTCCTTATCCCACAATCGTACTTCCTGTATTTTGAAAATTTCCCGTAGCGCCAAAAGTTGGGCTCTTGCCTGTATACCACAGCCAACCAACGCAAGAATTCGAGAGTTCTTACGGGCTAAGTATTTAGCCGCCACTGCCCCGGCAGCGCCGGTACGTAAACTCGTCGCATAGGTTCCATCCATAATACAAAGCGGCAATCCACACGAAGGATCGCTTAACACCATTACTGCCATCACCGTAGGAAGGCCTTTACGTTTATTTGCGGGATGCACATTCACCCATTTCACCACACATGCCCTCAAGCGCTCGATATACCCTGGCATGGCCCGGAAATCACCCCCGTATTTGTCAAGATGGAGGTAAATTTTTGACGGCATCTGAGTACGGCCGTAACCGTACTCCTTAAAAGCAAACTCCACCGCGCGTATGGCGTCTTTCATCTTAAAAAACTTCTTGATAGACGCGCCATCGAGCAATAATGTTTTCATCTCAATTCGAGTCATACTAATATAAAATTATTTTCATTATAACGAATGCGGCAGAGATAACAATTCATAGCTCGTCGAGGTAAGAAACAAAAGCTATCGCTTACTGTTGACAAAAATGCGGGCTAAAGAATCTTTAAGGCGGCCTCTTTGTATATCTCTGACAATAACATTCTTAAGTATCAACGGAACTCCGCACAGAAAAAGCGCTACTTCCTTAAGGCTAAAAAAATGTATGGTAACAGTTTTGGAAAGTAACTTCATAAAACGCTGCGGAGTATAAAAAGAAAATTTTATTTTTCTGCCTATCTTTTTTAAAGCAGGGTATCCATAAGTGTCGGAATAAAGCTCTCCTCTCTCCGTAACATGGTAACCGGGAGTACGCAGGGCGAGCTCCCGAAGCGGAGAAAACTTCTCTATCCTTAACTTCAAACAGGTAATAGAATCGACTCCTATCTCTTTTGCGAACTCGGGAATATACAACATTTCTTGCTCGGTTTCTCCTATATTGCCATAGATAAAATAGCCGTGATAAAACATCGGGTACTTTGTGAGTATCGCGAAAGATTTTCTCACTGTCTGCGAATCAAAACCTTTGTTCAATTGCGTAAGTATCCAGTCATGCGGAGACTCTATTCCAATAAGCAGCGCCTTAAACCCGGCTTTAACCATTTTTCCAAGTAACACCGGGTACTTGGCGATATCCAAGCGCACCTGCGCCGCGAAACGTTTTTTCAATTTACGCTCAATAATTAAATCACAGATCTCTTCCGCTCTTTTTGGGTCAACCGCAAAATTCTCGTCGCTAAAAAGAATTATATTGGCGTCTATTCCGGCGATTTCATCCGCAACAGAAACCGCGCTCCGGGCCGAATAGGTCCTTTTCTGGCCTAAGGGATTGACGCTAAAAGTACAAAACTTGCAATTATACGGACAACCCCGGGCGCTTAAAACCGTATCAAAACTTAAATTAGCGATATTAACGCCATTTAAGGTCATACGGTATTTATTATTACGCAAAGAACGATCCGGATAAGTAAGCTCATCCACATCAGGCAGGGGCCGGTTCTTGTTATGAACTATGTTGCCGTTGGCCCGGTACGAAATGCCTAAAATGTCTTTAAGGGGATATCCTTTGAGTATGTCGCGGATTGTCTCTTCGCCCTCTCCGCGGACAATGATATTAATGCGCGGAGCAGCCTTAAAAAGTTCTTCGACTTTTTCTGTTGCCGTATAACCGCCGACAACCAAAGGTATACCCTCGGGTACACGGTTTAAAAAACTACAGATTTCATCCAGCTGGCGATCCCATCCGATGCCAACACAGACGATATCTATCTGATGTTTTATAAAATCTAAAAGGACGTCGGCCTTGGAAAATTCTTTTTCATAGCGCAAATCGAGCAGCGTTACTTTATCCGCATACTCTTTGGCGCTAGTAGCTACGTACTCAAGGCCGGTGGGTGGAAAAAACTTCATTGCGCTGGTAGCAGACTTAGCAAAATACGGGTTCAAAAACAGAGCATGTTTATATGTCATCGTATTTTTGTCTTAGACAGGCAAGATTTTCTGCAGCTACGTACCACCCTTTACTTTCCCTACAAAAGGGGTGCAACGTTATTTCGCGAGACTTACATTGATAGCGCGAGGGCCTTTAGGCGATTTCTCGACTTCAAAAGTAACCTGTTGGTCTTCCTGTAAAGAGCCAAACTGTACATCAGCAAGGCTGCTCTGGTGGAAAAACACTTCACTACCGTCTGTATCGCTAATAAATCCAAAACCTCTTTCTCTTACTAACTTTTTAATTTTTCCTGTATGCATGTCAAATCTCCTTTAGGGGCATTTAAGCCCGACTACAAACTACTAAACTACTACTTTTACCCTACAAAACTCTTTTTTTCTTGGCTATCACCCTCCTTTTGTTAACAATACAGCCCATAAAAAGGAAAAAACCGCTCGGTAAGTTCTTCTTTTACCTTGCGGCTTAAGTTAACTCCCTTAACGTATTGGCGTCATTATACACCCTATTTTAAATCTGTCAATGGAATAGTATGTCGTATATAGCCGTGAGTATTGAGTATATGGAGAAAGTATGTAGTATTGAGTATGTAGTACATAGTAGATAGTTGGGGCTCGGAAAACGGTTACGTCTATCGGCAACGTTTTATGACAAACTCTAAACCCGAGATCCTAAACCCTAAACAAATCCTAAACCCAAATATTCCAAACTCAAAACAGTATTATTTATAATTTTGAGTTTTTCGTTTTGAGTTTATTTAGGATTTAGAGTTTAGAGTTTATTTGTACTATGTACTATTTTATGCCCCCAAGTTGATTCCTGGTCAAATCCCTTAAGCGGGCAAAATCCCCGGGAAGAAAACCAGTGGTTTCTATCGGGGCCAACACTCTTACGGCGCAGGAACTTTTGTTAGTAAAACGCCAGCTTCCTTTGGGAATAGCGTTTCTGGTTCCCTCTATCATCACAGGTAAAATCGGTACTTTCTCTTTTATGGCAAGCTTGAATGCTCCATTCTGGAAAGCTCCCATCTCATCAATATTGCTTCTGGTCCCTTCCGGAAAAAATACTACCGATATGCCGTCACGCAACCACTGTCCGGCTTCCCGGTAGGTTTTCTTGATGCTGGAAAAATCTCCCCGCCTAAGCCGAATGTGTTTGGCCAGCATCATATTCCATCCCAAAATCGGAATTTTAAAAAGACTCTCCTTGGCTACCCACTTAAACTGCATTTTCGTTTGGTACATCAAGATAATATCAGCGAGGCTCTGATGGTTTGACACCACCACGTATATCTTATGATGATCGATATTTTCAAGGCCGCTCACTGTCACCTTCCAATAAGGATTAAAAGCCGATAGAAAATCAGACCACCAATAACATTGGGCGTGCGCGATTTTACGCTTTCGGTCAAAAGGATAAAGAATGATTGAAAAAAATGCCATTGCCAAAAACAATAAAAAGGTCAGGGTGATGCTCATCGCCCAAATAAGCGCGGACTGTATCGTTTGTTTCATTTAAAACACCTTGTTACCAAGAAATCTCTCCGGGGTTTGCCTTTTACGAACTTTGGAGAATATTCAATTCATTTCTCGTGAGCTTTTGCGAAAAATAGTAACTATTTTAATGCTGCCTCTGCTGTCTGTCAATTTTTCTATCATCATTCATAACGCAGCGCCTCGATAGGATCAAGCTGCGCCGCTTTTTGAGCCGGCCAAATCCCAAACAATATTCCTATTACCAAAGAAAATGTTGTCGCCAGTACTATTGAAAACCCGGAAAGTTTTACTGCCCAACCGGCAAAAAATGTAATAAGCACCGCGATACCTGCACCAAGAAGTACACCCACGATACCGCCGATAAAAGACATCAGTATCGCCTCAATAAGAAACTGCACCATAATGTCTTTATTGGTCGCTCCAATTGCCTTACGTAAACCAATTTCCCTGGTGCGCTCAGTCACCGAAACCAACATAATATTCATAATGCCGATACCCCCCACAAGAAGCGATATGGCGGCAATGGCGCCCAACAACATCGACATAGTCTTAGTGGTAGTTTCCAGAGTCGCTTTTATATCGGACATGTTGCGAATTTGGAAAGAGTCTTCTTCGTCTTTGGTCAGACGATGCTGTTTGATGATTGCTTTTGTCAAAAGCTCCTGGGTAGATTCAATCAGTTCCGGGCTTTTTACTTCTACAAAAATCGAGTCAATATATTGTTTGCCAAACACTCTATACATGGCGGTAGTAACCGGGATAATTGCATAATCATCCTGATCATGCCAGGAACTCGCCCCCTTTTCGGGTAAAACTCCGATAACCTTAAAATTAATCAAATTCATCTTTATGGTTTGGCCAACAGGGTTGTCTTCGCCGAATAATTCTTTTACCACCGTCACCCCTAAAACTGCCACCTTTTCTCTCATGCGTAATTCTTGCTCGGTAAAAAATCTTCCGATTATAGGAACAGACGCGCGCATTTCGGCATACTCTACGCCTACACCCTCAACCTGAGTATTCCAGTTTTTATTACCATAAACAATCTGCCCCCTGCCATTTACCGAGGGATATATTCTTGCGATCGCATCACCCAGTTTAGAAATCATTACTACATCCGCAAAGGTAAACCGCGTTACCGCGCCTGCACCCATAGATACTCCGTGTAATTTTGCGGAACCCGGCCTAATCGATAAAAGATTCGAACCCAGAGAAGCGAGTTGTTTTTCAATGGAAGACTTGGCACCCTCACCTATTGCCAGCATGGCAATAACTGCAGCTACCCCGATTAAGATTCCCAGAATAGACAATAAAGACCTCATCTTATGCGAGACCATCGCAAATACCGCCTGGCGTAAGTAATCTAAAAACTTTGTTTCTCCGGAAACTTTATGCGGCGTTGATAAAGCGGCATTTACCAGATTCGTTTGTTCCGCGATTGATTCGCACATCTGCTTTTCACGCACCATGCATTCATCAGAGATGATCTGGCCGTCGCGCATCTGAATAACGCGCTTAGCATGTGCTGCCACCTCTTTTTCATGCGTAACAATAACTACGGTTTTGCCTTTTTCGTTCAATTTCTTTAATATGTTAATTATTTCTTCTTTACTTTTTGAATCAAGGTTACCGGTAGGCTCATCTGCCAACAGTATTAACGGCTCATTCACTAATGAGCGGGCAATCGCCACCCGCTGTTGCTGGCCTCCGGACATTTCATTTGGCTGATGAAGCATTCTATCCGCTAAACCAACTTCCTTAAGCTCCTCTTTGGCTTTTTCTTTTAAATGCCTTTTGCCGGCATAAATCAAAGGTAACTCCGCGTTCTCAAGCGCGGTCATTCTGGGCAGTAAATGAAACTGCTGGAAAACAAATCCGATGAACCGGTTGCGTAAATTAGCTAACTCTTCATCGGAAAGTTTGGTGATGTCTTTATCACCCAGAGAATATGACCCGGAATCGGGCCTATCAAGCAAACCCAGGATATGCATAAGCGTAGACTTACCTGATCCGGAAGAGCCCATAATTGCCACAAATTCACCGGCTGAGATTTTTAAAGACACCTCATTAAGTGCCTTTACTTCCACCTTACCCATTACATAAGTTTTATTGATACCTTTGAGTTCTATCATAATTTCTAACGGCTTTGGCCGGAACTGGGCTGGGTTGGCTTCTTACGGCCCGGCATAAAAGGATTTGTTCCAGTATCGCTCTTAGGAAGAGCGTATTTTTTACTTTTTACTACGATGGCGTCATCTTCGTTTAATCCGGATAAAACTTCAATATTCTTATCATCAGAAATACCCAGGCTTACCTGGCGCTTAACCGACCCCTTGCCCTTCCCTGAGTGCAGCATCACAAAAGTTTCGTTGTCTACTCGCTGCACCGCCTCAACAGGGATAACCAAAATATTTTCTTTACTGTCTATCACAAAATCTATAGATGCATTCATCCCGGAGCGGAAAAAAGGCGGTACTATTTCCGGTACGAGATCAACTTCATAGATAGTTACATTATTGACTGTTTTTGATTCATAATACATATGCTCCACGATTGCGGCTATTTTATTGTTGGGATACGCGTCCAGGCTAACTACTGCCTTCTGACCGACGGAGATTTTTCCGATATCCGTTTCATCCACCTGCGCGCGAATGATCAAATGATCCGATATCACCATAACCGGATCGTTGGTGGTGACCGTTTGGCCGGGCTGAACTGTGGCGACAATGACTTCTCCGCCAATAGGAGACAGCAAGGGTATTCCTTTATATACTCGTTGCCAATATTGTACTACCGCCTCACCCTGTGCCCGTGCGGCATCAAGCAAAGCAGCGCGCTCGATAGAGCTCATCCAGGCTAACGTCTGTCCAATTGTTACCATATCCCCTTCGTGTACCAAAATGCTATCAACGCGGCCGTTTACCGGCGGTTTTATCGCCAAGCGGTTCTTGGGTAAAACCGTACCGGTAGTTGAAATAATCACGCGTATGGTGCCGATAGTCGGGTTTATTTCTTTGGTCAATTCATTAGCTGATCCTGTCTTACTGTTTTTCTTTACCAAAAAAAATGCGCTTATTACCACGGCCAACACTACTAAAAATACTATTATTTTTTTATTCTTCATATTCTAACGTATCTCCTTTCGCCTGAACCCAATTTGCCTGCGCCAGCAAGGCGGCTGCCTGCGCGTCTAAAAAAAGCTTTTTCGACTTTACCAAATTATCTTCAATGATCGTCCAGTTATCAAACGTCATGTAGCCTAATGAGTATTGCGCCTGAGCAATCTTAGAACGTTCGTCGGAAGCAAGCAACATTTGGTGCTGCACTCCTACTTGATCCACCATATCCTGTAATATATTCCAGGTTTGTTCAAGAGCGACTACCACAGAATATTTTGTGCTTCTGGTATTCGCCTCTAACTGGTTTAACAGGGCTCTCGCTTGCGCTACCTGAGCCATACGCGAGCCACCCTCAAATATCGGCAGCGACACCGTAAGGCCGGCATTCCAAGTATCGCCGTGGGCCGGCCACAGCTGGCTGGTTTTACCCGTACCGGCATCGCCGGTGATAGTGGGGAAAAAATTCGCATAGGTAGCTTTGAGATTATAGTTAGCCGCGCGTGTCAAAGCGATGGACTGCTGCAACGACGGATTATCTTTCGCTATTTTTTCAAAATCCGGTTTCACTTTTGCCGAATCACCCACCTCAAGCGTCCCTTGAGCCCGCACTAACTTGAACGCGGCTCTACCCATCTCTTTGGTTAGTTTCTGCCGGGCTATATTGATATTTCTCCTGGCTTGTTTGATCTCGTATTTTGCCTGGCCTAAATTCGCGCGCGCCACCAATAATGCCCCCCTGTGCTCCATCCCTGATTCATAGCGTAACCTGACCAACTCCAGATTTCGTTTTCTAAGCTCAAAAATCTGCTCGGCAATTCTCACCTGCTCTTGCGCCGCCAAAAGCTCGACAAAGGCGCTGCGTAGTCTCAGGCGTACTTCGGTTGAAGTAAAACGATAGTTATATTGGGCGGCTTTTATATTTTCCGAGGCAGACCTGATCTCGTTAATAGTCTTAAATCCGTCAAAAATGAGCTGGGTAGCATCTAAGCCGTAAGTATAGCTGTCTCTTGTCGAGGTGCCGGTAATCATTTTACCGGTCGTAAGCGGCACTTTTGTAGTTGAGGCGCCCATACTGCCGCTTACCTGTGGAAAAAGCGCGCTTGCAGTAATAGTTTTATCAGCCTGGAATTGTTTAATCTCTTCGCTTGCCGCAATCAGGTCAGGATTATTCTTTGCCGCCTCTTTTACGCAGTCAATCCAGCTAAGCGTCTCAGCAGAATAAACTGTATTTACAAGAAAAAGAGAAATAAATAAAAATAATATACTTGCTCTTAAACTTTTCAATCCTTACCCTTCTTCCTTAACAACCTTACTTCTTAACTTTTATATAATTTTTACTACTTCTTTTCTATTTTAATACCAAAAATATGTCCAGACAAGCGCAATCTAAATTAGCTGGCTTATATTCACAGCTATATACGATATACTATATACTATCGACTATGTCATTTTGATTTTTAATATTTCTAATGTAACCGTTACCGTCCACCGATTCCATCCCCCACTATATACCATGTACTACATACTATATACTTTCTCTCAATACTCACGACTACATACTACGTACGACATACTCTCTACTAAACGTTCATGCTAATTTCTACTTTCTTCCCCAAGGCACGCGCAACATTATCCAAAGTAGATAAAGAAACGTTCTCTCTTCCTTTTTCAATACGTGAAATTAACTGTTGGGAAATACCCATTTTTTCTGCTAATCCTTTTTGTGATAAATGCTGGCTGTGGCGTAAAGCGCTGACCTTGTCACCAACTTCTTTGCACAGATGGTTTTTTTCAGGTACAGGCTCTTTTTTAAAGATTATTCCTCTAGCGCGATACTTCTCCTTTAAACTGTCATATATCGCCTGCCAAAAGATTATCCTTCCCTGAACCCATTTATCTTCACGCATCCGGCGTTTAATACCTTGCCAATATTTACAGAAGACAAGCGGATCAAGATATTCACTGAATACCTGTTTTGGTTCATTATTCCGCGCAAGGAGTAAAGCCGCAAAACGTAAAAAATCTTTATGTGTGGGGTCTTTAAGTGCTGCCTTTACTTCTGCTTCGTTTACTTTCATGTCCCACAACCAATTGTTTTTCATATTTCACCTATTTGCTGCTCGATAATCTTTCCAACTTCTTTAGCAAAATGTTTCTCGATACTTTTAGCATTTACATTTTTTTCCGTATCGATTTGTAAAATTCCGTCAACCATGGTCATCCTGTCATACATTTTAAACCAGCGAATTAAAGACTCTTTTGTTGCCGCGTCGCAATGTTTTTGCGCAAAACCAGACAACGGCATAAAAACATGAGAAAGAAAATAAAGATCGTAGAAATCCTTCGCGGCGACTCTCCCGCCAATAAAATTTTTGCGCCCGACATCATCCTCTATTTCGATATTACCGCAAACCGCATATATCTTTCTGATGTAGATGTCTTCCAATGATAACACTCTAATACCGTCAACAGTCTTAACTTCTGTTATTAGTTCAAAAACATCTTCTACAAAATCAATTTTCAATATATCGGCGGTAGAAAAATTAATATTATAGATAAGCATTTTTGTCTTATCTTTTTCAAGGTTCTGCGCTATTAGTTTGATTTCTTTACATTCCAAAGCCTTTTGCAGGTAATCAACTATCTCTTTTACTCTCGCAAACGATAATTTAGGCGTAAAAAAATCCAAATCTACGGATAGTCTATGTTGAAAATAAAAAAGGCTAAGCGCCGTACCTCCGACAAGATAAAAATCGTTTACCTTATTAGATAAGGCTTTTAATACACTTTGCTGATATTGCACCATTCTCTTGCCTTCCATAGCACTTATAATTTACACTATATAAGTTGTATTGTCAAGTATTTAACAACTTAAAAGTTGTTATTTAAGTAATATTTTATATAATCGATTGATAGACAAGTGTTTATGAAAAATACCTCGTTATGCGTTGAGCGGTTACCCGCCTTGCCGGCGAGGCAGGCGCGGCTCGTATCGTCCCGCGTATAACGGTTGAGTCATAAATATCATAAAAAATAAAGCCGATTGACGATTAACGCAACCGAAACGAGCATCGCCACCGTTCAACGATTAACGGAATGTTTTTGATATTTAATTTTTTCCTTTTTTATCTTAATCAGTTCATTCGTTAATCTCTTAATTCGTTAGTTCGTTAATATCTTAATCCGTTAATTCTTTAATTATTTAATTCGTTAATCTTCCCTCCCCTTCCTAACCCTTTCCACCCCTTCCTGTCCCTTTTTTACCACTTTTCTAATAGCCCCTTATTAAATAGCCTATCAACATATCAACATAATAACCTATTAACCTATATAATACTCACGACTATGTACTATACAAATTAGACTCTTCTGGTAGGAAATTAGTTCCCTATTTAGCAGCTTCTCGCAGATTTATTTTAATCGACGCGCATAGATCCTCGGCCCTCAACTCACCAGGGCACCCTGTGGGGTAACCCAGCAGAACATTCCAGGAACAACCGAGAGATTGATGCGCCAAAGATTACTCCGACGAGGTTGCGGAAAATTATAATTCGCCTAAGCCCGATAAAATCGGGCAAGTCTCATTAGAATTTTCCGCATATTCAGCCGAGTCAGGAGTATTCAAAAAACTTTTTAACTTTCTACTTTAATTCGTTTTACCTTTTTCGTTTTGATTTTTGCTTTTTCCCTTCCCATCCCTTGTCGCCTATTAACTTATCAACATAATAACCTGACAACCTATTAACCTATCAACATATCAACCTAATTATTTTCTGATTGTCCAAAAATCTCCTGCCAACGTCTCTAAATACTTAAACGGCATAGTAAAGTACCCATCCACACCCCATCCGGCCCCCCAAGAATTCCTTACCAGGAACCGCTTATCCGCCTGCGAATACCCTACGGCCATCACCGCGTGCCCGCTAAGCGCGACTTCATCTTTACCAGGCATCTGTACCACACCTGTCTCGGTCACTTTCTCGCTCTCAAAACTCTCATAAACCGTAAAGCCGAACACAAACGGATACCCTTCACTTAAACACGCTAACATCTCCGGTATACCTCTTAAGCGGTGATATGAAACAATTCTATGCTCCTTTGCCTCTTTATAACACTTAAGCGATGGTTTATGATCAAACTTGCTAATGATATATGGCCAAAGCCTCTCTTCACATGCTCCGTCATTCTTTAATGTTTTTATTCCGTCTCGTAACGACGCTCCTGAATCATATTCAACCGCGTTAATCAACACTCGCTCATTATAATAGATAAATAGCCGGCTTACATCCACATACGTGCCATCTTTATTATCCAAAAACTCTAAACTCCCTGCCAAAGCCTGCGCTGTACAGCTACCTAACTGCCCCTGAACTTCCACAGCAGAGCAATAATGCCTTAAATCAACTTTTTTCTTTATCCGCACTATTGGCTTAATCGCCTTATACAAAAAATCCCTCTGATCCGGCACATCCGGCACCCATCCATAGCTATAACAGCTTTTATTCTTCATATATTTACTACCTCCAATATGCAATAATCTTGTTTTAAGTTTGAAATTTCTAGTTTGTGATTTTGAATTTATTTAGGATTTAGAGTTTAGTGTTTAGGGTTTATTTGTACTATGTACAATGTACGACATACTATGTACTTTTTATATTTCTCTTTATTACTTCAATCTCCTTATTTTGTACGATAGCTGAAGGCGTAGCAATGACCAAATCCTCAAGTCGCTTACGGTCTGTGATCTTTTGTGCCGCAAATAAACCTTTATTAAATTCTTCTAACCGCATATTCACCGCATGCGCATCCGAAGCCATCACATCTACTAAATCAAGTTTAAGCCAATCCATAGCCGCTCTTTTCGCTGCAGCACCTAAAGAACCGACCAAGCTGCAAGAACTAATTTGGATTAATACTGGGAGTTGTGCAATCTTTCTTATTCTTTCATAATCTGAACAAAATAAAACATTTCTCTCCGGATGTGTAAGCACCGGATAAAAACCTTCCTTATTGCAACGTTTGATGAAATCCTCTAATCCTGGCGGGACAGTGAAATCATCTAATTCTAAAAGAAAATATCGGCCCTTGGCTAAAGTAAGCAGAGATCCATTTTTTAACCTCTCTATCAAATCCCAGCTTATCCTGATATCTGCGCCCAGAGAAAGCTCTATCGCAATATTCTCTTTTACAAGTGCATCTTTTAATAAATTATACGCGGCAGTTATTTTATCTACCTCATATTTTTCTCTCCAGGGTAGATGCGGAGTAGCCACAATATGCACCACTCCCAACTCATGTAGTCTTCTACACATCGCAAGCGAATCCTCTATTGTATCCGGGCCATCATCAACTCCTGGCAATATATGGCAATGGATATCGACCATGTCTTTATGACTCATCTTTTCAAGCGAATCCAAGACCGTAGGTGACGAAGGATTACCTTTCATTCTATCTATTTTTTTCTGATTATCGCGCACGGTTTTAGCCGAAGCAAAGAGCATAAGAAAAAACATGGCGTATATTGCCATGGCTCCCTCAAGCAGGCCCCTATCCTCGCTATTGTGCTCATCTAAAAAACCGTGGAAGAAAAATACATCAGCATAACCTGAATGCATAATTTTTGATTCCCAATGCTGAAACTCTTTTGGCAGCATTTGCGGTATATCAGGAATAACCGCCCAGAGCGCACAAAACATCATAAAGATTACCGTAACAAACAAAAGCCTGGCTGTTAGGCGTTTTGTCGCCAGAAATCTGGCTAACCCCGCCAGAAACGGTACCCCCATACCCACTGCTACATGCGCTGATGGTAAAGACATCTTATTTAATTCCTTTTATAAATGTACATTGTAAATAGTATATCGTATATAGTGAAAAGTTACTTAAGCTTACGGATAAGAACTGTGGTCATCCTCGAAAGATGCTCTAATTTCTCACATATTTTTTCCGTTTCTTCCTTGTTAATGTATCTAAGTTCTTCTGATATTAGTAGCTGCGTTTCTAATTCAGCCGCAGATCCTAACATAATATGTAGAAATTGTTTGTACTCTTTATTGTGATATCTCTTAAAACCCTCGGCAATATTCGAAGCAAGAGACACCGCACATCTTCGCATCTGGGATGTTAAACCATAAAGCTCTTCTTTTGGAAAAGAGTTGGTTACCTGGTAAATATCTTTAACGATCTCCATCGCCTTTTGCCAGATTCTTAGATCCTTAAAAGTTTTTATCTTCTCTTCCACTCTTTTTTCCTTCTTGTTACCCGACTATATACTACATGCTATATATGCTGTACTGCCCCCTATGTACTATGTACGACATACTATATACTATTGCTAATTTCTCGCTCCTGCGCTCGTAAATACCTCGCATAGATAATCGCGAGAGAAAAAAAGATACATAGAACCACGCCCAACCCGAAAGTAGAACCACTATGACCGATTTTACGTAATATTCCGTAGAAGAAAAAAATATTGCTGATATAAAAGTTATTAGCGATCGCACTTAACGGCCATAAATGCAGTTTGCTTAAGATGCTTGGCATAAAACTCCAAATGGCGCACAATAAAAGAAGAAACGGTAATCTGGCCAACTTTCTGCTATCCACCCTAAAGCCATTTTTAATATAAAAGAATAAAAAGATGCAATAAGGTATAAATATTCCGATTGTGATGTGTTTTAGCATACTTTTAAGTTTTTATTGTATGTCGTATATCGTCCATGGTATGTTGTATATCATACATAGCATGTAGCGGAGTATACAAAATATATTTAAATTTTTCTTCTGCCACCACGATATACTATGTACTCTGTACTACATACTTTCTCCCTAACTATATACGCTATACTATGTACGTTGCCTTTATACGTAATCCGAAACGAGCGTCGCCCGCTTCGCCGAACGAATCGAGGCGAGCGACCGTCACCGTTTGGTATCACTTTAATTTTTAGTTTTTAGTTTTGAGGTTTGACCCCTCCCCTCTCTACTCAATACTACATACTCACGACTATCTACTATCCTTCACTTGTTTCTCTATCCATAGATAAGTTTGCCTAATTCCTTCTTCCAAAGAAAACTTCGAACGCCAACCGGTGGAATAGATTTTCTTATTGCTGAAATTCCTAGATTGCACGCCAACCGGCCCTTCTATCCATTTAATAGTAAATTTTTTTCCGGAGACTTTAGCTACCGTATCAACCAGCTCCTTCACCGAAACATATTCTGGCGAACCAATGTTAGTAGGCCCCTCTAAATCTGACTCAACTAGCCGCCTAATACCTTCAAGCATATCCTCAACATAAGTATAAGAGCGTACAGCCGTACCATTACCCCACACTTCAACGGTTCCGCCATCTTTCGCCTGGGCGACTTTACGACACAAGGCTGCCGGAGCTTTTTCTCTTCCTCCCTGCCAGGTGCCTTCCGGGCCATAGCAGTTTTGAAAACGGGCAATACGCACCTTAAAACCACACTTCCTGCCATATGTTAACGCCGTACGCTCAGCATAAAGCTTCTCCCAGCCATATTCATTATCTGGCAATGCCGGATAAGCTTGCTCTTCGGTCAACTCCGGTTCGCCTATCTTCATATCCCGATAAATGCAGACCGAAGAAGAAAAGAAATAGCGTTTTATTCCACTCTTAGACGCAGAATCAATCATATTCAAGTTTATAAATGCGTTGTTACGCATAATTTCACATTCTGCCGAATGAATAAATCCCATTCCACCCATATCCGCGGCCAACTGATAAACATCATCAAAATTTCCTGTCTTCAGTTTTAAGGCTTTGTCAGCATTTTTCTTCTCGCGCAAATCTAAACGTAAGAATTCATCAGCGTGCGTTTTAGAAAATTCCGGGTATTTTATATCCACCCCTCTCACCCAAAACCCTTCTTTTTTCAGCCTTTTTACCAAGTGACTTGCAATAAACCCTCCCGCTCCGCAGACTAAAACTTTTTTGACTTTTTGCTTCCCCATCTCCTCTCCTTTTTTTAATTTTCCCTTTTCCCTATCTTGGTCTCAACTTTAATATTTGCTATTTAATATTTAATATTTGATTTTAAAACGTTACCGCTCATCAGCACTTTAATCTTTATTCTTTAGTTTTGAGGTTTGACCCCTTCCCTATACGTAGCATATCGTACATCGTAAATAGTGTGTGGCAAGGCGAATGACCATTCACGCTTGTCATTTCCCCACTATATAACTATATACTCTATACTACATACTATCTACTTTTCTCCTGTTCTCCATATCCTCTCCGGCTTAAAAAATAAATACTCCCAAAATGCCCTCACGGTAATAAGATTAAGCAACATAAATGCGTAAGGAATAGAAAATATTCTACACCGCAAATTAACCCTGCGCAAAATATATCCGATGATTACAAAAACATAAAAAAGTACCTGCAATGTTAAAAATATTTTAAATATTGGCTTGTTCATAAGAAATATATTGGATATTAAAAGAGAAACTATAAAAATTGGCGCGATAAGGCGCAGAAACTTATGCGAAAAGGCCTGAAACCAAATTCGATTCTTAAAAGGATTGAGCAATTGCGGTAACCTAAAAAATAGCTGAAAATTTCCGGCAATAGTCCTAATTTTTCTCCTTGCTTCCTCATGACCGGTTCTGGCTACATGATCATAAGCAAGGGCTTTTGGTTCAAAAACACATCTAAACCCCTGCATAACAATATTCATAGGAATTAATACATCATCGAGCAGAATGTCTGCAGGTATCGGTTTAAAAAGGTTTTTTCTGATAGCGTAAATTGCACCGGTCGCGCCAACCATTGAATCTAACTTACTTTCAGCTTTACGCAGGAATTTCTCATACTTCCAATAAAAATCCACTCCTTCTCCAGTTATAGTCTTTCCCTCATCTTCAAAACACAATTCTCCACTCATCACACCAACCTTCGTATCAGCAAAATGTGCAGTTAATTCCTTGATTGCATTTAGTTCAAAACGCTGCCGCACATCACTAAATACAACAATTTCTCCGCTACATAGCGGTACAGCTTTATTTAAACAAGAAACTTTTCCGATTCTTTCTTCTTGCTGAATGAACCTTAAATTTTCTACCTTCAATTGCTTAATTATTTCAACCGTGCGGTCAGTTGAACCATCTGAAATAATAATTAACTCCAATTGTTCCTTGGGATAATCTAAGGAAAGAATGTTTTTTATACGCTGCTCGATTGCCTTTTCTTCATTATGGGCAGCGATTAGAATAGAAATCCTTGGAAGAAATATTTTCTTATCGGTTTTTTTATTAAGAATTCGAGACAGTAGAAAAATTAAAAGTCCATAGCCGATAAATGTATAAAACAACATAAACAATGATAAACAAAAAATAAAAGATAGCATGATGAAACCTTCTGTTTAATATGTCACAAATTAATTGCTAATAAATCGAACTATCTCTACTTTTATCTATTTGTGTAACCGGAATAAATAAGCTCAGCCAGGAGTTCGCCGACAAGCTTATTCCCCTTAATGTTCCAGTGGCCATCTTTGACATAATATAATCCCTCATTATTCTTCGTAAGTTCATTTGACGCAATTTTCATGGGTTCCGTGGAATCAACTAGATCAATATTATTCTTTTTACAAATAATGCCCAGCTCAATTCCAACCCGGTCAGTACTCCAGAATTCACTAGAAATATTATATTTTTTCTTTGTATCTTCCCATTCTTTTACATAAATATTCGCTGAACCAGGAATATAAAATACGATAAACCTGCTATTAACGGCAACTGCTTCTCTACGGAACTCAACAAGTAACGCTTCCGTAACTTTCCAAGCGTTAGAAACTACGCTATCGTACTGTTTTTCAAAAACCTTGAATTCATCTGGAATCAATACGCTACCCTCGGGCGAAGTTACTAAATTAAGTTTTATCGCCGCCTCATACAGCCAACCCACATTCTTGACTCTTTCTATAATAAAATGATATAAATATGAATGACGGGAAAGCCATTTTTTGCCGAGCATTAGCGATAATTCCATTTTATGCTCTTTTGCATCCTTTAAATTTTTAATATTATCCGGAGGGGGAACCGGAACATTTTTTAAAATAAGTTTACCATCATTAAGCACAAAATATGGTTTATAACCGCGTGAATATCTCGGTTGATTGTTATACCAAATATCATTCGAGCAAAACATCAATATTGTTAAATCGGGCTTATATTTTTTCATTTCGCTTTGAAAAAGAAGCAACTCCTGGTCTGTGCTGTAGCCCCCAACACCAGCATTTATAACTTCGCAACGGACCCCTCTATTTTCTAATCTATCTTTCATAACTTCAGAGAATAGCTCATTAAAATTAACTGCGTAGCCTTCAGCAAATGAATCCCCCATGATGAGTATTCGAAATTCATCTTTGTCTTTATCGTAAGAATATTCTGGCCCGCGGATACCTTTCGAATTAAAACGTAGTCGCGTTGAGAATTCACTTGTTAAAAATATATTTTCAATATTTGTTTTATGCCTCCATCCCAAAAGACGATCATATTCACAAAAAGCGCTATGGTGGTTTGACATATATTTTAGTCCATAGCAGAGATTAACTCCCCTAAGAATAAACTCCAACATCAGCATAAAGATAATAAAACTAAAAATCAGTAGTGCTATGTTAATAAAGACTTGCTTTATTTTCATATTTTGAATATATTTTATAAATTATATACTTAAAATCTCCTCTGAAAAATAGAATTAACCATTTTCTCGCTCTACAAAACAAATACCCCAGCGACTTAGGGCATTTAGAGCCGGCTACTTTTATATAATAATCTTGGATAGAATTATGCTCTTTTTTGCCTATTTCTTTTATCTGAGAAGTTTTAGAATTCTTATGCAATCTAAAACAACCAAGAAAACAGTCTAAATGCTTAAACTTAAGCTTATTATATCCTATTCGGCATAGATACTCATAGTCGAATGAAAAAGCATAATCATCTCTTAAAAATCCGATCTTTGAAAAGACCTCTTTTTTAAAAAAAGTAGATTGAGTAGGAGCTTGAGGACCTTCAAAAAGATTGCTGAAAAAGTCAAAAGGTAACAATTTATATATGCTTAGGATATTGTCAGTATCGTCGATAAAAATAATATCGCCAAAATATACCGCTTCGCCACTCCTTTTTTTATATTCTTTAGCAATTTCCTGAAAAGCTCCCGGCAAGTATATATCATCTGAATTCTGCCAAGCAACCAAATCACCGCTGGCCTTTTTAAACCCTTTATTGATGGCGTCAGCCTGACCCCTGTCTGACTCACTAACCCAATAACTAATATATTTTTCATATTTTTTTATTACATCAACGCTACCGTCCGAAGACCCGCCGTCAATAATAATATACTCGAGGTTAGGATAATTCTGGTTTAATACCGAAAGAATGGTTCTTTCAAGAAACTTTACCTGGTTTAAGGAAGGGGTAATTATACTTATTCTGGGATATGAAGAATCCCTGTCAAGTATAGTTTTTTCGTCAAAGCATGGCTTTGAGCTAATTTCCTTAATTTTCTGAAAACGTGGTATTTTCATTGTTATATATTTTTACACCGTGCTTACTGCCTAGATAAATATTTAGCCACTTTAAAATACAATTGAAATTCTTACTAAAATCAAGATGTTGGGAAGAAAATTTAAAAGCATTTTCTCGGCAAGAACTATAATTAATTAATATAGATTCTATACCTTTTTTAATTCCAAATTCATTCTCAACCATACTACCTATGTTATATTTGTTAATAAGACTTTTGAGTTCCTCAAGATATACCGGGATAATAATCGGGACACCGCATCGTAAAAAAGAGGCAAATTTACCAGAGGATAAGCCGACCTTGGAAACGTTATTTGAAAAATCTCTTCTGTACCAAACTAAACCTATATCTGCGGATGAAACAAGCTGGCTGTATTCTTCTTCCCCAACGACATCCAATGAAAGATAAATTTTCTTACTGGATTCATTACACGTAGAAATTAATGGTTTTAACGTTCCAAGGAAACCGTCATAACTCCACCCGTGCAAAACAAAAACACAATTTTCATTACACTGCCTGATGCCTTCAATGAGCGAAACGTCTATTGCCCAGCGCTCAAGGGCGCCAGCATACAATATAACTGTTTTTTCTTTTTCGATATTATACTTACGCCTTAAATAATCACTTTTATCTTTTACCACCCCTATATAAGAATTTGGAACGCAGAATATATTTGCGTTATCTATTTTATTAACTTTTTTAATCAACTCTTTTCGTACATCATCCTGAACAATTGTGGCGACAGCATTTTTGTTAAAGAGTACTTCAAAATGCTTGCGTATTCTTGCCTTAAAAGTTTTTATTTCATCAAAATCAATAATTTCTAAGCAAAAATAAATAAAAGGCACCCTGCATATGAAACTCGCTAATCCTACGGCGATTAATTCTTCAGGATGAAAAGGGATAAGAAGGTCAAATTCTTTTGCATAACAAGTTAATATTTTAAATAAACCGTATACGGAAGGAAAAGTTTTTTTAAATTTAATAATTTTTATATTTTTGAATGTACAATCGACTTTCATATCTTCTCTAATGAATAAAGTAATATCATAGCCATTCTCAGCCATTAATCGAGCAGTATTACATACTGAAGGATACGTACTTAACGGCTTTTCTCCATTTAGAACAAGTGCAATACTGTGGCTAGTGTTTTTCAGTACGTTTGTTGAATTATCAATCCAATTTTTTTGTTTTATAAACTGCTGTAATTCTTTATTTACAGCTAATCTCCATTCGTAAAAACAGCGGCCTTTATAATAAGCCGAATTTACCTTATCCTTAAAACGATTGGTTTTAAGCAAAATTGCTTCTATACTACAGAAAATCGAAGTAAGCCCAAAAGCGGCAGCCCGCGGTAAGAGGCGAAATAAATGAATTAATCGAGGGCTGTAATGATATTTCGTAAAAGAAGTTTCTACGCCGCTTTTAAATGCACGCGACTGGAAAAACTCAATAGCCAATCTTTCCTTTGGTATAAAATGCCAAACAATAGCACGAGGATTATAAATAACTTTCTTGCCTAAAATATGCACTTTTCGCAAAAGCCCTATTTCCCCATCGCCCCTAGCCCACCACATCTTTTTATCGTAAAAAGAATCGGGATTGAAACCCCCGAGCTCAAAGAGTAAGCTCTTACGGATAGAAAAATTACATCCGTATAACCATTGTTTCTCTTTTGGGCCTTCGTCGTCATCCAGTAGGCTCAAATACCATTTGGGAAACTTATGTATCCATTCGGGAGGGATTACCTCCCACTTAGGCAAGATTTTACCTCCTACACAACCAACATTTGAATCGCTATACGGTTTTAAAATTTCATCTAATAAATTCTCATCACAGATAACATCGTCATCAATATAAACTAAAATATCTCCCCGCGCCGCTTTTGCTCCTCGATGCCGCACATTATGCAGGCCGATTTTTGGCTCTGGAATATATTTTATTGCTGAACCCTTCGCAGCGAAACTCTTGTAGTTAGCCTCAACAATAGTTTTTACCTCTTCAGAACAAGCATTATCAACAATTATGACTTCATAATTATTCATTGTCTGTTTTTCTAAACTTTTTATCGCGCCTAAAAGCAATGCTGTCCTTGTATGAGTAGGAATGATAACAGAAAACTTAATGTTATTCATTTTTTTACTTTTGCCCAATATGTATTAGCTAATATAGCCCTTTCTTCCACTATCGGCTGGATATATTCATTAATTACTTTTTGCACGCCTTCCTCCCAAGCTACGTCGTGAAATATAATTATGCCATTATCTTTTAATTTTGGTAGCCACAATTCTACGTCTTGTTTTACGCCATCATATGAGTGGTTACCATCAATAAAAAGAAGATCGATTCCTCTATCAAAAGTTCTTGCTATTTCTGCTGAATTGCCTCGTAAAATACGAATATAACTCTGTATCGATGCTATATTTATACAAAATTCTGCAAAGGTATCCCTCGACCCCTCGCTCATACCTTCATTCTTCCATGTGTCCACACAATAAACCATGTGGCCTCTATCTTTAGCTGCACAAGCTAAAAATGCAGCGCTTGAGCCAAGATAACTTCCTATTTCAACTATGATTGAATTCTTTTTAAGAGAAAGGGCGAGTTTATAAAGAAGCAACCGCTCTTTTTTTCTTAAGTGAGTAAAGATATTAAAGTATTTTCTGTATCCTCTTAAAATAAATCTAATATATGTAATAATTAGGCCATGATTAATAAGAAAATCTTTAAAACGCCATCTTTTTAGTGACATTATATCTACACGATCTTTAATACCCACTTATACTCTTGCAAACGAAAATATTAATCATAGCTAATTGGGGAATCGCAAAAATATTTAAAATATCGTGCAACCATCTAAAACGAGCTGGTCTACGACAAATAATTCCTCTATAAATAAACGGCATAGTGAGAGTAATACCTTTAATTTTTTTAATGTCAAAACCGGCGTTCGTTAAAAGCATTATGTTTTCTTTATACGGCCGCTCACCGGGATGATTTTCTTCTTTATCTGTCCGGTCGAATTTACCGGTTAAAAGATTGCGCACCCGAGAATTTAGATGCACTAGGTTAGGAACGCTCATTACAAGCGCGCCGTCCGGCCGTAATACACGTTTTGCCTCGCTAAGCGCTCGGGGTTGATCCTCAAAGCTTATATGTTCAATCATGTCAAGCATCAAAATAACATCAAAAGTATTATCGGGGTAAGGCAAATGCAAGATATCTGCGCGCTGCACATATTCGCTTTCATAATTTAAATCTATACCCGTAATTTGATAGCCTTTTGTGAGAAACTCTTCAACTAAAACTCCCTCACCACACCCAGCATCAAGAATTCTAAGATTTTTCGGCAAAGAATGAAGATAATTTCTTATATATTTCATCTTTACAAGATAGGTAGGCGTATAAGACCAATTAGGGTCTAAATTTCTGTGATAATCGCCTAATCTTTTGTATTCCCAATCACGATAACATTCAAATTTTTTGTCCATTAAAATAAATATAATCTTGAAAAATATCTTAGGATAAATTAACCATAACTGTTTTAGCCAGCACATAGATTATTCGGATAAATTTTCTATCAAATATCCACATAAGAAATATATAAAATGCCAAGTATAATAAAATTGCGAGCAAATTCTGATACCAAATAAAAGTTCCTAAAAATATAAACTTGTCAGTAAGATAAACTAACCCTAATGCAATTAAGACCCCGGCTGATGGACGAAGCATATTTTGTACTAGTTTGAATATAGCAATGTTCATGACCTTACTACAAATCCATAAATGAAACGGTATCATTAATATGGCCAATGCCAATCTTGCTAGGCAGAATTGGAAAAGCCCATAGCGCGCAAAAACTATGTAAACCGGAATATAAAATAATACGCTTATCATTAATAATTTTGGCTGTATATCTGGTCTACCTATAGCACGATATATTTCTGGATTAATACCTACAAGCCATCCAACACCATACATAATACCAAGCAAACCAATAACCATGTCGATTCCTAACCATTTTTGTCCGAATACCATAAGAGAAATAGTGGGTGCAAAAAATAATAACCCTGCACCTAGTGGTAATGACACTAAAGCCACCAACCTATTTATCGCGATAAACTCCTGTCTTAATCGTTTTGCATCATGCTGCAATCTTGAAAAAAAGGAAAATAGTACTGGCAGTAAAGGATTAAAAATAACATCAAAGACTAATATCAAACATGCTATCCCTACACGATAAATACCCAAATCCTTTACGCCAAGAAAATAACCAAGTATTATAGAATCTCCCCAAAGTATTAGCCATCCAAAAAACATCTCTAAGCTTATCCATTTGCTAAAATGGAATAATTCCCAAGCCAAAGAAAAATCAAAACATATTCTAGGTCTCCATAAACTTAATTTCCATAAAAGATAGGCTTGCAAAACCGAACTAGCTATCGCACCAAAGACTAAAGCCCATACGCCGAAACCTGACAGGGCTAAGGCTATCGAAACAAAACCAGGGAATAATGCTGAAATAATTCTAATAAAAAAAAGCTCCTTAAATTTAAAATTTCTTCTAAGTAACGCCTGTTGAACAATACTAAAACTAATCAAAATAACTTGCAGGCTTAATATTCGTAATACAATAGTTGCGTTTTGATTATGAAAAAACTTTGCGACCAAAGGGGCGATAATGAAAATTATTCCATACAGAATAAATGAAAACGCAATATTTAATAAAAAAATTATGTTAGCAGATTTCTCTATTTCATTTTCTCGCTGAATTAATGTTTTCCCGAATCCAAAGTCTTGGAATTGCTGAGCAAGCCCAATAACAATCATTGCTATGCTAATAAGGCCAAAATCTTCTGGTAACAAAATGCGAGCAAGAATCAAAGTAACTATTGGTTGTATTAACCGCGAGATGACTTCGGCTAAAAAAGTCCACCTTACAGATTCTAAGGCTTGTATCCTAATAACGGTGTGTAAAGAATTATGCTCTACCTGCATTGCATTACAAAATAAATTTTCTTGTAAGTCTTTCTAAGCGAAACTGCCACCTAATTTTTCGTTCCAGCCATCGTGCGCTCCTTCGCCACGATATGAGCTCTTCTTTTGGCATATTTCCGGTTCCAAAAAGCATTTTATCTGGAAAACCGAACCTATCCTCGGGATAGTTACCACCAAATTCATCAATATAACCTTTTGCAACAGCCCACCGATAATATTCTGTTCCCGGAATGGGTGTTAAATTAAAAAAATAAACTCGCTCTACTCTATATTTACAGGCAAGCTGAAAAGACTGCCTGATATCTTCTTTATCTTCCCCCGGGCAACCAAGCAGGAAAAAAAGTGTTACATAAAACCCTAAATTAACGGCTGTTGCTATAGTTATTTCTATTTGTGCGCGCGTCTCTCCTTTTCTTAAATTTAATAAAACCTTATCACTGCCGCTTTCAACTCCAAAAGAAAGATGAGTGAATTTTGCCTCACGCATCTGAACAAGTAATTCTTTATCAAGATGATCCGCGCGTAAACCATCGCTCCTAAAAGACACATTAGGATTGCGCTTTCTAATTTCCTCACAAAAATTCCATATTCGTATTTTATCAACAGCAAAATTACTATCATTAAAATAAAAATTTCTATAGCCTTTTTCATACCAATAGTCAAATTCTTCAATCATACTCTTTGCGCTCCGCTTCCGCCAATACCTACCTAGAATCTCAGGGGCTCCACAAAATATACATTCGTAAGGGCAGCCCCTAGAAGAAGATATCTGCATACGTTTTCCATATCTACTCAAATTAAACCCTTTGTATGTTGGAAAATCTATATCGTCTAAGTTTTGTATAAAATCTCTTTCTCCGGAGAAATATATTTTTGCACCTTGCCGATAAAATATACCTTTGATTGTTGGCAGTGGCCTACCGCCAACAATATCTACCAAGGCGGTTTCGCCTTCCCTAGATACGGCGATATCTACAAAAAGGCACTCTTTCATAACTTTATCTTTATTAGCGGCCACGTGCGGACCGCCCACAATTATAGTAAGGTTCGGGAACTTAGATTTTAAATTCGCAATCAATTGATACGTCGCCTTACAGCGAAAGCTCATCATACTGATGCCTAAAAAATGAGGAAGAAAATATTTTATTTCATCAAACAGCTTATCTATAGAATCGATATTCAAATCAATAGTTTTATATTGGATTTGTGCATTCTCAAGAGCCCTAGCGAGATAACCTAAACCTACAGGCAAATATTGCCCATTAAAAATATCTCCACCCCGATAATCTGGATAAACAAGTATTATTTTTTCCATTAGTTATTCTTATTGTGCCGATATATTTTGTTAAATTGTTCGATTTGCTCGGCTGTCCCCCATTGGTGATTTTGCCTGAATCGGCCGTTTTCTTTTACAAACAGAACGTCTTTCTGGGCTAATGCGCCGTCGAGTGGACGATTATGTCCGTCTACAATATCGTACACAACAAAATTTCTCTTTTTCATATACTCAACAACTTCAGAAAAATCCGGATAATCCCGCTGGAACTTAAAAAGTGATACCTCAAGAATCACAACCTCACAAACTTGCAGGACGTGTTGAGCCCCCTCAAGTACCTCCAGTTCATACCCTTGAACATCAACTTTTAGAAGAATATTGTTTTTTAAGTTGTGCTCTTCAATTAAATCATCCAGCCTAATCGTATTGACTTCTCTTAATGTGCTCTCATTCGAATTATCATATGATAAAGAACTGCCATATAAATCCGGACTAATCGTAATTACAGAAACTCCGCTAAGCTTACCGGCAGCTGCAATAATAACTTGCCCATTGTATCTCTTCGACAGTTTATTGAGATGGCTCTCAAATTCTTTTAACGGTTCAATCCAGATATATTTTGCATCCGGAAAGATATTCAGTAAAGCCGGCGTGCCGCCTGCAGCGCCAACATCTATTATGATTGGAGGAGAATAGCCCAAGCTCGATATATGCTGCAGGGCCTCTTCCATTGTAAACCGCAATGGGGTGAATAATCTTTTTTTACTCCCATATCGGCTCGAGGGTAATCTTCGTATTGTAAACCCTAAGATTTTTAATATGCGTTTTATTATTCTTTTTATCATCGGCATAAATTAAGCAGGGTTTTGAAAAATTTCCAAAGTTACGCGCGAGCAACTACCGTTACATTCCGGTCTTCCTCTGATATGGCCTTATCAAGATTTAAAAAGGGGTGCAATTGCACACTTTTAAAGCCTGCTCTTTTTAAAAAGTGTACAATCTCATCAGCAAATAGAAAACGCATTAAATGGCTTTCTTTTGTTTCCGCTATAATTTTAGCCCCTTTGAATCTTTGCACTTTAAAATTAACTTTTACGATATTTCTTAAGATTTCAAACTCAGGGGTAGTAAATCTGACTATCTTTTCTCCGTTAGCGGTAACAATTTCCTTAATGCATTCGCGAGGTTTATCCGTTAAAACAGCCGGGCCATACCAACAATCAAATATAAATATACCGCCAGGGACAAGATGTTTATGCGCCGTATCGAATGTTTTTTTTAATGCGGAATCGGTCGCTTGATAACCAACGACAGCGAACATAGCGACTATTGCATCGAATTTTTTCTGTAAGTTTAATTTTGTTATATCTTCTTTAATGAACTCAATAGAAACTCTAGCCTTTTTTGCTTTTTCTTTCGCAATTTTAAGCATTTGCGCGGATTTATCCACGCCAACTACCTCATAACCTCTTCTGGCTAAAGAAATCGCATGGCTTGCCGTTCCGCAACCAAGGTCAAGGATGGTTTTTGGAGTAAGCTTAAGCTTTCTAAAAATATTTTCAATAAACTCACTTTCTTTTTTGTAATCTTTGTCGCGATAAAGGGTATCGTAAACCAAAGCGTATTCACTTGCAAAAACCATGTAAAACCTCTTCTAGGGCAAACGAAACCCTTCCTATATCTTCTTTTTTGAGGGTTAATCCCGAAGGAAGATAAAAACCATATTCATATAATTTCTCACTTACCGGAAGATTTTCTTTTTTATACCAAGGCAATTTCTTAAAAGCAGGCTGAAGATGTAAAGGATAAAAGAATGGCCTTGCCTGAATATTTTTCTTCCTCAATTTCCCTATCACTTCTTTTGCTTTTACTCCAAATTTTTCATTCAATACTATCGTATACATCCAATAAGTATTTTTAGCCCAAGTTTCTTCGACAGGTAAGCTTATAAAGCCTTTTTGCTGCAATTTGTTTAATGCCCGGTTGTATGTGTTGGCTATCCATACTTTCCTTTTAACATGCTCCTCTATTCTCTCTAACTGAGCGCAACCTATGGCGGACTGGACATTCGTTATCCTAAAATTAAAGCCCAAATCATAGTGAACGAACCTCTCTTGGGGGATAAAACCTAAATTGCGCAATCTCCTCAGTTTCTCCGCAAAGATTTTGTTATCGGTTAAACACATTCCGCCTTCGCCTGTCGTGATAAGCTTATTACCGTAAAAACTTGTGCAATTTATGTCTCCGAAGCTACCACATTTTCTGCCTTTATATAACGAACCAATGGCCTCAGCGAAATCCTCAATTACACAAAGGTTATGTTTTTTAGCAACCTTTAAAACCATATTCATATCAGCCGGATGGCCGTATATATGTACCGGCATTATTGCTTTGGTCTTTTTGCTTATCCTCTCTTCAATCTTAGAAACGTCCATGGTCTGCGTTCTTTTATCGCAATCTATAAATACTGGAATTAAGTTATTATATATGCAAGAAAGCGCACATGAAATTATAGTAAAGGTAGGGATAATTACTTCGCTTTCCTTAGGAAGGTCTAATACCCGTAAGGCCAAGATGAGAGCATTAGTGCCATTATTTACCGCAACAGCATATTTTTTCCCAATATATTGCGCAAAATCTTTTTCAAATCTATTTATAAATTCTCCCTCAGAAGAAATCCAGCCTGATTCAATTGCCTGTTGCGCATACTTAAGCTCTTTCCCCAGTATCAGCGGTTCGCTTACCGGTATCGTTTTCATTATTTTTACCTAAGAAATTGCTTATCTTCCGGCCCTTTGTAGGGCCCCTGCTTTACTTCAATCATCACTGAATCCTCAAGAACTTCGACACCATGCCCACCGCCGCAAAGAAGAATTATTTCCCCTTTTATTAAGACTTCCGAACATAAGAATTTCTCTTCTTCGCTATATAAATCAACTCTGACTTTGCCCTTTTTAACCCACAAAACTTCCTGGGTGTAGAAGATCTCCCTTTTGTGAAGCTTATGTTTATGCGGCTTAATGAAATCGCCTTTTTTGTGGGGCAAAAAACCAAGTTGCTGCGAAAAACTCTGGGGGGTAAAAAAAATAACTTTATTATTACAGTAAGAATTTCTTACAATAATGCAAATTAATTTCCCTTTATGAGATATATATTCCAGACCTTCCGACTTTATCTCTTTAGCCATTTAAATCACTTATTTCTTCTTTCGTTTTCGAATTTATGTTGTTAATAATTTAGCCTATCTTGCACCCGACATTACTAAACGCCAACCGAAGAAATATTAAGAACGTCTTTCCTCTCTTTCTCCTGAAAAACATAATTATCAATACTCTCGCTGCCCCAAACAGGGCAATTCCGACAGTATTCAGGATATGTTCTATTGCGCCATTGCCTGCGAAGCCTCCCATAAACTTCGCCATTCCATATTTCTTGAAAATTCTCTTTTTTAAAATCACCCACGCAATATTCTTTCAAAGAAAACCACGTGCAAGGGACAACTCGGCCGTCGGAAATTATATACATCGAATTATAAAGCACTCGACAATCAGGCTTGTTAAATAAAAGTTGTGTATCCTTTGCTTTATTTAAACTAAACCTGGAAGGCAGTTCAAGAGCGATTTTGATGCTTTTTGCGAGAGACTCTGCTTCATTTAAAATTTCATTAGTTTCCTTTTTATAATTTACAAGAGATTCGCTCATAATATCTAAACTTTTAAAAGGAATTAAATGAGTTACCTGAATAAGGTCAGCTTCTAATTTTTTAGCCAATCTTACAAACTGGAGTAATTCATGAATGTTTGAACGCATAAGAGTAAAGCTAAAGGTAAGCAAAGGCTTATTCTTTTTTAGCTTTCTTTTAAGGCTCTGCAGCAAAACAATATTTTCTATTACTTTCTCAAAATTACTGCCCTTTCTCACTTTTTCATAGGTTTCCTTAGTTGCCCCATCTATTGATACTCCTACCTGGGTAATGTTCGCCTCTATAATGGCTAAACTCATTCCTTCAGTAAGAAGCAAACCATTAGTAGAAATCTTAGTATGGGGAATAGAATATTTGCTTACGATCTTAAGATACTTAAAAAAATCTGGGATTATCAGGGGTTCGGCGGAACAGGATAAATGAAGCCTGCGTGTTTTAGGGAAAACTTCTTTAGCGATTTTTTCAAATAACTCTAAACTCATAATCACTACGGGTTCGTTATCTAAATTGGCGTTGAAGTGGCACATCGTACATTTTAAATTACATTTATTGTTTAAGTCCATATAAAGCGTAAGAAAGCGCTTATCATGCAAAAGCCCGCCGAAAGCTTTTTCAAAAGGAACAATCAAAGTTTTGGCTACTTTTTTTAATTTTTTCTTAAATATACTATCCATTTCAGCTCATCCCCGATAAAACCCTTATGTTAATTCTTGCCTCAAAATACTTACTATTCTCTTTGCCACCTGGTTATCCCAATATTTAGGAAGTTTGACCTTACGCCAGCCTTTCCCCATAGCCTTGCTTACAATCTGGACAATGCGCTGCTCTTTTGTGCCGACAAGTATATTACCTCCGCATCGAATAGTAATGGGCCTTTCAGTATTATCTCGAAGCGTAAAACAAGGAACCCTAAGCAGCGTTGCCTCTTCCTGTATCCCGCCGGAATCAGTTAAAATAAACCGGCAATTCGACATTAAATTGACAAAATCAAGATATCCCAAGGGAGGCAAAATAAAAATGCCTCTTGGATTATTAATATTATATTCTTTTATCTCTTGAAAACATCTTTCTATTTTTAAAACCTTAATTTTCTCTATTGTACGGGGATGCGCCGGAAATATAATAGGCAATTTTTTAGAAATTTTGCGCAAAGCTTTAAGTATAGGCAAAAATGTTGATTCTTGATCGACATTTTCCGGCCTATGCATAGTTACTAACGCAAATTCTTTGGGTTTAAGTTTAAAATCTTGTAGAATTTTCCTTTTTTGAGCTAACTCTTTAAATTTAAGAAGAGTCTGAATCATGATATTTCCGACAAAATATATTTTTTTTCTGGGAATTGCCTCATTTAGCAGATTTCGATTATCATCATCGGAGGTAGTAAATAAGTATTCAGACATGGCGTCAATCATGCGCCGGTTTATTTCCTCAGGCATTCGTTCGTCAAAGCTTCTCAATCCTGCTTCTACGTGTGCAACTTTTATGCGCATTTTCCTTGCTACGAGCGCACAGGCAAAAGCTGAATTCACATCGCCAACCACCATAACTAAATCCGGCTTGTAGCTCATTAGAACCCTCTCAAATTTCACCATAATAGCTGCAGTTTGCTGCGCATGGCTACCTGAACCAACTTCTAAATTTATATCCGGCTGGGCCATTTTTAAATCATCGAAAAATAGATGACACATTTCTTTATCGTAATGCTGACCAGTATGAACCAGAAGGGGGGAAAAATCGCGAGGGTATTTCTTCATCTCCTCTATCAAAGGAGCCATTTTCATATAATTTGGCCTTGTGCCTACGACGTTAATAACTTTAATTGACATTTAGCCCCCTCTTATAAAATGATTACAGCGATTATGGGATGATTACGGTGATTTTTAATCACTGCAATCTAAATCTAATCACTGGAATCTTTTGATAAATATTGTCTGTTTATAGTAAGTCTCTCTATTTCTTCAATAATTTCTGAAATCTTTTCTGCCCGATTCTGCCAGTTATCATTTTTTACCGATTCCATCCTTTTGGTAATTTTACCACTATCATCATAGCTTAAAAATTGGTCAATCTTTTGAACAAAGTCTTCATATGAATCTGCTATCTCAATAAAATCTTTAAACCTCTCCATCTCCGGAAGGTGTGTTGAAACTACCGGCTTTCCTGAAGCCAAATATTCTTTTATCTTGATCGGGTTGACCCCTTTGGTGAATTCATTAATCTTAAACGGCGAAATACAAACATCAAATCCTTTTAAATAAGAAGGTAAATCTTCGTATTGTTTAATTCCGAGAAATTTTATATTGGCAAATCGCTTAAGATTTTCTACAGAAACAGCTACTCTACCAATTAGCGCTATTGACCATTCTGGCCGCGATTTCGCAATATACCCAATTAAATCTAAATCAATCCATTCTTCTATCAGCCCGATATAGCCAATTACGGGTTTCTTCAAATTTTTAATCTCCTCGGCAAGAGAAGTATTATTTTTTTGAACGCTGGAAAAATGTTCTACATTAACTGCCTGGGGAGAATAAAAAATATGATGATTGATATTCTTTTTTCTTAACCTATCACATAAATATTCTGAGGTACCAAAAACCACATCAGCTTTATGCAATAAATCATTTTCCAAGCATTCAATAGCCTTTTGATCAACCCCTGGCGCCAGAGAAACATTATCTGTTGAATAATATACCGTAAATTTTTTAGGAAGGTAATTGGCGAGATAAGAAACATGTGGGGTTACAAACCAAAGAATTGGGTCTTTAAATTTATACTTCTTAATAGCTCTACGCAAGATAAAAACATTCAAATATATATTTAGGCTGCGAGCCAATTTTTGATGAAAAGGAAAAATAATAAGCGGGTAAATGTATAGGTTATCGTCTATTTTTTGAATTCCTCGTAACCAAGAAACTAATCGAAAAAATATGCGTCTCAAGTCTCTTGAAGAAGCCTTCGGTTTACGCATTCCTCCTGTCTCTACATAAATAAGCCTGTTATTCTTTAGAAGTTCTTTAGCAATATGATGGCTGCTTACCTTGTGATCCGTATTCCAATCATTTGAAAAGTATATTATATTTCTATTACGAAGCATCTTGGTTAATTACCTTTATGATTCTTGCGGGGTTACCAGCAACGATAGTATTTGCCGGGACATCTTTAGTGATAATGGAACCGGCACCTACAACTGAATTCTCTCCTATAGTAACTCCTTTTAGAATAACCCCTCCTGTTCCAACCCAAACATTATCGCATAACTTTACCGATTGTACGTCTTCAATAGATACGGGTTCACCCTGTCTTCTCTTTTGGGGATCTAAAGGATGCCCGTCATTATCAAAAATCTTAACCCCTGAAGCAAGATAGCAGTTATTACCAATTTCTATTTTCTTTGCTGCAGCAAAACCACAGAGGCACCCGATAAAAACATTGTTTCCTACGATAAATTGAGGCGTGTGCCCAAAACGATTATTAAAACCGATGTCTATACGGCCGGAGATACGTACATTATCGCCAAGTTCAATTGAACCATTGCCCACTATATACGGCAACTTTTCTAAACGTAAGTTTCGACCAACCTTGACACATACAGCCCGAATCATTGGCTCAAAATAAATTATTTTTAAGAGAACTACCACGGACTCTCTCAGAAAGACATGAAAGAAATACAATGCTCTATAAAACCATGTCAGCGGCCAGAACAAAGGAATCCTGAAGTTTAAAATAAATAAAACTGCAGATTTAATAAGAGAATAAAACGGCGGCTGACCATTTTTCACTTTCTGCACAAAAGTTTTGTTTTTCATATTACACCTTCTTTTTTAAATGGCTCTATCTTTTCCCTGGGAAAACAAAACGCATCTATATGATCTTCACCGCCGGGCAGATGCGTGAGTAATTTAAGTTTTGTCCTCATTACCTCATATAATACATATCCATTATGTTTTATAAACTCAACGAGCTCAAGGACCGACTGGCTATTTTTTGCCAATGCGACAGGATTTAATTCAATTAACATCACCGGTCTGGATTTTTTTAATGTTTCTTTCCCTCCCTCTAAAACATATCGCTCAAAACCTTCAACATCAATTTTCAAAAAATCTATCTTATCGATTTTCCTATCGCAACAAAAATCATCCAGCCTATAAAGCGTAACACTTCTATCTCCTTTCTTATTAACAATGATTGCCGCTCCGCTATTACCAACTGGCTCAGATATATATGCTGTTGAGTTGGTATTTGCAAAACCTACACACATGCGGCCGTAACAGAACCCTCCAGAGAGTTGAGCTCAATGTTCTTCTTCAGACGATTAAACGAAGGTGAATTGGGCTCGAAAGCATAAACTCGGCAGTTCCCTTTCAAAGAAGATGCACAAATGATAGAATAATAACCAAAATTAGCACCAATATCTAAAATAGTATTTGCCGGTTTAATAATATTTTTTACATGATAGCTATTCCATCTATCCCTCAACCCCAACCAAAAAAGTTCGGATTGGACATAATCAGAAGGATTAAGAATCCAACGTAAACCACCACGCTCAACCACCATATCCTCGTTAATCGTAATCTTAAAAACTTTACGCAATCGCGCATGCAACCACCATTTGCCGAAATGATTGGGGAATGGATAGCCGTAATACTGTATCGCCGAAACCAAGGAAGAATATTTCATCTTTTTAGTTTACGCACTATATACTCTCTTAAGACAGCAGGAAAAGCGTGCAATAATTCTCGTAACGACATGTTTTCGGGATTAATTCGATATGCATAAAATTCCGGATGCACACGGCACAAAGTTGCAACATCTGTTTTCTTATACGCTTCCGCTAAAGCCGGCTGACCCTTAAGATATTTCTCATCAATAAAGAGTAAAATATTTTGAGCGTATATCGGCGAAACCTTCTCATTCCAAATTGCCCCTCGTAAATAATCAACAACGACATACCCCTTTATACGAAAGTATTTCGCCCAATAATCAGGCCATTGTTCATTAATGTGACCTATGCCTCCCTGCGAGGGAATTGCCGCAGAGAAAAGAACAACTGGCCCAAAACTAACAAGGCTGTTAATAAAAATTTCGGCACATTCTGACGGTACGTGTTCTGCAGCCTCCAGGGACACCACCAGGTCAAATCTTCTGTTAACTGTGAGAGGTAACCTTAAATCGTGAGCTAAAAACCTGTCGGCGGGAATCTGGAGGTACTTTTTATTAACCCATGAGCCATCTATACCCAAAAAGTCTTCCACGCCATGTTTGCGAAAGATAGATAACCACACTCCAACCCCACATCCCACATCGACAACCGACTTTGGCGCAACTAAATCCATAACTAGAGGAACAATCTTAGCGGCAGACTTATGAGAACTATTAATCAGGTCTTGATAGAAATTATCAGTATACTTTGGCTCACTCATCATGTCATTGGCACCACTGACGCAACCATATCTCAAGAATATATAATATCCATACCTTTTGATACGCCATACCATACGCGTCAGAATATGAACGTTTTATCCATTGCATAACCACGTCTCTATTCATTAACGCGGCAACTCGGGAATCAGAATCAAGAAGAACATCCGAAATATGACTTGCCAAATCGTTTCGGACAAACCGAATATTCGGCACCTGGAAGCCTCTTTTTGGCCGCGTAAGCACTGAACGAGGCACACGCCCCTTAAGAAATTGTCGTAATAAATATTTTGTCTGATATCTGCCCTTAACTTTACGCACCTTCAATTTATCGGGAACAGAAAATAGAAATTTTACTAGCTCAACATCTAAAAAAGGAACCCTTAATTCTAATGATACGGCCATGCTCATTCTGTCCGCTTCCATTAATAAATGCTCTGCCAACCACTGCTTACTCCAAGCATACTGAATCTGTGTAAGCGGATCTAAGGTTTCGGCTTTTTTGAAATCTTCAGAAAGAATTTTTAAACTATCTCGAACCCCACTTGGTATTTCTTTAAAAAGTTCTTTTTTATCGTTCTCAGTAAACCGCTTTGTCATGCTAGGTAAAGCAAATTGTCCTCTTTGTCTTAAAGGAATAAACATTCTTTCCCAACGCCTGTATAAATCTTCTCTCCCCATAAGCTTAAATAGCGATAAAGGGGAATCTTTAACCAACTTTCGTGGTAATTTCTGTAAACACTCCTGTTCTCTCATACGCTGCATTGCCTCATTGAACCGGTAACCGCAAAGCATCTCATCGCCACCGTCACCAGACAAAACCACCTTAACGTGTTCGGAGGCAAGCTTACAAGCAAAGTATTTGCCTATAGTCGCCATATCCGCGTTTGGTTCGTCCATCAGGTAAACAAATTCCGGAATGAATTTAAAAAATTCTTTTGAGTTAGCAATGAACTCCTTATGATCCGTTCCCAAAAAACCTGCCACCTCCCGAGCGTATGCAGCTTCATCGGTAAGCGTGCCTTCTTCGAATCCCACGCAAAAAGTTTTTATACGTGTAGCGCTCAACTGGGACGCAACAAGCGTCACCGCACTTGAGTCTAAGCCGCCACTTAAGAAAATACCCACCGGAACATCCGCAACCATTTGGCGATTTACTGCATCTACAAAAAGAGAACCGAAACGCTCATTACATTCCTCTTCACTTATATTATCATTGTGTGTTAACGGAAAATCCCAATACTTTACAACGTTAAACGCTAAATCCTTCAAATTAATTTCAATGAAATGTCCAGGCAAGAGCTTATAGATATTATCAAATATCGTCTTTGGAGCAGGCACATACTCATAAGTAAGGTAATCCCACACTGCGGATAAATTCACCTTTCTTGACGCCGCCATGGGATGTTTAAGTATCGCTTTTATTTCTGAGGCAAACATAAAAGAATAACCATCCCAAAAGTAATAGAGTGGCTTTATGCCTATTGGATCACGGCAAAGTACAAGTTTTTGACTAAGTTTATCATACACAGCAAGAGCAAACATACCGTTCAATCTCGTAAATGAATCTATTCCGTAATGCTCATACATCTTTAAGACCACTTCTGTATCGCTCGTCGTTCTAAAACATGTTCCCTTTGCCTCAAGCTCGACACGTAGTTCCTTAAAATTATATACCTCGCCATTATAAACTATGACAATACTGCCGCTATCTGTAAACATCGGCTGATGGCCGCTTTTTAAATCAATAATAGATAGCCGCTTCATCCCTAGGCACATAGTAGCATCGGCAAAATAACCATCATCATCAGGACCGCGATAATTGATCTCATCGGCCATTTTTTGAAGTATTCCTACCGCCTCGACAGAAGCCAATCTCTTCGAATTAATAAACCCTACTATGCCACACATATTTGTATATTTTTAAACAACTCTTGCGCTGTCACATCCCAGTCAAAATCTAAACTTTTTCTATGAATATAGTCTCTATCCCAGGTTCTTACCAACGCCGCATCAATATTACTTGCAAGTTGACAAGAATTACCGGGTTCACTTAAAATAGCGGTTAGATCATCCGTGACTTCAATAATTCCGGGTAGGCGGCTGGCGACCACCGGAAGGCCGCACGCCATCGCTTCCAGAACCACGTTAGGCACTCCTTCGGTAAAACTAGGAAGGCATAGCATATCAGATACATTAAGCCATAGGCAAAGTTTATCGTGCGCTACCATGCCAGGCATAAATACACGCTCCTCCAAACCAAGTTCAGCAATGACTTTTTGAAAACGCCCTCTCAACTCACCCTCACCGATGATATAAAGTTTCCAGTCTTTATTTTTAGACAGAGGTATCGCTTTCAATAAATATTCGATTCCTTTTATTTTTACCAGATTTCCGACAAATATGACGACTTTACCGGCGCTGACATTAACCTGCTTTCTGGCTAATGTCTTATCCATGGGATAAAATGTTTTGTGATTTATACCGGCATATACGATTGATATTGCCTGCTCTGGAATATTAGATTGCATTATTTTTCGCTTAAGATCTTTACTAACAGTGATTATTTTTGTAGCACGACGCAGAATTTGTTTGATAATAATTCTGCGTAATGTCGTTTTTGTATAAATATTTATGTCTGAACCAAGCGCTTCAACCATATAGGGAATTCTAAATTTTTTAGCCAATCGCATTGCGCAATATCCATCCGGATACACCCAGCTAGAAAAGATTATATCAAAGCTAAAATTATTACGTAAACGCATTACAAAACCGACAATACTTGTATAGTAAAAAAAACCATATAGAAACCGAAAAAATTTTGGGAAATAAAAAACTTTAGGGTGATACACCTTTAGGCCATCAATATTTTCTTCAAAAGGAATTGCGGCTTCTTTTTTATTTAATAGGAATTTAAAAGGAAACCATAATATGGGCGCCACCACGGTTATTTCGCAATGTTTACTCAATGCAGCTATCTTCTGCCTATTAAACGTTGCCCGCGTCGGCTCAAGCGTATTCGGATAAAGATTGGATAGAAACAAAACCCTCATAATATATTCCCACGTAACCGTTACCGCTAACCGATACGGGCTTCCTAACCCTAGCCGTTATCGAAACACTGAAAAACTACAACGGCGGCTTGTCAATATAGTAATCTCTAAACTGGCTAGGATTTCCTATTTCTCCGCTCTCTGCTGCTTTAACAATATTATAAAGCTCTCGCGCGGTAACATAATGCAATCTGAAATTTATTCCATCGTTATATTTGCTTTCTAAATAAGAATGCATTGTATGCATATGCTCACCCAAAAGCACATCAGCATTAGGCTCATACGCACCATGGGTATGCACTTTTATGAATATCCATTCTTGTTTATCTTCCACTCCTATCCCGGTTTTGGCCCAAAAATCGACCCTTGATGGATAAGGTAAATCAGTCAAAGAGATATTAGCAGACTCTATAGCGATAAACGGCCAGCGCCTGTAGGGCTTTGAATGCAAACCCAAAGGACCTTGAATAATCATTAAATCACCACATTTTTTCTTCCCAACCTTTACCGAAATACCCCTATCGTAGGATTTTGGCCTCCGCGGATCGTCGAAAGCATAATATATAGAATTAATTTTTTGCGGCTGCGATTCACAAATAGAAGGAAAGGTAAAATCAGCGTAGCATCCACATTTTGCTAAAATTTGCAACTCATTATTGATACCGCAAAATTTTCCTCCTCTTGAATTATCTAGCGCCCAATCGCCGTGGACAAAACCAAATTTACGCTTATCATCACGGTTATCTTTTCCGAATAAGCCTAACAACGCGTACCTATCGGTGGCTTCCCTGATTTTTCTCTCGAAAGTCTCCGATGTATCGGGAAAAGGTAAAATACGGTCGTGATGCATATGTAATTCTATTTCTCCATAGCCTTGTTTACAAAGACCAGTCAGACGCTCAAGATGATCTTCGGTGTCTTCATGCGGCGAGAAAAACCAAGTGTGCTTGGGCATACAACCATCGCCATCACGATGTGTTACAGAAAAAAGAGGAAATTCTTCTAACCATCGGTCCACTCTACTTTTTTGCACTGTAACCTCTTTAGTTCTAAAACTTGGCTCAAAATGATCTACCAGACAAAATATTATATCTGTAGGTTTTTGTTTATTGGTGCTATTTTTTTTGATAAAAAATGTTTTAGCGTAAGAAAAAAACCAATATTGCATTTTCTTTTTCAGAATTATAGTTGTGAGAAAAAATAAAAATAAAAAGATTAATAAAAGAATAATAAAACTCATATAATTGAACCCTTAGGGTGTTTTTTCAATAAGCAAGGGGTCATCCTGAGTCCGCAAGGACGAAGGATCTCTTACTAATCCATTATAGAGATCTTCCCACATCGGATTCATCGATTCTATTAAACTTATCTTCCTCCCTCGCTTCCAGCCTTTTATCTTGCGCTCTCTTACGCGAGCGCTGACCATATCAATAAAGACCTCGTAATATGCCAACTTGCTTAAATTATATCGCTTTGTGAATCCAGATAGATATCTCTGTCTGTGCTGGAAAACTCTTTTAAGCAAATTGGTTGTGGCCCCAGTATACAAAACCGAATTCCCTCTATTTGTTAGGATGTATACATATCCGGCTTGATGTTTATCTTTACTCACCGTTAGAGATCCTTCGCTACGCTCAGGATGAGGGGTCAATCAATTCGACCCCTCATCTAATTCCCCGCTAATGCAGTATATAACTCTTCGTATTTTTTACACATTACCTGGATATTAAACTCTTGTGTCGCTTTATGACGGTTGGCGTCCGAAAGGCGCCGTCGTAAACCCTCATCCTCTAGTAATCGCGCTATGGCATTACTTAAAGCCGCTGTATCACCTGAAGAAACAAGGAAACCGTTCTCACCGTCACTAATAACTTCTGAATTACCGCCTACGTTGGTAGCAACTATAGGCAAACCAGCAGCCATAGCTTCAATCAACACCAAAGAAATACCTTCGGATAATGAAGGTAAAACAAAAATATCAAATAAACCGAGCGACGCAGACACATCAGTTTGTTCTCCCAAAAATAAAATTTTTTCGGTTAAACCATACTCTTGGACAATTTTTTTTAATCTTGGTGCTTCGGGGCCGTCTCCTACCACCAAAAGAATAGCCCTAGAATATTTTGCAGATAAATTCTTGAAAGCATCTATCAACAAGGTGTGATTCTTGATCCGCGAGAGCCTACCCACGGTACCAATTACAAACGAACCTTCTTTAATTCCCAATTTCGCAAGTAGCAACTTATCTTTTGTCTTTATTGACGCAAATTTACTTATATCAATGCCATTTCTTATTACTTCGATCTTACTCAATGGCAAACCCTCTTTCTTGCGCGCGATTTCATAGATATCCCGAGAAACACACACAACCCTGTCGGCGAAAGAGCTAAAGAATTTGTTTATAAGAACATTTTTAAAACTATCCGGATCATTTCGGCCGTGTCTAGTATGCACATAGGCCAATAAATCACTCGTCCTTGCAGCAATGGCCCCGTAAAACAAAGGCCGTTGATTATGGGTGTGAAGAATATTAATGTCATTTTTTTTAATTAGCTGCATTATTCTGCAGCTTATGCTAAAATCAAGACCATTTCGCTTGTTTAAAAAAACCGGTTCCATGCGCAATCTTTTTAATTCTCCTGCCAATATGCCTTCTTCACTCAAACAACAAACAGTAAAATTAAACTTGTTTCTGTCGTAATATTTAAAGGAATCAACGACGACTCGCTCAAGCCCGCCGACATCAAGCGTTTGCACTACATGTAAGACGTTAATCTTTTCCACCTTCAAGCATTTAGTTTATACTGTTTTGCGCGCCATAGCGCACATAGTCAAATTAAAATTCAGACGGCGAATATCTATCTGCTCAAACCCTTTTGAGAGAAAATAACGTAAAGATTCTTCCGTGTAGGGAGAAGCATGTCCGGCTGGGTTACGTAAAAGTGCAAAGTGTATCTTTTCAGCAAATATCCAACGTAATGAATCATACGGTGGAGTAAATATAATAAGCAGTCCTTGCGGCTTAAGTATCCGCTTAAGTTCATCAAATAGCAAATCTCGGTTTTGAACGTGCTCGATGCTATCAACCAGGAAAACCATTTCTGCAGAAGAAGAGCGCAGCGGCAACCTACCTTCTAAATCAGCCTGACAGCTAACAATACCGTTTTTTTTAGATAATTTTGCAAGCTCAGGATTAAGTTCAAGACAGAAAATTTTTGCTGGCAATTTAGAAGATATAAGCCCAGTACCTGATCCTAACTCAACAATAATCTTAGGTTTATAAATTGATATAATCCTTTTAAGCAAAGTTATTTTTTGCCAATCTATCCAGCGAAATAATAAGTTAGAAAATTTACTATTATAATATTTTGAAAAATCTATTTTTTTATGATTGCTATTTTTAAATAGAGGTTTGCTACGCAGTAAACTTACAAGCATAATATAGCCAAGGGCCGAGAAAGGAATTAGGGCGAATAAGAAAGGAAATCTATAGCGCGGATAAGCAAAAAAAACTAATTGGATTAAAAGGGCAGACAATAGTAAGCAAAAACCAACGATAAAAATTTCTTTTTTTTTGTACGTAAATATAATCCCAACTATTATTCCAAACAGCAATATTGTATTAAAAATAGTGGGAACCCAACGGCTTACTAGCGGGGCAAATAGGCGTTCTTCATTATTATTTTGAAATAAATAATCCCGCACCGGAGAAAAAGATAATAAAAATTTCTTAAGCGTCAGTTTCGCAAACCATCCGGGATTAGCATTAATATATGATAAAGCTTTATTTAGCCTTAATCGATTAAGCTCAATTTCATCACGGCCAATCTCGACTTTCTCAGGCAAACAATAAAGATTTGTCGGCTTACCACTGGCGCGGAGATTGTTGCCGTCTAAGAAAGTTGTTCCAAATGATGCACCAAAAGGAACAATTCTTCCTCCGGAAGCTTTATAATTAAGATATGCCCAGGGCGCTAAAATAACTACTGCGGTAATTATCGCTATTAAACTACGGTATATAACGCGCTGGCCACGAATCTTCCATATTAAAGGTGCAAATAAGCATAATACAAGCGTATATGCTTTGGTTTGAGCCATTATAACTCCAACCGCCCCTATAAATATACCAGCCAACCATTCAGTTCTCCAATCTCTAATAACAAAAATAACGAATAAGATAATTAACGGAATTAAAAGATTCTCGGCAGCAAAATAGGCGCAATATAGGAGGCTATCAGGGTAAATAATAGCAAGCGCACAAGAACAACGAGCAATTGATTCCTCTATTCCAAAATACGAATCTTTTGCTGGCTTGAATATTGAAAACATATATATTGCCAGGATATAAAGCAATGCCACGCTCAACGCTCCAAGGACTATGTTGAGCGCAAACGCAATCATTAATTTCGCGTCTATTATTTTATAAAAAATACTCACAAAGACAGGATACCCTGGTGATTGGTTAAAAATCCATACTCCATCAATAGTAAAACCCAGGCCTTGCGCAAGCGATTGGGCTAACTGGTGCATATACAAAAAATCGCTATGCTGGCCAGCTCCATATTTTGCAGTAATCATTGCAACATAAATTAAACGGATAATCATTGCAACTAAGCTAAATAAGATACATTCAGTTAGTTGCTCGTGGCTTAAAAAGCCTTTTTGCTTAATTATTAATTCTTTGTTTTTCATTTTTCATTTTTAATTTATATAGATATATTGAATCCTGATCGTCATCGACATCAAGCCAACTCGGATATTTTTTTACCAGATTATACTTTTTTAAAATAGCAGTAGTCCCGCCAGGAATATCAAACTCAACATAAGGAACATTGATAATAAATTCTGGGGGCTGTTCGCTATTAATTTCCTTCCAAAAATTTGTGTGACGATATCCATTAACTACTTCCGGATAGTAATATCTAACCGTAATATATCCATCGAGGATTGCCATAACCCGATCATTCGCACTCATTAGCTTACGCGCATCACTAACTGCAGCCCGCACCCCACAGCGCTCCATTGCATATATACGATATAATGATATTGTCATAAAAATTACCAGCAATAGCCCAAGAGATATTTCTGCTACCCTACGATTTATTTTTAAAATATTTGTGGGAATTCGCCATAAAGGAAAAACACTGAGTAAAACATATACCGGTAAGAAATGCAAAAAATATCGGGTAAAAACATATAATTCCCGTGACCAGATTATTGTAATACCAATAACAGCAGGGCCAACTAAGTATATCGTAGTCCAAAAGCGACGGCGGAGTAGCCAAACCATTCCTATCGTAGATAAACTAAACTGAATCCACCCTACAAAAACCATGCCTCGCAACCAGGACCAAGATTCAACCATAACTTTAAGCAAACGCGGGTTAATATGGTAAGATTGATAATAGTTGGTTACTGAAAATTCTTTTAAATATTTTAAATCACTAGGAATTGCTACGGAATAGAGAAAAAATAGAATCAAAATAACTGTTCCTAACGTAATGGCCGGCTGCACCAAAAATTTCATGCCACCCATTTTGTATCGTTCAATTAAAAGGAAAAAAATTAAGCAGCTAAGATACAGCGCTGATCCTTGGTGAGAATAACAGGCAATAATAGTAAAAACACCTAGCCACACCCATTTATTCCAGTTTGGATGTAAACGTATCGAAAGCACTATAGCAACACAAAACATATACGCTGCTAACGCAAAAGCGTAGCCCCTGGCATAAGTATTATAAAAAAGGTAAAATCCGTTTGCCGCTAGTCCTAAACAAACTAAATTCGCAAAAGAAATCGGGCCATACTTGCGAGCAATGAAATATACCGGAAACATAACAAAGGCTCCAAAGATAAGAGCCGGTAATCTCGCGGTAGCTTCTGAACCCCCTAAAATTTTTACAAAAATACTTTCTACCACTGTAAAACCAGGATGACCGGCACGAGACTCCATATTTTGACAAGCCATGCTAACCAACGGACCTCTCTTAGCTAACATTAAATAATTAGTAAGTTCACAATGATCAAATCCTTTATAAAGTATGGGTACAGAAATTATTATTACTAAGATAAAACAAATACCTGGAAATATAATTTCTTTCCTTAGGTCTATACTATCAGAATCAAAATAGTCAGCTTTGCGCTTTTTTATCAGCGTCTCGAATGACCATTTTTTTAAATAATTCCAGAAACGGGCTAAAACTAACAACCATCCACCAAGCAAAACAGAAGCAATACGTAAAAATAATAACCCCAATCTAAATTGATTCTGTAATGCTAACATACGGCCGGGAATACCTTGATTTTTTATCTCTTGGGCAATCTGCGGAGAAATTGCGTTATTTACTAAATAATCTACTGGAAGGAATATAGCTGTAAAAATCAAAAATATTCCAAAAACAAAAAATGACTTACGCCACGTAATAAAATTATTTATTCGAATTTTCATAAGCTGTTAAAGTGCTTTTTTATATTGATACCCAGCGTATCTCTAATTATCCATAATGGCCGGTTTCTTACTTCGTTATATATACGGCCTATATACTCGCCCAGAACACCCAAGCAAAGCAATTGGGCGCCACCCAGAAAAAAAGCAATTATCAAAATATAATGTGGCTGTACTGAAAAATGCTTAAAAAAATAAAAGATAGCTAATAAAAAAGTAGTAGCGCAGATAATTAGCCCTAAATAAGTAGCAATCTGCAAAGGCACTATCGAGAAAGAAAAAATTCCGGAAAAGGCAAGGTTCTTTAGCTTACGCAAGGTAAATTTTGGTTTCCCGGCATGACGTATATTGCGCTCATATTTTATACCAACCTGGCGAAAGCCTATCCACGCACGTAAACCGCGCACAAAACGGTCTTGCTCGCGGATACTATTCAATACATCTATAACCTTACGGTCAATAAGGCAAAAATCGCCAGAATCGTAAGGAATTTTAATGTCAGACAGGCATCCCAGTATTCTATAAAAAATCTTATAACTTACTCTTTTAAAAAAATTCTCTTTGCGCTTCAGGCGTATCGCATAGATAACTTCGTATCCTTCTTTCCATTTCTCTATAAAACGACGTACCTCTCCTGGAGAATCCTGCAAATCCGCATCTAAAATAACTGCGCAATCGCCACCAGCATAGAATAAGCCAGCTGAAATGGCTTTTTGATGGCCAAAATTCCTTGAAAATCGCAAAGCTTTCCACCGGACATCCTTGGTATGAAATTGTTTTAGTATCTCCCACGTAGAATCATTTGAACCGTCATCAATGATAATCACCTCAAACGGCTCCTTCCATTCTTCAGCTGCCTTTATAATTTTTTCATAAAGTAAAGGCAGATTTTCTTGTTCATTAAAACATGGTATAACTAAAGTAATCATAGCCCCATCCCCCTGTTATATATCAACCACATATTTATTAAAGCGGCCTAAAACACTCACGAATATAGACAAATAAAAAAAGAAATCCTTGTTCAATTAACGAAAGAGATGAATCACCAAACCTGCGCGGATATTCATGAGCGGGTACTTCTACGACACGAGCACCAAAACGAAGGGCTCGCATAATCATCTCTAATTCAATCGTATGCCTATTAGAAATAAGTTTAATGGACCTCAATAAAGATGTTTTAATTGCTCTAAATCCATTTTGGCTATCTGACAATGCCGAATTACATCTAAGATTTATCAACCAAGTCAAGCCCATATTACCAAAAAGTCGAATAAGCATAAGAGGGGTAGCAATAAACTCGTCACCGCCGCCGCGCATACGCGAGCCTAACACTATATCCGCCTTGCCGGTTAAAATCGGCTCGACCATCTTAGGAATATCTAAAGGATCATGCGAAAGATCAGCATCTAAAAACACGCAGATATCTTTAGTTGCGTGAGCAATTCCCACGCGAATACCGTCCCCCTTACCTTTACCGTTATCCAAAACAAATTTTGTGGAATAGCGCATTGCCAACTCTTTAGTATTATCCTGAGAGTGACCATCAACAACAATAAGCTCTTCTCCTATGCTTTCTAGCTGCGGAAGAAGTATTTCTAGATTTTTTGCCTCATTTCTACAAGGAACAATAATTGATACGGGTAGCTTCTTTCTTATCATTTTATTCCTCGTTTACACAGATCATCGCACACCACAGATTAACACAGATGAAAATCACACCTGCCTACCGGCAGGCAGGGATGAGCACAGATGGATACTACAGATAAACACAGCTATTTTATAAATACCGCGCATAGACATCCATTACTTGACTAACAACGCGGTTTAAATCTAATCGTTTTCGAGCGTCTTTTTTGGCGCACTCGCCCATTTTTTTTAAAAAATCCCGGTTAAGATATAAATACTCAATTTTTTTCGCAAGGGCCTCACTACTGTTGCTCTCGATTAAAAAACCATTAAACCCATCCATGATAAGTTCGGGCGTACCACCTACTTGTGTAGTAATCACCGGTAAGCCACACGCCAACGCCTCTATGATACCGAATCCGCATGCCTCTTGCCATACCGATGGATAAACGAACATATCACTGGCTGCAAGAATATTTTCTGTATCGTTCCTTAACCCAGCGAACTGAACAACTCCTTCCAATGAAAATTCGTTTACCATTGACTTAATTTTTTCTTCATCTTTACCTACGCCAACGATTAGAAAAATAATGTCTTTATATTTAATATTTATGGCTTTGGCAGCCTTGACTATCACATCAATGCCTTTTACTTTAACCAAATGAGAAATATTAGTTACCAAAAAAGCGCTCTCGCCAATCTTGAACTGTTGACGAATATCTTGTCTGCTAACGCCTGAACTATCAAATCTTTTAAGATTAACCCCATTCAAAATAGTAACTAGCTTTGTTCGATCTATGCCTGGAATAAAACTATCGCGATTTTGCACATAATCTGAGACACAAATAATCTTTCTTATAAATTGATTAATAAATTTATTCTTAATAAAAGAAAATTTCCTTTTAATAAATTTTTTGCGTTTAATTTCCCCTGAAATACGATCAGAAAAAATAATATTCCGTGCGCCGAACAGATAAACTAAAAAACTTATTTCGCTAAATATTGGATGGAAAGCAATATGCACAATATCGGGTTTATATTCTTTAATAAACCTAAAAAGCTTAAAATAAAAACTAAAAAATCCTTCTTTCTGAGATAATGTTTTAATTTCAATGCCATTATATCTATCCCTCAAAGATGGCGGGACTTCGCTTTCGAATATTATAATGCCACGTAATCCTCTGCTTAGAATCTCTCTATGTAAAGCAATAATATACTCTTCAAATGAGCCTAGCTTCTTCGGATTTAGTTTAACGATGTGAAGGATTGTTTTCCTCTGCTCACCCACTTAAAACCTCGTTAACAAGAATCGCGTCATGATATACATAAATAGAATACTTAATACGCCGATAGCGAGGATCCTACGGTTTTGATAGGCAGGAAGAAGGTCTCCACCTAAGAATTTTCCTTGCGTAGCCACAAACCTTACCTTTACCGCTAATGCAATAAAAACAAAAAATGGTACAATGTATGTGCGGCTCAAGAATAAACTGATAGTTAAATAACCAAAAAAAGCAGCAGATATTGCTTCACCTAATAAAAAAAGGTCACTTTTATAATAAGCCTTTGATTTATAGTAAAGACTCAATTTCCATAAACCGTATAAAATAATGTAAATAAGGCCTATCCAAAATAAATATCCAAAAATTCCTAGTTCCGCGTAGCACTGGATAAAAGAATTATGTGCAGCTTTATCCGCAGCATACTGCCAAAGCATATTATAACCTACGCCAAAAATCGGATGTGACTTAAAAGCCCAATTACCGTAACCCCAGTAGATAACGCGCTCATAAGATGACTTATCAAAAAAACCAGCGGTAAGGCGGGAAGGTAAAAACGCAACAGCAATAACCACAGCTAGCATGGCAAATATAACCCATTTCATTCCCTTGAATCTAAGCCTAAAAAACATTATTGTGGCTACGATAAAAGCCAATAATCCTCCTCTTGAGTTAGTTAGCCACAATGCCCAGACAATCGAAATTCCGCAGACAATAGCCATAGTGGCATGAAAAAATCCTCTCCCTTCAAAAATAAACGCTAAAACTAACGGGAAAGTAAAAATAAAAAGAAGCGCTAAATCGTTGGGGTCGGAAAAAATTCCTAAGCCGATTATCCGCATTACGCCGTGATCATTGATAGGAGCTGTCCCGGGTATGCCAGATCCCCCATAAAACTGGATTATACCATTAATTGCCATATAAACTGATGAAAGTACAATAAGCCAGCTTACAATTTTAATTTTATTTACCGAATCTAAAATAATTATTATCAGAAAATAGAAAATTAAAATTTTACCGAACTCCTGAAACGAAAGAATCAACCCTCCCAAATATGTGTTTGCTACGTGAGACATTAATATAGCAAAAAAGAATCCTAACATAAGTGTATTTTCTGGTGCTCGCGGAATACTCAATTTCTTGGCCGAAAACCCCATAAAAACCAACAAAAGATTCAGTATGGTTATAATATTGACCAGAGGAAACCCTTGCATAAATGAGATAGAATCCTGAGGTCTAATAAAAACGGCAATTATATAAATTATAAGGAGAAAAAATGGCATATTTACTTTTTAACCTATATCAATTAATTTTTTATCGCTATATTTAACCATAAATCAAGATATTTGGCCTCAAAGGTGTATCGGCCCATCACCATCGCCTCTATTGATATGAAATTTAAACTTGTTAGCACCAAGAGGATATAATAATTCGGTTAATTTTCTTGAAGCTGCAAATATAAAATTAGAGGGACCCTCGAGAAAACCATTGCTAATGAGAGCTTTGCGCCAAAACGAATGGAACTGGTTTGAAACAATTATATCCACGCCATTTTTTTCTAAAAAACCAGCCGCGGACTTAATTACCTCAAATTCCTCGCCTGTAAGGGCCAAACAATCAACTATAGAGCCAACCCGCATATTCCCAAACTGTTTATGATTAATCATCGGAGTATCCAAAACAATCGCCCAACCGATAACCTTATTATTCTGCAATACTTTCAAACGAATAAATGAATTATTTTCCTTTGGATACAATATATTAAGCACGGTGCTATCCCGCACTGCTATCATATGATATTGTCCTTTAGACACATTCCAAACTTCATCTGCCCAAATAGAAAAATCATTAATTATTTCTACGGAAATATTTCTGTTTACAAGATTAATCTTTTCAAATAAAAGCTGTAATAATTTTATTATAATCCAACCCATACCAGTTATCGCAATTAAATCTAAAAAGATATTTATAATTTTTTTCTTTCTTATGAAATTAATATTCTTTAAAAATTTGAAAGGACGGCAAACCTTAAAGAAAAAAGGGACGGTAAATAAACTCCACCCCGCGGCTTTTAACATCTTTGGCAATGGTTCTTTATAGCTACCCATACCCAAGCCAAATAACAATGGTTGCCGCTTCAATGCATTGGTTAATAGTTGCACCCCGATAAGACTATACGATTTATTAACCGTACCCTCTGAGATAGGCAGCTGATAATCCGCCAGGGACACCGCCTTGTCTTTAAGTATAAATTCCTGGTGTTTCAAAATATATGCCCCTCTTACTTCCGAATTGTTTTCTATGGCCAAAAAATATTCCTGATAAATCTTTCGATTTTCTATCTTCGGCAGCCACTCAGGAATATTCGATACAGGAAAGCTAAATAGTAATCCCCCATTTTTTAAGCGTAAGTTAAAACTTCTGACCTTGTCTATAAAATTTTCACTGTAGGGTTTGATTTCTATTCCCATATGAATCACTAATTACGTAGTTCCATGCCTTATTTTGTGCCATAACCATTTCCTCTCAAGCCTGTTTTTTTCAGTATTGGAAATAACCTGATGGCCTTTTATTCTAAGAAGATAATCTAATAATGTCGAAACCGGCACAAACCAGCCATTTTTTTTACTAAGCCTCTCCATAAGAAACTTAAAATTACAATCTAATTTACCATGGTTAAAAAAACCGCTTGCAAAATGAGTGTACACAATACAAGCACCGCCACTAGCCTCTAAATTGTCTTGATTCTTTTCTTTTATGCATTCAATGTATGACTTAAGATCTCGACCCTCGGAAGAAGCAAACCAATAATTAACATAGGGTCTCTCGTCATCATGATAGGGCATAACTGGACAAGTTTTAAGAGTATTTATGTCGCTAAAAACAAAATTGCGCATAAATTTAATTCGCTGCTTACAAATATCACCCCAAAAATATTCACTCTTCTCAATATGCCCTTTTGATTTTCCCTTGAAACGATTTAAGGTAATGGTGTTATATAAATATTCATTAAAACCGCTTACCCTTCGGTTACCCCAATACATGGATTCATTTTCGCGATAATCCAGATGTTGCGAAGCTGATTGAGGATAATAGCCAAAAATATCACGGAATCTTTCTATTCCATAGATCACTCGATCTCTGCGCGATCTATGCGTGCTAACGCTATGAAGTCCAATTTCAAAATCGAGGCTTTGTAAATCTTTTAGCCATTGTACATATTCTTTGTCGTCACAGGTATCTCCAGCAGTCCATTCCTTACCAACCTGCGATTTTTCAGTGCTATCGAATACCCAGACAGATTTAGTAGTCAGAAAACCGCAATCATAAAGAAATGCATACACGTCTCTTGTGTTAGCTATAGTCGAGTTATCTGTATCATCAAAAATAGTAAAAGCAAAATTCTTGCCGTGAGGCCATTTTATCTTGTTATCCATTTATCCGCCTACGCATAAACCACGGATGCAAGCCCATGGATGAATGCGTTGTTTTTACTTCGGTAGATTCCGCTCCGCCGAAGAAATAGAAAATACTACGGCTGTAAATCCGTAAAACTTCATATTTCTATGATTGCCGCCCCCCAAGATAAACCTACACCAAACCCTGAAAGTAAAACTTTATCGCCCTTAGATAATTTACCGCTATTTAACGCATCTTTTAAGGCAATGGGGATAGATGCTGATACGGTGTTGCCTATTTCACCGAGGTTCTTGAATACTTTTTCAGGATTAATACCTAGTAGGCAACCAAGAGAATCTAAGGCCATTTTGCTTGCCTGATGAAAAACAAATAATTTTATATCTGTTACGTTCAATCTATTATGCGTTAAAATTTTTTTAATCTGGCGGGGGACTCTGGAATTGACAAAAGAAAAAATGCCCATACCATCCATATGAATATTCTCTAACGTGCGGGAGTTGCCGCTTTCGTCGGTTAACAACTCAGATGTTCGGCCAGATTTTGGCATTCTACAACCTCCAGCAGGGATAATAAATTTATCAAAGTATTGACCGGCCGTAGCACAAATTATGTCAATAATACTGCTACCGGAACCAGAAAGACTAATCCAAGAGACGGCTGCTCCGTCGCCAAAAAGCATTCTTACCGAACGATCATTCTTTGCAATATATTTAGAATAAGTGTCTGCATTCACCAACAAGATATTTTTTGCCATACCGCTAAGTATTAGTCCTTGCACTATCGCAAGTCCATATATATATCCGGAACAGGCTAAATTAAAATCAAAAGCAATCACTTCTTCTGACAGTTTAAGCATTTTGTGTAAAATACAAGCATTAGAAGGCATAACATGATCACCACTTTGCGTACAAAAAATAATTCCGTCTATTAGCTTAGGTAACTCTGAATTCTTTGAGATAATTTCTTCGCAAGCCCGATAAGCTAAATCTAAAGCTGTTTCACCATCGCCGGCAACATGACGCTTCATTACCCCTATGCGCTCTTCAAGAGTTTCTGTCTTCCATCCTGGGTTTTCTTTATATAGCTCTTCATTGGTTACTACGCGCTGAGGCAAATAATATGCTATGTCTTTTATGATTACTTTCATTTATACGCCACCCAAATAAGATATCTTGCCAGTAGCTGTACTATTTTGACCTAAGATTAAGGAATCCATAGCCACCGCAACATCGTTAAAAGTAATAGGGATTTTTGAGGCCGTATTCTCCAGCGCACTTTTAACGGCTTTTTCTCCAACTTCTTTAATCATACCGCTACCTTCAACAAAAGATAACCCTAAAGTGTTGACAGCAATTCCATACGATACCACCTCTTTTGCTAAAACTTTTGAAAGCTGTTCAACCGCTGCCTTAGAAGCACTATACGCAGAAGTCCCTGCCGCGCTCAAAGGAACGGCAATGCTAGAAATATTTATAATTTTACCTGAACGATTCCGTTGCATTATCTTAATTGCCTCCCGGCAGCAGATAAATGTACCGATAAAATTCGTATCCATGATGTCTCTTACTGTCTTAGCCGAAGTCAAATAAACATAATTCATAGATATGATTCCCACATTATTTATTAAAACATCAAGATGCTTATAGCTTTTAGTAACTTCAACAAACATCTCTCTTACGTCATCTTCATTACAAATATCCAGAGAAAAATGCCTATAATTCTTCAGACTATAATCTACTGATTGACGGCTGCAGCCGATAACAGAAAAACCTCTTTGCACATAGTGCTTAGCTAAAAATTTGCCTATACCCCTACTAGTGCCGGTAATCAACATTACCTGCGAGTTATTCATTTTATATTCTCATTTAAAAGCAAAGAAATATAATCAATCAAATTTCCTATTGTCCTAAAAGGACTGTCCTGACTAGATAACGCTTTTTCGTTGGCTAAAGTTATATTCACCCCTAAATCTTCCTGAATTTTTTGTTCTATGGTCATAATAAGGTTTATTATACCTAACGAATCTAACCCACCGGAAGAGTAGAACAAAGGCGTGTTCATAGCTTTATCTATCTGCTCATCTTTAGATAGCTGTTGATTTATTATCTCAACTGCCGCAAAAACTATTGCGGTTACTTTTTCTTTCATAAAACACCTTCCTTTTTGTCTTACCAAACTAGTGATAATTTAACGCAAAATTTTTCAATTTTTGTTTTCTGTCATAAATATAGGCTATTAAAAACATTTTTGTTTCTAAAATTAATACTTTCAGCGCAAGGAATACATTATGTTTTTTTCGAATCTGAAAACATTCAAATATACTTCTATAATTAATCGTACTACTAACGCCTACGGGTCGGAAAAATGCTATAGGTTTTGATATATAAAAAAATTTCTTGTCATCAAAATAAAGCGAAAGCATAAAATCATAATCAGCAGATAACTTAAATTTAATATTAAATTTATGCTCTTTGTATATTCGTCTTTTAACAAAACAGGTTGGATGAAATAAACCCCATCTTTCAAGCATATTATTATGGCTTCCTGTACGACGAAAATACTTGCCATCCTCACAATCCTCTCGTCGAACATAACCACCATCAATCCTTACGTGTAATAAGTCACCGTAAACAATATCAACGTAGGGTTGCTCTTGCGATGCACAAACAATCTGTTCGACAGCACTTGTATGATACCAATCATCGCTGTTTATAATGCCCACCCATTCACCGTTAGCCAAAATAACCCCCTTATTCATAGCATCATATGCCCCCCGATCAGACTCGCTTAGCCAATAAGCAATCTTATTATCGTATTTCTTGATAATATCAATGGTTTTATCTGTCGAACACCCATCGATAATGATATATTCAATATTATCATAACTTTGAGTTAATACACTTTTGATAGTTTCCTCAATGTATTTTTCGCTATTCCGGCACACAGTAACGATACTCACCAGCGGTTTCTCTACTGTACTTTTCCTATCAAATTTACCTAACGTTCTCAATCCTCCTTCAAGCTTCTGATTATCAATCATCAAGACCACACCTCCGAAATAGCCTCTTGCGCAATAGACAAAAAAGATTTGGCGAATTCCGACTGACGATCAGAAAGTTCTCGTCGTGCTATTGATTCTAAGGGTAAATCTGGACCGGAACTAGTATTAACCCAAATTTTTTCTATTTTTTTTGCTAAATCTTCAGCGCTATAAGGATCGAAAAAGTCCGACCGAGACAACATTTGTTCTCGATGGATAGGAATATCTGAAAGTAGTAGCATCTTGCCTAAGGAACGGGCCTCTTCTACCGCGTTAGCCCAACCTTCAAAAAAAGAAGGATTCACGATACATACGCTTGCCCTCATAAGATAAAAAATATAATCGTGGGGAATTAAACCCAAATATATAATCTGATCTCTAATCTTTAATTCGGAAATCTGATGCCAAAGTTTGGCAAAATAGCTCGGACACCTATAATCAAAAGAATTTCCGGTACAAACAACAATAATATCAATACCTCGTTCTTTTAATATCTTAACAGCATTAAACAATACTTTGTGATTCTTATGCTTCCAGAACTGATTAGGAAGATAGACAAACTTATCTGGAAGATTATACAATTTCAGGAATGAAGCTAACTTTTTATCATCGTAAATATAATCGGGAATATAGCTAACCGGCTTGAAAATTCTAACTTTATGAATTTGCTTAGGGAAAAAAGATTCAAAATCTTTCTTTATGGATAAACCAGTCAAAATAACTCGGGTTGAATGCTTTACGGTCATCTCAAAATCACGGATCAAACATTTTCTTTCAACTTCACTAAACATCTCTGGCATCCTATAAGGCTGGAAATCAGGTAAATACGCCAAAGTTGCTATATTATTAATTTTGAATTGATTAAACGTACTAAATAAGATATTAACCTTATTCTTCAATAATACTACCTCTTTAGACAAATCACGGGAGAAATATTTTTTATTTACGGCACCAACAAACCAACCAAAACCTCCATGTTGAAGAGGCTCGCAGACAACAATCTGGTCTGGTTTTATAAAATCATCATATTCATTATCATTGCCATTCTTTCCATACGACATCAGGGTAAGTATAACTTCATCTTTGCAGAATTGCCGCAAGGCAAAAATGAGATTTCTGAGGAAAATTGGACCAACTGTCCATTGCTCTCCGCCTAATTTATTAAAACAAATATTTAGCTTCATATATTCTTATTGTTTCTTAAAAATACTTATCTCTTGATGCACCGATAATCGTTCAGTTAAGCTCACAACATACAATCCTGATCTCTTTGCTAACTCCTTCATTGCCTGGTCGGTATAAATAAACAAGTGCTCTGTATCATCGAAGGTATCCCTAAAACAACGTCCAAAAGGAGGCCTGGAATCGCTTCTGTCAGTCGGGGCCTGGATAATAGCTGTTCCACCTGGTCTTAATAAACGCGCGACGCCCCGCATAAAGATTTCAGGCTCAGGAGCGTGTTCAAGAACATCGAAAGCAAGAAACAAATCGCATGGCGGTAGATCGACATGGGGGAAAAATCCCCCTCGGATATCTAATCCTGTATTCTTTCTAACCCACTGAACAGTACATTCATCAGGTTCAATCCCAATACATCTGTAGCCCAGCTTATTTAATTCTACCAACAAAGCACCATGTGCACACCCAACTTCAATCACGTTACATCCCAGTGGCACATATCGTGCGATTAAATTTAACCAATATTCCAACCGTCCGTCAACACGGTCATACTTGGTACGTTTCTCTATTGTAGGATGGCCTTTAAATCTTTGCTTTGTGTGCCAATACAAATCGAAAGTATAAAGCTTTTTTAATTCGTGCAGCATCGGTGGGTGCTGATTTACATATGTTCCACAAATCTTACACACACTATAACTACCATGGTATACAAACGGAATAATATCGCCGCCACACCAACATTGCTCACGATAGCTACGTTTGATAGCGCGGAAATATTTTCGTTCGATAAACCTCCTAATCGGCATAATCACAAAATACCTGCTATAGTTGACTGTAATTCGATAAACATAACGTATGATATATTTTATAATGCGAAACGGATAAATTATACTGTGTAATCGAAATAGTGGCTGCCTTAAAATACTCTGATAAAAAATGTTAAACTTATTGCTCATGACTTGAGTTGATAATTCCGTCTCGACACGTACCAGTGATTTCTTGATAAACAGCTTACGTAAATCATGATCCTCAATAATTTTTAGAATCGCGGCCGCTAAGGCTACCGCGTCGTTTTCCCGAGTAACAAAACCGCAATTACCGATAACTTCAGGGATAGCCCCCGAGTCAGAGCCTACCACCGGAATACCGCAAGCCATCGCCTCACTAATTACGCGCCCATATTGCTCCTTCCATTGTGATGTAGTAAGTGATGGTAAAACCAACACATCCATACAATTCAAATATTTCACTAATCGTTCCGGTTCCATAGCGTCACATATTAAAACTCTTCCCTGCAAGATAGGTTCTTTAGCCCGCTCTTTAAGTTCACTCTTCATCACACCATTACCAATAATCAAACAAACCATACCGTGCGACAATTGCCTCATCGCTTCCAGTAAAACTGAAATCCCCTTTTCCGACAAGAGCCTGCCGATATAACCTATTATAAATTCATGATTAAGAGATAGTTCTTTGCGTAATACCTCCTTGTCCATTGGTTTAAATAGTTCTGTAGGCACACCCCAAAAAATGCGCTCAAGAGGTTTATCCTTGGAAAATCCTTCCTTTCTAATATTCTCTAAAGCCTCTTTGTTAGCAACGACACCTCCAGCGAGCTGAGAACGCACGAATCTCCATCGTAACGAAGATCTCAAGCCAGCAATCTGCAAGGGAAGATTGTCATATCCATAAAAAATGACCCGCGAACGAAAACAAGCGGTCAGCTTAAGAAAAATTGTCTCAAAGAGAAATTGTGAATATGGTTCATCCAATACATGTATGATATCTGGCTTTTTGGCTCGAATTGCCAGCCACATCTTTTTATTATCAAAGCCCAAATTATACCGAGCCGGGTCTTTTAATGGAACGGAAATTAACTCATATCTTTGATGACTGCGCACATGGGCTGGAGTTAGCCATTCGGTTGCCTCGTAAACTGTATCTACTTTTATTTTTTCTGGAACGACAACAAACAGTTCAATGCCAGCAATATTTGCCAATGCGTCATAAAGAAACATCGAACTTTTTAACGCTCCGTGATGGTATATTAACATTAATCGCATGTTAAATGGTTACCTTACCTCATTCAAATTTTTCCATGAAGCGAAATAATTCGCATAATACTCACTGGAACTATGGATAGGCCCTTGAAAGACATCGTGTGCATGATCAAATTTATAAACAAGATACTCATAACTCTCAAGAAGAGCAAACACATCGCGGGCGGCAATGCCGGCACCCTTAAGTGGCTCTTCTGATATCTCAAAACAAATATAACCGATGCGCTTTTCTCTTAAAAGCTGCCGCGCGCCAAGAAATACATTTTTTTCAAAACCTTCTACGTCAACCTTAAGAAAATCTATATGATCAATATTTTCTTTCTTACAGAAATCATCTAGCGTAACAGCAGTAACGGCGGTAGATTCACAGGGAACGATGTCGCCTTCTGGACTGGACATAACAGGCTTACCCATCGTATTCCAATCTGAATATTCTTTAGGGAATATGTTCATCGCCACCACACCCTCTCTGTCAGAAACTGCCATCTGGATAGACAGTACATTTAAACACCGGTTAAGCGCAAGATTCTCACGTAACCGCCAATACGTCTCAGGGACAGGTTCAAAAGCAAAAACCTTCCCGCCCTCCATCGCTAAACGACTTAAGAAAACACTGAATATTCCAACATTAGCACCAACATCGAACACTGTGTCTTTAGGACGAATCAACTTCTCCAATGCCTGAAATTCTTCCCTGTAATACTCCTTACGAAGCAACGTGCGTAAGGACCTCTTTTCCCATGGATAATATATAAATTTAATGTCATAAACATCCTCAACAACAATCGCATGCCGCCTGAATAATCTTTTAAGGTAAATTCCAATCACAAATAGCTTCATCTTCGCCACACCCATCGCCTGTCTAAAAATAGCAGCTATTCGCTTTCTCATCAGTATTTATTCGCTCGGTTTACTACCATAACAAATCGAATCACAATTGCCTATTCGTACCAATTGATATTTCGCAACATCATGCCACACCTTATACACACCTGACCACGCTGGAAGCACGTCATGGAAAGCGACGATACCACCCGATACGACATACGTAAAAAAATTATTAAAATCAGCGATGATATCGTCGTAAACATGAGAGCCATCAATAAATAAAAGATGTATTGGCGCACGCCAAATCTGTGCAATATTCTTTGAATCCCCCTTTAAGGGTAAGACGTAATCCGCGACCCCCGCATCTTTCATGTTGCGCCGCCATTTCTCAAAGAAATCAGAACCAAATGCCTCCCTAAGGTCAGAGTCATTAATCACATCCTGATACAAACCGCCAAAAATATCAATAGAATAAACCCGCTTATTGGTACCAACACATCCTGAAGCAAAACTCGCGGTCGACCGACCAAGATAACAACCAATTTCTAAAATATTCGCTGATGGAGGAAGTCTCTTCGCTACTGTAAACATCCATTCTTCCTGCCCTGGAGTAAGAAATCCCTTAATAGGGCTTATCTTCGAATAAGCTTTGCCAAAACTATTCAAAGTGGTAAACGGGATATGCTTTAAAATATTGCGCCATATCTTTGTAATTTTTTTCCTTAAAACACCAAGTATTACCATAACACAATTTGTGTTTATTTCAAAAACCACGAACCGTCAACTAATATCGGACACTGGCCAAACCCCATACTCCCTGTACCGTAAAAATCACCAGCCTCAACATCGAAATAACCGATACCGTCGGCCGGCCAATCAGACTCATCCTGCCCCACCACAATTCGTGCCCCTACTCTATACCGTCCAGGTATCAATGGTAATTTATTAACTCTGCAACAAAAACTCCCTTGTATGGCAAGCTCTTTAAATTCTTCTCCAGTATAGCTACTATAAAGAACAAAAAGAAGTTGACCCATGGGAGAAAAAACACCAAAACCGACATCTACGTTAAGCGAGTTTGCGGAATTTGTCGAGGCAAAATCAAAAATAAAGACAATATCTTGCCCACTATGAACAACATTCAACGAATTACCCAGCAAATCTTCTATTCGAAAATCAGAGAATTTAACGATTCCTGATCCTGAGCGATCTTTACGCTCCAACAGCGACACAGTTGAAATATTCGTAGAAATATTTTCTAAATATAACGCAATCGTTGTCGATGTATCATCGTCCCTTTTCACCGCTCCGGCGTCAATCAATATAGTACGTTGGCATAAATTCTCAATTGCTCCCATATTATGGCTTACGAAAATAACGGTCATTCCCTGCCTCGCCACATCCTCCATTTTTCCTAAACATTTCTTCTGGAATGAGACGTCACCAACGGCAAGAACTTCATCCACCAAAAGAATCTCTGGTTCCAAGTGGGCAGCAACGGCAAAGGCAAGCCGGACATACATTCCTGACGAATACCGCTTAACTGGCGTATCAAGAAATTTATCAATTTCCGCGAAAGCAACAATATCATCAAATTTCTTGCGTATGTCCGATTTTGACATACCTAGGATGGCGCCATTAAGATATATATTCTCCCTCCCGGTCAACTCAGGATGAAAACCGGTGCCAACCTCAAGAAGGCTCCCCACACGGCCGCACAGCCCAATCTTACCTTTCGTTGGTTCGGTTATTCTGCTTAATAGCTTTAACAGAGTGGATTTACCCGCGCCGTTCCTTCCGATAATGCCAACTCTTTCTCCTTGCTTTACTTCAAACGAAACATTTTTGAGCGCCCATATTTCCTCTTTGGTCGAAGCCGTCTTCTTGCCGAATGATTTAAACTTATTAGTAACAACATCACGAAGAGTCCGATAGCGCTGTTGCTCTTGGTGACTTATAACGTATCTTTTGCCTAGATTTTCGACTTTGATGACTACTGACATACCTTTTTTAAAACACAGATTGGCGCAGATTTATTAAACACAGATACATTGGAACACAGAGGAATGCAGATATACTTAACACGGTTCAATTTTGCCATCCTGTTTGTTATAAATTATTTCCCAGGGAATATCAACAATAATTACTCCTGTTTCATGATATTTCTTGTATTTTGCCATATTTGTACCCGTCTCGATTACTTGCCACGACAATATCTGCTCTTCGAAAAAAAATACCTCTGTTCCTGGATCATGGATACCCAACGCAACACGATAATAACCTGGCGACAATAAAGCGAACGGCAACTTAAGAGAGAAATTATAATAACCGCGATTATAAAACATAAGCTCTTGACTTGGCTCAGTAGAAAAGATGGGAATCGCAAGATTGTTAGTGATGCGAAGGCTCACCTGGAAGCTAAACGCTTCATACACTTTAATTCTTAGCGCTATGGTTACAGCACTATCGAAAGGAATATTGGATATTCGATTCATCGATTCATCTAATATCTCTAATTGCACAGGCCAAACTTTCTGACGACCCGCAGGCTCATTCCAGCAATACAATCCTTCTGTCGCGTTCCTGGAATAATTCAAATATGCATCAATAGCGCTGTCGGTAAAACCATCTTTCTCTATTTTTCCATCACATAAAAGGATAGTTCTTTTACAAAGTTTTCTGACCGCCACCAGATCGTGGCTTACAAATAGGAGGGTCCGGCCCTCTTGAGACACATCCTCCATTTTTCCTAAACATTTCTTCTGGAATGAGACGTCACCAACGGCAAGAACTTCATCCACCAAAAGAATCTCTGGTTCCAAGTGGGCAGCAACGGCAAAGGCAAGCCGGACATACATTCCTGACGAATACCGCTTAACTGGCGTATCAAGAAATTTATCAATTTCCGCGAAAGCAACAATATCATCAAATTTCTTGCGTATGTCCGATTTTGACATACCTAGGATGGCGCCATTAAGATATATATTCTCCCTCCCGGTCAACTCAGGATGAAAACCGGTGCCAACCTCAAGAAGGCTCCCCACACGGCCGCACAGCCCAATCTTACCTTTCGTTGGTTCGGTTATTCTGCTTAATAGCTTTAACAGAGTGGATTTACCCGCGCCGTTCCTTCCGATAATGCCAACTCTTTCTCCTTGCTTTACTTCAAACGAAACATTTTTGAGCGCCCATATTTCCTCTTTGGTCGAAGCCGTCTTCTTGCCGAATGATTTAAACTTATTAGTAACAACATCACGAAGAGTCCGATAGCGCTGTTGCTCTTGGTGACTTATAACGTATCTTTTGCCTAGATTTTCGACTTTGATGACCGTACTCATAAACTTAAAGTCTAAACTAAAATCACAATGTCCAAATCCGAATGACGAATGAACTATACTGAAATCCCAATGAACAAGTCAAAATGACAAATTAGCCTATCAAGATTTAGCTTTTCCTTTATTGATAATCGCAGAAAAAATAAGATTCAATTCCTGCGCTTCATTAGATAACAAATTCGCTTCATCCTTCAACGCCGGAATAGCCATCGTTACCATCCGCAACCAATGCTTGGACTCTTTAGACTCCTTTCTGCACACAGCAATTCTGTATAGGAAATCCTTCTTAGTGGTAGCATCATCTGCTTCGCAGTAATTTGCGCCCACGCTTGTAGCCGCTCTTACTAACTGACTTATCAAGGGCCGGTTTATAGTAGACTCTGGAATTCTTTTAGCAAAATTAATGACATTTTCGCCAAACTTTGCTGTTCGCTCACGTAAATCGTATTTACTATTGTTGGCTTGAATCATTGATATTTTATTCGTCATTAGCTCATTGGACATTGGTAACTATAACAAAGAATTCATTATATAATATCAGCAAACGTGCGTTCGGTTTTACGAAAATACAGTAAACCAAAAATGAAAATAACTACAGATAAGATAATAGAAAGGATAAATCCCGGCCAATAGATATGAACACTCTCTCCAAGGATTGCCCATCTGAAACTATCAATTATTCCTACCATTGGATTCAAATAATAAAATAATTTCCACTTATCAGGAACAACGCTTGAGCTAAAACCAACGGGTGAAATATAAAGTCCGAACTGGACGATAAAAGGAACGACGTAACGGAAATCTCTATACTTTACATTTAATGCTGATATATAAAGACCTAGACCAAGAGAAAAAATCAGCAACAGAAGAAGAAATAGTGGCAGTATTAAAATATTTAAAGAAGGGGTAAACTTATATATCACCATAAGCACAACAAGAAGTAACAATGATATAATAAAATCAACTAGACAAACGATAATGGTGCTTACGGGAACGATGAGCCGCGGAAAATAAACTTTGGTAAGCATATTAGCGTTAGTAATAAGGGAATTACTGCTTTCGCTAAGAGCATTCGCAAAAAATTGCCAAGGAAGCATAGCGGTAAAGACCAGGATAGGATATGGAACGCCTTCAGAAGGAAATTTCGCTAATTTGCTGAATACAAAAGTGAAGACAACCATGGTAAGCAATGGCCTGATAACGCTCCAAGCAATACCAATAACTGTTTGTTTATACCTGACAAGAATGTCCCGCCAAGATAAGAAATAAAATAATGCACGATAATGCCAAAGATCTCTCCAATATAATCCCCTCGTCCGGCCTGCTTCGATAACAATAGTTTTTTGCGAAGTGTTGTCCAAATTAACCTCCTATGCCTAAAAACATAAGGCCTATCAACTTATGCCTTTATACAACCATTCCCTACTTTTCCTATACTCTTTACGGACTTTGCCTTCTAAAGATGGGGACATGATGTGCAGAATTTCATTACCCCAGATTCGATATTGACGGCCGACTTTTGCGGTTTTAATTAGACCTTTCTTGATAAGACGCAATAGGGTGGAGCGACTGATCTTTAATATAGACTGAGCTTCTTCTAAGGTGTAGATTTCATTATCGTTGACGGTCATATTATTAAGTTAAAAGTTAAAACGAAAAAGGTAAAAGTGAATACTTTGAACAGAAACGTTAAAAGTTAAAACGAAAAAGGTAAAACGAAATAAAGGTAAAAGTTAAAAATCAAAACGCGAAAAAGTAATCCACTGAATAAAATAAGTTAAAAGTAAAAAGTTAGAGCGAAAATTTAAATTCAAGGCTTTCTCTTTCCTTTCATTGTCAGAATGCTTGCAGCAAGAATTTTTGAGAGCTGCTGTGTTTCGCTTAGAAGAAGAGGTATTTTCTGATTAGGATCTCTATTTGCATCCTTAAGTAAACTTAGCCAGAATATTGTTTCGTTTGCGGATTTTAATGAATAATTATAGAAATTTATAAAATCCTTCTTGGAGCTAGAAGCCTGCGCCTCGACCACATTCGCTCCCACAGAAGTTGCTGAGCGTAACAACTGTTTCCCGATAACAATAGAAATATAATCCTTTGGTAAACTTTCAAGAAACCTAATAACATCTAAAGCAAACACATACGTACGTTTCTTTAAATCGTAAACTTTATTCTCCATTTAACTTATATTTTTAGTTTTGACTTTTTACTTTTAAGTTTTAATTATATCATAACATATCACAATGCGTCAATACAATCCACGTCGGAAATAAGACAGGGTTTATATGGGTAAATAGCTAACGGCCGCGGCTGAGAAGGACGATTTTGATGGTTTTCAATAGAATAAGGCAGTCTAACAAAAAGGAGACGTGTTTGATGTAGTATAAATCGTATTGCAGTTTTATTCTTGACTCCTCTATTGTAGCGGTATAAGGATAGTTAATTTGCGCCCAGCCGGTTAAGCCAGGTTGAACGTAAAGCCTTTCTAAGTAAAAGGGAATTTTTTCAGATAGTTCTTTAATAAAAGCGGGGCGTTCAGGTCGAGGACCCACTAGACTCATGTGGCCTAAAAACACATTAATAAGCTGGGGAATTTCATCAATTCTAGTTTTACGCATCCATTTACCCACTCGAGTGATACGGTTATCATTTGTTTGTGACCACACCGGACCGCCCAATCCTCGCTCGGCACGATGAATCATTGAGCGAAATTTGAGCAAGCGAAAAATCCTGCCATCTCGACTTAATCTTTTTTGTCGATAGAAAATAGGCCCGATTGAATCAAACTTGATAAGAATACTCACGACAAGGCATAAAGGGAAAACGAGAATAATACCAATCGAAGAACCAATAATATCCATTAACCTTTTTAATTTTTTGATGTGAAAGTTAGAATAATTCATGTTGGAAGAAAATAGCCATTCATCATCTATATATTGCAGAGGAACTCTACCCTCAATCTCTTCATATAAAGAAACACTATCGATAATACGCACACCATGATAACGACATACTCTTAAATGTTTTAATATTTTGGAACGCCTTGGCTCTAGAGTTGTAATTATGATTGTGTCAATTTTATTTTGCTCGGCGATTTGATCAATATCATCAATGGAACCCATAAGTTGATGGTGCCCAAAGCTAGAGATAGTTTCTTTTTCTTTTTCACTAATAACACCGATTATTCTATAAGGACAAGTGGGGTGCTTATCTATAATATTGATGATGTCAAAAGCTGCTTCACCAGTACCTACTATAATTACTTTTTCACCTAAAATATTTCTTTTGGCAACCGAGATATAAAATATTCTGGGGAAAAAAACAAATGTAGCGATGAGCAATGCCATTAAGGTAAATACACCTCTACCTATAGCAAACGTAAATACAGCATAAAAAATAAAAGTATAGATTAAAATACCAAGGAGAACTGCAGATATTACTCGTGAGATAAGCTTTAAGTAAGTATCAAAAAAATGCAGTTCATATAAACCATGAAGATAAAATAAGGTAAGAAAGATAAAAATACCGAAACCAAGAGGCAAGAGCTTTAAGCTGATATAACGATTTGCGTCTTCCCAGCCAATTCGAATAATAGTTGCTAAATAAACAGAAAGACACAGAGCCAGAATATCGATGAAGATAAGCTTGGACTTGCCGGTGAGAAACGATTTACGACTACTTATGAACATGGGTTAACCTACGGTTAAAATGACAAATGACAAAGCACAAAGGACAAATGAACTAAGAACAAATTACAAAATTCAAATGTCAAATATTGGTTAATGACAAAGTACAAAATTCAAATAACAAAAAAGTACGAAAGGAAAAACTAGACGCGTTTTTTTACTATAGCTGAGAAAATACGCGCTAATTGCAATGCTTCGTCAGCTAATACCTCAATTTTATTAGAAAGCTTTGGATTAGTATGTGACAATAATTCTAACCAGTATTTGCTTTCCTTAGCCTCTTTTCTGCATATTCCAATGCGGTGGAAAAAATCTTTTTTTGTTAGAGCTTCGTTCGCTTCTCGATAGTTTGCACCTACTGAGCCAGAAGCCCTTACAAGCTGGCTTATTAATTCCCTGTTTATAGTGTCGCACATCAACATTTTACACAAATCAATGCAATTTTTAGCAAAAATCAACGTTCTACCTTCAAGGTCAAATTTATTATCTCCAACTATACCTTTTGTCATTTCCATTTTGACCTTTGTTATTAAGTGACTTTTGTTAGTCTGATATTATTTGTCATTTGAGCTTTGTAATTTGTCATTGTATATCTTGTCATCTGTCATTAATCAAAGTAATAGCCTGCCTGAGCTCCTCGTACGCCTCTTTATGCTCTCCCCTCTTATACAATGCCATAGCGAGGTGGAAGCGCAGAAAGGGGTTGTTGGGAGAGATTTTTAGTAATTTCATAAAGTATTCAGAAGCTTTATTATAGTCCTTTAGCTGATAATGGAAAAGGGCTAATTTATATGTTAGCTGAGGATCGTCGGGAGAAAGTGTTTTTTGTAATGTGCTGACATTCTCCTCTTCTTTTATAAGTTGTTCACTAGAATATGTCGGGATGATAAATTGTTCTTTATTCTTTTGGAAAAAGCTACTTGACTGTAAAGAATCAAGGAAATAATCAAAAGCGTCCTTGAAACCATTGGAAAGAGCGAGCTTTTGGGCGATAGCAAGTTGGTCTTCTTTATTTTTTGCGGAAGGAGACGCGAGAAAAGCAGATTCTTTATAGAATTTAGCAGAATTGATACCTTTAGATTTTAAAAAATCAGCGTATTGCGCTATTAACCTTGGAGTACTGGGAATGGCTTCTCGGATAAAGTCAGGATTATTGTTTATTTTCCAAATAGTATCTAATATACTACCTAAATAATATGGCCTAAGCATGATAAGCTTACGATAATACTTAAATGCTTTTTCTGAATCAAAAGGCAAATAGTAATTAGCTAAATAACCGTATATATCGTATTCTGTAGGATTTAGACTTAAGGCTTTTTCAAAGGAAGATTCAGCATTGTTAAAAGAATAGCCCTTGACCCGAGAAGAAACAAGAATAAGTTCAGCTGAGCCGTTAAAAAAATGGTACTTCCAATGAGTAGGTTGCAAAATTATCGCTTTTTCAAATTCTGTTTTCGCCTGTTTGATAAGCTCTAAAGCTGCAGCTTCATCTTTATTCCTTAGCAAAGTCGCTTGATCAAAATAAATTTTTCCTAAAGAGTACCTATATTCCGCATTACCATTATTAAAAAAGACAGCTTTTTTAATATAGTTTTGTTTAACCTGAAAGCTATCTTGAGAATAATTAAATTTATAGAAATATATTTCGCCTAATAATAGTTGAACAGAAAATATAAACATAAATATTGCCACTAAAAATAGCAATACCACAATAGCTATAGGTTTCTTCCTGCCCACCATATCATTAAATGAGATAATTTTTCTTTTTTTTGTCTTTGGCCAAATTACGAAACAGATAAGCATAAAAATAAAACTAACAGAAGGGATATGGAAAGAAAAATCGGTTAATGCGCAAAAAAGAAGCGCAAAAACGGAAGCGATGCCACCAGAAATAATACCAATTTTTAGAGAGTCGGTTTCTAATTTAAAATTTATGAATGTGTTTCTTAAAAAGATTATCAAGATTAATAATATTGGTATTATACCTAATAAACCAACTTCAGATAGAGTTTCAACATAATCATTCTCGGAGTGAGTAAAAAACATTTTTCCAGAACCATAGATAGTCTTATATTTAGGAAAAATAATGCTAAAAGTATTTAGGCCTGTGCCAAATAACGGAAAATCAGAAAATATCTTAAGAGTATCACGCCAAACACTAAAACGCGTCTTTGCACTATCGGTTTGCAACGGGTGTTTAAGTGTAGAAATTCTTTCTGTTATATCTTGGTTGAATATGGCGTTTTCGCCTTGACTATTGGTTAATGACAATATTTTGGATTTGATATTAAACGAGTCGACATAGAAAGTCAAAGCTAAAAACGAAAAAGTAAAAACTAGAAGAATGATAGCGCGTAGACGAGTTTTTGATTTAAAAGCTATAAGCAATACAAAGATAAACATTGAAGTACAAAAAGCTAACATTGCTCCGCGGGAAAGCGACTTAAATAAAGCGAATATCATCAACAAAGCCGGGAGTAAATAGATAATTGAATTTTTTATAAATATTATGAACTTATAGAGCATTGACTTAGCTTTGCCGAATTTACAATCTTTTATATGAAAATCAATTTTACCAACCCATATGCCCAATACCAAAGGTATATAGAGCGCCACGAATGAGGCGAAGTGAATGGTATTAATAAAAGGGCCTGTGGGTGTACCGGATATTATATCTATAAACCAGAACAATTTTTTATTCTGAATTAGCATATTAATAATTCCTAAGCAAGTTACGAGAGTAGCAGAAAAAATAATTGTTTTTACTATCTTTATCCTTAAACGAAAACTGTCGAGATTATTAATGAGGAATAGAAATATGGCGAAAAAAGATAGTGCTACACCTAAGCCTACGAGCGTATTGTGTGGGTATAGGCTAATAGGATAAAGGGTAAATAGGTTAGTAGGTTGATATGTTGGTATGTTGGTATACAAAGATGTTGGTAGGTTGGTAGGCGAAGCGGGGGGCAAATAGTTGCTATAGATAGCGAAGGCACGGAGGGAGAGAAATTGCAAAATAAAGGCTGGGAGAGATATTAGGGTGATGAGAAAATAGATGAGTAAAAATAAAATAAGGGGAAGAATGAAGGTTGGAATAAATTCAATGCGCTTGGAATGAAAAATATCCAAGGCAATCACCAATAAGGTAATACTTCCTAAAAGAATGATGAAGCTGATTGCCCAAAGATATTCAGTAGAGGCAACAAGTGGAATTAGAAGAATAGCACTGAATAAGGTGATTTTAAATATGAAAGAATTGGATTTACGTGAGGATTGATTGAAATCTTCTCTGCACACCACACAGTTTACAATATTACCTCTTCGGTCTTTTTATCTTCTTTTTTGCTCGAAGAATTCTCTTTACCGTAACCATAGTGGTATTTATATTTATACCCATAATACGAATAGTAATAACCAGACATTTTCTTAATCGATAGATTATTGATAATTGTGCCAAATATTTTAGTAGAATTTGTTAACAATACTTCTTTTGCCCTAATAAGAGCAAGCCTTGAGGTTTTACCACCATAAACAACAAATATTATTCCATCAACTAGATCGCTCAAGATAACACTATCGGTAACGGTTAGCACAGGGGCACTGTCAATAATTATTCTATCGTAGCGCTTACAAAGAGCTTGGAATAATTCTTTTATTTTGCTCGCGTGAAGTAGTTTAGGAGGATCACTCACAATATGGCCTGCCGGCAACAAATCCAGATTCTCCACATCAGTTTTTTGCACACAACTATCAAATGACTCAGTTTCTGCAAGAACAGCGGATAATCCATTTTTATCTTTGAGACTAAAAACCTTATGGATAGTAGGACGCCGCATATCCGCGTCAATCAAAAGTACTTTAAGCCCACTTTGCGCTAACACTATAGCAGTATTCACCGAAGAGGTAGTTTTACCCTCTGATGGAACCGCACTCGTAATTAAGATAGTTTTAAGAACGCTTTCGGGCTTGGCTAAAAGAATATTAGTACGTATAGAGCGGTACGCCTCCACAACATGACTATCCTTTAAAAATGTAATTTTGTGTCCTGCAACATCACCCTGATTCCAATCTATAGCATTAACCATACCGAGGGCAGCCAATCCTGTATATTTTCTTAAATCATCGGAAGATTTTATTGAATCATCTAAATACTCGACCGCAAAAACGACTCCGCATCCACCCATGAAACTTACAACAATAACCATTAAGAGATTAAATAGTTTTTTAAAAGGAAGCCGATCAACCCGCGGGTTCTGAACTATCTGGACAGTTTCAAGACCAAAATCAGAGGTTACTGATATTTCTTCTATCCTGTCCACAAGCGCCTGATATAATTTCTTCAACCTGAGTTCTTCATCTTTAAGCGCCGAAAATTGGTTTACCACTGAAGACGAAGTTAGGGATGTGGATTGCCAACGTTTTAACTCTTCATCTACGGCTTGCTCTTCGAGTTTTAGCCCTTCATATTTTGCCTTAAATTTCTCAAGTAATGAGCCAACTTCTGATGCCATGTCTCGCTTTACTGTACTTAAGTCATCGGATACCTGTTTTAAGTAAGGATGCTCGGGCTTATATAGCTTCGCTATCCGAGCATATTCGGATTTTAATTTTCCGTAACGAACTTTTAAGTCTTGCCAATATTTACTTTGTTCTTTTTCAAGAATAAAAACAAAAGGAAGTTGTTCAACTTGAATGCTATTAACCGACTGACTGGGGGTTCCGGTTTTACCTTGACCGTAAAATTTAGAGTTGGTACTCGGCATGGAACTAAGCGTTGCTTCCGGCTGAGCCTCCTTTGAAATAGTCGGCGTCACGGTACCACGCTGTATATCATCAATGACAGAAATCCAGAAAGAAGGATCTTCGCTCCCTTCTAACGCCTGGATCTTCTTTTCAATTAAAATCATCTCTGACCTTATCTCGGATTGTTTCCGAGTCAAAGTCATGAGATAACTGTTTGAAAAGTTACCATAATCATCAAGTAAAATATCATTATGCTGTTCTTTAAATTTAAGAATTTCTTTCTGCATACCGGTAATCTTATCATTTAACTGGCTGGCCTGCTTTGTAAGATTTGAAAGAGCAAAGCTTGAACTTTTTTCCTTTTGCCCTGTCTTAAAGGTCATATATTCCTTCATCAACGTTTCAACATAAGCTAAGGCGTATTCCTTATAAGGGCTATCTGCCAATATAGAGATAACATTACCACGTGCGGTTTCAACTTTAAGCTTTGGTTCCAAAAATTTCTTTGGAACCTTATCTACCCACGACGAAAGAGCGCTCAACACATTATCTTTCAGGGTTTTGCCCTGTAAAAGCTCTATTTGGTTAGAAAGATAGTAGTAATCTTCGGGCCTATCTCGATAAACAGAAGAAGCAATGGGCATGTTAACGCCGGTATTAACCTGCAGTTGCGCCGATGCTCGATAGGTTGGCTTCGTTGCCAAAACAAAACCTGTCCCCACAATCAAACACACTAATACAGAAATAATAAATACGTCTTTGCGGTTAAGAAGTATTTCTAAATATTGTTTAAAATCAATCTTACTTATAAGTATATTATCTTCTGGCAAATGCATATTAAATTTTTATTAAATATAATTAAAAATTAAAAAATTTCTCAGGAACTACGATTAAATCGCCATCGCGTACTACAATATCTTTTTCGACTTTTCCTTTATCTATAATATCTACCATGTTCAGATAAGTAATCTGAGCTTTACCGGTTGCTTGAGATTTTCTAATAAGTTTTATTCTTCCTTTATTAGCAAAATCCTTAAATCCGCCACAACGAATAAGTACTTTACTTACCGTCAGCACTTCTCCTTCCGGAATATTAATTGCGCCAGGATTACCCACCATTCCATATACATATATAACTCCTCCAACAGAAGATGCATTGTTAGTACGAATTTCTTCGCCGGTAAAAGCAGAAACAATGACTGTCGCTTTATAGAAATATTTTTCTTCTAACTTTTCTTTGATTTTTTGGGCGAGCTCATCATAAGTAAGACCTACGGCAGGAATGCGTTCATTGATAAGAGGGAATTCTATTGCACCCTCGGAAGAAACTGTATATGCTCCGTTTAAATCTTCTTGCTCTAAAACTTTTATGGTTAGCTTATCGCCTTTTGCGATAACCTGGCTGGGTTTTTGCTCAGCTTGGGCAAAAACAGAAATAGGCAGGAAATAAGTTAAACTATATAGAACTATTATTCCTAGAAAAAGGTAGGTAAAAATTTTCAAACAAAAATCTCTCACGTAGTAGAAACCTTGCATTAGTTTTTATTAGTTTAATCGAAACGAAGACAAGTAGATGCCACAAACATATCCAGTGGCGTTTTCTGCATATACTCCGAATCGGGTTTAGAATCGGTAATTTACGCTCGTAGAGAGAGCGTGTTGTTTGTAATTTTTACCGGGCCTGTTAGAACTTTTATCACTAAAATTATAACCCACTACTAAATCTGAATTTTTGGCCAAATGATAATTAAAGCCGGTGCCAAACTGCCAAATATTTGACTTTTCCATATCGTAAGCATGTCCTGACTCATTGCTAAGAATATACCCCACAGAAGCGTTCACGTCAACTTTGGTATTTAAAGTATGGGAAAGCATATATTCTGTGGTCCAACACTTATAGTAGTTAGCATCGCTGTAACCTTGTTCCGGTTCAAGCGAGAAAGAAATCTTTTGTGTGGTGTGTTTTGACAGGCGATTAGTAAGGCCTCCTGAGTAAACAAGACCATGATAATTACTTTGATCACCGGTAGTACCAGATTGACTAAAATCAGTCCAGTCATAGCCAATCCCTACTTCACCGGTAAGATAAGGGGTTAAGTTTCCACGTAAACCAACCTTGACATCATTACCATGGCTATTGTTTAACACATTCTCAGCTCGAATTGTGCGAGTATAGGTATAACGCATAAAACCATCAAGAAGCGGGGTTATCTGCATGGCACCTTCTAGGTAAGGTGTATAAGTTTTTCTCTGTAATATTTTATATTCATCGTTTGTATCATAATCTTGGTAATCAAAACCGCCGGATAATTTAAGTTTACCTAAATCTCCCCTGACAGCAAAACCAGGAGCATTTATACGTTTACGAAGAAGTTCTTTTGAAACAATAGGCATTTCGTTAGTATCAGGCACAGAGCTAGCATCAAAATTCTGATGAATATTCAACGCCCAGCGGTTAAAAGTAAAATCCACAGAATGAGTAAGATTATTATTAACTTGGTTAAACTTATGATTGGTAAAATATTTAATCCATGTGGTGTTTGAATTAAGGGTGTATTTATGGATCTGGCCAAAAGGAACTTCAAGAGATAACCCTGCAGACATCTGGTTTGCCCAGTCATGTTCGCGGGCACCAACATCAGCATAGCCAGGGTTACTATTATAAAGCATGCCTTCAGAAACCAGCAGAGTGCCCCTAACAGGCTTAACCATAAATTCTGCACGGGCATAAGGCGCAACGAGCAATAATAAAACAGCCACTACGATAAAACATTTACTTAACTTCATCTTTTCCACGTTCATCCTCCTCTTTGGTAATGACAAATAACAAAATTCAAATTACAAAATAATAAACTATGGGGTTGCAGGATGTAACCTGTCAGGTTCAATGCTACGCCAGCCAGGAACCTGGCCGAAACCCTTTACGAATATCGCAGGAGAGTTTGGCGTTAGCATCTGCGCGTTACCTTTCGCGTCAACATATTCAACCGTTCCCTCTAATACTTTTAAATTAAAATTGTCGTCAGCAAGAAAAGTGAGAGAAACTTTCGCACTTGGAGGCATGGTGATTTTCGAGTTGTCGGGGAATATTACAACAATCTTTCCCTCACCTGAAGTATTGGTAATATAAAAACTTCCGTATGGGCCGGTAGGGCCTACGTCAGCAGATTCACCGTTATCTAAAAATATTTTTGCGATATTATACGTGAGGGTGGCGGTGCCTGTGCTAGAAGCTAAACTAGCAGTACCTTCTGCGGCATTATAATTTATATCAACTTTTGCTCCTGATGAATCGGAAACGGTGGTTTCAGTGGTATTACTATCTAAATTAGTAGTTTTACCTGCGGCTTTAATACCTAACTTTCCGCCGGAAGTGGAAAGATTAATTTCTGCATACACAGCGCTTACGGTAAGAAGTAAAGCAAACAAGAAAACAAAACCAATCCTTAAATTACCCTTTATCATCACACCCCTCCTTTTTTATCCTTAATATAATTTCTGTACATATCCCGACTCGGACTTACATACGCTAAAATCCTCTACCATAATTTTAGCAGCCTCGTCGGATTAATTCGGCTAAGCAATTTTTCTTTGCCTATAGGCTTGAAAAGTTGCTGCCTCATTAAAAAAAACCGTTACTTTAATTTAACATTATATAAAAAGATGTCAATAGTTTTTTTATGAATTAACTATAATGGTTAATAGGTGAGTATGTTGATAGGTTAGTAGGCAATAATGGGTAGTACGGAGTATAGATTACATAGTAGGCAAGCTTGGCGAACGGTTACGGTTACTCGCCTCGATTCCCTCGGCGAAGCAGGCGAAGCTCGTATCGGTTACGTTTAGCGGCAACGGCTCATACATCATAACGGATGACGTGTGCGAAACATAAAGAAAGATCGTATGTAGTATGGCGTATGTAGTACATAGCAGGGGGGGGAAAAGGATATAGGTTGATAGGTTGGTATGTTGATAGGTTATTAGGCAAGAAGGGGGGAGAAAAATTAAATATTAAATATCAAATATTAAAAATGGATATATAAGGACAGGAAGGGTTAAAGGATTAGCGAATTGATATGCAGAAAAGGTTGGGACAGCTATCCTCTACTTAAATTATTTTCCCGGACCACAGTGCCCGTAAAAACACCCTCCATATTAGTATTACCATAATGGAGCATACTCCATTTTAGTTATTATATTAAGCACTCTTTTATGTGTTATGGGAGGGGGAGGTGGGGGGAACGTGGCGGGATTTGTTGAAAAGCTTTAAGCCTTCGAACCAAATCAAACTGGTAATTCCGCCAATAAATGTAATCAGGATCTCCTGCGCAGATAAAACTGAGAAATGGAAAAGATTGCGTAAGGCAGGAATATAAATCGCCATAGCCAATGCAACCAACGCGCCTAAGATTACCCACCATAACGCTTTATTTTTTGATTTAATAATTCCGATTATATTCTTCGACCAGGAAAGATTAGTGATAATGAGCATGATATTGGCAAAAACCATGGTAGCAAAAGAAAGCGTACGCGCTTCGAGATCGCCTTTCTTTAAATATAAAGCCAATACAAATACCGTAAAAGCAGCCGCCAAAATACTTAATCCCTGCAAAAGGCTAAAAAGAAACGCTTTTTTATTGAAGAGCGATTCCCGTAGGTTACGAGGCGGCCTCTTCATAATATTTTTTTCTTCGGGACAGGCCTCAAATACCGTTGAGCATGCCGGGTCAATAATGAGCTCAAGAAAAGCGATGTGCGCGGGAAGTAACGCTATAGGAAGATTGAACAACACCGGCAAAAACGACATGCCGGCAATCGGCACGTGAATAGCAAAAATATAGGCAATAGCCTTTTTTAAATTATCAAAAATCCTTCTGCCTAGTTTCACCGCGTGTACGATTGAAGAAAAATCATCATTCAATAACACGAGAGCCGACGCTTCACGGGCAACATCAGTTCCCCGCTCACCCATGGCAATGCCAATATTGGCTGACTTTAAGGCCGGCGCGTCGTTGACGCCGTCGCCGGTCATGGCTACCACGTCGGCGTTTGCCTTAAGCGCGTTAACAATCGCTAATTTTTGTTCAGGAACAACCCTGGCAAACACGTTAACTGTTTTTATTTTCTCTCGAAGCTGGAGATGATCCATAGCTTCAAGTTCTGGGCCGGTAATACAGCTTTCGGGATTTTTCAGGCCGATCTCTTTAGCAATATGAATGGCGGTACCGGGGTAATCGCCGGTAATCATGATAACCCGCATACCCGCCTCGTGCGCTTCCGAGATTGCCGAAGGAACGGTTGAGCGTATGGGGTCGATAAAGCCGAGCAAGCCCACAAACTTAAAATTAAAATCGTGCTGGCCGTCCGGTAGGTCTGTTTTCTTAAACGATGCTTTAGCCACGCCTAAAATGCGTAAACCTTTGTCGGCCATTTCTTCTATGTCTTTGATGAGCTCGTCATGCTGGGCCTGGCTAAAATGGCAGAGATCAGCCACGGCCTCAGGGGAGCCCTTTGCGGAAATAATATAATTCTGTTTATCGGGCGACTCCCAGACATGCGAAAGCGCAAGCAATTGTTTTGAAAGCGGATATTCTTTAATAAGCTTCCAGTTTTTGTGGATATGTTCGGAGTCGGATAGATAAAATTCACCCAGGCGCTTTATTTCTTTTTCAATGGGGTCAAAAGGATCTTTCTGGCTGGCTAAAATGCCGTGCTCCATAAGGTCGTGCACCGCCTCCGGTAAAGGCTTGTTATTTTTGGTATCAATATCATAACACACACCCTTGGCCGAAAGCGTGGTTAAATGCATGGCATTAAGGGTAAGTGTTCCAGTCTTATCGGTACACAGGACGGTAGCTGCACCAAGAGTTTCTATGGCGGGGGTACGCCTGGTTAAAACCTGGCTTTTGGAAATCCTCCAGGCGCCTAAGGTAAGAAATATGAGCAGAACAACCGGAAATTCTTCGGGTAGCATAGCCATACTTAAAGTTAGCCCGGAAAGAATGCCATGCAACCAGTTACCTCGGGTTAAACCATAGATGACCACAACGAGTACACAAAGAATTATTCCGGCTATAGAAAAATTACGAACAATTTTTCCGGTTTCTTTTTGCAGCAACGTATCTTCTTCGCGGATACTCTGCAGGGCTTTGCCAATTTTGCCCATTTCAGTACGTATACCAACTGATGTTACCCTGGCAACAGCCCGGCCCTGCACGACCAGCGTTCCTGAATACACGAAAGGCAGGTCATCACCGCCCGGACGCTTTTGAGCTGTTTCACCGTCCCACTCGGATTTACGCACCGGAACTGATTCGCCGGTTAAAAGCGACTCGTCCACTGAGAAATTAGCACAGGATAGAACCAGCGCATCAGCCGGAACACGATCCCCTTCTTTTAGAATCAGAATGTCTTCCTGGACAACTTCTCTTCCGGGAATACGCTTTTGTTTACCTTGGCGGATAACCAAGGCCCTGGGACTAGAAAGATCACGTAACGCCTCAAGTGTTCTTTCTGTCTTACGTTCTTGATAAAACGTGATACCCACAACCACAAAAACGAAAGATAAAAGCATCAGAGCATCATTTGCCTCTCCTAAAATAAAATAGATAAGGCCGCAGCCAATCAACAGAAGCAACATCGGCTCTTTGACCACATTAAAAAATATCGCGAAAACGCTGCGGCTTTTCTGAGAAGGAAGTTCGTTGTAGCCATTGGTTTTTATTTTCTCCAAGGCCTCATTCTCGGAAAGTCCCTGAATCTGTTCAACTTCTTTGGCTGAAAGTATCATAGATTGCACCAATAACTTAAATGAAACTCCACGAACTTATCCGCTTCACCAAGCAAAAGCTAAGATGAATATCTGCAGTTTTCTACACCAAGGCGGATAAAAAATAAAAAGGAAAAACTTGTTCTCATATATAAACCGGGCACCTGAAACTGAAGGAAGTCCCGTAGCATGAAGCTACTGCCAATTTAGGAACTGTTACGAAACGCAGCAGTTCCATTTAATGACCCGGCATGAGAACCTGTTCTTCCTTGTTGGAGTTTATTGTAAATAAACGGTAGCTTTTTGTCAAGAGAACATGAAAGCTGGAATGGTTGATAGGTTATTATGTTGGTAGGTTATTAGGCAATAATGGGTAGCATGGAGTATGTAGTACATAGTATGTAGTCGTGAGCATTGAGTAATGAGTATAGAGTAAAAGAAAAATTAAATATTAAAAATTGAAACCGGGGAAAAGATAATGGGAGGGAGAAAAATTAAACATAAAAAAGTATGTAGTACAGAGTATGTCGTACATAGTAAGGGGAGAAAAATTAAAGAATGCTTGTTGGTGCTTGCTAACTATTCTATGCTTGCTTTCTTAAAAACTTTCTTTACAAAATCCAAATATTCGCGGCTGTCTTTCTCTCCAATAAAGAAACCGCCATCATAAAGATTAACATTACGTTCCTGTCTCATCTTATTGCCAAGCACGAGGACATCCTCTTCTCCAAGTATTTGGCTCAGTTTCTCAAGTATCTTAACATGATGACCGATTGTGCTCCTTATTTTGTACCCTTTCTTAGCAATGAGCGCAATACCTAATTTTATGAGCGCATCGTAACTGAACTTAAAGATAACATCCACAATATCCGAATTTTGAGCTATCTTAAGATCATGAAGGGCGGACCTTACGAATTGGTCAATTTGCTCCTTTTTAAATGCCAGTTTCTGAAAGTATTGACTTTCAAAATTAATCATATAAGCCTTATAGTCTTAGTTTTAAAAACGCTATTTATAAAAGGGTTTTTACATTTTTTCTTTGCCTCGAATTCCTTTAGGTTTAAATTCGTTACATTGAATTCTCTACCGACATCTTTCTGCAATTTTGCGATGAATCTTTGCAATTCTAAAACAGAGTGCGTGCCAATAGCTAGGATATCAATATCGCTTGAAGAGTTCATCTTGTTACTTGCATATGAACCGAATAGATATGCTTCCGTAAGCCCCTTAATCCCCCGCAGCATATCTTGAAGCCTCTTTTCTATACCATAGGTCTTTAGAAAAATCTGGCGGTAATGCTCCAAAACGGGGTTATCCTTTGCGAGAAAGAAATATCTTTCTTTTCCGCGGAATTCGCTTTTAAAAAGGCCTTCTTTCTCAAATTCCTTAAGTTTAGTTTCGGTATTTTTAGGATCAAGCTCTAATGTCCTGGCCAATTCATTGATGTACGCATGAGTATCCGGATTAAGAAAATAGTAGTCCAGTAATTTTATTGCCACTTTTGAACGTAAGGATATCATATTGTCACCATGTTTATGGTAATAAAGTACCATAACAGATTATCTTGTCAAGCATTGCAGTAGGGAGATAATATGTCGTATGTAGTATAGAGTATGTAGTCGTGAGGTTGTGGTAAATAAACCCTAAACACTTCCGCCACCGTTAAAACTTAGGCGGATCCACCATAATAAGTGCATTATGGAGGTGGAAAACTCTAATGGTTCGACTGTGCTCGCCATTAGTCCTGAGCGAAGTCGAAGGACTAAATCCTAAACAAATCCAAAATCATAAATTCAAAATCCTAAACAATAGTGTTTTGAGTTTGAAATATTTTGGTTTAGAGTTTATTATAAAACGTTACCGTTAGACGTAACCGAGACGAGCTTCGCCCGCTTCGCCGAGCAAATCGAGGCGAGTAACCGCAACCGTCCACCGAGTTCCCCGTTACCCTCCGCCCAGTTTGTTTACGATATACTATGTACTCTATACTATATACGTCCTTCCCCCACTATATACTCAGTACTCAATACTCACGACTATATACTATCGACTATATACTTTCTCTTTGATATCAAATTCGTCAAGAACTTGCAGTTTAGTATCAAGCACTTTAATCTTCAGCACATTATCTGTTACAGACAACAGACAAAAATGATATGCGAGAGCGAATTTCTCAAGATACGAACTCTTACGCAGGCGGCCATAAAGAGGTGCTCCTCCTCCGCCGGTAATAATATAAAAGATGCCATTATATCTAAAGCGCTGATAATTATGATCATGGCCGGAAAACACTACAGACACACCATACTTCTCGAATAAAGGAATAAGAACAGGCTTTAGCCCTTTCTCGTCTTCCTTGTGCCAGCCGGTATCAAATAACGGATGATGAAAGAGCGCAATACGAAATTTGATATCTTTCCCGACGTTGCTTAAGTCTCGCTCTAACCACTTGTATTGCTCTGAATCTTTATCGAGGCTGGAATTGCTATCTAAGACAATGAAATGGATGCCTTGGCGCTGGACTGAATACCACCGTTTATCAAGCGCTAGATTAAAATTACTAAAATAGAGCGCAGAATTATATTCGTGATTGCCAAGCGCGGGGAAGTATTCGCTACTTTGTATAAGCTTATCATTGATTTTATGAAAGGTTTCCCATTGTTTTAGGCTGCGACCGTCTGCCGTAAGATCCCCTACCCGGAAAACTATTGCGGGCTTGCATTCTAGGATAGCTCTTACTACTTTACGCTGGGCATCATTACTAAACTGGCTATCTCCGTAGATAACAATATCACCGGCGAGTACCTGGGAGATACAAAGAATGCCACAGATACAAGACAGCAGTAAAGTCTGGATTATTTTTTTTGATATGTATCGCTTTAACATCTTTTGGCGGGAATGGCTAATATTTCTCTTTCCTATATATAAGGCCAGCACGCATCTATCTTGAAGAAAAAATAAACTTATCTTCTGGATGCAGGGTTCTTTTTCCTGGTATTAGTGTTAACTGCTTGCGAAGCAAGCTCCTCGGCAATCTCACTACTAAGCGATACACACACCTCACTGAGCGCTTGGGCTAAACCAGCGTACGAATGGGGGTTAATAGCTTGACGAAACTGTGACCTTTTGGTAAAAACCATTTCTTTTCTTTCCAAATCGATAATCGACCATTGCGCTACAAAGAACAGGTCCTTATCAAGCGCGCTTTCTAATTGCATGACACTCACAACCACCTGATATTTGACCGGAATAGCAAAACTCCAGGGAAACATCTGTAAGGTTGCTCCACCGATCATGGCACTTAAGTCTTCGTGAACCAGGCGCTTGAAAGCAAGGTCGAGAGACTCTCCCCAGCGATCAAACTGAGCAAAGTTAAGCGTCCGGTCTTTATTCTGAGTCACCATGTGCGGCCGATTAAGATATTCCGGAATTTCGACCGGGCCTATACCGATAATCACTTGGGAAGAAATGTTGAATTTTTTACTTACTTGGTCGTCAGCGATGGCACGAAGCGTATAAAATCGCGGCGTTTGACTATTAGCAACAGAGATACATCCATACAAGGCCAAAACAAAAAATACACAAACTACACCCGCACAAAAAACAAAACTTTTCTGCTTCATATTACTCTCCTTTAGAATTTGGTTTCCCTTTCAAAAATGCTTCCGGATGCTGCTCGAGATATTCCACGAACAAACGCAAAGAACGCGCGGTCTGAGAAACTTCCTGAAGCGTGCTGTTAACTCCGTAAAAACCGTCCGAGCTGATCAATTTATTGATCCCCGCGACAACTTGCTCTAAATTATCCGAAATTTCTTTGATAGGAATATCCCGCATGACTTTAAAAATATCCGGCGATATAGGAAGCGCGGGCAACTCCGGATATGCGGTTTCAATATCGTATATTTTTGCCGGCCTATCCGGATAAAAATCAAAAGAAAGCATAAGTTGACCGGTGATAAAATTCTCCACCTCAAGCCGGCCACGCAGGCCCTCCTGGATGAATTGCTCGTAACTGGCGTAACCGAATGTCTCGGGAGCGCCTTTCACGCGGGCAAGCTCCACATCCACAACTACAGGAATTAAGATTTCTTTGCTCTTCGGGTCATACAGCAGGCTAATTTCGGCAACATTGCCGATCTTGACTCCCCGGAAGATTACCGGCGCGCCCACAGACAGGCCCTGGATAGAGCCGTCAAAAAATAAAACATACTTATCGGACTTTTTTAAAAACGCTCCTGAACCAAAAGCCAAGATGGCTACGACAAGCAGCGCTGTCGCCCCTACCACAAACATACCTATCGCCGTTTTGTTCGCTTTTCTACTCATCTTCCAACTCCTTGTTTCTCTCCTCTGGTTAAGAACTGAATGACCCTGGGATCTTTGGAATGAGCCAATAAATCCCTTGGATTGCCGGAAGCAATCATGGTCTTACTTTCCGCATCAAGAAATATCGCGTTATTACCCACGGTAAAAATACTGGCGAGCTCATGTGTGACAATCACGATTGTCGCGCCTAGGGTGTCCCTAAGCTGCAAAATCAAATCATCCAAAAGGCGCGCACTTACCGGATCAAGGCCGGCCGATGGCTCATCAAAAAATATGATATCCGGATCAAGCGCGATGGCCCGCGCAAGGCCGGCACGTTTACGCATGCCTCCGCTTATGTCTGAAGGATAAAAATCTTCGTAACCTCCAAGCCCTACCAGCGAAAGCTTCAACGCCACCACTTCCCGTATTTGCTCGGAAGATAAATGTGAGTATAGCCGTAGAGGAAGCGCAACATTCTCGGCCAAAGTCAAAGAACTCCACAGCGCACCGCCTTGATACAGGACTCCGAAGCGGCGCATAATAGCCAGTTGTTCCTGCTCTTGCACTTGCCAAAAATTCTTGCCGCTGTACAAAACCTCTCCTCCGACTGGAGCCTGAAGCCCAATAAGAGCTTTCAGTAACGTGCTCTTGCCGCAGCCGCTTGCGCCCATAACAATAAAAATGTCGCCACTATACACAGAAAAAGAAAGATTACGCATCACTACATAATCATCGTAGCTTAAATCAAGATTAGTCACTTGGATAATCGGTGTCGCTTCCATCAACTACACTCCTAAAACCTGGCACACAAAGGTAATAATTGCAGTAGCAATCACTATGGCGGTAATCCCGGAAACCACCGCCGAGGTGGTCGCTTCTCCCACTGCAGCAGCATTACGCTCACATTTAATTCCGCGAAGGCATCCGGTAATCGCGATAATGATGCCAAAAACAAAACTATGCACAAGCCCCACCCACAGATAACTGATCTTTATTGCATCATGAGTGTGCGTTAAATATTCTACCGGATTAAGGCCAAGCATACCGGTACTGACAACAAAACCGCCCACGATACCCATCAGATCGGCATAGAGAGTTAAAAGCGGCATCATGACAACTAAAGCCAAGATACGCGGCAGGACTAAAAAATCAATCGGAGAAACTCCTAAAGTTTTAAGCGCGTCGATTTCTTCGTTCACCTGCATAATCCCGAGCTCCGCCGCGAACGAAGCTCCGGTACGGCCTGACATAAGAATACCGGTCATAACCGCCCCCATTACGCGTACCGCGGCAATTCCAACGATGTCAGCGATAAAAATCTGAACCCCAAATAATTTGAGCTGTATGGCTCCGATAAAAGCAAGAATCATGCCCACCAACATACTAATCAAAGAAACTAAGGGCAGCGCGTCAATTCCGCATCTCTGCACGATATAAACAAATTCATCCCAACGAAAATAAGCTTTACCCACCAGCAGGCGGCCAAAAGAAACAGCAATCTCACCTAAAAAATGAAGCAAGAAGCGTATATTTTCTTCCGTCTTTGTAACACGATCCGTGACCCTTCCGAAAAAAGGCTCACGAGTTTTTTGACGAGATAGGTTTTTTTCATGCACCACCAACGCGAGAGTAAGCAGTTTTTGCGCTCCCTGGGAAAGCCCCTCGCGAGCAATATGAATATTCTTATGTTCGCATTCCCTAAACAGCTGTAACAGGAAAGACACAAACCCGCTATCCCACTCCTGCATCTGTAACATATCGAAAGTAATCTGGCTGATGTCTTTGCGAACTTTGAGCTCGGAAGTAATGCGTGTAACTGCCGGAAGACCTGAAGTAATCCGCCAATCACCCTGCAATTTAAGATGCAATGTTTTTGGCGTGGAATAGTCAAAGATAATTTTTTCTGAGGACATGCCTGCCTTTATTTTTTTAGTATGGATTTCCCGGGCCTAGAGGCCGGTAATTTTTATGCTTCGATTAAACTTAAAGGATTTTTAGATTTCAAGCGGTGTTGCTACATCAATAATATTACCATAAAATAGAGGCCAAGTATAGGAATCAATCTCATTAGCCAGTAATCAAAAGAATGATTATTCCGAGATCACCGCAACACGCTTTTTTCTGTTACCTCAAGTAAACTTTTTGTCTTTTGTGTGAGCAGACTGACAACGCATAGTACGGCGCAGGAAACGGCAAATCCAAATAAATTATGCGGAAAATTTTCCGGAGTAAAAATTTTAAACAGTATCCATGCCACCACGCCGCCTATTGCTCCGGCTATAGCGCCTTGAGTATTTGCTTTCTTCCAATAAACGCCTGCAATCATCGGTGCGACAAGACCAACAAGCAGCACTCCCCATGATTCCTGGCAAAGTTTATAGATATTTTTGAAATAAAGCGCAAGCGCAAGAGAAAGCACAGCTAAAAGCGGCACGCCCAGTTTGCACCATTTAAGCTGCAACTCTTCGCTCGCGTCTGGTTTCAAGGAAGGGATGATATTGTGCCCGATGATACTCGCGGGTGCCAGGAGCGCGCTGTCCGCACTGCTCATGATGGCAGATAAAAGCGCGCCCACCATCAAAGCCACCAGTGGCGCGGAAAGATAACGCAACGATAATTCGATAAGTATATTTTCTCCTGAGCTTTCTTTAAACGCCAGCCGGCCGAATATGCCAAGAAATACCGGCATAAGACCGATAACGATATATAAAACTCCCGAAAGGATTGACGCCCACTTGGCTACTTTTGCACTCTTCGCCGCCATGGTACGCTGGAACAGATCCTGCGCCGGTAAAGACCCTAATCCGACAATGATCCACGCCTGAAAATAATTTAACCAATCAAGCCTTGAGGTACTATGCGGATAAAAATATAGAAATTCCCGGGGTGTGTTTGCTTTCGCAAACGCCAACCCACCTATGTCTTTTATTAAAATCGGAAATAGAATCAGAAGCCCGACAATGAGCAAGATGCCTTGGAATAAATCAGTCATAGTATCCGCCCACATGCCGCCGGAATACGTATAGATGATAACTACTGCCGTCGAAATCAAAATAGAAATCACGAGAGAAAGTCCGGTAAGTGAATTCAGGATATAACCAAAAGCAAGAAGTTGTGCACCTATCCAGCCTAAATATACAGGGATATAAATAAGCCCCAAAAACCAAGATACACGCTTGCCGTAACGCATTTCGAAATAATCAACGATTGTTTCGATGTTTAGCTTGCGAAAATATTTCGCGAAGAATAACCCCGATATGATAAGACAAAGCCCTGCACCGAAAGGATCGACGATGACACCAAGGATTCCTTTTTTAAAAGCAGTACCGGAAGAACCCATGCAGGTTTCCGCGCCAAACCATGTCGCAAAGATAGTACCGACAGAAAGCATCCAGCCAAGCCTTCCGCCGGCAACTATATAATCTCTGGCGTTCTTCACCCTTTTGCTTGCCCAGTATCCAATAAGCAGCATCGCAAGCATGTAGAAAGCGACCCCGCCAAGAATCCAGATTTGATTTTTAGTCATTTTTTTACCTTACTTAACAAAAGGAGTACATCGTATATCGTATATCGCGAAGATACACAATCAATTCCATACTATATACGCTGTACTATATACTACGTACTTTCTTAGTCTTGCAAATATATAAATTATAAAATAGAAGACAGAAAAATGCAACTAGCGATCATGGAATATCTTGAACTACTTCGATTTTTCTACTGAAAGTTTCGAGAAATGAGCGGTTTCTTTCTGGGAAGTAATTCTTTTGTGGAAGAATATGCTGCGTGCGGATGAGCCGAAGAAGAATACTTTCTAATCTTGCCTGCGCCTCTTTTCTATGGTATTTCCGTCCGGGAGCAGCACTTCCGAAACGGTTTTACCGGCTTTCTTAAGCTTAAACCGTTCACACTTAAGATTGTTTTCGGAAAGACAATACTCTTTCGCTGTTTTTACAAACTGTTCAAAATCATGTATACCAAAATGCTTATAGGCGGCGCATGTTCGAATATATTCGCAGCACAAACCTACGTTATTTAAAGTTCTATAAAATGGGCATTCTTTGTGCTTGGCTGTTTCACAATAGGCAAGAGTATTCTGCGGCAGGAAGTCTATTTTTTCAAGACACCCTCGTGTATAATCAACATACATCGGACATTTCATATTCTCCTCCTTATTGCCGGCTCCCTTTACGAATATATTGTACTGCGAGAAAGAAAAAATACAATCAAACTTGCAGCTGCCTGAAAATGCCTACCTATCGCAGCCTTCAACCATAATCGCTTTAGTTACGGTAGAATCTTGCCGTAATCCAGCGATCGCTTTATATTCCGGGGAGTTCAACCAGCAGCTCACGTCCTGGCTGGAAGGAAATTCAATAACAATGATCCTCTCAGGATTCCAACTATTAAAAAGCGGGGTAATCTTGCCGCCTCGCACCAGGTAACGGCCTTTATATTTCTCCACTATAGAACGGACCTGCGCAATGTACTTAAGATACGGTTTTTTATCTTTGATCTTGATTTCGATTATTATGTATACCGGCATAGCGCGTAAATGATTCTCGAATCACGTTATTACATTTTTTAGTTACCCACGGAACATGTTCCGCCGCCTAATTTTGTTTTGTATAATTTTTTGTTGTAAGGAAGTTTCATCAGTAACATTCCCATCAAACAATTATCGGTTAATCCCGCATACATAAGCCCACAGGCAACAAAAATAGAAATACCAATAAACCAGGGGTGGATAAACCAAGACAATAGTATTCCAAGCAAGACCAGGCTTCCCGCAATAGCTCGTACTTGCCGTTCTAAGGACATCCCGCCTTCTCCTTTTATGACAGGCAGTTTTTCTTTTTGCCAACGGGTAATGCCGCCGCTCATTATTTTTACCGGATGGATCCCCGACTGCATAAGCATGTCCGCGGCCATAGGAGAACGGTTGCCGGTACGGCAGAATACAATATAGGTTTGCTTTTGGTTAGAAAGTTCGTTTAATTTTGCCGTGAGCAGATCAATGGGGACATTCACGGAATCTTTAATATGAACTTGAGTAAATTCCAATGCAGAGCGTACATCCAAAAACTTTACACTTGCATCTTTGACGCGCAACTCTTGCGCGTTGCGAGGCGAGATCATCTCTAAGGATACGGCCTCGCCTTTCTGGTTTACGCGAACGATATTATCGATATTGAATGGTTTAGGTATAATTTTAGCGCGCATATTTTTGACAAACGCTTCTCTATTTGTCTCACGCAAGAAAGGATTGATTTCCTTCTCTTTGCGCAATACAGAAGAACGCATACCATGATAATCGTGACCGGGGTATAGTATTGTCTCTTGCGGCAAAGTTTTTAACCTCTCTAGAGTATCACACATAGATTCAGGGGAACCGTTTTGGAAGTCTGTCCGGCCGACACTGCCGATCAAAAGCACATCACCGGTAAATAACATACCTGTGCAATAGATACTTACGGAATCGTCGGTGTGGCCCGGGGAGTATAAAACTTTGAAACTACCTGCCCCAAGCTTGATTTCTTCGTTGTCGTTGAGGCGCCGGCTAACTACCTCTGAGATGGCCTTCTGATACATTAATACCGGAACTTTAAATTCTTTCTTTAACACTGCGGCGAGAGAAAAATGGTCTGCGTGGGTATGGGTATCAAGAACGTACACGGGTTGTAATTTATTTTTTTTCAAATAGCCGCTATATTCTGTAAATAAACTGATATGCGGGTCAATGATTAAGGCTTGGTTTTCTGATGAAATAATATAAGAATAGCAGGAGCCTGAGCTAAATTGCTTAACTCCAAAAGAATGTTTCATACGATACCTCCCTATGTATTACTATCGTTAACTATAAATATTTTTATAGCACGCTCTTTATGGCCGCGTGTTTACGTAATGCAATATAAATATTGTTACGCTCATTTTCGCTTTCAACAACTGTTTTCAGTATCAGAGAAATATATTTTCCGGTACTGCTTTTGTGCGAAAAGGACAAATCGCATTTCTTGGTACAGAAAATCTGCGATACTGCGGACTTAAGCGCCTGTTCGCTAGGGCCGATAATCCGATATTCCCATTCGCAAGGGTAATGAAAGTGAGCGGCGTGGGCAGTATCGCTATTTTTTTCCATAAATGATACTCTCAAGGTCGTTTCTTTTCCATAATCCTATTTTGTCCTCACACGCTTGTTGGGAGTAAGACTTTTGTTCCTCAGAAGCATCACTTGAGGTAACGGCATAGCCTGAGCTTAATATGGTGTTGTTGAGATCGACCCGAAAACTGGCATGTTGCAATTTTTCTTTTCTGCTTAATCCGGATGTATCCATACTGTCATCAATAAGACATTCATAAGATACGGTGCCGCGGCCGATTAGTTTTACTATCTCATCTTTGGTAAACCCGACGATATACACCTTAGTTAACAAATATCCATTGTCATCTCGTTTTTTATCTTCATAGGATAAACTAACTTTCTTACCTTTTATCAATTCCTCGACAAACCTTTTTGATTCGCGGCCCATGCGAACTACCTGATCCAAATCTTGGCCCATTCTCTTTTCTCCTCTCAGTTTGATCATGGGGGCCATAACACCTGCAAGACTTACGGTCTCGCCGTTTGAAAGTTTCAGGGTCTTGCCGTCTATAACCTCGATAACCCTATAATCACCGGGGAACTCTGCCGGCCTAAAGTCAGAAGCGCGTAACCTGCAAAGATCGTGTTCAACAACTGCTGAATGCATCGAAGAAAAGAAAAGATACGTTCCTGCGCTCACTAATACAATTAATGCGATTTCTGTGGTAGGTAATTGTTTTTGTGTTGTTGGTGCATTTTGTTTCTGTTGAAGAAAAATTTTTTTCACCTGCTTTCGGGAAAAATAGATTAAAAATACTACTGGCGGACCAACCAATAAAGGATTTATGCATACCACAAACATGGCTAAGGCAAAAAGCGCTAAACCTTTTGTAATTCCCGCACTGCCGAAACAAAATATGAGCAGCAAAAAAACGGAAATCGGAAAAGACCAAACCAGAAGTTTTCTCGCCCAATTCCGTACAAATAATATCTCTATACCCCCAATAATATAAAGTGCCACCAGCGGCGCAAAGTGTACATAAGAAGCGTGTCCTCTTTCTCCCGACATAAAACCAAAGATTAACCAGGCAACAACCAGGCCATAGACAATTGCAGCTATGCCTGCGACTTTCAGGCTAGTCGGTTTTTTTGACTCCATGTTCACCCTCCAACTCATGCAATCTCTCTTTGACTCTATCTAACGATTCATAATCAGGATGATGTGCAATAATATCTTTTAAATAATCAATGGCCCTTTGCTTTTCCCCTTTCGCATCGTATATATACGCATAGGTATGTTTTATCCAGGGAATATAGTGTGGCGGCACATTTGCTGCCTCGACCAACCTGAGCTCATCAAGCGCTTTTTCATACTCCTGTTTTCTCTCCAGCGCCGTTACGATGATCGAGCGGAATACATACGTATACACGGAGCCGGGGTTATCGGTTATAAATTGTTCACAATCTCGTATTGCTGCATCGTTATTTCTTCCCAAAAAAGCGCTCACTCTTTGTTTCCTTTGATATATTTCGCGGGGAAGCTTTTTATCGTTCATCGCCTGTTCGATAAATTTGTTTTTGTCGTTTTTGACGACATATATCAATCGGTGATCAGCCCAAAAGTTTTTCCCCAGATAATTTTTCCTTTCGTAAGCTTTGCGCAAATATTCCCATGCTTCATCGAATCTTTTTTCAACATAGTAAAGCAGACCAAAATCTGCGTAAATAATCTCAAGATCGAAAATATCATTACCGACAAATTCAAGCGCTGACTTAAATGCTTTCTCTGCTTTTATATAATCGCCGTAGCTTGAATAAACAACGCCTAAATCCATGTATGCCCGGTAAAACCTGTTATCAATGCTTAAAGCTTTTTGGGCTTGGCGTTCTGCTTCTTGATACCTGCCCTGATTTATTAAAGATTTCGCGGCCAGATGCAGGGATTGTGCATTTTGTTCTCTATGACGAGGTCCCGGCGATACAAAAGTTCTCTCCGAGTTACGGCCTATGGTATGCCGAACCTTTCCGTGACGCTGATTTTTATAAAGACCGGAGACAGCCATACTTAATGCCAATCCTATGATTAAAAATACCGCTATTCTCGCGAAGAAAGGCGCACCAAGTCTTTGGCCACCTTTCTCAACTCGCGGTTTATAATCACTCATTTTTGCTTTATACATCATCTTCCTACTTTCACTAGTGTCCTACTTTGGCTTTGGGGTCAGACCTTCAGATGTCAGATAAACCCTAAAACGCCTTTATTTTCCATGCTGTTGCATTGGCTCGCCACGCGTAACAGCCGACCAATTATTCATTATTTCTTGATAAATTAAGATCATTCTTCGGCAGCAATTCCTTCCTGATTTTCAATTACTGTCTTTATCTGTTTACTGCTTTGCTGCTTTGTATTTTATACCATACATTCGTACGGCCTCAGAACAATCAAATTTATCCAACCGCACCTCGATAAGCGCGAACTCGTTTTTGCGCCGCCTTGCTTCCAATAAAGCAGCTTCAAGATCATCTTCTGTTTTGACAACACACCCCCACCCGCCGCCAAAAACAGTTGGCAGTTCGGAATACTTCCACATCTGAATATCGTTAAAGGCGCCATCAACCATGACACGCTCAATGGTATACCCATCGTTATTCATAACAAAAATAATAGGATTTAACTTCTCTCTGATAATCGTGGACACTTCCTGGGCAGTCATCTGGAACGCGCCGTCTCCCACAAAAGTTATTACCCTCGAATCCGGGGCGGCAAGGCCGGCACCAAGCGTACCGGGCACAGTATAACCGATAGAAAGATAAAACGCCTGATCAATACAAGATGCTCCTTTCGGTAAAAAGAGGCTTGCTACATTAAATAAAGAATCTCCCGATTCCCCAAGTACAATCGATTTCCTGTCTATGAAACTATTCATCCTTTGATAAAAACGCTTCACCGTAATTTTCTGTCCGGACTGCACCTTATATTCCGTTTTCAGTGCGCTGGACGGATGGTAAGAATTTGAAACTTTAACGACTTTACCTTTTTTTAGCTTACTCTTCAAGCCGACCATAAAATCCTTGAGACTTATGTGATTATACACATGGTGTTTAATGCGGACCTTGTCGGAATTAGCGATGATCATCCGGCCGGGATCAAGCAAAGGTTTACATCCTCCTATTTCTATATCAGTCATGATCGTACCCAAACACAAAATAATATCTGCCCGCTGAACTATTTTACGCGCACTTTCCCAGCTGGCAACCCCTCCATACACACCTACAAATTGCGGATGCTCTTCGGGGAGGACCGTTTTTCCTAATAACGACGAAGCAAATGGATACCCGCTATGCTCTATAAGATTTTGCAGTTGGCGCTGAATTCTAAAACGATGAGTCTCGACGCCAGCAAGAATCACCGGCTGTGCGGCCTCCTGGAGTAACGTGACTGCCTCGGAAACGGCTTCGTCAAGAGATGGCCTATCGCTTGTGATAATTGTATCCATAGCAAACGACCCCGGTTCTGGACACGCACAATGAACAATATCAATAGGGACTTCGATATAAACCGGACGCTTAAACTTCAAACAAGCCTCAATAGTCTTATCAATTTGGGCGGGAGCTTGTTCTGGATTGGTCAACACACATGAGGCAACGGTTACTTTTTCGTACATGCTGTACTGAAGATTTATGTCGCCGGTAGTATGGTGCAACAGGTGATGATGAGCCCGTTCGAAAATCCTTGGTGCTCCGCTTATAACAACAAGTGGTATACGCTCTGCAAATGCGCCCACAACCGCGTTAAAAAGACTAAACCCACCTACGCCATATGTAACGCAAACAGCCGATAGGCCGCTTAACCGTCCGTAAGCATCAGCCGCGTAGCCGGCGTTCAGTTCATTACAATTACAAACCACCTTCAGATTGCTCTTTTCAAGATAATCAAAAAACGTGAGCACATAATCTCCCGGGACACCAAAGATATGCTTTAGCCCTGCTTGCTCAAGACGCTTTATAAGATAGGTAGCAACGGTGGACTTACGGTTTTTTTGCATAGACATCTCCCTTTTTTCTTTTATAACTTTATTTTTTGCAATCGGCTGCAGATAGACTAATCATCTTGCGCCATTACAATCAATCACCGGCCGGATGCCCGGATACAGACTTTCTTAAGCACATTTTTGCAAGATTTCGATTCTTTTAGATTATACCCACTGCATCTACTTCTATTTCAACAAGAAAATCTTGGTCTCTAAACGACAGAAAACTAGGGCAACTCCCAATTCGTTGCCGCAGAAAAATTTAAATAAAGATGACCCCTTGAACTATAATGTTCTTTTTTTAATATTTTTAATAAATCATCGACATTACCATCTAGCTCCTTGAATAATTTCTGGGCTTCTTTAGTCATCCACATTTTACTTGGTAAGGCCTCGAACAAACTTACAAGCCCTTTGTAAAGGGGCGCAACCTCAATATTACTGTAGGCATCAACATACCACCTAAACATTGTTTTATATCTCACAATATCGGCCTCGGTGAAATCTTTCAATTTTAATATTGTTCCGTTAAAATAGGAAGTATATTTAAATTGTTTATTTTTATCAATTATCCCTTCTTTAAGACACCGCTCATAAAGCTTTGTACCTTTATATGGAAATAGTATGGAGCACCATAATATGTAGGGTCTTATCTTAGCATTTAACTTAATTGTTTCTAATAATTCATTTTTTGTTTCCGTAGGTATTCCAATCATATTGAATGCCCATGTTCTTATCCCAAATTTTTTTGCTACACTAAATGCTTTTTCAATCTGTCCATTCGTCATAGATCTATTCAAAATCTCCTCTCTTACCCTTCCTGAACCGGACTCAAGACCCATCTTAACTTCAGCACATCCGGCTTTTTTCAGAGCACATGCTAATGTTTCATCAAAGTTGGTTGTCCTCGCATTACACGCAAAAGGGTATTTTTTAAACTTTTTAGGATATTCTTTACAAAATTTCAATGTCCATTCTTTGTTGACCGTAAAGGCATCGTCGGCAAAGTTAACCATTTTTATTTCCTGCCCTTTCTCAATCTCAGCAATTTCTGACAAAACATGATCAATCGGCCTCATCCTAATTGTGAATTTTTCTTTATTTATCTTTCCAAGATAATGGTTAATACAATAACTGCACTGAAATGGGCAACCGCGGCTAACTAAAATATTGACCCAACCTCTCCTTTTTTCTAAAATATTTCTGAAATCAAATAAATTTCTGTCGGCGAAAGGCAGCCTCCCTAGATCTTTAATCAAAGGCCTTAAGCCATTTCTTAATACTCTATCACCCTTCTTTAACCAAATATTTCTTACATTCGAGATATCCTCTTTTTTGTCTAATTTATTAACTAATTCGAGGATTGCGTCTTCTCCTTCGCCCACACAAACCATATCAATAAAATTTTCTTTTATAACTTCCTCGGGAGCAATCGTGGGATGAGCCCCCCCAACGATAATCTTCGCATTTATGCCACTACGCTTTAAGTGCCTTGCGATCAGTTTTACAAAGTTATATTGGTTGGAGACAGATGAAAATCCTATTAACCCTGGATTGAATTTCTTTATCTGTTTTTCAATATTCACCAAGTCGATATCTTCTTCTGTCTCTGAATCTATATAGAACCCCTGGACCTTGTGGCCGTTTTGCTTCAAGTAAGCGGCAATAATGCCCAATCCAAAACTATAACTCGGAATATTATTTATATTTGGGTAAATTAATGTTACTTTCATCGCCTTCTCCTTTTCAATCTCTCTGGTGGCCAGCTACGTCGAACCCTTGTAATCCTCCACAGATTCACATCCATCGGTATATCAAAAGCGGTAGATTTTCGGGATACATAAATCCCTTTAATATTTGCTTACCCATAATTCCGCTAACCCTGGCTATCACCATCTTTCAACAGCGTCACACTTGTGACAAACCAGACCGCCCAAATTCCCTTGCTTAAGTTTACATACAATTTCTTTAAAATATGCTCCTTTCCTGATTTCCGATATACTTTGTTTTTGAATATCGCCGATAAGAAGCTCGCCATTAATATCATGGCAACCACATGCTGTTACTTTACCATCATGCAAAATGCCGGGGTTATCACGGATAAAATAACAGGCTCGCTGTTTACTTTTAGTATTGTCGTGCCCGTCAATGCTACAGTTATAGCTGTTCAAAATAAAACCAATCCAATTGAAAGGATGCAAAAGACTGACTTGACTGGTTTCCAAGCCGATATTTTTTAAAAAAATTATTACTTTCTCTTTTTCCCATTCTTCATCCACCAGCCCGCTTATCATAAGTGTTTGCAAGGGTGCCCCGTAAGCACGTATCATTTGATTAAACATTGTTAGCTTCTTAACTATATCTTCAAACACTCCGCCGCAATATCTCGTTTCGTAACTTTTCTTATCCCAGCCGCTGAATGAAACATAAACTCTGCATATCTTCATATTCAATATCTCTTTCATATATGTTTCATCCAATAATGACCCGTTTGTGTAGAATTCTACTTTTTTAATCGTAGGACACAAAACAGAAAGCTTCAGCATTTCTAAAAATTTTGGGTGCATTAAGGGCTCTCCTACAGTATGAAGGATAATGTGAGAAATTCCTGCTTCCTGGACCTTATCAAGGACCAACTTGAATAGTTTTAATTCCATAAAACCGCGCTTGCGTTTCATTAATTTGCCTGGACACATAACGCAAGAAAAATTACAAACGTTTGTAGGTTCAATCATTACTAATTTTGGCAATGCTCCCCATCCATACTCAACTTGTAAGGGGTTTATTTTACGATAGATGGAACTATAAAAATTAAATACCGCAGGATTGCTCCTTATGATTTTTTTTAATAAATTCTTAATTCTTTTAGACATGAGTTGTTATTGAAAAGTTTGCACCCGCGGGATCAGGCCTTCAGACGTAAGATAAGTCTCGCGATGTCTTCTTTTACCTTAGTGTCTCGGCTTATTATTCCCTCAACGTTCTGGGCAATCCAACTTACCCCAGAATATCCTATACCAAACATATCACCTATTTCTTTATTGGTTAAACCGGTTAATTTTTTCAATAAATATACTGCTATCTTTTTTGCCAACACAGGTTTCTTTGCGGCTTTATATAACACCTCGGGCTCTTTTTTGTAATAGTCAGCAACTTCTTGAATTATTATTTTTGGATCTACACCACTGAGTGTCTTCTTATGAGAAAAATCTTTGCTCTCGACAGTAATTTTTAAAGCAGCAAGCGTATCTTTGATGAATTTTTCTTTTCCCAGGATGCAGCCGGCATATAAGTTACTAAGAGGCGATTCTTCTTTATTTATGCCATCAAGTATAAATGTTTTATAGCTACCACAAGATAGCTTATAATATTTGCGTAGCTGTTCTTTGTCTATACGGTTATCTTTTGTTTTTTTGATATATTCGTTATAGCTCGACCACCTGTATGCTTCCGGATCAGTAACTATTTTAGCCCTGACTGGATTTAAGTGAATGTAGCGGGTTAATTCGAGAAAATAACTGTCTGCCTCCACCAGGATAGATTTATACCTCCCCTGAAACAAATGCCCGCATTTCTTACGTTTTACGTTGTAATACACAGTATAGGAAGTATTGATATATTGCATTATCCTTGAAAGATTAGCCTGAGCGGTTTCCAGGAAAAGATGGTAATGATTGTCCATCAAACAATAGGCGTAAAGATAAAATTTGAATTTTGCTTGAGCTGACTTTAAATATTCGAGGAATTTTGTGTAGTCTACTTCGCTGATAAAAATTTTCTTGCGGTCATCGCCGCGGCTGGTTATATGGTAAAGACAATTTTCACCTTGGATTCTATAAGGTCTTGCCATGAACGTATGATAACATTTGTTAATGCTTTGTCAATTTATCTGACATCTGAAGGTCTGACCCCTTTGATGAACTTTCGTTTTATTCTTTTAGGAATATCTCTGGGATTACGAATACAGGAATATATTTTTGATGTATAATTAAACAAAGCTGGAAAATACTTAAATATTCTTATCGCATATATAAACTTGACCAGGTTTTTATGATACTCTGTTGTCCGCCAAAATAGAAGGCTGTAGTAGGTAAAAAGTCTTTCCGGAATCGCACTCTTTATTGTTTTTTTATAATCTTTAAGCAAAGTATATATTTTTGTACCTTTGAGAACATATAGCTTGTTAATACACAACCAGAATGGCCTCGGCAGTTCATTGAGAACGTCCAAGGTTAACCGCAGGTCTTCCTCTGTCTCGAAAGGATTAAACGTTATAACATCAACGTAATACTCTATATCCATTGATTTCAGCAACCTAGCTGTTTTTATAAAAAGTTCTCTATCGAAAACTCTATTAAATATTTGTTTGTTTATCCTACCACTACCTGATTGCAATGCCAAGCATGTGCGAGTGAGACCTGTTTCTTTCAAAATTTTCAATTGCCTTTCGATATTTTTATTTGGATAAATATAACATGTGAATGGAAGGTTAATCTCGCTTTTATACCTATCTTTAAATTCCAATAACCAATCATAGTCATAAGAAAAAACTTCATCTTCAAATTGAACAAATTTGTAGCGTATTATCTTTGCTTCTTCTAATTCTTGTATTATGTGAGAAACAGACCTTCTTCTTAAAAAAACTTGTTTATCGTACAATTTTTTATAGAAATCTTCGCAACAATACGAACAGCCATAGGGGCACCCTCGCGCACCTATCAGATGATATTTATAATTTAATGTGTTGCTTACTTCATGGAAATTTCTTATCAACATATTATCTTCTATCAAAAACTTATTATCCTTATCTATATCTTTAAAAGGAAGACTATCTAAATCGATTACCAAAGGATTCAGAGGATTTCGAACACATCTATCAGCTGCCATATACGCGATATTATTCACTTTCTTGATGTCATCCTTTACATCAAGCGCCGAAGCAATATCAATAATAGTTTTTTCTCCCTCACCGACACATACGAAGTCACAATACGCTAAGCAATCTTGTGCGCTTATAGTTGGATCTGGACCTCCCCAAACAATCGGTATAGCATATATGTTCTTTATCAATAGCGATATTTCGACTGCCTTTTTTCTTAACGGCGTTGTTACTGAAATACCGATAAGCTCAGGCTTGACCTCGCCAATTAAAGACAAAAGAGCCGCTTTTTCCGTATCGCTTAAGGAATACGATATACGGTTGATGTCCTTTACTCTTCAACAGAGCAGATAGGCTTCTCAACCCCTCTGCATTAATATCATATACTGAAATCAATAATATTCTTGCCATTTCAATCTATTTTTGTATATAATTTAACAAAGACGGTATCGTTTATGATTTTTTCGCGTGGTTTCGTCCTGCTATCCATTTTCACATCTTAGAAATCATGCGCTTCAGAAATTTCCATAATCGCGCATGAATAACAGCCCATAGTGGATTCACGTCAAGCGGTAAATTATGCCACGCATAGCACCTTGTACATGAGTCGCACAGCACCTCCAATTCATCGCTTGTAGCAACCAGCCGCTCCAGGAACTCACTTTCCCCGCCGCGTCTTTTATCTGCTGGACAATAATTCCAAGGTTGTCCTTCTAAACCTTGCAGTATATCAGCGTTAAATGCAAAACCAGCCATATCAACGGGGAACTTACGGTCTAGCCAATGGGCATCCCAGCCAATTATTTTTCCGCCCGAGATAACCGGCCGTTCTATACCATTGGGACCGAGATTACCGACAGGAAAAATGGAAACTTTTTTTGTTTTTCTAATCTCGGTAAACAAACGAGGATCATAATAGTTATCGTCATCGGCCAGGTACACAATACCTTTTATGTTATTATCTCTGATATATTCCAGAGCATGATTACGTTGTTCATTGCCCCAACAACGCGTCGGACCAAAATGCAGATATATATGGTTGATGCCGCTTTGTTTAAGCAGCTGCGTAACTTCCTCATTCAAGGCAGCTCCGTCCTCGATAACAATCCATAATAATTCATCAACTTTTTTAAAAACATTTGCACATCGATCGAGACAAGCAATCCGATTAGCACGCGGATATGTAGGTGTTATAATAATCAAAGTTTCGGGCTTCTGGGCAATAAAGTTTTTTAGCATCTTGTAAAGCTCACCCGGAGCATCGCCGAATCTGCGAAATACATAGTCATGTACCGCACACATATAAACCTTACAACGTAGCCGCCTCAGCGACCAGGCTTGAAAGTCAAACAGTCCAACGAAATTTTTAAATATTTGGGGTATAACAATTACCGATAAAACATATAGTCTTTCTGACCATGAAATATTTCGTTCCATCCAAAGCAGCCGATTTCTATTCCAAAAATAATACCGTAAGAGCCCATCGGATGCCTTCCGGAAAGAAGCTTCAATCTTGTGCCAGGCTTTGGCCGCCGGCACAATATAACACTTATATCCTAACTTTCTGGCCCGCATGCACCAATCGCTTTCCTCCCACACCAAGAAATATTCCGAAGACATTAAATTAATATGTTTGATAATATCGGCCTTAAAAAACATGGCGCAGCCAAATACAAATTCCGTTTCTTTGGTTTCCTCCCAACTGACGCAATCATCTATTTGTTGGTATCCCGATGAAATAATATTAGCGCACCTAGATGACCAGTACCCACCGGCAAACCAAATTCTATTTGGCTCTGCAAAATAATATATTTTCGGGCTTAGAAACGCTGCTTGAGGCAACTTTTCTATCGCGTGCATCAAATAACCGACGATTCCCGCATCGACAACGACATCATTATTTAAAAGAAGAATGTACTCGGCGCCCCGTGACACCGCATCAAGAATTGCACGGTTATTTCCTTCGGCATATCCTAAATTTACGTTATGAGCAATGTTTTTTGTTTGCGGAAATTTATGGCGGATAGCCTCGAGGGATCCATCGGCCGAACCGTTATCCGCGACAACCACTTCAAGATGGGGATAATCGATCTTATCAACGGACTCCAAGCATTCCAAGGTATCGTCTTTACCGTTATAATTAAGGATGATAACCGCTACTTTTGGGAACATAGAAAACCTACCCTCAACAACCTACCGTATAATTTTCTTATTGTCTCCGGGAACCCTTTTTCTTTACAGAAACTAATAATATATTGCATATACCAGATACACTGGTGCAATAATACTGACACATAAAAAACCACAGGAACTGATCCCGTCGCGCCTTGCTGCCTGATAAAGACTAAACCGTCTTTTTTAAAATAACCATGGCCGGCCACCTTCCTGGCTTCCTTTGTTAAACAAAAATCGATCTTAAATCCGATTTTATATAATTTTGTTATCCAATACACTCCGGACCGACAATTCACATGATGATAACCCATTTGCCCCGGCTGCGCATGCGTCATCATTATATATTTGTTACTACTGCCAAATGTTTGAAGGATATTATCCAGACATGGCTCTTCCACGTGTTCTACAAATTCGCAGGACCAAATCAAGTCATATTTTTTGGGCGGGATAAAGGGGCCTTTGGTAAAATCATGGACTATATGAAACTCCGGGATCAGACTTTCGTGCTTGGCTTCGGGGCTGCCGTCAACCCCCAACACTTCACAACCTATCTTTTTAAAATAAGCCGTAGAGCGTCCTATGCCACAGCCGACATCCAAAACCGATTTCACATGCAGCTTATCATGCACAAGATTCCAAAGATCCGGACACCACGCATTCGGATCCCCTTTAAAATAACCGCCTAGATGAGCTTGATCTTCTGGCATATCCATTCACTTTGCCTCGCTGTACGCAACGGGGTTTTAATCTTTCCTGCATAGACGTTCAATATCATTTTTGCCGATCACAATTACTCGCAGGAACCATTTCAATGCCGGTGGTTGTGATTTTTATTCTGCGCTGTTTATAGAGCACTCCGATTGCTTTTTTAAAAACTTTCTTACTTGTTTGAAAGTGCTTTTTAATATCCTCGGGGGAACTCTTATCATTAAATGATAATCGCCCACCCGCTTCATTAAGCAATTTGAGAATTTTCCCTGCCGTATCCAAAACTTGCTTTCCTTCCCGCGGCCGCAGCGAAACATCAATCCTACCGTCTTCTCTTATACATTTTATAAAGGCCTTTAGCTGTTGGCCACAGTCGAGATCGTCAAAAATTTCATTTTTGTAAGCAAGCCCGCTATACATATCATTAATTGCAACCTTGACGCCTAAGTCAGTAAAAGCATATACCACTGCCTCTACCTCCTGGCCTTCTTTGAAGACACCTTTCTCTGCAATTTCTTTTAAATAACGATAATCACGTTTCATAAGCTACTTATCCTTAAAGGATACGTAGAAATCGTGTGATAGTAAGCCATAAATTTAACCCACAACATCTTTGCGAGGACCTCACAATATACTTTCCTATACTAATTATAATAAACCAGCCCAGAAAATAAACAAAAATGGTGGAGCTAAAAACTGAAATAAAAAAACCAAGAAAAATATGCAGGAGTAGGTTTCCCTGAAACAATTCGCCGAAATGTTTTATGCCTGTACCTGTAAATGCAAAACCGCTTGTACGTACCCGCCACAAAAGAATTATAGCAATTATTAGCAGGAAGCTAAGCATAGCGCCCAGGACAAACGCGCGCAACCACTGATGTTTGGATCCATTCATGATTCTTAAATATACCGCGAAATGGAAAATCTGTCAAAAGAACTACCTAGGAAAACATTACCTTTCCGCAATTTATCTGACATCTGAAGGTCTGACCCCTTTAATTACTTTAACTACCTTCCGCAATTTATCTGACATCTGAAGATCTGACCCCTTTAATTATGGGTCTGACCCCTTTAACTACCCGGAGCAATTTCAACTGCTCCGTATTTTATTCTTATTTCTTCGCTACCCTAAATGAGTAGAAACTCTTCTCGCTTTTATTGCCGTTATCCGCAACGCGCACCAGAGACCAGGTATACACTTGATCTATCTCAAATAAATCTGCCTTGACCTTGATTGAGCCTGCATTGTACGGTACTTTTTCTTGAAGAATTAAATTCGAACCATACATATCATATCCTTTGTACAATCTAAAATCATAATGGTCAACGCCTATCAATGACCGGCGCAACCATTTGAACTCGAGTGAATCTTTCCCGGAAAGATCAACCTCTTCAGTAACAGGAGCAAGTAATTCCGGCTCTATCTGCGGCTCAAAAATACCTACTGTGCCTATACCTATGAAACTGCGCGCATAGACAGGCAAACTTAACACTACGACAAAACTTATTACAAGGGCCGCCTTGGTTACTCGTTTCATTTTGCCTCCTTATCTAAATAGTATTGCGGTAAATATTTTTTCATTATCGCTACGAAATCATCGCCAAGATGGTATATCCCCTTTTGTGTTTGAATCATGGTTTTATGGCCGAGATTTAAAATATGTGTGCCTTTCTCGCTATAAAAACTGACATTGTAATCGCCTAAACATTTGTGGTAAACGCCTTGCTCAAAAGATACTTTATGCAAGGCAGCCAACAGTAAAGGTATATCATTCTTGTCTATCTCGATCACGTGCGGTTTTTCGACGTTTTTTAATTTCGTAATCAATACAACCGCGCTCACAGTCACTTTATTGGTATCGCCAAGGCCGTACTCTTCGACAAGATCTGCCACGGGCATTGCCTTGCCCAATACCTGCAAAGACATACACGCCATCAAAAAAATACCGAGTGGAAAAAGAATTATCCTATTCATCCTCTCCTCCTCTTTTGTTGATACCGGCTCTCAACCCCCTGCAAATTTTTATTTGTAAACTGAATCTGCCAATCATTATACTTTCATGTGCCAACACGCATGAATACCGCGATTACGATAATCTTCGGGTATTGTTTTAGGAGTCAAGGCAATGATTTCTTTCACCGTAATTTCATTAAAGCGAGGCTGGAAACGCTGGTGATTTGTCGAGAAAAATACATCGGAACCCGGCTTCATAAGTTTTACAACATTGCGAAGCAATGCGGGATGGTCGCGGTTTATATCAAATGATACCCGCGCATTCTGGTCTTTAAAAAAAGATGGCGGGTCAATAAACGCCAAAGTGAAACGCCGCGTATGGCCAAACGCATTCGATACATACTTCATTACGTCCGACTGAGTGAATGTATGCTGTTCTCCCGAAAGTCCGTTTAACAAAAGATTTTCTTTAGCCCAATCAATGTAAGTCTTAGAACGATCAACGGTCACGGTTGTCCGCGCTCCGCCTGACGCTGCCGCACATGTAAACGTTCCCGTATACGCAAATAAATTTAAGAAATCTTTACCCTGGGCAAGTTTACCGATAATAACACGTGTATCGCGATGATCGGAAAAAAGACCGGTATCGAGAAAATCGCTCATATTTACCCAAAACCGCAGATTCCTTTCGCGTACTACGAAACGTTGTCCACGAGAATCCATCCTCGTATAACGGGGGCCGTGCTCGATATTTGTATGCCGGCGCTTAATATGAACCTTGTCCGGCGAAACGCACAGAGCTTCTGCCGCCGCAAGAGCCATCTGAGGCAGATATTCGGGGCCGGTTTGGGTACGCTCGTACTCCGCAACAACTATATGCCCCGCATACCAGTCAACAACCACACGAATATCCGGACTATCCCAATCATAAAGCCTAAAACAATCAATCCCCTCACGCTTGAAGCGTTTAGATAAATGCTTGAGCCTCTTACGAAGACTATTCGCCAGCGTTTCTGCCTGTAATTTAGCTTTTTCGGGCGTTACAAAACCCTTAATCATCATCTGCCCGTCTCGATTATTACTACCTGGTTGGTTCATCTCCATATATTATATTTCTTTAAATACACGTAACAGAAAAATTCGCCGCAATAACCCCGCGCGTAATACCTGCGCCATAAACACCGCTTTTTGAAAAAAATATTCTCACGCAAAGAGATTGTATGCACACATCAGGGATTACGCATTATCGATATTATTTAACGCGAGGGAGACTATTTTCTGGATGAGTTTATTGTAGGGGGTGCCGCTTTTCTCCGCAGACTGGGCTATCTCATCATCTTTAGCCAGACAAGGATTGGCGTTGGCCTCTAAAACATAAATACGCCCGTCAGCGGTAACTCTCACATCAAAGCGGGCATAAGAATTCAGTTGTAACGCCCGGTAGGCAGTTTTGCAAATATGCGTAAGCTTTTTTTCTAACCCTTCAGGCATGTTATTGGCAAAAACATTTTGTATCCCCCATTTTTTGCGGTAATCATTGTCCCACTTTGCCTTGTAGGTGGCAATTCTACTTTCCGGTTCGGCGATCTCGCCGAATTTCATTTCCCGTATGGGCAAAACTTCAAGCATTTTATTGCCTACCACACTTACGTAGAATTCTCTTCCGGCAATATATTCTTCCACAATAGCATCCATGTTATTTTTTTCATGAATGAATTTTATCCTCTCAACACAGGCCTCCGTGCTGTCTACCACCGACGCCTGTGATATACCCACAGAAGCCTCTTCACATAAAGGCTTAACAATCAAAGGCAGCTTAGGCCGCTTGATGGGCTTTACTTTTCTGTTTCGATAAAAAGTATGGAAATTCGGCACGCGTATTTTATGAAAACTTAAGATCTTTTTACTGATAGCTTTATCGTTACAAATAAGAAGCGCGCTCGCTCCTGCGCCAGTGAAAGGAAGATTCAGCATCTCAAGCAACCAGGCAGCATTTCTTTCAAGATTGGTTTTTTTTCTAAATCCCTCCATAATATTAAACACCACGTCGGGTTTATTCTGGCGTATTTCTTCAACCAATACGATGGTATCGTCGTGCACCCCAAGCAAGCTTACCTCGTGGCCGTTTTCTTTGAGCGCCTCGTACACATTAAGCTGGGTATCCCAATCCGGTTCTTTGAATTCCTTGGCAAAGTCATAACCGCGCTCGGTATGATAAGGACAGTCAAAAACCAAGAGGACTTTTAACTTCTTTTCCATTCTTTCCTCAAAAATCTTCCGGTATGCACATAGTTCATTATCAGCGCGGTAACGTAAACCGAAACCTTAAGTATTGCCTGCTGCTCAGAAATCGGATTCAACAAACCGAGATGCCTGCACCTTGCGATCAATGTCTCGAGCAAATCGTTTATGATGAATTTTTTTTCTCCGGTCCAGATTGAAACGTTATCGCCGATTGTATCTTTATACTTTTTGATTATGCTGTAAGCATAGGGAAGTTTCGTATCATCCTTATGCTGATCAAAAAATATCTTGGTGAGGTTGCTGTCGTGAAAATCAGGAAAATCTTCGGCATAAATATGTTTTTTCTTTTTATAATAATTCGCCAAGGTAAGTTTCAACAAAGACGCCTTGCGGTATTTTTGGCCTTTTTTAACCAGAGGCGGCTTGTCTTTAATTTCCTGCACAATTCTGTCAACATACTGGAGCTTACCTAAAGCCTTCCAGCCTTTATACTGATTTTGCCAATCCAAACCCGGAGTAAGCCACACCGCAAAGGTTTCGGCAAAATCCTCGTCGGGATGGCATTGTGCATAATACTTTTCCAAATGCCTGACAAAACTCTTACTGTAAGGCCGAAACCTGTACGCATCTCCATACTCTTTGGAAAACTGGCCGAATATTTTTTTCCATTCCGGTAATTGATATAATTTATACGCATAGTTGATAGCGTGTCCGGCTTCATGGCGTAAAAGCTGCATACACCAAGACTTGGTTTCTCCTTCAGCCTCACGCATCATTTTCTTTTCAAGTTTTATAAGCGCGGGGTGGGCCAAAAAGAACGGTATGCTGATTTCCGGCTCTTGATCAGGAGCAAACCATTCATCAGCCAGATAACAAACAGGCTTAAATTTTATACCTTTTGATTCTAGTTCCTGGTAAAACTGCTGAACGCAATCGGCAAGCCAGGTACCCTCTATACTTAAAGGCAAGTCTTTTACGCGCAGCTTCAAAAGCTCTTCTTCGGCGATGGCGGATAAATCTAATTTTTCCTTTGCTGTCATCTGGCAATCTCCTTTATGATTTGTTTAAATGCTTAGCTTTGTCTGCCTATCGTGGAAAGCTTAGTTTAAAAAAGCTATATATTATCTACTTTACTGCGGAATTAGAAAGATGTCAAAATAGAAATCTCCGGATAACGACCCTGCGACTACCACGCTTCTCCAAGAGGATAATCGAGAAGTTTTTTCCATTGCTTGAGCCAGCCCGTTGCATGGGTAGCACCATCGACCACGATAACAAGCAGTATATTTTTTTCGCCCATACGCTTCACAAAAGATTCCGCGATAAAAACAGGTACAATCTTATCCTGTGAGCCTACAAAGTGACGTTGTGGTATATTTTTTACTTTTTCTGCCACATCCATAGGATTAAGCGCATTTTTAAGTTCACTCACCTTATGATAACGGTTTAGGGCGTTGGGATCGAGGTTACCCGCTATGGTCCGCAAACTTATAACGTCGTTACGCCTTGAAGCTATCAGAACAGCCACTGCCGCTCCTCCCGAATACCCCACAAGATTTATTTTATTTGCCTGAACACGGAACGCAAGCTGATCTATAGCCTCGTTCATCGAGCTAACCACCTCTTCCGAAAAACGTTTATCAGTCCAGTAGGTTAAAGCGCAATCCGGCTTTCCGGATTCAGGATATTGCCCTGGCCTGGCCAGATAAGCTACGTTGCTTGCGGGGTCTATCGCAGCAAGCGCTAAGACTAATTGATTCTTAGGAGTAGGGTCGCTTGATACCTGATTGCGGTTAACCCAGGCGCAGCCATCGCCTTCGATATAAATAGTAATAGGCTCACCGACTTTAGCGAAACGGTATTGAGACGCGAGGCTAAAGTGCGTTGTTTTGAGGTATTTTTTCTCAAATCCATGGGACTGGGCAAACTGACCGGCATTAGGTAGAGTTGCACAACCCATTACCAAGACTAATAAAGCAGTAAGATATATCCGAGATTTAACGCACATAAATTAAGCTTAATGAAAAAATTCTAATAAGAAAAATCTATTTTTCTACTGCAGCTGCGTCGGTGACAGAAAGGTCAAGCTGCGAAAACTGGTTATTTTTCGGCAGCGTAACGTGATACTGATACGTATCATCGATACTGACAACGCCGCGGGCAAGCTTTGCTTCCAGGAGGTGACCCCCGAATCTTCTGTCTGCGCTTAAAAAATGTAAGTGGTATCCGCAAGGATGCAGCCCCTGCATATAACCGGGGATTATAAAACCAACAACAACACCCTCGACGTTAGATAATTCAAAAACAGACTGCTCGTTAACTGCCTCATTCAGGCCACGATAGGGTTTTTCCTGGCGCGGGACGCTACGGGTTTTAACGTGATCAAACCTGCCCTCGATTTTAATTGCATAGGGAATATTTTTGGTAGGAAGAAGGCCGTCGATAAACTTTTTCATGTTTTCCAAATCAAGCGGTTTATCTAATACGGTTTTTCTGTCAACGTCAAAAAAGGTAACTAAAGCAAAGGGGGTTTTGGCAGCATCAAGCACCACATGAACGCTGCCATCAGATCTGACTTGGTAAAAATTTCCGGCTAAGGCGACCATTTCTCCATCAAGAGCATCAAACGTACCTATCCCAAAATCCCCATGGCTCTTTAGTGTTTTTATATCTGCCGCTGTGTCGTAGCCGCCTTTCATTAGAGCGCCGATCATGGAAACCTGATAAAGAATATCCCTGTTATTTTCCCGGGATAACTGCCATAGAAAAATTGAAATTAAAACCAAAATAAGAAATAATACAAAAATAGGCTGCGTGGTTTTTCTAAAATTTCTCATAAAAACCTCTTTTTACAGAAACAATCTTCTAAAAAATTTGCCACAAAACATTACGCACACAACCGCGTATTTACTCTTATTTTGGCAAAAATTTCTTTAGCATCATTCATCCGAAAATCTCCGGGCTGTTTAGTCAAAGCGCTGGCTGAGCCAACAGCTACTGCCCTCCGGAGCGAATCCTTAAAAGACAGCCGACTTTTGTGTGAAGATATGAACCCCGCGAGAAAAGCGTCTCCGCAGCCGACATGGTTAACACAAGTCAGAGCTCCGGGAGCAGCATATATCACCTCTTTCCCATTATAAGCCAGCGCACCCCTTGAGCCCATAGTGATAAGCACTATCTGCACACCTTGCTCCGCTATAGAGCGCGCTGCTTTCTTTATTTTTGAAAGAGTAGTAAGCTTTTCGCCCACGATATATCCGGCTTCTTCAATATTAGGCTTTACCATAAAAGGCTTCGACGCAAGGCCGGCTATTAAAGATTCACCGCGTGTATCCAGAGCTGTCGCCACATCCGCTCGATGCGCGATGGCGATAAGCTCACCGTAGGCTCTATCGTCTAAACCATACGCGTTAGCCCCGCAGAAAACAACATAGCTCGCTCGTTGCACAAGTTTTTTGTATTTCTCTTTAAACGCCGCGAATATCTTCTGCGTAACCGGCACGCCGCGCTCTATAATACGGGTAATAGCGTACGAAGAAGAATCAATAACGGTAAGATTTACCCTGGTCTCGCCTTCGGTTTCGAGGAAATCATTTCTAATGCCTTCTTTTGTTAATTGCGCGATCAGGTACTTGCCGGTATGGCCCCCCACAATACCTGTGGCTAAAGTAGGCTCTCCTAATATAGCCAGCGAACGAGAAACATTGACCCCTTTACCGCCGGCACTTACATGCAGTTCCTCTTCCCTGTGGTCACGGCCCAATCGAAGACGATCTACTCTGGCGGTCTTATCTATGGCGGGATTCAACGTCACAGTCAAAATATATTTTCTCATGCGGGTTGATATGGTTTCTCGCCTGACCTGAAGATGAAACGCAATACTTTCTTTAAAAATTTAAACATCATGATTAAAAACCAGATAGAAAATATAATGAAGAGAATAACCGATATCGCGGCAATAACGGGGTGCTTAATAATCAGATAAAGTACGCCTAAAACAAAAGCGTCTTCGCCGAGGCTGACCACCGAGTTAACTCCCAGGGGAATCGTGCTGTTAACTGCGACGCGCGAGGTAGCTTTAGTTAAATGTGCGTCAAGCGATACCGCTCCGCTAACCAAGGCGACAGGAATCTGGGCCGCCGGGCCGATATTAGAAGTAGCCATGTAACCAAGGGCTGCTGCGCCGACAGGACGGATAAAAGTATGTACACTATCCCAGACTGAATCGAATAAAGGGATCTTATCTGCCACAAATTCCACCACATACATGGCTGCTGCCACCAGAATAATCAAAGGGTTACCCAGTACATTCATCTCTCCGGGCAAATTAATCCAATGCATGCGCTGGGCGATACCTAAACCGGCGACGGTCATGTAAAGATTGATGCCTGATGCCCAGGAGCTACCCAACAAAACACCGACAGAGCTCAACACATCCATCACAGACCTCGCCAACCGGCTTTAAGGCAGAAACGTAATTTTGGAAACACGCTTATCCTATGGTTAGAAATTAAAATTTTGAAATTCCGCACGGGGCTGATGGAAAAAGCAGCAATTTTGATAAACTCTTTACCGTTACGTACGCTGGAGTTTGCGGTCAAATTCCTCTCCCTACGATATCGAACAATAACAAAATACTTTTCTAAAAATACTTACTCTCTGCACTTATAAATTAATTATATCCAGGATGCGTGGTGATAGCAAGAATATTTACGGCCAGAAGAAAGGTTTATCCTGGCTATCTTGCGGTCTAATTATTTCTGTTGTTGCGGGCTAGAAATCGGACAACTGATTGGAAGCTAAAAGCGTTTCACCACTGAAAGCCGTGCCTATCTTTTCAGTGTAACATACTTATATATCCGTTCTGCCGTAGCGGTTGTATCTTGGCTGCCGGTGCGGCCGGCATAATATAAAAATGCCAAGACTGCCGATTCATAACTAACATCTTTAATTTTTCCAAAGAATTCTTCCTGCCCTAATCCGGTACGTGTGTTGCCTGCGACTTCTATTTCGCCGTTATCTTTTACGCGGCTTAACTCCCACTTAATACCCCGTTCTATAGCCTGGTTGAGTCTTTCTTCCGGAAAATATATGGCATAGGATTGCAACAACATAAGAGAAACCGCTTGGTAACCGGAATCATGCCCTCCCTTCTCCATAAACACGCCGTCTTCACGTTGAAGTTTTAAGCCTGCTTCCAAAAAATCTCTACCTATACTTTTAAGATTTTCGTCATTAAGCAAGAGCCCGGAAAAGCCGAAAGCATTCGCATCATGAAAAAGACGATTTGCCGCCTGAACGTCATAGCTCTTAAGCTCGTCGCATCCGTCAGCCAGCCAATATGCTGTTTTCTTGATCTTCGGCATCAACACTTTAATGCGTTCATCAAAAGCCGCAGCCATGTCGCTTTGCTGAACCACTAAAATAGCATGGCAAAGGCTGTTGAGCCAAAAAGAAACTCCGGATAAATCATCCATTCTGCCCGGCTTTTTCCCGTTGAAAGAGCCAAGCTGAAAATTCCCCGCTTCTGTTTGACGCTCAAATACCGCGTCGATTGCCCGCCAGGCGTCATTGGCGCGGCTCTCTGAACCTTGAGACGCAGCAACAATAAGATACAATGCCGCAGGCATCTGGAATCTGGGATGCAACCAGCCTTGACGATTACGATCAAGCATACCCCTTACGTCGGGCCGGCCCTTTTCGGCGATTCTTTCTAAAATATCCTGCGGCATCTTTTTAAGAAAAGCTTCTTCCTGATTTATTCCTGTTTCTTGAGCGTAGACAATAGTTGAAAAAGATAGAAATTTGCATACTTGAGCCGGCTTGACCTTTAAAATTTCCGAGCCCTTTGGCATAGCCATCCGGGAGACAACTGGACATTGCACGCTAACGTTAACAACAGACGCGTATAATACCAAAGCTATTATAACCGCACAAAAAGCTAACCTGGATATTTTCATAAACGCATCTTTTTATGTTTGAAAATTTTATAGCTTCTTGCCGTACAGATAAAGAGGCACATCTCTGTGCAATATGTGCCGAAAATAAGATCTCTTACCTTTATAAAGCAACTCAAAACCATGTTTAGAGAAAAAGTTCGCCGCCGCATCGGACATCGTAGCTAAATGCACACCGGAAATTTTATTTTCTTTAAGATACTCCAGGAAAGCGCCCATCAGGTTTGAACCAACGTGAAGGCCGCGGAATTCTTTTTTTATATTGATATGCAAGGTAGCCGGATATTCTTTGGTCACATCCGGAGTCTTCAGGCCGTCGGTAAATAATCCGGACACACAGCGAAAGATAAAAATAATATTTTTCTTCTGTAAGAAAGCGCCCATATTCAAGGCTTTCCAAAATAAACGAGGAGAAATTTTTACGGCAATGACTTTTTCCGAAACAGTTTTATTTTTCGCACCAATTAAGCAGCCGGCGACAACCGAGTTAACCTCGGCGACAAAACAAGACTCCGGCTCGTAATCGGTGAAGTACAGGCTAAGCGCATCGCTGATAATCTCCCTTCCTTCGAAAAACAGCGAGGCAGAATCTCCCATAAGCGCAGCATCATGGATGATAGACCTGACGACTTGGCGGTCTTTTACTTCAAACTTTCTGATATGTATTTTTGGTTCTTCGGGCATGCTTCTTTCTGTTTTTTATCTTCCGCACTAAAAAAAAGATGAGAAAGTAAAATACAATCGCACAGATAATCCCTAGAATTACGCTGCCTAAAAATAGCGGTTTATAGTGGCTGGAGATATTTTTGAATGTTATATTTTTGAAATCCGACCAGGCCAAGGGTTCGTAATTACCCTTTAAGATAAGCCTACCGATTTCATAGCCTGCCCAGGTTATAAAAGGAACGGTCGGGGGTAAAGAAATGTTCGTTCCTAAAAGAATAGCGATTTTATTGGCTGGCCTGACCAGGATAGCAGCAACAATGACCATCACGGTATGCAGCCCGTAAACCGGCAGAATGGCGATAAAAACTCCTATCGCGGTTCCCAGTGCAATTTCCTGCGGCGTATTATTCAACTTGAACAATCGGACAAGAATTTTCTTAAACTTCCATTTCAACGCGCCTGCCCCTCTTTCGTTCCAACAATACGCTGTTTCATCGCCAAAGTATAAGAAAATACTCCGATGCCTTTTATTTTCACCGGCAACCGCTCTTTATCGGCGCTGATCCAAATCTCGAATTGATGCGGCGTGCTGGTAATATGATAGGCTTTAAATTTTCCCGCAGGAACACTCACATCCTCTATGCCAACGAACTTTACCGTAAATTCATTGGGGAACCTTATCTTACACGACCAACCGGGTTTCAATTCGGGCATCTTGCGCAGTACAAAGGGAAGAAGTATTGCGTTATGTATCGGGCCTTTTCCCTGATATGAATATTTTGCTATTTCTTTACCTCTTACAAATTTGGTTATGGTTAATCGGTTTTCAGAGGAAACGTACTCTTCGGTCAGATATTCCCTCCTCAACCACAAAGAGACATCCCGCTCTACCCACAGCGGCAGGTTAGTCTTGGGATCGCTGTAGATTTTTTCCGTATCTTTTAAGCCTGCTACATTGGTATAGAAAATTGTCAGGTTCACCCGCCGTCCATGAAAATCAACCAAGCCCATGTCCTGATATTCCGAGACTCCTAAAAGCGGAGATACCTCATACACAATCTTCTCTGCGGCGTCCTGGGCCACGAGATAACCGGGCCATAAAAAACAGGCCAAGAAAATACTTAACGAAAAAAAGACTTTCATGGTACGTATTTTCATTTTAAAAATTGATGCTTTTTAATCTTGGGGGCCGGCTATATTTCCCAAGCCATCTTCTGTCAGATATTTCTGATATTCGGACTTGAGCAAATGGCTTAACTTAGCCCTGTTAAGCATACGCGCAATTCGATGATACCACGTATGATGGTTTCTGGTATGCTCAGCCAATTGTCTGCGAAGATCTTCGCTGTCTTTATCCTGGATCGCTTCTTCTATGAGCGCAGTTAGGTTTCCAAAATCGTTATCTACTTTGCGGACAAATCCGGGGATAGGAAAAAGCTTTTGGAACTCTCCATCGCTGGGCTCGTTGCCTATCACCAAACAGCCGGTGGCAGCCGGCTCAAACCACCTCGTGGTGGTCGAAGAAATTATTCTCGAAGGATGGGTTAACTGCATTGTCCAGTTTAAAGTAACTTTCGCGTGCAACAGCAGCTGGGCATGCATAGTGTAGGCATCTTCCCAATCCAACACTTTTCCTTCGGGGAAAGGCAACCTATTATGCTGCATCATCAAAAAATTACGGCTCATACAGTAAGATTTCACTTTCTCAAAGACACCTTGCGGTTGTCTGCCAAACATATACACACCGACCCCGCGATCAAGCTTGGGAACATAGTAGAATCTGTCCGGATTGATAGCCTGGGGAACCCAGAAAGGAAGAGGGTTAAGTAAGATTTTAAAATAACTGATAGATTCCGGGAAAGAAAAACACAATAGGTCAACATGCTTCAGAGTACGGCGTATAGCTGCCTCATCATATTTAGTAATATTCGGCCAGGTATCGTAAATATAGCATATACAGTACTTGCAGCGGTCACGCCAGTTAAGAACATCTTCCAGGGCCGTGCCAAAATTAAGGCTCACGCAAAACAACACATCATAGGAATCTTTTAGGCGAACACCGTCTAATTTAACTTTGCGTTTACATTTGTTCACAAGATCGTACTTTCTCGGCGGAACGTAAACTAATTCGCCCCCCGTGGCCTTCACAATGCAATCTTCAAAGTCGTACACACTGTGCATGAAAACGTAAGACGTATCTGAACGATTCGTAAGAATACCTATTTTAGGCATCTATGTTCTCCCTCCTACCTGGTCTTAAAAATTAATTCTCGTGGGCCGAGGAACGTGATTCGTAAACAAAATTATATCATCTGGATAATCCTCTGTATACAGAATAACATTATGTTATTGATTTTTGTCTTTTACAAAAGTGGTAATTTTCAAGTTACGGATTTGTTAATCATTTCGAGCAAAACTTGTCTTTTAACCTTCTTGGTGGCTGTTTTTGGCAACTCCCCATCCCACACATCGAAATCCATTATTCGCTTGTATTCTGCTAAATTTCCGCCAAGACGGGAAAGCTCTTGGGCGATTGCCTCCTTGATTGTCTGCTCATTCGCACGCTCAAGTTTTCCAAATGCATCCAGATTTGGGACGATAACAGCGTAAACCTCCTCACATCCCTTGCGTAAACCTTTCGTAGCAATCCTGCTCAAAACACAGATTTCTTTTATGAACGGGCTTTGCGACATCACCTGCTCGACTTCTTCCGGAAATACTTTCTTGCCCGCACCAAGCACAATAAGATTTCTTATTCTGCCTGTTATATAAAGAAAACCGTCTCTATCCAAGTGGCCGATATCTCCGGTATGCAGCCATCCGTCTTTGATAACTTCGACGGTTTTGTCGGCATTTTGAAAATAACCCTTCATTATATGATCTCCCTTGGTGATAATTTCGCCTTCCTGCGACGTACTATTTTCTTTTACTATACTTACCTGGGCGCCCGGCAAAGGCTTTCCTACGGAACCAAACCTGTAAACTTTGTATGTGTTGACTGCTATGACCGGCGATGTTTCGGTAAGCCCATAGCCCTGCAATACCCGGAAACCCAGGGCGTTAAAATTTATCTCGACTTCTTTATCTAACGGAGCACCTCCGCTTACAAAACCACGCAGCCGTCCGCCAAATTGCTTGTGCAGCCCAAAAAATAATATACGTCCTACCCTGATATTATATTTTAATAACCATTTGGACACACATAACAACCGGTTAAATATTTTCTGTTTATAAGAAGACATCTTGGCAATCTGGCCCATAATACCCTCGTGCAGCATTTTGATGACCAGGGGCACACAAATCATCATAACGGTATGCGTGTGCTGCATCAAAGAAAGCATATGTGTGGGCTTTAGGCTATCGCAATACGTGATACATCCTCCGGCATACAACGGAGCGATGAGCCCGCCGGTTAATTCGAGCGTGTGGTTTAAGGGTAAAATGGAAAGAAATTGGTCCTGAATCTTGTAATCTATTATTTCGCTCAAACACCTCACCTGAAACATAAGATTGCGGTACGTAAGTTCAACCCCTTTGGCTACGCCGGTAGTACCGGAGGTATAGATTATGAGCGCGGTATCCTCTTCGTGCAAAGGACGATTCTTGTTTTCTTCGCTTACCAGCTTTAAATCTTCCAACTTAATGATATCTTGCCGGCTACTGCTATCTAAGGTAACGATATATTTTAAATCCGGTAAGCCCGTCTTTATGGTATCGATAACGCTTAGATATTTTCCGCCAACAAATATGCACTTAGCCTGGCTATTGCTTAAAATAAACCGCACTTCGGCTTCGCTCAATTTGCTATCTATAGGCACAACTATGGCCGCGGCAGAAATAGCTCCAAAAAAAGCCACAGGCCATTCCGGCCTGTTCTCTGAATATATTGCAACCCTGTCGCCCTTGCCTATACCCAACTTAATAAGATGGGAAGAAACGTCAACCGTTCTCCTGCCTAATTCCACATAAGAGATCTTTCTAAATGTTCCGTCTTTTTCTTTCATCTGCACGGCAGTAATATCGCCATAGTTTTTATTTATGGCCTCCATGATGTCAATAATAGTGATGGTTTTTAAACTTACTCTTTTTTTCATTGTTTGTCGTGCTCTCTTCTTTCTTTTGTCGATTCAGCAGGAACTCCCGCATAAACGCTATGCGGCTCAACTTGTTTATTTTTGCCCAGCACCGCGCCTGCGGTAATAAAGGAGCCGTCTCCGATATCGGCGCCAGGCAAAATTACCGAGTTTAGCCCTATAACCACATTTTTGCCAATCTTTACTCTGCGTAATATCAACCTGCCACGCTCAAAAGAATGACAGATCACTGTGGCGTGGCCGCCGATAACGGTATTGTCGCCAATCTCAAGTAAAGATACATCTGCACAATTTTTAGAATTGATTTGGACGTTGCGTCCAACCTTGGCTCCCATAATGCGAAAGAAAAATGCCGCAAAAGGCGTAAGGAGAATAAAATCCATAAAAGTAATTGCTACCAGTATATAAAGTGCGTTAACAAACATCCATTTCATCATGCCCATTGAAGTTACATGATACTCCCCTTCTTTGAGATTTAGCCTTAACGCGGTCCTTAAAAAACCGACTATTAAGATCAAGCTGAAACCATATACAAAATAAGCTGCCGCCAGACTGAAGCAAATCAGCAATAAACGCACAATAAAATAATAGCCAAGAGTGTGTGTCCATACGTAATGTATGAACAATACGCTGGGGAAAAGCGCTAAACCGGTGGTTACTATGGCAAAAATATAAAGGCAGGCGGCTAATAAAAAGTGCTCCAGCGTTGTCAGAAAAGCTTTAAGTCCGGAAACGATCATTTCAAACCTCCTTGCTATAAGAATACGATATCACACGCAGTTCAATAACGATAGTGTTTCTGCCTAAAAATTATCAACGATAATATGCCCAGAACCCACAAGAGGGCAATAAACACAAAAGGGTGAATAATAATATTAAGATAGTTGGTAATTTGTGGGCCGAGAACGGCTGGCTGCTTGATGATGATAAATTTAGCGGCCATCTTTGACGCCCCTATCCCTATTAACGTTCCCAGAATACCAACAATGTTTATAATATTGCCCTGCCCGGCTTTCCATAAACTGCCGATGAAGCATCCATCGGCAAATATGAATCCGAAACCCATAAGAAAAGACCCTCCCACGAGTAAACTTACATTCTGGATATGTCTTTCTAATTGTATCGGCTCAAACGCAAATAATTTTAGCCCTACCTGATAAAGAATCGCCAAACACATAACAGTAAATAATACGCTGCGCCAGACATAAGCAGAATGCGCGAGGAACCACTCTTTTAGCATGCTCGACATACAAATAGTACCTCGCTCAACAAGTATGCCGAACAAAAAAAGCAGTATAACGGCGAAAAGGAAACCTGCCTTCTCCTGGGCGGTAAGCACCGAGAAGAAAACCACAGCAGAAATAAAAAGAATAAACAAACCAAGCAATACAAAGAAAATAATTTTTTGGTTTTTTCTAAGCATCAATGCGGGCGGAATAAAAAAATCTTTTTTAAGATGGCCAGTCTTCAAAATAAGGAAAGAAAATACTTTTGACCCTGCGAATCCTCCTACAATCATGCTCGCGGCATAGATCCAGCCTTTAGTAATCATAAATGCCGTGAGGTTAAATATCCCCGCTAAATTAAACAACACAATGGAATGAGTAGACATGGCCGCGATAACCGCTCCGCAGCCCATCCATATTCCTCCTATGAATGAAAAAATCAAAGGCTCGTAAGTAACCGGGGTTTTAATACTGTATTCCCCAAAGATAAAAGCGCTGACAAAAGCGCCAAAAATAATCAAGCCAAAGGTTATGAGCGGATTTTCCAACAGCAACACGACAGGCCCTTTTGTTTGCGATAAATAATTTTGATTAAAGAACCAAAACAAAATAAGCAAAAAAGAAAGCAGCGGGCCTGTAGCCAGAAACGACCAATGTCTAAGATATCTTTTTTTCATACTGAGCTAAAACTTTCGGAATCGCTGTTATAAATTCGGCTATTTGGGTTGCCGGACTACATTTGATTTCTTCGCCAATAAGACGATTTATCGTAAGCGCCTTGTAATCCGCGTCGGAGCATCCCATATACCTTAACGCAGAAAGCATACCGGTAATAGTATCTCCGGTACCGCCTATCGCTTCCATTGCCGGGATGTTGGGCTGGGAAAGCTCCTTTATTTTAATATTATCAGCATACAGATGATCTACGACACCCTTAACGATAGTGGTTTTAGCAGTATTATTCTTTTTGTAAGCGGCATCCACCAAAGATTGCAAGGAAACATTTTTCTCGAGTAATTCGCTCCTTACGTATAAGGGGTGCGGCGCAAATTCGTCGGCTAAAAAATACAACTCTCCCCAATCCGGAGTAAACACATCAAAAAAATGCGCCTTATTGATGGTTTTCATCAAATACATGCCGCCGGCGTCAGCTATAAGTTGTGGTTTTTTTTGCAAAGATTCAATTTTATTTATAAACGGCTGACCATACTTAACTTTCGGAAACATATAATGCAGCGTAACCAGATCGGGCTTGTAGGCATCGATATTGGTATTTACTTCTTGAAACATCAAGTCCGTTCCTTTTCCGTCGGAAATATCTCCTCCAAAAATACATAAAGGCATCTCTGTATTATAAAAACTGCACACCTGCACGCACGAAGCTGCCATTGCCGCAGTTCCTCGCTCAATAGAAAAAGAACCGCTACCTATCTGCAAAACCCCGCCTTGGATAGCGGCCTTACCCACATACAAACCAGTTTTATAGGGAACCGTGCCTACTAGCACAATCATTTGCTTATCACCTTTTTCTTTAACGAGTCAAAAGCTATCTGCAGCAGATACGAACAAAGGCTATTTCCTATTTCAATGGGATTCTTCGCCTCTTCAATCCTTTGGTTATGCAGCTGTTCGGCGACATAAGGGATATCGGGACAGCCGCCTCCGGAAATATTTACGATTCGATGTTCTCTTTTATCTATGGTAATCTTCATATTCCCGGCTTTACACATCACATACCCGTCAATGTCGACGATTAAAGAACGCTTAAGAATATCCGGAAGCATTTCTTTCGTTGAAACTATTCTGTAGGGAGTGCTTTTTTCATTTTTTATTGTGGTTTCTATGGCCTCCTGCTCAATAAGATTAAACTCAATAGCCAAATCACAGCCCAGCCTTACTTCCGGAGGCGGCGCCACCAGCCTTACCTGAAACCCTTCGGTCTCTAACATTTTCTGGGTCTGGATAACTTCCTGCACACTTGCGTACAAAAGTATCCCTTTGGGCTTTTCGTATTTCCGGGCAAATAATCTTTTCAATGCTTCAAACATAATTATCGTAATAGGTTAAAAATAAAACCGATCATGCAATAAGAAATGAATGTGTAAAACACATAATATATAAAAAGCCTGGTCTTCAACAAACTTCTTAATACTATCACGGTAGGAAAACTGATTCCTGCTCCCGACATCATAAAAGTCATAACTGCGCCTTGATTCATTCCTTTGTTGGCTAATGCAAAACAAATCGGCGCCAACACCATAATGTTGGAGTATATGGGAAAACCAATACAAGCTACTAAAGGAATAGTTATCCATAAAGGATACGCGTTTATAGCCTCGATCGCTTTAACCGGTACATAATTATGGATGAACCCCGCAATAATTGCTCCCAGCGCCAAAGGAATAAAAAGGTCTCTAAATAAACGAAAAGAAGAGCTGGCGGCGTTACGATATATATTGGCGTTTTTTGGCCCGGTAACAGTATTGTTTTTTAATTCTTCGCTTATTGCGTCATCGAGCCGCAACCAGCCTACCAGTAAACCCCCAACCACGGAGAAAATAAGCGCGGCAACAATGTAATAAACAGAAAATTTTATCCCAAACAAGAAATACAGGAGCACTGCCGCCGACACACTAATCAGCGGGGAAGAAAATAAAAACGATATTGCGATATTAGTTTTAATTCCCATTTGTATCATGCCGGTGAATATCGGTATAGTGGTGCAGACACAAAAAGGAGTCACTGCTCCGATAAGCGATGACGCCACATTCCCTAACCCATAGATTTTGTTGTGTAAGAACAAAAACCACTCCCTAAAAGATATTTTTCTCATGATAAGGTGAGAAAGAAAAGAAAATATCAAAAACATAACGCTTAAGACAACGAAGAATTCAAAAAAACTTATAAGCATTTTGTTCATAGCCCTTTAGTGCGATATATATTGTTATACACACAGAAAGGAATCAGCTTGCCGTTAGGACGCAACACATGGACACAGCATTTCATCGCTCTTTTATAATCAAAAGTATACGCGTCCATAAAAGGTTTAACCACTATTCTGAACACATTGTTCTTTAGTTCGTCCAATATGCCCGGCGTAAAAGGCAAGCCGCACACACAAGTAAAATCCTTTAATACCTGTTGCGCGTTGAGCGTAGCCGAAGCAGACCACAAATTTTCTAAAGACTTCCTAAGCAAAGCTGCGGGACTGGTAATGATTCTGTTACAGAAATAATCCAGGTATTTCTCGACATCAACCTTTCTGGTTATGGGAGTCACGGCGCCGTCTTTAAGAAAAGCATAGGTAAGGCTGCAGCAGGTAGGATACGAGCAAGGCAAAGGGATAAAATCAGATATCTTAAATAAAGATTTGGTTTGGCTTTCTATAGCCTTAACGATATCGGGAAGTGTCAATCTATCCATAGGATCAAATCTCACGCTATCGTTTAGGTAGATAATCGGCTGAAAAGTTACTCCTTTTACAAACCTGTTTTTTATGGCGAAATCAATAACCTGGCCTATCTGCTGGTCATTGAGATCTTTGACCAAAGTAACCACCAAGGTCGCAGGGATATTGTATTTGGCGATAACCTCTAAAGCCTTTTGTTTTAACGGTAAGACTGCCGTACTGCCTCTTAAAAACTCATAGGCCTTCGGCGCAAAACCATCAAACTGAAGATACAATTCGATATCTTGGTGCGAGAGTTCTCTGGCAAAACTTTCATCCTCGGCTAATCTAATACCATTAGTGTTAACCATCACGTGGCGGATTTTTTTGGAATGAGCTAATTCGATTATATTGAATAATTGCGGATGCAGCGTTGGTTCTCCTCCGCTGATCTGTAAAACTTCGGGATGCCCTTCATAACGAACGTATTGGTTGAGCATAAAATCTATGGTCGTAAGATCAAGAAATGCACTACCGGTAGCTTTAGCATAGCAACTGCCACAACACAGGTTACAGCCGTCGGTTATCTCTAAAAGCGCAATGCAAGTATGTTGCTGATGGTCAGGGCAGATTCCGCAATCATCCGGACAACCCCGGGCTACCTCGGTTCCGTATTCCTGCGGGGCTTTTCCCGGCTTGTTAAAAGAGAGACTGTGTTTGTATAGATTGATATCCGAAGAAATAAGCGATTCAAATTCGCCATGCTCAAAACAGCGTTTGAACATGAATACTTTCTCATCCCTAACCCGGATCTGCGCATCAATAGTTTTCTTACATACTGGGCAGATTGAGCGGGTTAATTCCAGGAAAATATAATCTTTTTCTTTTTGTTTTAATACTTTATCCATGTCTACAAATCAAACCATCAGGATTACAACCTAAATAAAGATCTCAGAGACCACCCACCAAGCCCCAGCAAACAAGTACCAAAAAATACCAAGGGTATTAATACCAAAACCATAAGAACAGCAGCTATTATCTTTCTTACGCCGGCATGTTCTCTTATTCTTTTTGATATTTTTCCTTCACTCAATATCCCCACAATCAAAATAGAACAAATTAGCCAAACCCACCCACCGTCTTCTGCCCAAAACATTAACCCATTCAAAAAAATTATAGCCAAAAGCAACAACACAGTACTTTTTTTCCAACTCATCTTCTCGCCCTCCTTTTAAAAAATCCCCGGAATCAGCATCTTTGTTTCTTTACTGTACTGTACATACTCAGGCAAAGCTTTTATAAGCATCTCCTCTTCTTTTTTAGATCTCAGATAATAAAGAAGGGCGATTACCGGAGTATAGAGAATTATTAAGAAATTAGAAATAAGCAGCCCGGATCCAAGTGCGGTTAAAATCATGAAAAAATACATGGGGTGGCGCACAAAAGCATATGGCCCGTTTCTCACCAAAACATGGCCTTCTTTTATCGCTGCAGAAACCGCCCAGTTGTGCCGTAAATAAAGAATAGAAACAATATAGCCGGCCACACCACACAGCGCTATCATCATGCCGCATACCTGAATAATAATATTTGCCCCAAAAGTACCGACATAGTTTCGCACAGAAAACCAGCCAAACACAACTGCGTAAGGAGCAACAACAAGCATGTTGGTGATGGCTCCTCCCTTATGGAGCAATTTTCCCTTAAACCGCGCTTGCGCTAAGACCGCAATAATAAGAAGTCCGCCCCAAATTAACTTAAATATCAAAATGGCTATTTCTTGACGCATAAACACTATCTTTTAAACAGCGGACCGAAGATCGAAGCACCGCTAAAAATCAGAAAACATGTGCCTAAGAGTATCAAAGGGATGCCTACTAATCCAAACAGTAACCCGATCCCCATATAAAGACGTCTCAGGCATAAATAAATTACAACGGCCATGGTGGCTAGAAAAGTGACCGAAGAAATTACGATGCTCACGACTGAAGAATTCGCCATACTCAAGGAGGACTTCATAAAGATTCCAAGAACCATGGGCGCGGCGGACAAGGCAGAAAGAGCAAACGAAAGTGCGCATCCTAAGAAAAAATCAATTATTTTCTCTCGTCTACTCGCATAAATTTTCTTTCTCATCACACACCTCCTCTTATCCTAAGCCACTCTCTTAGGTCTTAGAAAATAGAACGATAGAAGCAAAAAAACCGATGCCGATAAAACCTGGGCTATGCTCAAGCTAAAAATAAAAATAACTTTATCACCTCTTAGAAACTCAATCCAAAACCTGAAAAATGAATAGATGAGTAAAAAAATCTTGAATAAATCTCCTTCTTTCCTCACTCGGCTTCTGATTACCCACAAAAAAATAAAAAGTAAAAAACAAAATAAAGATTCGTATATTTGAGTAGGATGAACCAGTTGGCCGTTTATTCGGATAGACCATGGCAAGTTAGAAACTGTACCGTAACAACAGCCATTCAGAAAGCAACCGATTCTACCGATAGCAATGCCTAAGGCAAGCCCGGGAGCAAATACATCTCCAGTAGAACGATTAATGTTAAAAATTCTTTTTGCTGTTATTACTCCAAAATATCCTCCGATTAAACCACCCACTACCGTCTTTCCGCCTGCAACAGGAGAAAAAATCATTAAAGGGTTTTTAAAATAAAATTCACGATATACAAACAAAGCGGAACCAAGACGGCTACCGATGAGCCCACCCAGCAAAGCCGCCAATATAATATAAAGAAACTTTTCTGAAATCATTTTTTTCCTTTTCGCTTCGAAATAGAAAATGATCCCCCCTGCAGTGTAGGCTAATACGCTACAAAGGCTATAGTTAAGGGCGGCATATGTATTATTCATGAAAATCTAAAAAATATCAGGCGTGGTTCTTGTAACGATGGGGCAAGGTTAAGGCGATCTATCCGACGTTTCACTGTTTTTTCTCTTGGTCCTCGTCTTCTCCTATATATTTGAAATGGTATACCGCCTTGGATAACTTCCCGAACAATTTCTCGTCGCGTACAACCACTGGAGAGGTGTCCACAAGTTTCGAAAGTCCTTCCCAGAATCCAAACCATCCCAGCGGCATAAGGAAAATACCTGCAATTTGGATTGCTAAGTCGCTTAAAAATTTGAAATATGTCGCTAGAGTCAAAAAAGTTAAGGAACAAATACCGACGAGAACAAATACCAGCCCCCGGATACGGATAAAATTAACAACCTTTTTCTTTTGCAAAAACTTCTGATGAAAATGTTTCTTGAGCCGGTGAGTAACCATCTTCTCCGACTCTTCGTCTTTTAACGAAATAGGGGCATAAATAGTGATAATAAAATCTCCCGCACGCGTTTCTTTGTACCGCTTCTTTAGTTCATCCAGGAAATCTTCCGACACGGTGCGTTCGCTCAACGGACGGGGGTCAAAATCAGAGAAAACATCATCCCAGGTATCAATCACGACACCTATTTCTCTTAAATCCTTCACCCTCTGTTCTACTTTCGTCCAGGGATTATCCATCATGTTACGTGCCCCCTTTCTCTACAATCTTTCGTGCGAAGAAAAAATATGCGCGAGTATTTAACCGGCCGTATCAATCATTTTCAATGATTTCCTCAGTGATATTATACCCTCAAGCCCTTTACCTTCAAGGAATTTAAATAAGACACGGATTACTATCATACTAATGCTTTATCCGTTTTATGAAAAAATATAAAACCTATGCGGTTGTAAATTTGGCCGGTTAAATTTTGAAGTTTTTCATCCACTCCTGAATAGTTTCTAGAATCCCGTCGCGTACTTCGCGTGTCTTTTGTAAACGTTATTGCTGTATTCCCGTGAAGCTTGAAGGATCATCAAAGCCCCAGCGAAGCTTTTCGGCCTTACCGGGAAATACCGGACAAACCTTACCTTCAGACTGCGAGCAAACAGTAATCACATAATCATATTGTTTTCCCTGTTTATAAAAATCAAAAGCACTTTTAGTTTTATTTTGAGAAATATCAATACCGACTTCCTTCATTACTTCAATAGCTAAAGAATTAAGTTCGCCTGGCTCAAGGCCTGCGCTTTCTACTTCAAGGCGATTATTGCCCTGTTTCTTAAGAAAAGTCTCTGCCATCTGGCTTCGCGCTGGATTATGAACACAAACAAATAAAATCCGTTTTTTACTCATTAACGGCTCCATTCAAATTATTATTCTACTTGGGGATTATTTTCTTCTCCGGCTCAAACCAATGTCGCGTTCTATTGGAAAAATAAACCAGACTCAGCATTATTGGCACTTCAGTAAGGACGCCTACTACAGTAACAAGTGCTGCTCCGCTCTTTAGCCCAAATAAAGAAATTGCCACAGCTACGGATAGCTCAAAGAAGTTGCTTGCGCCAATCATTCCCGCAGGAGCAGCAATAGAATGAGCTAAACGCCATTTCCTAGACCATAAATAACCTATGAAAAAAATAAAATATGTCTGTATTGTCAGAGGAATAGCTATTAATAATATATGAAGGGGATTCCCGAGTATTATATTCCCTTGAAAAGCAAAAAGAATAATTAAAGTCAATAATAACCCTAAAATTGTTACCGGTTTAAGCATTTTTAAAAATACGTTTTCAAACCAATCTGCCCCTTTCATCTTCAATAGATACACCCTAGAAACATACCCGCCTACAAGCGGGATAACAACAAAAAAGATAGTGGAATAGATTAAGGTATCATAGGGCACAATAATTTGATTTACGCCCAACAGGAATTTAACAATAGGAACAAAAGCTACTAATATTACCAGATCATTTACTGCCACCTGAACCAGGGTATAAGCAGGATCTCCTTTGGTTAAATAGCTCCATACAAAAACCATGGCTGTACAAGGCGCAGCTCCTAAAAGTATAGCGCCGGCAATATATTCTTTGGCTAAAGCGGGACTGATAAAAGCGGCGAATATATACTTTAAGAATATTGCTGCAAATACCGCCATAGTAAACGGCTTGATCAACCAATTTACAACTAATGTTACTACTAATCCCTTGGGTTTTTTCCCTGCCCTTACAATACTAGAGAAATCAATCTGCACCATCATAGGATAAATCATCAACCAGATAAGGACCGCAACCGGAATATTCACCTGAGACACTTCTAGTTTACTTAAGAAATTTACTCCCACAGGAAATATTTTTCCAATAATTACCCCAGCGATGATACAAAGAATAACCCAAAAAGAAAGATACCTCTCAAAGAATGGAAGTTTTACAGTACTTTTGATTTCAGACATTCAAAATCTCCTTTCTGATGAGCTTTTAAACCTTCATCTTGATTAAGAAAAACAATTATTTCGTACTTCTTGTTCTTATTTATCTCCAATAGCGCACCTTAAAATAGTCTCAAAGTATATATACCTATATAGTAGATTCCCACAATGACAAATACGGCTCCGGTAATCTTGCGAGTATAGTATTCAAACCGTGTGATTTTATGAAACCAATGGCTCAACGATTTCACGCCCAAGGCGATAGCAACAGCAAATACGAAAACCGGTAGCCCTGTACCAATTCCGTAAATTAACGGCAGGACGATACCGCTCTTGCCATTGATAGCTAAAGGAATAAGATTCCCAAAGTATAACGCTGCCGAGATAGGACAAAATGCCAGCGCAAAAATAAAACCAAGCAAAAAAGCGCCCGGTGCGCCGGATTCTGCCAGTTTATTGTGATATTTTTGTGAAATCGATAGCCCCGGCAAGCGGATAGTGATTATTTCAAGCAATATGAGCCCAACAAGAATTAATAGCGGCCCCAGAGCTTTACCCATGTATTTCTGCAAAAACTGTGCGATTTGAGGAACGCTTAAAAGAGAATTGACGATAATCCATCCTAACACCGCATACGAAAACATTCTACCAAACGTGTAAGCCAGCCCTGAAATCAACACCAGTACCGGATGAGCTATCTTCTTTGACAGGAAGGAAATAGCAGCCACATTACTAGCCAAAGGGCACGGACTAATGGATGTCAAAATCCCTAGCCACAATGCTGACGCAAAACCTATAAATACCTCTGTCATTCGGCTTCCTTCAATAAATCGGTGACCCCGCTCTTTACATAATCAATAAATTTCTGTTTATTGCCAACATACTCCCAAATCTTATCCAGATTCTTCCATTTTTTTTCTTTTCCGTCTTGGACTAACGACAAAATAAGAGATTTAGTATAAAGCTGGTAATCACCGACGAAATGTTCGTTTGCTTTCTCATCCACGTTAACAGTTTTAAACTGCAGCTTGCCCGAAGCAATCTCGGCCTTAAAACTATTTTCGATCGCTTCTCTAGAATATTGTTCAAGCTTGTGGCAAGTCGGACAACGCATGGTACCATGAAAGTAATACGCGTAAACAGTACTGCCCGACGGTTTATCTGCGGCAAAAGAGACAGCAGAAAACCAAAAAATATACAAAATTAAAACTACTTTTTTATACATACGAGCTCCTTACCCAGCAATTAATTTCTTAATTTCATCCTTAGTAAGTACCTTTCCCGAAGAAACTACCTTACCGTCAACCACCACGGCAGGCGTCGTCATAACATTGTATTCAGCAATCTTATTGATATCGGTTACTTTAATAATTTCTGCAATAATTTTTAGTTCTTTTACGGCTGCCTCGGTATTTGCCGTAAGCTGCTTGCACCTCGGACAACCCATGCCTAAAATTTCAATCTTCATGGCTTCTCTCTCCCCCTCTACGCTTTAAGGCTTCGTAGCGCAAACCTTAATACTCGCTACCGCATCTTTAATACCGCATAAATCTTCCTGCGTTATATCCGGATTATTTTTAACCACTTGCGCAGTCACATCATTCGCCATAGCCCGAATAGGGTAACTGGATTGGCTGATAATATCAACATCCCGGAATCCTGCCTTTTTAATAAAAAATAAATAATCATCTTTCATTATAGCCCCGCTAAGGCAACCCACATAAGCTTCGGCGGATTCCTTAATAATATCGGGTAAATCTTTTACCAAAACCAAATCGGACACCATAAGCCTTCCGCCGGGTTTAAGAACCCGAAAAGACTCCTTAAAAACAGCTTCCTTGTCGGGCGAAAGATTAATCACACAATTTGAGATAATCACATCGACGGAATCATCTTCAACCGGAAGCTTTTCGATTTCGCCCAGCCTAAATTCAACATTCGTATAGTTACCCTTTTTAGCATTCTCGCAAGCCTTCTTAAGCATCTCTTGAGTCATATCGACACCAATAACGCGCCCGGTTTTTCCTACCTTGGCTGAAGCAAGAAACGCATCAAATCCCGCACCGCTCCCTAAATCCAAAACAACATCCCCTTCCTTTAAGGATGCTATCGCAACCGGATTGCCGCACCCCAGGCCTAAATTCGCGCCTTCGGGAACTGCATTTATTTCTTTATCGCTATACCCTATGGTTTTACTTATATTTTTAGCGGAATTGGAGCCCCCGCAACAAGAACCACCCGGACAGCAAGAAACGCTTTGCTTTGCCACCTTGGCATAACCTTCTCTGACAATTTTTTTGATATCCTCTGGTTTATTTTTCATATCTACACCTCTTATTTGACGATAAAACCAAAAATCATGCCCGTGATCGTCGCCATAATTACCACAAGCGATACATACACAACCGTCTTTTTTGTTCCCACAATGCTTCGTAAAACAATCATGCTCGGTAAGCTCAAGGCAGGTCCGGCCAAAAGAAGTGCGAGCGCCGGCCCCTTGCCCATCCCTGAATTTATCAATCCCTGCAATATAGGCACCTCTGTGAGCGTAGCAAAATACATAAAGGCCGCCACGATTGAAGAAAAGAAATTCGCGCGGAATGAATTTCCTCCCACAAGCGACTCGATGAACCGCGAAGGAATGACACCTTCGTGCCCAACCCTGCCAAGGAGAAACCCGGAAACTAAAACCCCGCCTAAAAGGAGCGGTAGAATTTGTAAAGCAAAACCCCACGTCACGCCAGTCCATTCTTTCAATTCATTCTTGCGGAACCATTTAATAAGCATAAAACCCAAACTTGCAAGAGCAAATCCGGTGATCCACCATTTATACTGGTATATCAAAGTCCACAACCCCTTATCGCCTTCTAACGGTTTGCTCCAATTAGCGAAAACGAGTATTGCAACCAGAGAAACAAAATATAGAGCGGTCTGAAGCAATGAACGTGCCTCTTTTACCTCTCCCACATCAAAATCACCGCTTGCCTGGCGAGCACGCTCTTCTTTCAAGAAAATAAAATGCATTAATAAGCCGATAACAACACTAAACACTATTGCGCCGATTGCCCGGGCTAACCCAAGCTGCCAGCCGAGAACCTTGGCGGTTAAAATAATAGCCAGAACGTTTATCGCGGGTCCGGAATACAGAAAGACTACGGCAGGACCCAAACCAGCTCCTCTTTTGTAGATCCCGGCAAACAAAGGCAAAACCGTGCAAGAACAAACCGCCAATATCGTTCCCGAGATTGAAGCAACGCTGTATGAAAGAAACTTATTTGCTTTAGCGCCAAAATATTTCATTACCGATGCCTGGCTAACAAAAACCGAAATCGCGCCTGCAATAAAAAAAGCCGGCACCAAGCACAAAAGTACGTGCTCGCGGGCATACCACCTAACCAAGGCAAGCGCTTCAAATATAGCGTTTCCGAAACGGATGTTTTCGACAGGAAGATAAAAACATCCCAAAAATATAGCCACAATATACAAAAATTTCTTCCAGTCTTTCATCCCGCCCTTCCTCCCATAGAATTCTTAATTCTCTGTTTTAGCTTTGTAAAACTACTGCCGAAGTATTTTAATTTCTTCTCTCTATTAAATGCATCCGCCTTTGATAAATAGGCCTCATAATATACTAATTCTAAAGGCAGATAATTTCTAGTTGAGAAGCATTTACCTGAATTATGCTCCTCCTGCCTTTTAACCAAGTCTGAAGAACAGCCAATATATGTCCAATTTCTTTGATTATTCCTCAGGATATAAACATAATAAAATTTAGGAAGGGCGGGATTCATTGTTTACTCTTTCTCCCAATCTTACAACAGCCGCCCTCAATGCGTATGACTTTAATATTAACTAAACCGTCGGCAATCTTCGCTTGAGCTGAAGTTAAAATCCGCGAAAAAGTAGGACGCGATATCTTCATAAGCTTCGCCGCATCAACTTGCTTCAATTCTTCAAGACAAGCAAGACGTACCGCCTCAAATTCATCGAGCGTCAAATAGACACCTTCTAATTTATGTAAAGGTTTGCAAAGGGGCTTAAAACACCTTTCGCCAGGTATGCATTTTACCCATCGTGTCTTCTTGGGCCTCATAATATCCTCGTTATCGTTATGAACATATGTTCATAACGATTCTACCACGCCCCTATTGAGTGTCAATTAATTTTGCGAAGGCAGGAAAAGAATCTCCTCAAGCTAAAGACCGAAAGATTATTTTGTGGGTACGGAATGTTTTTCCAAATATTTCTGTAAAGACTTTACTTCCAATTTCTTCTTAAATGTCGTTTCTATTCCGTTAACTGCGGCTTGCGCGCCTTGAAGCGTGGTAATACATGGCACACCATAGCGTACTGCCAGACTGCGCATTGCTTTCATATCAGATTGCCCTTTCTTACCGGAAGGAGTATTGATAATAAGTTTAATCTTTTCGTTTTTTATAAGCTCTAAAATTCGGCTGTTACCTTCAGCGATTTTATCTATTTTTTCAGCCTTAATATTATTTGAAGTAAGCACTTTCCAGGTACCGTTGGTAGCGATAATTTTAAAATTCATATCATAAAGCTTCTTCGCAATAAAAACTATGTCGCGTTTGTCGTCATTCTTTACGCTTAAAAATACTTTTCCCGACAAAGGAAGGGTTTGACCGGCGGCAATTTGCGCTTTATAAAAAGCACTGCCAAACGACGAATCGATACCCATTACCTCTCCGGTTGATTTCATTTCCGGGCCAAGGATAATATCAACGCCGGAGAATCTTGAAAACGGCAGCACCGCCTCTTTTACTGCTACGTGAGAAATCAGTGGATCCTGATCAATCTTAAAATGCGATAGTTTTTTACCAACCATAACCGCTGCAGCTATCTTCGCTAATGCAATTCCTGTAGCCTTGCTCACAAAGGGCACTGTCCGCGAAGCCCTGGGATTAACCTCAAGCATGTATACGACATCATTTTTTACCGCACACTGAAGATTAAATAACCCTTTTACTTTTAGTTCTTTACCGATAGCGCAGGTATATTTTTTAATGGTAGAAATAATTTCATCGCTTAAGGTATGCGGCGGTATTACACAGGCTGAGTCGCCCGAGTGTATTCCCGCTTCTTCAATGTGTTCCATAATACCGCCAATCACGGTAGACGTCCCGTCAGCAACCGCATCTACGTCCACTTCCACTGCGTCCTCTAAAAATTTATCTATTAAAATAGGGTGTTCCTCGGAAACTCTCTGTGCCTCGGCTATACACTCCGCTAAAGATTCCTCGTCGTAAACTATATGCATGGCTCTTCCGCCTAAAACATAGGAAGGCCGCACCAATACGGGATAACCTATCCTTTTAGCTATTTTTTCCGCCTCCTCTTTAGAATAAGCTGAACCATTGGGCGGTTGTTTTATATGTAGCTTGCGCAACACTTTGGCAAATTTATCCCTGTCCTCGGCAATATCTATTGATTCAACGGTAGTTCCGATAATAGGCACTCCGGCATCTTTTAATTTCTTTGCCAAATTAAGCGGAGTTTGCCCTCCAAATTGGACAATGACGCCGTGCGGCTTTTCCTTATCAATAATATTCATTACATCTTCAAAAGTAAGCGGTTCAAAATATAACTTATCCGAAGTATCATAATCAGTAGAAACTGTTTCGGGATTAGAATTGACCATAATTGTTTCAAATCCCAATTCGCCGAGCGCGAATGCCGCCTGGCAACAGCAATAATCAAACTCTATGCCCTGGCCGATCCTGTTCGGGCCGCCGCCTAAAATCATAATTTTTTTCTTCTTGGACTTACGCGTTTCATCTTCGGTTTCGTAGGTTGAATAATAATATGGTGTATATGCCTGGAATTCTCCCGCACAGGTATCAACCAACTTGAAAGTTGCTTCTACCCCCTTTGACTTTCTTTTCTCTCTCACGGCTGACTCGCTTAAACCAATCAACTCGGCAATCTGCCTATCGCTAAAACCATATTGCTTTGCCTCTAAAAGTATTTCCCGGGAAATATGCTTGCCTGACTTTTCAATAACATGTTCAAAATCTACAATGTCTTTAATGTTTTGCAAAAACCACGGATCAATGCCGGTAAGCCGGGAAATTTCTCCCAAACTAAAACCTTTCTGCAGCGCATACTTAATATAAAATATGCGCGAAGCATTCGGCTCTTCTAAGCGCAACTTTATCTTTTTATAAGGTATCTGACGGTAATTATTCTTGTTATCAAGGCCGCTATGACCGATTTCCAAACCGCGCAAGCCCTTCTGCAGAGCTTCTTTGAATGTGCGGCCTATAGCCATAGTTTCACCTACTGACTTCATCGATATACCTAAAATATCACCGGCTTCAGGAAACTTTTCAAAGGCAAAACGGGGAATTTTTACTACACAATAATCTATTGCCGGTTCAAAAGAAGCCGGGGTTTGTTTGGTAATATCGTTGCGTATTTCATCGAGACTAAAACCTACGGCAAGCTTGGCGGCAATTTTAGCGATAGGAAAACCGGTTGCCTTGCTGGCGAGAGCGGAACTACGCGAAACCCGCGGATTCATTTCGATAACTACCAGCCTGCCATTTTTTGGATTTACCGCAAACTGAATATTGGAACCACCGGTATCTACACCTATTTCCCTGATTATTTTTATCGCCGCATCCCGCATATTTTGATATTCTTTATCTGTTAATGTCTGGGCTGGCGCTACTGTTATAGAATCTCCGGTATGCACCCCCATAGGGTCAAAATTTTCTATTGAGCATATAATAACAACATTATCCTTAAAATCCCGCATCACTTCCAATTCATATTCTTTCCAGCCTATTACAGATTCTTCGATAAGAATTTCGTGTATCATGCTGTTATGTAAACCATTTTCCGCTATCCTTTCAAATTCTTTTTGACTATACGCAATACCTCCGCCGGTTCCGCCTAAAGTAAAACTCGGGCGTATGATGGCCGGTAACCCTATTTTCTCTACAGCCCTTCTTGCTTCTTTCATGTTGTATGCGAGTTTACTTTTAGGCAAATCCAGGCCGATCTTTAACATAGTGTTTTTGAAATATTTTCTATCCTCTGCTTTCTTTATTGCTGTATAATCTGCTCCAATCATTTTAACTTTATATCTATCAAGCACCCCTTTTTCTACCAACTTAGTAGCAACATTGAGACCGGTTTGACCGCCCAAGGTAGGCAATAACGCATCCGGTTTTTCTTTAGCGATAATTTTCTCAACTATTTCAGGAGTTATCGGCTCAATATAGGTGGCATCTGCTGTTTGCGGATCGGTCATAATGGTCGCCGGATTAGAGTTGACCAACACAACCTTATAACCCTCTTCTTTTAACGCCTTGCAGGCCTGTGTTCCGGAATAATCGAATTCACAAGCCTGACCTATGACAATAGGGCCCGATCCGATAATCAATATTTTTTTAATGTCTTTTCTTTTAGGCATGGTTTTACTTGAAAGATACCAGACACCAGTTACCAGAGAACAGATGACAAAAAATATTCTACCTCTGGTTTCGGCGCTCTGGTTTCTGGTTTCTTTTCATCATTTGAATAAACTCTTCAAACAAATATCCAGCGTCATGCGGCCCGGCAGAAGCTTCGGGATGAAACTGCACCGAAAATACCGGCAACTTTTTATGCCGCAGGCCCTCTAAGGTTCCGTCGTTTAAATTCATATGCGTGATCTCTATTTCTTTTTTCGGTAAAGAATCTACATCTACGCAGAAACCATGATTCTGTACCGTAATCAAAACTTTTCCTGTTTTCAAATCTTTAACCGGATGGTTGGCTCCGTGGTGGCCAAATTTAAGCTTGTAGGTTTGGCCGCCTAAAGCAAGGCCTAATATCTGTTGCCCCAGACAAATACCAAATATTGGTATTTTTCCCAGCAATTTTCTGGTTGTATCAATAGCATAGGTAACCGCCGCCGGATCTCCGGGGCCGTTTGAAAGCAGTAAACCGTCTGGATTCATATTTATGATTTCGCTGGCGGGAGTATGCGCGGGCACAACCGCAACATGACATCTACATTCTGCCAGTTTTCTTAAAATATTGTATTTAACCCCGCAATCAAGCACAATTACTTTGTAGAGAAAACCTTTCTGACAAGGCCAAAAATATTTCTTAGGGCAGGTTACTTCTTTAACTAAATCCACGCCGACTAAGCCTTGCGAACTCTTTGCTTTCTCAAGCAGCTTTCTCGTATCAACATCTCCGGTCGCCAATACAGCCTTCATTGCGCCGGTATTTCTTATACGTAACGTAAGTGCGCGCGTATCTACGCCTTCGATACCCACAATACCATTATCTTTGAAATAATCGCCCAAAGATTCTTTTGCTCGCCAATTACTTGCTATTTTACTGCACTCTTTTACCACGAAACCTTCCAGAAATGGCCTGGAAGACTCGTTATCATCTTTATTAATACCATAGTTGCCAATCTCAGGATAAGTCATCGCTACAATTTGGCCTTTATAGGAAGGGTCCGTAATAATCTCTTGATAACCGGTCATACTGGTATTAAAAACTACCTCACCACATACCTCACCCATAGCCCCAAAAGATTTGCCTTTAAATACTGTGCCGTCTTCTAAGGCTAATATCGCATTCGTATTTCTAATCATAACCTTTAACTTTTTACTTTTCACTTTTGACTTTTTCTAACGCTGCTCTGATAAACTCCCTGAATAAAGGATGAGCCTTGTCCGGTTTTGACTTAAATTCAGGATGAAACTGCACCGCAGTAAAAAAAGGATGATTTTTAAGCTCAATAATTTCCACCAAGTTCTTTTTCGGATAAATGCCGGAAAATATCATTCCTTTTTGCTCAAACAATTTTCTATAAGCATTATTAAACTCATATCTGTGCCGATGCCGCTCATGAATTAAATCTTTTGCGTAAACCTTAAATGCCAAGCTATTTTTTGTAATTTTACAAGGGTATGCGCCTAAACGCATCGTTCCACCCAGATCTTTAACTCCTTTCTGCTCTTCGAGTAAACTAATTACCGGATATTTTGTTTTTTTGAATTCCGTGGAATTCGCGCCGGCTAATTTGCACACATTCCTGGCAAACTCAATTACTGCACACTGCATACCTAGACAAAGACCTAAAAACGGTATTTTATTTTGGCGAGCAAACCTGGTTGCCAAGATCTTTCCCTCGATTCCGCGATAGCCAAAGCCTCCCGGAACAAGGATACCTGAAACGTCTCCAAGTATTTTCTCTATTTCCTCTTTCTCTAGCCTCTCAGAATCAATCTTTTTTACCTCTACTTTCGTATCGTTATGAATACCGGCGTGAATAAGCGCTTCATAGATAGATTTATAAGCATCTTGTAACTCGATATATTTGCCGATTATCGCAATGCTAACTTTGTGCTTTGGGGCAAGCACCCTGTTGACCACATCTAACTCCCATTCTTTTAAATCTGAAAATTTACATATCAGTTTAAAGTGACTCAAAATTATTTCATCAAGAATCTGTTTCTTAAAAACTAAGGGGATTTGGTATATAGACTCCATATCGGGAGATTCGATAACCGCTTCCTTCTTGACATTGCAGAATAACGAAATTTTTTCTTTCACGCTTTCGGTCAACGCTTTTTCAGTACGGCAAACCAAAATATCCGGGATAATACCTATTTCGCGCAATGTCCCCACGCTATGTTGTGTCGGTTTTGTCTTCATTTCATCCGCAGCCTTGATGTACGGGACTAAGGTAAGATGAATATACAATACATTATCATACCCCATATCCAGCCTGAACTGCCTGGCTGCTTCTAAAAAAGGCAGGCTTTCAATGTCTCCGACGGTACCGCCGATTTCAACGATAACAATATCAGCCCCAGAAACCTCCGAACATTTCTTGATCTTTTCTTTTATCGCATCCGTAATATGCGGGATAACTTGAATGGTTTTACCTAAATAATCCCCTTTCCTTTCCCGAGAAATTACGGAGTTATAAACCTGTCCGGTAGTTATATTATTAAATTTAGAAGTATTGATATTAGTAAAACGTTCATAATGCCCTAAATCTAGGTCCGTTTCTGCCCCATCTTCGGTAACATAAACTTCTCCGTGTTGATAAGGATTCATCGTCCCGGGGTCAATATTAATATAAGGATCGAGCTTCATGAGGGTAACTTTCAGGCCCCGAGATTCCAAAATCTTTCCTATGGACGCGGAAGCGATCCCTTTACCTAAACTGGAGATAACTCCGCCGGTTATAAAAATATATTTGGACATCTGTCTCCCTCCCCAATCATTGTAGCCTCACCGCAAACGCATGTTTCTTGTCACCTGTCGCTATCCTACCCCTTAAGACTTGAAAACAAATTCTTAGGCTTTAGATTCTTGTCTCACCGCCTGCCTATGGCCGGAAAAACATATAATCCTCTGAGAAACCACATCGGACATTATCTTTACTTTTCTATCGCTTGCATTATAGACACCGATAACATCTTTATACCGCGAAGACTCGGGCAATAGGCCCGGAAGTAAATTTTTTGCCTGAGTGAACCATTCACTGTTAAACACAATACCTTCTTTCTCGGGAAATAATGCCACATAAAAGATATTTGTTTCTACTAAATCTTGAAAGAAATGCGTTCCAAAAGAAACTTCAGGGCTTAGGTTACCTGCCGAAAAAGCAATTTCGACAAGTACTGTAATATTATTTATTTCGGCAAATTTCACCGGTACTCCTAATGATGGTGTGGTAGTCCCCCATCTGCCTGGCCCCATAAGTATAACGGGAGAGACCTCTCTATCTTTGATATCGATGTTTAACCTTCCCACAATACGGGCAATTTCATACTTATCCGACAACACAAGCTTGCTATACCGCTGAGGATCAATATAGATAATCCGTGCCAGCTCCTGCGAAACATTACCACCCAAAAAATATCCATTTGACTCAAAAAGAATATCCTTATGATCGATATTATCCGGAAGTTCTACCCTCTGCCCCATGCCGCGTGTCTGCAGCGGCCGGCATTGCAGAATATTTATTTTACATTTGTTATTTTTTGTAAAATTTACGGTAAACTCTATTTCTACAGGGTAATGATAAGCTTCCTCAAGAAATAAAAATATTTTCCTGAAAGTGCTCGTCAATATATCTTCATTAAAAAGATTGTCCAAGGTTAATACCCAAGAAGCGCTATCGTCAATAGCCGATGCATTAAGCATGGAAACGGCTTCCTCGTCTTTAACCGCTATCCGGCCGATGCCGGCATATAGTTTTTCGCTCACAATCTTTTCAAAAGGAACAGTGTTGAACTGATTTCCTTGTATATCGATGACATCGACTTCGTGCTGTGAATACTTTCTTACATCATCACTCTGCGCATAAGGCCTACGTAAAGGATTGTCCAGAGCAACCATCCTTGGATAATCGCCCTCAACGCGGTTAACCGCTCTCGTGCCCAACCCAAAGACCAAACGAAGCATTCCTGCTTTTGGGTCCATGGTATCATTCCACACATAGGTATTATGTGATACGCCTACACCGGCTAAATCCGGGAAAAAATAATTTTTATGATAGGCGCCCGAAACTCGCTGCACCAATAGCGCCATTTGCTCGTCTAGCTTGTCCAAACCTCTCTGTTTTCTATAAACGAGAGCGTCGTCGTCCATGGTACTGGCATAGATTTTCTTTACCGCTTCGGCAAACTGAATATATCTCTGCTCGGGAGTTCCCTGGTTAGCTAAAAATATACTTTCATATTTTCCGGCAAATGCATTTCCAAAACTATCCTCAAGCAGCGAGCTTGAACGGATAATAATAGGCGAGGAACCAAAATACTCTATAATTTGCTGAAAGTGCTCCATAATTTCTTCATCGAATACCCCGTAAAGCATCTTTTCCCTTAAAATGCTTGCGAACTCAAAATATCCTTTATCTGTCTTTTGCTGCATACGTAATTTCCATAACCGGTTTTGCACTATATAGGAATAAAATATATCGGATCCAATATAGAATGAGTCGTGGGCTTCTGAAAATTTATGCCAATCAGGAAAATTTTGCGAGAGAATCTTTCTGGCCAAAAGCATACCTACTGTTTTTCCGCCGACAAAGCCTGTACCGATAAGCCTGGATTTTATCTCTATAAGTTCAGGAAGAGAAAAGTTATCTACAGCCAAAACCAAGATCCTTTCATTCTTTGTGATCATAAGACGCGAAAGTTTGTTTACCGTCTCTTTTATGCGTAGTTCTGGAACAGGTATCTTTATGAGCTCCTCCGCTTCCAGAAACAAACGATCCCAATAGTCAAGATTCCTTTTTACCCCATCAGCTCCTCGCTCATAAATATACGAAAGTAGTTTCGTAGTATTAACGCTATCGGTAATAGGAATAAACTTAGCATTTTCTTTCTGGTGAGGCAGAAACATGGTCGGCGAATAACGGTTCCACACCTTCAAGGGATGTATGTAAAAGCCGCCTTCACAACGATACACATCGATAAGCAACTGGGTTGTTTCGCGAATTCTGGCTATAGACTTAAAAGAATGATTGTTCCGTAATATTGAAAAATAGGTAACAGTTTTAAGCTCATAGAGGTACGGACAGGTAACCATAAAAAAGTTGCCAATCATAAGATCCGTAGCCCAGGCCGATAACAATTCCGATAAACAATCAAAAACATAGTAAGCGCCCTCTCCGGAATCAGTAATAATAGTATTCACTGCCGCCGTGAAAGCTTCAAATCCGGCGTTGGCATCAAGCACATATCGCTTTACTGCGACAGAGGGCTCAATCAATTCCTTATGCGAGGCAAACCTGATATAGATAACTTTTTTATTTTCCTTTAAAGCGTTTTGCACAAAAGGCTTTACAAGATCGGCATAATCTTCTATATCATCGATCTGCCATACTACGTTATCTCCCGCCCTTAAGCCGGTAATAACTTCGTCTAAACCTTTAATTCCTGTACTTATCATTTTCTCCTCTCTAGATAAGCGGTAAGTTGCTTTCTCCCATAAGGTAAACGTCAACATAATAGGCCATACGCCGGCCTTCTGCGATAGCCCACACAAGCAAAGACTGGCCACGGTGCATATCTCCGGCAGAAAATACTTTATCAACAGAAGTCATATAGTTTTCGTTGGTTTCTACATTACCGCGCGCATCATACACAACACCAAGCTCCGTGAGCAACCCTGCGCGCTCAGGGCCCACAAAACCAACAGCCAAGATAACCAGGTCCGCATCAATCTCAAAATCGCTGCCCGGAATCTCTTTCATAACCGGACAAGTTTTGGCGAGTCCAACATTCGACGTTCTATGCTCAACGACGAATTCAACTTTGACGCAGGAGATTTTTTTGAGAATACCGTTTTCCCCGATGAATCTTTTAGTAAGAATACTCCACTGACGCTGTCCTCCTTCTTCGTGACTGGTAGAAGTCTTTAAAAGTAGCGGGTATTTTGGCCAAGGATAATCTTTACTACGGCAAAGCGGCGGCTGCGGCATAACTTCTATCTGCACAACACAACGCGCACCCTGACGATGCGCCGTGCCCACACAATCGGCACCGGTGTCTCCTCCTCCGATCACCACGACACGCTTATCTTTCGCATCAATATATGTATTGGCCTCTATTTTTTCTTTTACTACACGCTTATTTGATTGCATTAAATAATCCATGGCAAAGTGGACACCTTTTAGATTCCTGCCTTCAATACTGAGATCTCGCGGAGTGCGCGAACCACAAGCTAGACAGACGGCATCAAATTCCTTGTTTAACTTTGAAGTTTTATAATCTATACCGACGTTTACACCCGTAATAAATTCTATCCCCTCTTTCTCTAAAATAGCTAAACGCCTGTCAAGGACCCATTTTTCCAGTTTAAAATCAGGGATACCGTAACGAAGGATCCCGCCAATCTTGTTATCCCGTTCAAAAACTGTCACGGTATGCCCGGCTTTATTTAATTGGCTTGCGGCAGCCAAACCTGCCGCACCGGAACCAACAACTGCGATCTTTTTGCCGGTATGCAGCCTGGGCGGATTAGCTCTCACAAAACCGGCCTCAAATGCATACTCGATAATGGCTAATTCGTTCTCTCTGATAGTCACCGGATCATCATTTATCCCCAGTACACACGCATGCTCACACGTTGCCGGGCAAAGCCTGCCGGTAAATTCAGGAAAATTGTTGGTTATATCAATTAACTTAAATGCTTTTTTCCACTGGCCTTTAAACAAGGCATCGTTCCATTCAGGAATATAATTACCCACAGGACAACCCCAATGACAAAAGGGCGTTGCGCAATCCATACAACGCGATGCTTGTTCTTTAGAAGCATCGTCGGAACGCAGGGATATAACCTCGCGATAATCCTTACTGCGAGAACAAACCGGCCTGTATTTTGTTTCTTGGCGCCTAATTTTTAGAAAACCTTTTATATCACCCATATTTACCTCAAAACCTAAACACTAAACTCTAAATCCTAAATAAACTCAAAACGAAAAACTCAAAATTAAAAACGATGCTGTTTTGAGTTTGGAATATTTGGGTTTAGGATATGTTTAGAGTTTAGGATTTCGGGTTTAGAGTTTAAATTAAATTTATCCATCCGACACTTCCGCTAATTCCGGCTTTCTTTGTATTTTTCTCCCTGACAAGATACGTTTATATTCTGTCGGCATAACTTTTATAACTTGCCTTAGTTCTTTCTTGAAATTATTAACAATGTTTTTAGCGATTATACTTTGAGTATGTGTAAGATGGTTGCAGAGTAAGCCATAAAGTTTCTCCTCATCGTCCGCAGAAAGATTTTCTATTTCTACCATTTCCAAATTACATCTTTGCTTGAAATCTTCACTCACATCGTAGATGTAGGCGACACCGCCGCTCATGCCTGCGGCAAAATTACGTCCAGCTTTTCCAAGGACTACTACACAACCGCCAGTCATATATTCACAGCCGTGGTCGCCCAATCCTTCCACAACCGCGTTAAGGCCGGAATTTCGTATACAAAACCGCTCACCCGCTATGCCTCTGATATAAGCCTCTCCACAAATCGCGCCATAAAACGTAGTATTGCCAATAATAATATTGTTTTCGGCCTGGTAAGACGCTCTTCTGTCAGGATAAATAATAATTTTTCCTCCGGAAATTCCTTTACCCACATAATCGTTTGCCATGCCTTCCAGTTCAAACGTAATACCTTTGGCTAGAAATGCGCCAAAACTCTGCCCCGCAACGCCTCTGAATTTACAAACAATGGAATCATGGCTTAATCCATTTTCTCCGTAACGCCTTACCAATTCTCCACTCAACATAGCTCCGGTAGTTCTATTAGTATTATTAATTTCAGCTGAGATCTTTACTGGTTTTTTCTGCAAGGATGGACGTTTGCACATTTTTATAAGTTTTTTGTCTAAAATTAATCCTAAGGTATTTTCTTTTTTCGCCTTGTAATAACGCCCGTAATTTTTAGGGCAATCCGGCCGATAAAGAATCCTGGAATAATCTATTTTTTTTGCTTTGGAAGGAATAATATCTTTATTAACCTCAAGTACATCTGCCCTGCCAATCATCTCGTTGATAGTTTTAAAGCCAAGACTTGCCATAATTTCACGCAGCTCTTGCGCTACAAAACGAAAATAATTCACTATATATTCGGGTTTTCCTCTAAATCTCTTCTGTAAAATATCGTCCTGAGTAGCCACACCGACTGAACAATTGTTAAGATGGCAGTGCCTAAGCATCACGCAACCCACCGTGACAAGTACTGCGGTAGAAAAACCATACTCTTCGGCACCCAACAAAGCTGCTATCGCAACGTCGCGGCCGGTGCGTATTTGGCCGTCTGTTTGCAGGCGCACTCTTGAACGTAGATTATTAAGTAAAAGTGTTTGGTGAGTCTCCGAAAGGCCCAATTCCCAAGGAAGTCCGGCGTATCGTATTGAACTTAACGGCGACGCCCCCGTTCCTCCGTCACCACCGGATATAAGGATCATATCAGCGTGGCCCTTCGCAACGCCGGCCGCAACAGTCCCAACACCAACTTCCGAAACAAGCTTTACGCTTATGCGGGCGCGCGGATTAGTGTTCTTTAAATCAAATATGAGCTGGGCAAGATCTTCAATAGAATATATATCATGATGCGGCGGCGGCGATATTAACGTAACTCCAGGCGTGGTGTACCGAGTACGCGCAATTACCTCACTCACTTTATGCCCCGGTAATTGCCCACCCTCGCCTGGTTTAGCCCCTTGTGCAATTTTTATCTGAATTTCATCCGCATTGACAAGATAGTTGGTAGTAACGCCGAACCTTCCGGATGCAACTTGTTTTATGGCACTGCGTTTAGAATCTCCATTGGGTAATTTTGTAAATCTCGCAGGATCTTCTCCGCCCTCGCCGGTATTCGATTTACCGCCTATTCTATTCATAGCAATAGCAATTGTCTCGTGCGCCGGTCCGCTAATCGAACCGAAACTCATCGCACCAGTCGCAAAACGTTTCATAATACTCTCGACCGGCTCAACTTCGTTCACGAAAATAGGTGTAACTTTTTTTGTGTGTAATTCATCACCTACGGAAAATTTCAGCAAACTCCTTAAGGTTACAGGATTAACTGACTGATCATTAATAAGGCGGGCGAATTCTTTATACCTCTCAACGTTATCATCTCGTACGGCATCCTGCAGGGCAGCTATGCTTTCCGGCTGCCAAAGATGGAATTCTCCATCCCTTTTCCACTGATATACGCCTCCACTGGCTAAATATACATTTGCCGGACCCCTTTCATCGTAAGCGGACATGTGCCTTTTGATAGTTTCCTCCGCTATTCCCGCAAGGCCAACACCGCCAACACGAGAAACCGTACCGGAAAAATATCTGTCTACAAATTCATCTTCTAAACCTAAAGCCTCAAAGGTTTGAGCTCCACGGTAACTTCTTAATGTGGATATCCCCAGTTTTGATAATATTTTTAATATTCCGTCAGTCAACGCTTTATGATAATTCTCCAGCGCATCTTTAGAAACTAGATTGATTTCTTTTTCTTTTATAAGATATTCTATTGCCTGATAGGCAAGGTATGGGTTTACGCAATCAGCGCCAAAACCAAACAATAGAGCCATATGATGCACCTCGCGTGGCTCTGCACTTTCAACGATAAGAGCAACCTGCGAACGTATAGTCTTTTTTACCAAATACTGATGGATACTACTTGTGGCCAATAACGCCGGGAGCGCAATCCTGTCTTTGTCAACTCCTCGATCACTCAATAATATAAAAGAATAGCCTTGTTCGATAGCATATTCTGCTTCGAAACAAATCCTCTCCAGCGTGCGCATGAAACCATCGGATCCGGCGCTGGCGTCAAAAAAAGTATATATTGTTTTCGTTTTAAAACTATTTATGCTTATATCGCGCAAATTCTGGAGTTGTTCGTCTGTTAAAATCGGATTTTTTATCCTAAGTTTATGACTATGTCTCGGGGTCTCACCCAAAATATTTTCTTCCGGGCCGATAAAACTTTCCAAACTCATTACAATTTTCTCCCTAATAGGGTCTATGGCCGGATTGGTTACCTGCGCAAAGAGCTGCTTGAAATAGTTATAAAAAAGCTGGGAATTCTTTGATAAAAAAGCGCAAGGCGTATCGTTGCCCATAGAACCTATGGGCTCTTTACCCTCTTGGGCCATAGGTTTTATGATCATGGCAAGATCTTCCCGAGAATAACCAAAAGCCTTAAGCTGTAATACGATATCTTCGCATTTCGCCTTATCGCTACGATGCGCGGCTAACTTAGAAAAATCAACCATATATTCAGCGTTCCATTTGCCATATGGGCAGCGCCCGGAAATTCTATTTTTCACCTTAGAGTCTTCCACTATACAACCGGCATGTGTATCGATAAAAAATATCTTACCCGGCTCAAGCCTTCCGCAAAACTTGATATCCGCCGGATCTATATCCAAAACTCCTGCCTCCGAAGCCATAACAACAAGATCTTTTTTGGTTATAACATAGCGAGCTGGCCTGAGGCCATTACGATCTAATGCGGCAGCAATATTCTTTCCGTCAGTAAAAGCTATAGCTGCCGGGCCATCCCATGGTTCCATGAAACAAGCATGATACTTGTAAAAATCTTTTAGTTCCTTATTGATAAATTTATTGTGCTCCCAAGCTTCGGGAATAAGCATCATCATTGCATGCTCTAACGGCCTGCCCGATAAAACTAAAAGCTCAAAAACATTATCGATTGCAGCTGAATCGCTTCCTCCTTCGACAATAACCGGCTTGAGTTTCTCTATATCGGTACCGAAGAATTCGCTCGCCAGCAATCGTTCCCTCGCTCGTATCCAATTTATATTGCCACGCAGAGTATTTATTTCACCATTATGGGCTAAAAATCTAAAAGGCTGCGCTAAATCCCAGGTAGGAAAAGTGTTGGTTGAATAGCGCGAATGCACCAGGCACAAAGCGCTCTCTATCAATTCATCTTTAAGGTCGAGAAAAAAATCCTCCAGCTGCTTAGGCATAAGCAGCCCTTTGTATGTAAAAGTGCGGCAAGAAATATTGGTGATATAGAACGACCTCTTCTGCTTTAAATGAGAGGCAAGGATAAGGCTCTCGGTTTGTTTTCTTAAGCAATAAAGTTTTCGTTCAAAATCCAGCTCGTCTTTGACATTTTTGCCTCTGGCAATGAAAACCTGTTCAAAGACCGGTTCGGTACTTTTTGCACTCAACCCGATAACAGAGTTGTCTCTCGTCACCGCACGCCAGCCCAATATTCCCTGGCCGTTCTCTCTTACAATGTTCTCAAAAGTATCCTTACAAAATAAGCGCTCCTGACGATCTTGAGGTAAAAATATCAATCCTGTACCATACAGTCCCGGCTCAGGTAAATTAATCTTGCTATCTCGCGCTACTTTCTTAAAAAACTTGTGCGGTATTTGGATTAAAATTCCCGCGCCATCACCGGTTTTAGGATCAGACCCTACCGCTCCCCGATGAGAGAGACGACGCAGAACCTCTAATCCCTGTTTTACGATAGCGTTGGACTTATTTCCCTTGATGTTACAAACAAATCCTACGCCGCACGCATCATGTTCGAAACGCGGATCATACAAACCTTGAGGTTTAGGTAAATTATTAAATTTCATGTCTGTTGAGCAGATATAATGTAATGACAAATGACAAAGCGCAAATGACAAAATAGTTTTGACATTTGAATTTTGTTATTTGTCATTTTAATAAACCTTCCATTTATGTACATCTATATTCAATTTATGTATCTTGGAACGCAAAGTATTACGATTGATGCCTAGTATTTTCGCTGCTTTTACCTGATTGCCAAAAGTTCTTTCCAGCGCTTTCTCTATAACAATTTTTTCTACATGTGAGACAGCCTGGACATAAATCTTCCCATGAGTTATATTTAAAAAGCTATCATCGATTAAATTTATTTTCTCCGAGGATATTTTCATATGCATCTTGTCACGTTGTGCCTAAATTTTGTGCAGAATATGCCAAAAAAAACCTACGCAGGTATTCTACACGTTCTTATAAGCTTTGAAAAGTTTAAATAAAGCTTACGTGCGCGCCTATCAAATTTTTCTCTATGTATATAATAATCAAGCAACATGTCGCGCGCTTTAAGTTTTATATCTAAATCATCATTCCCCTGATACGATTTTACCCAATCGGTAATTAAGGTTGCGTCTACTTCGATATGGAACTGCAATCCATAACAATTCTTTCGGTAACAAAATGCCTGGTTAGGACAGGCCGGATGTTCTGCAAGCTTGATAGCTGACACAGGAAGCTCAAAAGAATCCTCGTGCCACTGGAATACCTCTAGTTCTTCGGGTAAACCTTTAAAGAGCTGGTCATTCTTACCCTCTTTAGTTAATGTTACTTTTGCCCATCCTATTTCTGCGTGCGGAGCTTTTTTTACTTTTGCTCCAGCTGCTTTAGCTAACAGCTGAGCTCCAAGGCATATCCCTAAAATGGGAACTTCTTCGCTTATCGCTCTTTTCAAAAAAATATCTTCCTCTTTCAAAAATGGAAATCTGTCTTCTTCGTAGACATTCATCGGACCACCCATAACCATAACTGCTTGGACTCCAGATAAATCACCGGGCAGCCTTGTTTCTTTGTAAAGATGAATTGTACTTACTTCCCAACCGCTCTTTTGAAAAAAGCTGCCAAGAGTCCCCGGACCTTCTTCTTTTGCATGCTGCAAAACAAGAATCACTCGCACCCCCTTAAAGAATTGACAGATATCTGTTTAATTCATACTGCGGAACCTGGATTCTATAGTCGTCCCATTCTTTTTTCTTTAATTCAACGAATCTGGGAAAGATGTGGTTACCAAGGATTTTTTTAACCAGTTCACTGCCTTCAGATATCGCGATTGCATGCCCAAGATTATCCGGAAGCGTTTCAATACCTTTTTCTTTTCTTTCGGTTTCGGTTAAATGATATAAATTCTGGTCCATCGGCTTAGGTGCTTTATATTTCTTTTCTATACCTTCCAGCCCGGCATGAAGCATAGCCGCAAAAGTAAGATACGGATTGCACGCTGGATCGCAAGCTCTAAACTCGCACCTGGTAGCCTTTTCTTTTCCGGGATAATAAAGCGGAACTCTCACCAACGCACTTCTGTTCCTGCGACTCCATGCCACATAAACAGGCGCCTCATACCCAGGCACTAACCTTTTATATGAATTTGTGGTCTGCGCAAAGATAGAACAAATCTCCTTTGCGTGTTTAAGCAAACCAGCGATATAACTACGCGCAGTATCGGAAAGATAATCACTGGCTTTGGGATCAAAAAAAGTATTCTTATTTCCCTTGAAAAGCGATTGATGCGTATGCATGCCGGAACCGTTTTCTCCAAAAATAGGCTTTGGCATGAATGTGGCATAAACGCCGAACTTGCTGGCAATCTCCTTTACAACTACTTTGTAGGTTATGACATTATCCGCCATCTCAAGCGCATCCTTATAGCGCATATCAACCTCATGTTGGCTAGGCGCCACCTCATGATGCGAGTACTCCACGTCTATACCCATTTTCTCAAGCGCAAGCACGGTTTCTCTTCTTAAGTCGCTTGCCACATCCAAAGTAGTAAGATCAAAATACCCTCCTTTGTCCAGCACCTCTGTAGCTGTATCCGCCTTAAAATAAAAAAACTCTAGTTCCGGCCCTAAATAAAAGTGATCAAACCCCATTTTAGAAGCGCGTTCTAAAGCTTTTTTTAATATATAACGCGGGTCGCCTTCATAAGGAGTCCTATCAGGACTTAACACATCACATATCATTCTACCAACAGCTTTTTCGCTGGGCCGCCAGGGCAAAATTGCAAAAGTATCCGGATCCGGCATCGCAATCATGTCGGATTCTTCGATGTCCTGATAGCCGGTAATAGATGATCCATCAAAGCCCATACCGTTCTCAAGCGCTCCTTCTAACTCCTTATCCGTAATCGCAAAACTTTTTACCTGCCCCAACACATCAGTAAACCAGAGACGTATGAATTTTACGTCATTTTCCTTAACCAGCTTCAAAATATCCTGTTTCGTCCGCTTAGCCATTTGAAACCTCCTTAAATTTTTATACTAAAGGTATAAAAATTTAATCCCGAAGCGCTTCGTATAAATTTTTTTGCTCGCGAAGCAAGCGGGAAAATTTATACGATATATAGGCGCGAGGGATATAACATTATTTTTCCAAATCCCCATTCCACATAAGTCATCTACAAATTACAAAACAAAAAGGGTGTTTTAACCCTTCTTGGCATTAAAACACCCTTGTTTTAATACTTCCCGTATTCACACTCTGAGCCTTCTCTATATATAAGTAAAAAAGATACCTGCTTGGTAACCTTTTTTTGAATTTTTTTTCTTAGTCTTTTTCTTACTGATTTTATTAGCTAATTTGGCTTTCGGTGAAGATACTATCTGAGATAACACCTGTTGGTTATCCCAGACTTTTGCAATCGGGTCAAGAAAGCTGGTAAAATTATCATGCATTGGCTTATTTACCCCCTTCTAATTCATATATTAAAAATCGACATCCAATTGAACTGTCACCGTATTTTTTAAATTCGGATTGTTATATATCTCATAGCCAACAATAGTAGAAACATTATTTGTAAATTTCCAAGAAAAACCGTAATTCATTGCACCGTAAGAAGATTGTGTGCCTTGATAATCTACGCAGATCCAAAGTCTTTCGTTTATTTCTGACATCACCCTTTCCCAGGCAAACATTGGCCCGGAATTATCTCTCTCACCGTTTTTATCACGTAAAGTCCTGCCATTACCATTAAAATATCCCGCAGATAACCTTCCTAAATTTAATTTCCCCATAGATAATGTTTTTGCAGTCTTAAAATACCAAAGATTATTATTGGTATAATTATGTTTATAACCCATATCATAAGCACCCATGGCAAATGCCGGCATATACTTAAAATACGCGCCTTCAGGTACAGCGCATTTAAAATTAAAATAAACCGGCCACTTGTCTAGAGCATGCCCCAAACCTTTTTTATAGTCAAAACCTGTCTCGGCCATCACTTGATCTAAATAAGGAAACAATTTACCTAAAAGATTATCTTGGGGCTTATCTGACAATAGGCTAAAAGTCAATCCATAAACCTGTTGTACGTAAAGCTTATTATCATTATGATCTTTGCTTTTAACAGGAATATACGTATCAGCAGTTAGATGCGTCTTCCCGTAAGGTTGGATGTCGGTAGAAGGAGCCCAGATATGCGTCGTAGGAGTTGCGAGAACAAATAGATATGGTACTAATAATGTGCTGATAAAAATTATAAAAAATTTAAGCATAGTAACTCTTTATATTTATCGCGTTTATCCTATAGCCACAGAACCGCGCTCTTCGGTACGAATACGAACGCACTCTTTAAGGTCCAAAACAAATATCTTCCCATCACCGGTTTCTCCGGTCTTGGCGCCTTTAATGATCGCTTTTATGGTCGGTTCAACAAAATTTTCGTTTACCGCGATTTCAAGACGGATTTTACGTAAGAGATTGCCTGTTTCTTTTGTGCCACGATAAAATTCAGTTATTCCTTTTTGCCGGCCATGCCCAAGCACCTCGCTTACCGTAATCAAATTTACTTCTTGCTTATAAAGCTCTTCTTTTACTTCTTCAAGTTTATAAGGTTGAATTATAGCAATTATTAGTTTCATAGCTGCTCCTTTTCTTTTTTATATACATTGATTACAGTGATTCGATAAAGATTACAGTGTTTTTTAATCACTGTAATCATCGCATAATCACTGGAATCACTTTACTCCAATACCGTATACGCTCTTTCATGATGCTGGGTAAGGTCAAGGCCCATAAGCTCATCTTTATCGCTGACACGCACACCAATAAATAAATCAACTAATTTATAAATGATAAAAGTAGCTGCGGAAGCATACACAATCGTTACCAAAACTGTAACTAATTGGACCAAAAATTGCTTTGGATTTCCAAACAATAAACCATCCGCAGCAGCCGGATTTACCGCCTTGGATGCAAATAGGCCGGTAGCCAGCGCCCCCCAAATTCCGCCCACACAATGCACACCAAAAGCATCTAGAGAATCATCATAGCCAAATCTTGGCTTAATAACACTGACAGCGGTAAAACAAAATACACTCACCGACAACCCCATTACTATTGCAGGTAATACACTGACGAATCCTGCAGCCGGCGTTATCGCAACTAAACCTGCCACCGCACCACTTACTACGCCAAACATTGTTGGCTTTCCATTGCGTAACCATTCTAATAACGCCCATGTTAGCCCCGCAGCAGCAGCTGCGGTATTAGTGACTACAAACGCGTTCACGGCTAAACCATTTGCCGCCAGCGCACTTCCTGCGTTAAATCCAAACCAACCAAACCAAAGCAAACTTGTCCCCAGTACAATAAAGGGCAAATTATGTGGTGCGGGTAAATTGGAATCTAAATTTTTTCTTTTACCGATGATTAAAGCTGTTACGAGAGCAGCTATGCCAGCGTTAATATGAACAACTGTTCCTCCGGCAAAGTCAAGCGCCCCTAGATTCCTTAGCCACCCACCAACACCCCATACCCAATGACAAAGTGGATCATAGACAAATGTTGCCCATAACACTGCAAAAATTAAGAATGCGGAAAATTTCATTCTTTCGGCAAAAGCACCAATGATTAAGGCTGGAGTGATTATGGCAAACATCGCCTGATAAATCATAAAAGCTTGATGTGGAATGGTTGCGGCATAATCCGGATATGGCTCCAATCCTACACCGTTTAAAGCAAACCAGCCAAAACCTCCCCAAAAGCCTTGGCCGGGATGAAAAGAAAGGCTGTAGCCGAATAAAACCCATTGGATGCTAAGCGCACATAGAACAATAAAACATTGCATCAAAACCCCAAGTATGTTTTTCCGGCGCACCATTCCCCCATAGAAAAAAGCTAAACCTGGGGTCATCAGCATAACCAATGCCGCACAAATTAACACCCATGCCGTATCGCCTGTATTCATAGTTAACCCCCTCTTTAAAAATATCTCTTGAATTTTTAAAACTCTAAACCCTAAACCTTAAATCCTAAATAAATCCAAATGTTCAAAACTCAAAATCCAAGACTCTATAATGTTTTGTGTTTTGAGTTTATGGTTTTGAGTTTGTTTAGAGTTTAGTGTTTCGGGTTTAAAGTTTAACATACTTTTACGAATCAATGCTTTTATTAATATTTTTCATAAAACTTTTGACACTATCTGTGCCTATAAATATAAAAGGCGCCTTCAATTCTTTCTCTGAATTTACAAGACGCCTTCGTCTTAACCCAAAAAATACATTTAGAAAAATGCATTTTTTGCCACGCGCGTAGCGCAGGGGTCGACGCTGAAATTTACCCTTAATTTTCTTTACAATTTAGGGGGCAAATTTCAGATAACGTCGAGGTATTACCGAAAAAATGTTGTAGCATTTTTTCGGTTAAAGTGTCTCTTTAACGTTGCACTCTTTATAAAAATGTTTTTATAGTACACCCCCTGACTCTACACTAATACAAGTAAAAAAATACCTATCTTGGTAACCTTAATTGGAGAGAATAAAGAAACTTTTTTGATTTAACTGGCGGGCTTGGACTGAATTCAAGTTATTGACGGTAATTTTTCTTACGCCATTTCTTGATGATATTTTTTTTGTGTTTTAGCACCATCACATGGGAAACTTCGAGTTCTTTCGCAATCTCGCGCACCGTATATCCTTTAATTAAATAAGAAAGTACAGACTTTTCTTTATCGCTTAAGCCAATATTAGCTATTTCATCGATAGTGACCTGGCCATCAATGCGCGAACGAAAATCTGCCTTTTTATCTTCAAGGATATCACCTAAAGTTAAACCTCCGGGATTTATAAGCTCATCAAGACTGGAAATTATTGCTTTAGGCCGGCCTTTACGTAGAAAGTTCTGGATATGGAACTCACATCCCTTAATCGCATACGCCTCATTTATACCTATAGGCAGGCCCCCTCCATAATGCTGCCAGAGATAAAGACACATTTCTTGGTAGAGGTCATCTTCGCTGTAATAGCTATAAAATAGGTGCTTACGCGCAATAAATTTAAGCGCGGGTGTAATTTTTTCTAACAATATTCTAAAATCCATATCGCACCAATACTCTAACTAAAAAATGTCTGCAAAGCGCGTATCTTTTGGTTAAAAAACAGAAACGGCGTCCCGCACCACTCTCTTGGTGGCACAGAACGCCGTTGTTCTAATCTACTTAGGTGTTACTAAGGCTTAAAAATAAGAAAAGCGTTCTTGCGAACGCCATTGTACCTTTTGCTAACACAAAACTTTGTGTCCAAATTCAATTAAAATGTAACATATTATTCTGTCCTTGTCAAGCCTGCCCTCTCTTCCTTATGCCCCGCAATTTTTACGAGCAACGATAAACGATTCCTCCAATATGCATTTCCGTCTTACCTTCCACTGCGAACCAACCAATATTATGTATGCTTGGAAAGATCTGAACCGGCGTCCGGGCTTCTTCGAAAAAAAAGCCCGCTTATTTTCCCCTTTCCCAACACCCTATCTAATTCCCTGATCGCAAAAAACGGAATAAACGAGGCAAATACCACCAGCGTGCCGGCAAACCATTCATACGAAAAACATCTCATAAACATACTTGGCACTCCGGTAAAACCCTCTGCCTTCAGAAAACCAATGATTATAGCCTCGATTACGCTTAAAATCGCAACGCACACAGTAAATAAGAACGACTTATATATCGTGGGGATAAACAAAGGTTTATCTTCAAATCCCTTTCCGAGGTGCAAATGTTCTGCCACCAGAATAACCTTGGCTAACACCAGTGCCTTGATCAAACTAATCCCGTAATCCTCATAGATGATTTGATAGTGTGCGAGTATCAATCTCCGGTAATCAGCGAAAACACTAAAAAATAAAGTTATGTACAATACGTTTGCCCAGTACGTTTTAAATTCGCGGAATATTTTCTGTCTTAAATTCATTCTTTTTTATTATTTAGTTCTATATCCCCGGAATTCAAAACAATGGAAACCCTTTCCTATGAACTAAAAGAAAACCTTTCCCCTGTTTACAGAAAAAATTATAAACTCACATTGCATAAACGACAAAGTATAATCCTTTTAACATGACATCATACGATATAAATATTATACATGCGATGCACGAAAACGCACCGTCATCTCGTTCGGCTATTAATCAGTCTTTACGCTGATAACAATAAAATTATTACTTAAAAAGCTCTTTTTTATTTAACTTAAAAGGTCGTACATAATTCTTGTGCCAGGCGCTTCTTATTGACTCTTTTTTATCAGTTGGGCGGTTGCTTTTGCTAAATCCCTAAAAACATCCTTAAGCTGCTGCTCCAGAAATGCGCCATTTTGTGATATCCACTTACTCTTGCCGAAAGATTCTGTATGTTTAGTAATACTCCCCATATACATGTCCGGATATATTTTTACCCTTCTCAACTCGGAATATAATTGTACTTTATCGGGAACAAAGCTAAAGGGCCCCACAGAAAGAGGCAAGCCATTATATTTTTTGATAAAGTTTTGTATTGTTTCTCCCGAAGCCATAGTCACTCCAGCCATTGCTGTTAAAGGCGCTTTGGGCTCCCCCCAACCTGTCTGGTTTCCTATCATCATCAAGTTAAGCGTAATAATAATATCTTTATCAGAAGTTTTTATGGAAGGGAATGTTTCTTCTTCTCCGGTCACAAAAGATATATTTGCTTCTTTGGGCAAATTAATTTCCTGTTTAAGAATCTCAATAAAATAATCTTTAGCCTGCCAATTATACGAATGAGTAAAATTGGTGATCTTATCCTGGAATGCTACATCATTACTAAGCCGCTCCGGTCCCGTGATCAAAACAGGGAGAACTCCACCAAGCGCTGCTGTCTTGACTGTAGAAAATGCGTCGACGTTGCCACGCACCATACTCATTAAGAAATCATTGTAAATGATATGCACCGATATCGTCTTTGCTTTTTGCCAGAATTGAGGATCAACTTCGTTAAGGCTTTTGTTTTTTAACATCTCGCTATTTTGATTTAATTGAAAATAGAACTTCTGAAGTTCCGTAGCATTTTTGTCAAGAATACAGGTTACACAAGAAGAAAGGAACAAACAAGTGCCTAAAAGGATTGAAGCAAATATAAAGTTCTTCATTTCTTCCTCCTTGCTGATCTCTTTATTTTCGCCGCCACTTCTCTATTCTTTTCTGCAACATAACCGACTGTTTCCGGACACAGCTATCAGAAGCTCTTCCATAAGATCTAGAGTTTTCTTTACACATCGATCCTCCAAGAAATCTTGACTCCTAAACCGGGCATTTTGTGCCATTTTGCGTGTCGCATCAAGATCGGACATTGCTAACCGGATGCTATCAAGCATGGCAAAACAATCACCAACCCGGAAGAGCCTGCCATGTACTCCATCTTGTATTAATTCAGGAATAGAGCTTGTATCCGAAGAGACTATCGATAATCCGCACGCCATAGCTTCAACCAAGACCAACCCAAACCCTTCGGCGTGAGAAGGAAAAAGAAAAAGGTCAGACGCCTTCATTAAACGGTATACATCGCAACGATAACCTAAAAAAATAACGTGGTCATTGAGACCGTGATATCGGACCATTTCGGTCAATACATCCCGGTCCTGGCCTTCGCCCACCCAGACGAATTTGACTTGTCTATTCGCTTCGCTCAACTGTTTAACAACCGGAATCATATCCTGATACCCCTTTGGGGCGTCTAACCTGGCAACAGTCAAAATCATGTAATCATCCTGTTGCAATTTCAGTTCTTCGCGAACGCTCTTACGGCACATTGCAACATCCGAAAGATCAGCCTCTTTTACGCCATTATAAATCATACTTATCGCATTCTTATCAACTTCAAACGTCTCAGAAATATATTTTCTATTATTTTCTGATACCGCTACCCACTTTTGGTTTCTGGTTAAAAACCACTGGTATAATTTTATCCTCTTCCTGCCAAATTTACATTGCCAAGGAAATAGATGAAAGGTAGCCAACGTAGGTATTTTTAATACCGCACAGGCAAGAAGAACCCCCAAAGATGTAGTCCACCCCGGCATATTAACCAAAATAATATCCGGACGCACTTTCAGTAAAATAAAAGAAGTAATGATGCTTTGGCGAAGTATTCCGTATTTTTTTGTAATCCTGCAGGTAATGTCGCTTATTTTTGTGTGATGACAAATTATTCCTTCTTTTGAAAAATCAGCCAATAGCTGCGTAGTGCCAGGTACTTTCTCGATGGTCAGATGGACATCCCATCCCCGCTGCGCGGCATATCTACCGATCATCAAAAGATACTCCTCCGCCCCTCCGCGCAGTTGCGCAGTAGAGATCAGCAATAATTTTATTTTCTTGGACATATGTCTTTACCTGGCAGTATCGCGATAAAAACGACGAATATTGCTTACAAGGTTTGCACCGGAAAACAAGCGGTATGCCTCCACACATTTTTTCCGCATGTAAGATTCCTGTGTGGTTGAGATTTGCTTTAAAACATCAGTTATCCGCTCTACATGTTTTTCCTTGATACGCACAATGCACTCGTCCCATTTTATGCCTTCAGGCAGCCGCATCGCGTCCGACAACAAAACAGGAATCGCACCAGCCTGAAGCGACTCCCAAAAACGGATTGTGCTCGCACCTGCGCCGCGCGGACACAAAGAGAATCTTGAATGGGCCAGAATATCTTGGTATTCCTCTTTTTCCTGCTGCTGAGTTTTCTCCGAAACATCTCTGCCCCACATTTCTCGATCCCAATGCCAAAATTCCCTTTCAATAACAACCGCATCCGCTGGGTGGCGCATTTGAAATAGGCGCCTTCGCAAAGAAGAACTTATTTGCGTGGTGCTGTCTATGCCAATAAAATTGTAAAAAATATGTTTTTTTTCAGCAGGGCCGATTCCGTTGACCGCATAATGAGGGAAAGGCATGACTTTAATCCCCCAATATGTTTTCCTTACATGCGGCGTAAACAAAACATTGATTTTTATCCGTTTCAAAAGGGGGATGATTTTTTCATAAGCCAGATGCTGACAAATCGTAAAACCCCGGCCTGATTTCTCAAAAGCAAATTCGGACAATTTATTTCGATTAATCGCAATCGACCAGGGAACCGCTAGATACGTTATGTCCCTTGCGATCGGCGTTTGCTTGAGAAGACGAAAAGCGCTACTCTCGGTAGGCACGCGCTCCTGGTCAAAAAGCTCCACGTTATATGCAGCGATTTTCATACGCGTTCATCAATAATAACCAGTACGCTATACATACATATCGTTAACGAAACTTGTCAACAGAAGTTGTCCGGGACAGATCTCTTTTACGATCCGATGTCATATTAAAAAAATTCTTACGTAATCCTTGCATTTTTCATTAATTCTTCTTTGAACAAATATACAAGTCTTCTTCCTCTATAAGCCCATACCGAAGAGCTGCCTGTTTCCCATAATCGGCTGAAAAGTTATATGTGGTAACAGAGAAACCAGCCCTCTCAAGCCTTGCCTTATAATCTTTAGCATAGATCCTAACGTGTACATCTTGCCCAAACGCCTTTTCCCTTTCTCTAGGAGCAGTAATCGCCGGATCTTCGTAAGTGGCTGGTAAAATAGCCGATATGGGCACCTGAAGTATTGCCCAACCGCCCGGTTTTAAAACCCGGTACAATTCAGACATCGCCTTATGGTCATCGACTACATGCTCCAGGACATGGTTACACAGGATAACATCAAAATTTTCATTCTTATATGGAATATCGGTTATATCCATTTTAGCCATTGCCGCAGCAGGATCGCGGTCTGCACTGAGATAATTTATATTGGGAGCAGCCATAAGCACTTTTTGTAATCTTGCCTCCGGGGCCACGTGCAATAGATCCACGGGTTTGAGGAAAATTTCGGTTTTATTCTTTAAATACAGGAAAATGAGGCGTTCTCTATCTATCGAACGGCAATACGGACACATCCCTTGCGGGCGAACCCGTCCGCCAATAACTTTATATTTTTCAAGCACGGGAAAATCAAACCCGCAGGGCAAGAATTTCCTAAAATATCCCCCGCAGAATGGACATTTGAATTTAAATCCAAAATATTTATATTTCCTGCGTAAATCACGAAAAAAGATTGATGCCATTTGCCTTCACCGACCGGGGGCTCTGCCGGGTATCAGATACGAGCGATATTTTTTCTTTCCGCTACATAGTTAGTTGTCGAGAATATTTCACGCTTTTCATCATAATCCCCTATCGGATAGATCCCATTTTTTACTACACGATAGATCTTATAGGTATCATTGAGCAACCACCAAAAATCTTGAAAATAGGTTTTTGAATCGATATTGCATGAGCTGAATTCAAATTGGATAAAATCAATTGCATCTCGCCTAAGCATTTCTTGCGCGCCCTGCAATGCGCAAAGTTCATATCCTTCGACATCCAATTTAAGGAGATGAATATGCCCTATTCCTTTTTCCGCACAGAATGAATCAATGGTTCGAATTTCAATTTCTTCTGATAAATTCATTATGCTATTAGAATTTCTAATCCTTCTACGATAGAGAGACGAGAGCTCAGAACCCTCCACATCATAGAAAAGCTTCGCTTTCTTGTTACAGTCGCCAAAACCGATACGGTGTAATGAAATATTGGGCTTGTTACCCATCTTCATCAGCAATGTATCAAAAGCAACTCTTGAAGGCTCAAACGAATAAATGATCGCCCCCGGAATCTCCTTCGATACACCCTCAATCAGGCTTGTATATTTTCCGATACTTGCGCCGACATCAAAAAGAATTGGATTGCTGTCGGCTATTTTTTTTAGAATGAATTTTACGACACCAGCTTCACCGCTATTTTCAACGTAAGCTCCTCCCCCGCAATTCATGCCCTCCAAAGCGTAGGTGTGGAGCTTTTCAAAAAACTTTTGATAACGGATGTCTCCTAGATATTTTCTTAAAATGTGACGCATAAAACTTCTGACCATACGGATTTATCTTTTATTTAATTAAACAGCTGTATGCTGTTCTTTTTTAGACAAGAGTCTGCGCCAAATTGCTGGAATACCACGTATGCCCATCGACGAAACCAATGACCCCAGGAACGAGATAAAAGCGCAACACCCTTCCAACTATCATACCCTTTAGCTTCCAGCCACAAATCCAACGGCAAGCAAAAACCAGTTTTAGCGCGATTGGTGACTCCTGCCGGCAAAGGCCGCGATAGGCTTTTAACCAACAATTCTTTGTCTGGGGATATTGGAGAAAAATCTAATTCTTTTGCCGAAGCTTGAACCCCGGCAACCGCCCTTAGTAAGTTAATATCGATATAGGGCACCCGGATTTCCACACCATGCGCCATCCCGGCCCAATCAACACTTTGCAAAAGCTGATTGCGCATGTAAAAGGACGCCTCAAGGCAAGCTACTCTCGCGTAATCATTTTGAGGGTCAGGTTTTATGGCGTTATCGATATGCCTCAAAATATCCAACCGGTTGAATCCTTCACGCAGAACTTCTTCATCCAGTAAAGCACCAAGCTCCCACGGCATGAACAAACCCCGACACAAGAGATAAGCGCCTGCGTAACTACCGCCGTATTTAACACGGCCGGGGAATTGTGGTTCACGCTGAAAACGATGTTTGGAAAATTTAGAATGGTACATACGATAAGCGTCCCCTAAAAACGGCATACGAGAAAACCGGCGTAACCGGCGGACCATCCTTGGAATACTTTTGAATGTCGGATAGCCGGCAAATAATTCGTCGCCGCCTAAGCCGGATAGTACTACTTTTAAGCCATAATTTCTTGCCGCCTTGCTCACGAAATAAGTGTTAATTCCATCTATCGATGGCTGATCCATTGCATCCCAGATTTTTGGCAGATCTTTCTGAAATTCCTCCTGGGTCAAACGGTAGATAAAATGTTCTATCCCGTAATGAGCGGCCGTTTCTTTAGCTAACGGCACTTCATCCTCTTGCGAATCACGAAATTCATCGAAAGCCAGCGTAATCGCGGTAGTCTTCAGCCCTGCGTCGCGAGCCAATCCCACAAGCGCTCCGGAATCAACTCCTCCCGACAAAAAAATCCCCACAGGAACATCCGAAACAAAATGATGCTTCACTGTATCAAGGAGAGTGGACTTTATCGCCACACCCGATTCCGGGGAAGCGGCAGCTTGGGCAAAAACGCGAGTTATCGAGAGGTATTCCTTCGGTTCCTGAACACCTGCATAATTAACATACATGCAATGGCCGCTGGGCAACGCCTTAATATTTTTATTGATCGTGTAAGGTTCCGGAACCGACCCCATAAGGAAAAAACCCACAACGCCGGCCGCATCGACAGACCGAGGGATAGCGCCGCCCGCCAACAACGCTTTCACTTGAGACGCTATACGAATAACATGGCCATCGTCGGAATAATAAAGCGGCTTAATCCCGTAGGGGTCACGGGCTAAAAATAATACCTTTTCGTTATTATCCCAAATGGTAAATGCGAACATGCCTCGTATTTCATACAATAAATCTTTACCTTTTTCCCGGTAGAGCTCAAGAAGAACTTCCGTGTCTGATTCGGATTTAAAACGATGGCCCTTACGAATAAGCCTTTCCCGAATTTCTCTGTAATTGTAAATTTCCCCGTTAAAACTGATAATATAACGTCCGTCCACGCTTAGCATTGGCTGCCCTGCGTTTTCAGAAAGATCAATGACCGAAAGACGGCGATGCGCTAAACCGAGCCGACAATCGGCAGACACCCAAACACCAGAGCCATCCGGTCCGCGGGTTTTCATTGCATCCCGCATACGCAGGAGCTGCGCCTTTTCAACCGTACCGCTCTTATAATGAAAAATAGTTGCTATGCCACACATGCGTTAGGTTTTTTTTGATAGAAACATAAAAAACTTTTTTAAGTTTTTAAGAGAGCCTATCTTAGCCTTCAGTAAAAGCCGCCGATAATACGTCCATAACGGTCTTTCTCCCAGCGGCTGATTATGCCAGACGTAGCATCGCGAACAATTACAACATAAAGGCTCCAATTCGTTCCAGGACTTTACCAATTTGCTCAACAATTCAGTTTCACCGCCTTTTCCCGTAAAATCAAATAATGTGCCATTCATTGCTTGAAGCAAGCTGGCATTAAAAGCAAAACCAGCCATGTCTATGGGGAAAGCGCGATCGGTCCAGTTTGCATCCCATTTTTTAATTTTTCCGTTGACCACGATAGGCCGCTCTATCCCTCTCGGCCCGAGATGGCCTACCGGCATTATCGAAACTTTAACAGTTTTCCGTAATTCGTTGAATAAGCGAATATCGTAAAAATTATCGTCATCAGCCAAATATACGATACCTCTCAACTTTTCTCGCTTAACATAATTAAGGCCGGCATTGCGCTGTTCATCTCCCCAGTGCCTCGTCGGCCCATAATTGAGATATTGATAATGTATACCGCTGGACTCTAAAATTTTTCGCACATCCTCATCAACGCAATCCCCGTCCTCAACCACAACCCACAGAAGGTTTCTTACTTTTTGAAACGTCGCTATAGACCTTTCGAGATACTTCATCCTGTCTTTTCTTGGATGAGTCGGAGTAATGAGAATAATGGTTTTGTTGTCCGTCATAAACTTTTTTTGTCCCCCCATTCAAGAAAACGTTTCTTGATTGGCCCATAAATTTTCTCCGGTCCGTATTTTTCCCCGATATATCTTATTGCGTTGTCCTGTATCCTGTCTCGCAGGCCGGGATTCATCAACAACTTCACGGTAGTATCGGCAAATTCCTGGGCATGGTTTGCCAGAAGAACCGCATCGTAACCCAACGCATCATCGAGGCTTTGCAGGCCGACTTGTGTCGAGACGCATACCCGTCCATAAGACAACGCTTCTAACACTTTGATTTTCAAACCACTCCCGCACAGTAACGGCACTACAACGACCTCTGCGGCAGCGTATTCGCTGCCTAAATCATCCGTTATCCCGCAAAAACATACCCGTTTATCGTGACACTCCATAGCATCACACACATTTCCGCACACATGTAAAACGCAGTGGGGAACTTTCTCAAGTATTTTCGGCCATACCTCGCGCAAAAACCATTCGAGTCCGTGGATGTTGTGGCCCACTAAGCTGCCGACAAACAACAAACGCCCCCGGATCTGCGAGTGAGTACACAATACAGGCTCAACGGCATAGGGTAAAGAAAAAACCTCGGCCTTAGGCACCATTGTCTTCAAAGTAACAGCGTCCTCATTATGTATGGCCAGAATGAGCTGAGCTTTATTCATCTGTTTTATCTCATCTTCCTGCGAATATTCGGCAGCCTCGTCAAAATCAACATGGTGTTCGGTATAACTTTTTAAGCGCTGGGAACGGATATCATGAGGCAGCAAAACTTTCAAACATGTCTGCCCGCTAGGCACTACATCGAAAATGTTAGCCATAAATACTTGATCCGCAATTAAAACATCCGGCAAGAATTTCCTAATTCTTTTTGAAACGAACGCCAAATCATTCCTGTTAGGAACATATCCCCATCTTAAATGTTTTCTATTACTAGGGTGCCTGGAGCGAAAAGAAGATCTGCGTATAAAATGGTATCCTCTCTTCAGCGGGAGGAAGAGGTTACCGCCAAAACGACTCGCCCGTTTCAACAGGGTAAAGAGCTTGCCATAAAACCAGAAAAAGGATTTCTTGAAACATGCCTTTGAAAAACAACAGGAAAAAAACCTTCCTTTGATTTGAAAACAATCCGGTACAGATATTTTGAAGATTTTTCTTAATTCAGGTGGGACAGAAAAAGATAAAGCCCTGCTTGAGTTAAAGTCGGAAAGCAAAACAAACTCTATTTCAAAACCATTCTCTTTTAAATATCGAACAAACCTAAACAAATAACAACCCGCACCGTGATAAGCAATAGGTAAATAGAAACTCACGATAAGAATCTTAATGATGTGCCCTCCCTTATAAGCACCTCCCGGATGGAAAAATAGGATAATTTGTAATTAATTATACGCCTTCTCTGAGCTTAAAACAATAAAAATACTCCCGGTTGTCGCACTTATGATTACAATCTTTGTTTTAGCTGAAAATCGTAACCGTGCAATAATAAACATACCTCCAACTCTCTATCACTCAGAAACAAAAAAAGCCATAATCATTTATTGCGATTAGGGCTTAAATACTCTCTTTATGTTAAAGAAAAAAGACTCTGAGACAGCTGCATGAGCCAAAAAGAAACCTCATTAATCTACCCAGGTCAATTACAGGCTCGCTGGCGCGCTATATCAAGAATATCTTAGGTGAGAATTGCTTTATGTATTATGTATTTTTTTAAGGTGGCTATAAATAGGATTGACTATTGTTTTGGGTAAGCTTGATAAAATTTCCACATAAGGTTAGTAGCGGGAATTTCTTGTGCCGGAATGCGCCGGATAAGTCGCCCTTCTTGTCACTTGGCCAGGCACGCCCTGGCCTTAATAACAGCCAGGGCGACCTTACGGCTTCATTTTTTTACATCATTGGTTACTTTACCCCAAAATTTGCATTAGAAAGTGCTTGGCGTGTTTTACCCATTGAAAGGGTTGTGGTTGTGCAATTATTTTCTGCACTAAAAAAGTGCAGGCAAATTTTGGGATTACCCCGCCGTTTTCCAAAATTTCCATAGCCCAGCAGGCTGCCCTATGGGCGCCTGTTGGATAGCCTTCGGCTTAGAACTTTTGGCGGCGGCCCTTCGGGCAGATTTTGCTCGCTCCCTTCGGGAGCAGGCAAAATCTGGGTTTACTTACCATACAAAACTCTTAGCTGTTCAATGGTCGGATGGCCCTCGTAATATTCCCCTTGCGGGCCTAGGTAACCAGTTTTGTATTTAGTTAATGTAACCGGCGTATATCCGCCGCCCGCATTAGGAATATTTATTGTTATCGCCTCACCAGTAACCCTAGGCTGTGTAACAACGGAGTTGACCACAACAGTGGTGCTTGGTTCCGAGACAACAATATAGCCACTAGGATATGACCTGTAGTAAACCCTGTCATAACAATAATATGGTACACCGTTTGCATAAACCGTTTCATAGTAGGGTGGCAGTGTGGAAACTATGGTGCCAATTGCCAGGCCGGTTGCGAAACTACCCCAAAACCATCCACTCTCATGCCAGCGGCCACCGCGATAAGAATAATGGCCACGATCACCGCCGCGGCCACGATTTTGTCCACCGCGGCTTCCTCCGGCAAAAGCGCTCAATGAATAAGATACTGTAAATGCCAAAAGAAGAATTATGACTACTAAAATCTTACTTTTTACTATCTTTTTTATCATGGCCCCCTCCTTTCTTATTCGCTTCTCCTATAATAAAATAAATGCATGTTTTACCTCATCTGCGTAAAAGCCTATGACAAAATAGTTTGATGAAATATACGTATTTTTCCTGTTCTCATTACCTTAGACAATATAATTTGAGAAAAAGTTCCAAAAAAGTTTGAGAAATATTACGCAGATAAGCTAAAAGATATTTTTCGCGATATTCGGAGATTATTTCGGCAGATTTTAGAATACTCTGGACTATAGAAAACAATCATAAAAATCACGGTCTCACTTAACAGGAATAATACCCTAAGCTTTTAACGCCCTAGGGCATAAAAATAGCCATAATCATTTTACACAATTATGGCTATCTTATTCTCTGTTGAGCCTGGAAAAGGAAAAATAATTTATTTTATTATTACTTTTTTAGACTAACCAAGCCTGGTAACCCCATTCAATAGTGACATTCTTAGATAGAATGACGCGACCCGCCAAAAACTAAGGGTATCATAGGAAACGTTGACTTTGAGTTTAGAATTTGTAGCTTATATTCAGAATCCCGGAATGGCCGTAGAAATCTTTTTTTACTTCAAAATCATAGCCGAAGGAAAGTTCTACGTTATTTTTAGCAGCAAGAGTGAATTTTGTTCCGATATTCAAGCTGCTTTTAGCTGGCCTAAATCCATTGGTAGGGAAAGACCCTCCGCCTCCGGTAAATGTTGCGCTAGACTGCTGGTTGTCTCCGATAAAGTCATATAACCACTTCGGATGAAATTCAGGGATAAAAGTGCCATATTTATTCTCCAGAGGATAACCAAACTTTGCACCTAAACCGGATTGAAGAAAATCATAATTCTGGCTATTTACGTCAAGATTTAATGAACCGGCGTCTTTCTCTGTATAACTTTCCAAATAAAGATGCTCGTATTTAAGAGAGGCTAGCGGAGTCAGTTCAAGTTTTCCCTTTCTAAAAGTATGCCCTCCCTCAAGATAAAAAGAATACTGCTGTCCATCATAATCGCTGTTGGCAATCCGGTCGATTACGCTAAAAGAGATATGCCTTGAGCTGCTATATTGATTATAGGCAAAAGATAGTGCGCCGTTTAAATAATTGTCTTCTTTTAAAAGGCTTGCATATAAATTACCCTGATAACTATCTACATCGGTATGGCCGCTATTATCTTTTGAGCTGATACTGTCACTGGCATATCCAAAGCTTAAGCCCGCTCGCAAAATATCGTTCATCGACTTATCAATACCCATGGCAGTGCCCCAAATAGTAGCATTATAGCCATTACTGGACCCTTGAGGATCCTGATGCAGATAGCTTCCAAAACCTTGCGCCCAAATACCCTTATCTCTTGGTGCGTCTCCCGTAGAAATTCCGCTTGTGGCTGGGGCATTAGCTAATCTTAAACTGCCTAAGTGATTCATCAGAGTGCTTAAAAAATTAGCTAAAGTTGTTTGACTCACTTGAGGTACGCCATTATTCATATTCGCAATCAAGGTATCAAGAGCATTGGAAACATCCGCTGCCGTGGATAAACTGTCAAGCGTATTCAAGACCGTAAGCATATCTCCGGACGCGCCAGCTGCACCAGCAGCTTCCAACGCGGATCCAGCCGCAGAAGCATTGCCGTTACCAGCAAGATTATTATAACCATTACGGACTGCAGTAAGTGTAAGATCCTCTGAATCCGCAGAATTTGAGGTAAACGAGAGCGCAGCACTATTGGTAGTCACAGGTATGCTTGCGCTAACAGTGTCTCCTTTGCCGCCGGTACCATCAACAATAGTAAGCACTGAACCTGCAGGCACATATCCCAAAACATTGACCGAGACCGTCGAAGTAGCCGGAATAGTCGCCGTCCCTGTGGCGGTTATTTTACCGTAAGTTGTAGCATTGCTGACTTGGGTTGAAATAGTTCCATCATCTACCTGTTCCATAGTCCCTGTAATATTAAGAGCGGCGCCCTTAAGATCATAGTTTTGTGAGCGCACATTCCCTGTCACGTCAACGGTACCGCTGGAGAGATTCAACTGTCTAAGCTTTCCTGCCCAAACCGTACCGATATTTCCGTTAACCGTTGCACTTCCAAGGAATTCAACTATTCCATGATTTCCCGTAAAACTACCACCAGAGCTACCAACCCTAATATCTCCAGTTAAGGTATGCCCGGCGCCCAAACGAAAAGTCTGATCAGGATCATTCCCGGTCAAACGAATATAGTCTGTGCCGATATCGCCATCTATGGTAGCGACAGCTCCTGCTTGAATCAATATGTGCTGAACTTTAGGACTAGTAAAACTAGCGTTAACGCCCACATTACCCGTAATAGTTCCATCATCCGCAAATATAACCTGCGTTCCGGTCTTACTTCCACAAAGATCGTCTACCGTAAGATTTCCTCCGTTCATCGTCAATAGGCCATCCTTTATGGTCAGTCGAATAGATTTAGCGACTGCATCCACTCCACTGTTGATCGTTACACCTCCAGCAGATTGATCTATGGGAATACTCACCGTGTCTCCGCTCCCAGGTATAGTTGCCGTACCCCAAGTGGCAAGAGCATCCCAATCCCCGGCACCCACGGCAGTATAATCATAGGCCGCATAAACAGAAGAATAAATAGTAAAACATAACATCAAAAATACGCTAATTATTTTTTTCAAACTACCTCCTAGTTAATCAAATGAATAGTTCTATCAACTACCAGCTATCAAGTATACAAGCCTGGTCTTCATCAAGCAAGACTTATCTGATTTAAATAGCTATTTTCTGGTAAATTGTTGAACTGGTAAAAATAGCGGCAATCGATTCTTTTTTCCCCTAAAAATCGGCTGGTTGTTTTAGACTGGCAGCTAATTTTACTGAATGCGGTTGGATTCTAAATCAAGGTTATTCCTTACATTCAATAAACTCTGGTAACTTGCCCTGATAAAACCTCGCTTCGGCCTGTCTAAATCAATGATGACATATATTGTGACAATAATAAATATAGTCAAAACAACACCATAACGGGGTCACACCATAACGGGGTCAGGCCTTCACACCATAACGGGGTCAGGCCTTGAATGTTGAAATTAACACCATAACGGGGTCAGGCCTTGAATGTTGAAATTAACTCCTCCACTTCCATCCTAATCTGTTTATCTTTACCGAGAAGCATCTTGATATCTTTAGCGGATTTACTTACCGCCGAATAGGTCATGGAAAACATTTTGCCAATCTGATTATTGGTAAGGTTAGTATGTCTTTTGATTAAGTGCACCATAACAGGGGTCAGACTGGCCCCGTTATATTTGCAAATATAATATCCATATATGGAAATCAATTATAGCCTTAGTACTTTTGCATATCAAGAATATTTTGGGCTTAGAAAGAGATCCCGTGGTAAGCTATTGCGCCATAAAAGCTAAAAATTCTAATTAGCCCCGGTAGTGCGGGATGGCCTGGTTGCATCACGCAATGTGGCAGGGTTAGCACCAAAGTTATAGGTAACACTTAAGTAAGCACCTCTTTTCTGGTAGGAACGCTGGCCATGATCCGGCCAGGTAGTAAAAAAGTCTCCGGAAGCAGAAAGCAGCCAATTATCGGTTAAGCGATAATTAAGGCTGGCCGCGGCAGAATAGGTAGGATGATCTGATTTCTTATGCGCATTGTCGGGCTTACGCTGGAATTCATAACCCCCGGAGGTCTTGGCTTCAAGAAATAACTTTTTGGTAAAATCTATACCCGTATAAACACCTAAAGCGTGCGAACGAAGAGACCGGGGATCAAAGTAACCGTGACTTATTTCCGGCTCTCCCCAAGTAGAATCATAGTAGTTATAATAAAGCTTGATGTAGGGCTTTTGCGAAAAGCGGTATTCAATTCTGCTAAAAATCTGATTCTGCCGGTTATCATCGCTGAAATAGCTTCGTTTATATTTTACATTAAAAAACCAGAAACGATTTAGCTTGAAATCTATGGACAATGACGGGCTATTGGTAATAACTTTATAAAAAAGTGCGTCGTTGTCTTCAAATGTTTCCCGATCGTAGGCAAGATCGAAACGCCAGTAGTCATCGGGTTTGTAAGTGAGCCAGGTATTGGTAGTAAAGGGATTAAAATCAATCTTATTAAAATGCGCGGCGTACAAAAACGTATTGAATTCGTAGGTATTTCCGAAATTCTTACTTAAACCTATTCCCTCGCGATTAGCGGACAGGGTCGGTTCATGCGCGCCTTTTTTACGTAAGACCTGATGCTCATATATTCCATCAATGGAAGTAGAACGATTCAAACGTAACCCTGAACGCAATCCTCCGGTAGCAACTGTCTGAGGCGTAGAGTCGCGCATGAAACGGCTGTATGGCCTGGCAAAAAGATGTTGCGAATCTTTAATCTGGGAATATAGATCCTGCGCCTCTTTGCGGTTAGGTTCAAACTCAAGAAGCTCTTCTATCCGTCTAACCGCATTCGTGTCGTCACCTAACCAATGTAAGGCAAAAGCCATGCCCTCTATGGCATCCGGATTCTTGGGATAACGTTGTAATATTTTTTCGTAGCGGCTGATGCCTTTTCGATGATACCCCTGCCAGACTAAAATCCTGGCTTGAGAATTCAACGCATTTAAATTACCGGGATCTTTATCCAGAACCTTCTGGTATAACGCATAAGACTCCTCAAGCTTATCCTGAAAGCTCAAGATATTAGCCTTGCCAAGAAGTGCATCCGTATTGTCCGGCCAGCGCTTAAGCGCTTCGTCATATATTTGCAGGGCTTCATTTCTTTGGTCGTTCCAGAAATGCGCTTCGGCCAACCCTAAATACACCTGCAAATTTTCAGCATTCAAAGCAAGGGCTTCTTTGTATACTTTTATTGCCTGCGATGTTTTACTGCTCCACTTATACTGATCCGCCAGCTCTCTTAGTACCTCAGGGGAACGCTCTGGATGAGCCGAACGCACCTCTTCAAAAAGTTTTATTGCTTCCTCGTGGTTGTCGGCATAAGTATGAACACGCGCCCACTCTATTATAAGCCCTGGATCTTTACGCAACCCTTCACTGATGCTTGAGTATATTTTAAGCGCCTCGCTATACGATTTTTGCTCTACAAGAGACCGCGCTTTGCTTAATTCATTATTAAAATCATCTTCGCCAAACACGCTGGCTACAAAAAATAAGCTAATAAAAAATACAAAAATAAATTGTTTGCTTCTATGCATCATTTTTTTCTCTGCGAAACTACCCACTCGCGCTTGCCCAGGAGTTCATCCCTGATAGCAACCACCTGTATGGTGTTCTTGAATAAGGTGTACCAGAAAGCAAAAAATGCGTAGTAAATATACTGCCAGACGGGCGCTCTGGGAGAAGATGCATTTTTATACGCAACCAAAGCTTCAAATGGGCCGCTAAGCATCACAAAGAATAAAGCAAACCAAATAAAGTTATTCATCGGAAATTCTATTTTACCCCTTGTCAACCAGAACGCAAATACTACAGGAAAAAGAAGGTGGCTTAAAATATCATAGACTACACGCCACATCAAAAGTGTGGTCCACATGAACTTTTGGAGAATATTAAGGAATTTACACCTTAAAATACTCATCTGATATTTCAGCGAACACTGAAACCAACCTTGAGACCAGCGCTTCCTCTGAAACCAGAGGCCAGCCATAGTCTCAGGAGCCAGCTCCGTAGAAATAATGGTACGGTCATGAACAATATGGTTTCCCTGTAATATAGCACGCAAGGTCGCATCAATGTCTTCGGTGAGCCTGCCAGGGTCAAACTTTATTTTTTTAATAACCGAACTGCGCCAATAACCGTTTGTTCCGCCAAAAAGTGTAGAATCAAATAACTTTGACTTGGCATAATGGCTAATACCATAAATAGCCTCAAATTCAACCTCAACCAACGCGGATACCAGACTTCTCTTGCCATTACGAATTTTACACCTGCCCTGTACCACATTATAACCTTCATCCAGCCAGCGCCAGGCAAGCTTCAAGCAATCAGCGGCTACCAGATGATCTGCATCAAGCAATACGATCATCTCTCCACTTGCGATCTCAAGGGCATAATTTAAATTCTCACTTTTACTTCTTGAACCGTAAGCATTTGCCAGTATGAGTTCCGGCCACTTATAGGCAAGCTCACGTAAACGCGGCTCTATCCCTTCCATGTGCGGGGTATTATAGGCAAGGATCAGCTCGATCCCAGCTTCTGGCCGCTGGATGCGCTCTAAAATATTTAAAAGTGTATCCTCGATGACCTCAAGCTCGTTTGGAAGATACGCGCTAACGATAAAAGTGCTTTTTGGCAAGGGAATATGCTTCGCGGTGGATAATTCTCTGAATTTGCTTCTGCCAAAAGCAGTAATCGAATACATATACGACAATCCGGCCTGAGATATGAATAACCATACCAGAAAATAATAGGCGTAATTCAAGAAAGCCGGCCAGCGTAAACCTATGATATAAAAAATAATTGTCGGTATTAACAAAAAAATAAGCAAGATCTCAAAAATCTTGCTCCATTCTATCGACCGTTTTTTCTTATCCAACCTTTACCCCTCTAGCAAAGATAACATCTCCTTGCCTAAAGCCACATGACGCTTTTCATCTTCAGCTATCTCAAAAAAAATTTTACGCTGAATATCGTCTTTGATTGATCTGGATAATTCTGTATATATGGCAAGAGCATTTCGATCTGCTGCCTGAATCTGCCGCAATCTTGCTACTAGAGTTTTTCGTTCCATAGTCATACTAAAGTTCCTCTCATTTTTGATACTATTTTCTTGTGGCGTAATGTATCCACTTTAATGCTAATAAGGACATCCTCTATGCGTTTACGCGCCTCTTTAGGCAAATCATCGGGTAAATGTTTAGGACGACAAAGATCGATAAGCATGCTCGCCATTTCCTCTTCCATTACATACGCCCGGTTTAATTTATCTAAAAGTTCTTCATTATTCATAAAAATGATCCTTCGCCGTAAAGAAATAACTTATTGCGGCTCCACTACAAACTAAAGAATAACCTTCTCTTATCTGTATGGTTTAATTATAGATATAATCGCTTAATATATCAATAACGTTTTTGGTTTAGAAAGAGATTTTCTGGCGGATTACTGGACTGGTAAAAATAGCGACATTCGATTCTTTTTTCCCCTAAAAATCGGCTGGTTGTTTTAGACTGGCAGCTAATTTTACTGAATAATGATGACATATATTGTAACAATAATAAATATAGCCAAAACAAGGGTAAGCCAAACAGGCAATTTCCTTACACCTTCCTCCTCTTTACCATTGCCGATGAATAACTATTTACCGGAGCCAAAAATATTCTTAAGCAATCCTTTTACCTTATCCATGGCCTGGGTGCCGGTCTTTTGCGCATCAGGGCGAACTCCGCCTATCATGCCCTGTAACCCTTTAAGATCAAAATTCGCGAGAGAGGCTATCGACGTATTCATAAGCGCTTTTACAACAATCAGATTTATTAAAGTTTGCGGACTATCGATATTGCTGTAACTTTCCTTAAGATTGATGTTAAACTCTTTTACAATCGGCACGCTTCCTTTTGAATAATCTTTATAAATGACCTTTGCTATATTCAGCGTTAATGTGTCTATTTTTATCTCCGGGGCTTTGCCTGGTGTTTTTTGAGATTTTGATTCATCTTCTTTCTGCGCCTGCGCGGGCTGCTTGAACACATCGAGATTCGACTTCCCTTGAGCATTCTTGATGACGACAAACTCTTTAAGCGATAGGCGGACTTCTCGAAGATGTATCTTACCCTTTATAATGGCAGGAAGATCATAGCTCACATAAATCTCAGGCATGTCAACCATGATTCTGTCGGGGAAACCGGAAGGATTAAACAATTGGATGTTTTTAATATCGGCTACGGACTTAAAGATGCTGGCATGAAGGCTTCCGATATTAAGCTTAAGGCCCGTAACAGTCTCCACAACTTTTTCAACCGAAGCTTTGATTATGATATCTTTGGCAAGAAACACCACAAAAACCACAGCTACTACAACCAAAAAAACAATCGATAACTTCTTCATCATATCGTCTCCTCTTACTGGTTACTTCTTTATCATACAAATAATGTTTTTCTTCCCCTGTGCCAATTAGATTCAACATTCAAGGCCTGACCCCGTCATATTTCGCCCGCGCAATATCTAAAAGCGCAGGATATTTTATTTCCCTGCCTTAATCTTGGCGTAATTCTTTTTCCAATACCACGCGGGAAATTTAAGGGTAAAAAGAAATAGAACAATCATCAGCGGCCAATTTGCGAGCATATCAATGAGGCCTACAATTTTTAGATTACAGGCTTTCAACAATACCAGCGCTATTGCAAACAATATGTGAGCTATTGCCCAGATGAAAGTAACTATTCTCCAGGCTTTTCCATAATACACTGAGTGTAAGATCTCCTGCGATACTTGCGTATCCATAGAATCAGCAAACATCTGCATTAGTGAACTCTTAAACAAAAGTGATGTCAGGAAAATGCCCCCCACAACTAGATTATCCAGCGCCAACACGTATAGATACATCTTGGGGTCTTTTTGCGCGAGTACCACGACTATGCGCGCCATAATCATAATTACGGCAAAGATAGCGAAGAAATTCACCTTATGGGCCCTCATCTGGTTCAGATAAAATACCCCAACGCACCAAACTATAGCTATCGCCCCCCAGAGAAAAGGCATACCGCGATGCGCGCCATAAAGAAAAAATACCTTCGGGATTAAAAAACCAAAAAACATATCTTTCCAGGGAAAATTATTCTTGAACTTCTGCCATGTGGATGCTAAATTTTTATCCGTCATTCAACGCTCCTTTTAATCCTGACAATACCATCCTCCGCCTGTAAATATCGCTACACACTCTTATGAATAAACTCCTGACATTTTCTATCTACCAATTATACGGCCTTTCATATACCTCAAGAAAAATTATCTCTTAAAAAACGAGACAATGTATTTACCGGGGAAGTTTAATGATGAATGAGGTGCCCTTGCCTATCTCCGACTTCAAATCTAACGTGCCGCCATTGGCATTTACAAATCTTTTCACCAATAAAAGCCCTAACCCCACGCCGGCTACGTTGCCCGTAAAATATTTTTCGACCTGATAAAATCCGTTCAGCACTTTATCTACGTTTTCTGGTGGTATACCGACGCCGTTATCTAAAATTGAGATCTCAAGATATTCACCGGATTCTTTCACTGAAATGTTTATCCTAACAATCTGATTATCGTTAAATTTGACGGCATTTTCTATTAAATTAGTAATGATAATGTCCAGTGATTCCTTATTTATATTTATCTTGGAATCTTTCTTAAGGCAATCGAATTGAAATTCTATTTTTTTGTCCTTGGCCTCATTGATAACAGCTGCAGCCAGGGATGGCAGGAATTCACAGAGATCCACCCCTTCTTTGTTTTGATCCGGCCCTACTTTATTCATCTCGGTAAATTTAAGCAACTTGTCGATCAAATGCGAAAGCGAATACGCATTGCGGCTGATAGAATCTATTAATCTTTTCTGTTTATCGTTAAGTTGGCTGACATTGTTTTCTTGTTGAAGTATGCTGGCATTTCCGAGAATAGCGGAAAGCGGGGTGCGTAATTTATGGGATACCAGGCCCATAAAATCCTGCTTCATCAACTCTTCTAGCCGCGCATCAGTGACATTCTGCATAACCATAACGATGCTTGACACTTCATGCTGGGGATTTCGTAATACTTCCATGTTTACCTGCAAATATAACGCCTTGATATTTTCCGTCTCCGGACGGATAAGATCAAATGTTTTGTAAGGCAGTAAAGGGTCAATTATCTGGTCTTTGGCGATAGACGCCTCATATTTTTTTAACATTACGCACAAAAAGTCATCAGCCCTATCGAAATCACCGTCTATATCAAAATACCTTTTTGCGGCTGCATTCATGTGCCTTATCTTCCAGTCCGGCTCGCAAATAACCGTCCCGGACATACTTGCTGACTCGGCTAATTCTTTCGCCTTGACCAGAGCAGCCTGCGTATTTTTAAGGGCCGTAATATCATTGCCTATACACAGGACTTCCTTGAGGACGCCACCTTCATCAAAGATCGGTTTGTTGGTCCAGGATACCCATACGTGGACACTGTTACGCGTTACGTTCTCATTCTCATTATTGATATACTTCTGAGGATTATCCATTATATCTTTGACCATCGCCTCAAGGCTCTGTCCCGAGATGTCGGTAGAAGGAACTATTGTGCCGATGACGCTCTTACCCAGGATATCTTTTTCTTTGTAGCCGAAGAAATTTTGGCCAAATTCATTAAGAAAGATGACCTTACCGGCCGTATCCATGCGCAGAATTATACTATTGGCGTTTTCGACCAGCTCACGGTATTTCTCTTCGGTATTCTTTTGATTACGCATTTCCATAGCACAAGCCCTTCTTCTACGAACTGATAATAGAATCGCTATTTACACGGGTCAATTATAGACTCAACACCTCGCTACATCAAGAATATTCTACCTTTTAAGAAAGCTGCGCAACAAAGATGCTTCAGGCCTTGCGCATAGAATAGAACTTCTCCCGTGAACAGGGCACAGGCATCTCCTTCACCACACCAAAACCCCAATGTTCGTATTTTCTGACGTTCTCTATGCTCTGGGTTATCAGGGTACAGGGAAAACCTTCGCTCTCAGCCCGGGCCAGCATCGGCCGGATCAAACGCGAAGAATACCCCTGGCCATTAAACTGCGGCCGAACAGCTACCAGATGCAAGTACCACTGCGGCTCTTGGCCAAGATGCGCAGTCAGTGCGGCGATAACCTCGTTTACCACCCGCATCTTTTCAAAAGTCTCAGGGTTCGAGAAATCTTGCGCATTGAAAGGATCAGTATCTACGTCTTCTACGTGTCCTATACCGGGTGGGAACCAAATACTAACTGCCTCTAAGTTAGGGGATATCCCCTGCCTTACGGCCCTGGGGGAACAGGAAGTCACCAGTGAACGGAAGAATCGCTTTTTTAGAACGGAATGGTTTGGCTCGTTCTGGAACATAAAGTTTCCGATGGGATCGTTGTTCTCGATGAATGCCTCTGCGGATACATCAGCCATCTCATTAATTCTATCAGGCGGCACTTCATACAACATTACCGTCTACCTCCAGCCACCGACAAACGAATGAACCTCCACGGGCTAAAGTCCGTGGTTTCTTTATAACCCCGCCTTCGCTATATACATGGTAAATTTCCTTGCCCGCTCCGCGGGCATGAAATTTACCATGACTCCGGCGGGATAATCGATTCGCATTCACTTTCGGGCTAAGAGACGAAAGTGTCTGCGTATCGATTAAAATAGTTTGAATCCCAACCGGGATTTGTATTCTTGTCCGCGCTCTTTAGCGAGCAACGCTGCTAAACGATCTGCCCAGTAATCCATAATATTATACGCTCTCTGCCAGGGTGAAAATTTATCCCCTCCCATAAGAGAAGAGTTTTTATCCGATTTCACTTCATCCGAGACAGTAATCAATTTTTCTCTGCCAGAGGAATCCATGATTGTTCCTTCAAAAGAAAATGCTCCCTCCGGTGCGCCAGGTAAAGGTGCAGGTACTGGCAAAAGAAAACCTACTGCCTTTAGCGCCACATTCGCACCCACATCAGTTTGAGAAATATTATTCAGTTTTAAGCTAAGATAAAGAATCTTTTTGCCCGCGGCTTGTTCCTTATCCGAAATAACCGACACCACATCATTCAAAGTTTTGGAAAAACGCTGTAGCATCTGCTCGCCGAGATTATCTATGTCCTGATCAGTTACCTTCTGCTTATTATTGGCTTTTGCCTGGCTTACATCCACCTTATCAATAAAAATCGCTTCGTACGCCTTAAACTCTGCTTGCGGCTTTACCCAAAGCTGTTTGAACCCCTGAATCTTCTCGGCCTGGGCCTCTGAAACAACATTATATCCCTTATCCTTCATACACTGGTTGAATTTATTCTGCTTTAAGCCAGGGTCTGTAAAATCAGAGGTATTCACCTCAGCCTCACAGGCTGCCCTATCCTTACTGATTTCATCGCTATTCTTTGAAGTATTTAAGTAAGTAGTTGTTGTGGCGCAACCGGAAAAAACTAGAGTTAAAAGCAATATACAAAATTCTCTATGCACGGATTCCTCCTCTTTCACAGATTAATATAGTCTTGTGTGTTGTCGGCCAAAATCGGCAAAGAATAGATGAGAGCTAAACAGCTAACTGCTAAAACAGTTCTAATTATCGTCAGCGCCTTCTTCCATTTAATTTATTATATTAGTCCGTTTGCGGTTTACCGGAAAAATATTTGATCAGCTTATCCGCTGCCAGCAATAAAGGTAGTCCCATGGTAAAACAGCCTACCAGCAAAACCCCTCTTGGCGCCCGGAAAGCGAAATAAAGGAATAGCTGGAAATAAAAAAATAATGGTATCGCCCCAATAAATAAATTTACCGGGCCCATGGGTTTAGCATTAAGTTTTCTCTCCAGAAGCCCAATAAGAAAATACGCCGGAATCAGAACGATCACATAACCCAGGTAATTGATATAAGGTATACCATAGTAGCCTGTATGAGAATTACTTGTCCACACCCACTCGCCAAATCTAGTGGCTAAAACCGGATCAATCACCATATCAATTCCAGCTGCCAGTATGCCACCAATAAACGCGGTAAAAATGAGTTTCCCCGTCCCCTTAGTGAGCCCGAACGGTTTACCTTCCACAATAAGCTTGGAAACAAAGTAACACGGAAACACAAAGTAATAGAACCAGATTAAACCCAAGATAACCGGCACTTTATCCAGTTTTGGTCCAATAGTATAGTAATAGTTCCCAAAAGGAAAACCCGTATAAATACTTAATTCCTCCGCCAGAACAACATAGATATAAGTAAACATAACCACGATAAGCATGCTCTTCCATCCTCTCGTATAAGCAAAATATAAATAAATAGCTAGCAATGGGGGGATAAATCTGCCGCCGTAATTATCAAATGGAATAGCGGGAAGGTTAATGAAATCCTTGAAACCCACCTTGACAATGATATAACAATACGCCAGCAGGGAAAGTAATATTCCCCATATCAAAATTTTCTGTCCTCGCTTCATCCCCAAAGGGAAAAAAGCTTTGTTATTGTCCGTCCTTGATTTTTCCATTTACCTACCTCCTCTTTTATAATCGGAACTACTTAGCATAGAGCCAACTCCGAATTTAAAAAATACTTTGAGATCTTTCATCGTTAAACCGAGAGAAAACCTCTCTACCATACACAAGTATCAATTATAAACCAACTATTGATAGAAACAAACGAATTTTGGATCTTAGAAAGGTTTATTGAGGACGGCCGGCCGCCGGGTAAAAATATACGATGACATCATATTTTGGAAAATTCTTTGAGATATCATCTTCAAAAGCTCTTACGAACTCCTGCGCCTGGTTCATCGTCGTATGGCCATGGATCTCGAAACAGATATAAAGGAACACCCGCTCACCCGCTTTCCTCATGCGTATACTGTGGATGCCAAACGCTTTGGCCTTGTGCCTTTCGGCTATCTTTTCTATCGAATCACGGACATCCTTTGCGGGCACAGCATCGAGAAGTTGATGCATGCCGCTTCTGATCAGTTTCACAGGGGTCCATACGAGCATAACCGCTAATATTAACGTCATAACGGGATCTACGTAGGGAGTTAAATGAGTGTAACCCCTCCAGTGCATATATAGGCCGAGAGTAAATCCTGCTGCCATGCCAAAAGAGAGTACGCTGTCGACGAAACAATGGAGGGCGGAAGTTTTTAGCATGTGCGAGCGCGTCCTGGAAGATACCTTGTTAATGTAAAATGCGGTGAACAACGCAATAAGACCTGAAATTACGGAGGCATATATCGGGATGTCGTAACGGTCTATATTTTCTGCGTGTACAATATCCTGGATGGCGAAATACGAAGCGACAACACAGGAAAGCATTATCATGGTACCCTGCATCACCACGGTAAAGGGTTCAAGTTTATCGTATCCGAAATGGAAAAATTGGTCCGGCGGTTTTTCTATCTTCCGAATGTTGGAATGGATAAAAAATGACATGAATACTATTATAAATTCGGTAGAAGCATCCAAAAGGAGCGCCATGGAATCCGAGATGATACCGGCGGCCAAGGTAATAACAAATATGACAATTGAAAGGATCTTCAAGATATGAACAGCCCTTATCTGTAGTCCATTTTCTCTATGCTTTTGATCAACCATGTTTCTATTATACTCCTAACTAAAAACTCGCGTGGCGTAAATATTGTATCTGGATATATGGCAAGTTAAATCAATCGTTTTTTAATAACCCGACAACACCCATGTCTCGAGATATCTGAATATCTATTCTGTAACTTTATTTGAAACTTCTTGAACCGTCGGAGCGGTATTTGTAAGAAAAGCTACTTGAAAAAGGAACAGGCGTTGCCCCTAAGCTGCTTATATGTATAAGAGCGTAATTATTATCTGAAGTTTTGATAGCGTAAGTATAGCCTTGCACGGCGGTTGCTGAACTAGCATATCCAGAAGCCGGCGCTTCAGCAACACTGTCTAGGCTGCAGGCGCCAAAAGAATATATACCATCACTTCCGGATTTAGCATACAACAAAGTACCAAGTAAGTGATCCTGCATAAAGTCAGCAGTAAAAGGCATTGTTGCAGATTCAGTTATGGTTTGTTTATTAGAAAATTTATATCCTTGTGAATAACCGGTACCACACGTCAAAGTAAGATTTCCCGACTGTACATTTGTTGCAGTAACTCCTCCACTCACTTCAGTTTTCCCTGCGCCCGGCTGTACGGGGTTGCGTTCGTTATACGCAACTCTTATCTGATCGACTACGCTTTGACTTAAGCCGCTGGCCTGAGCAATTTCCACCGAAAGCGTGGCCCAAATAAGGTTACCCCTTAAATTCTTAATCTTCATCCTTCCGTCTTCCATTGCCAATACTATCGTGGTGTTACCGCTGGTATTCTGCTGTTGGCCGGTTTTTCTAGGAACTTGAATTTTATCCCAGGTAATTTCTGTAGAATATAGATTGCCTATCTTTACAATCCGATTTATATATATCGTTAAACTAATATCCATAAACATATCAAAATCAAAGCGTAATCCTTCCAAAAGAAGTGTTTTATTACCCAGGTAATCCCTAGAAACATATTCGTTAAAAATGCTTAAGTTTCTTGATTCATAAGCCTCGGCAATTTTTTTGATAGTATCTGCCACTAACTTAGTATAATCTATGTTGCGATAGATAATGCCGTTTATATTAGGGAAAACCTTCAATTCTACCTCTTGAATATCCACAGTTTTAATCTTTAAAACTAGTTGGCATAGTTTATCCGGTAAAGGGACAAAAGAATAAGAAATATTCTGGTTAAGATTAAGCTCTCTCCATGTAATTCCTCCATCTTCGGAAATCAGCAACTTATCAATTCTATCCAAAGTATTCAGGCGGCCGGTAAATTCTAAAACGCCTTGGTTTAGATCGTCTTGTGTAACGGTAAACTCTCCGCTTGCTGACGCCAAAGAATAACTATTTAAACGGGGATTAAGAACCCTGTAATCATAGCTATTGGAAGTCTCTGCGCCAAGAACTGCTTGAGAAAAACATACCGGTAAGGCCGAAAAAATTCCAATAATAAAAATTAGTTTTAACTTTTTCATTCGCTTTCCTTGCTAAAATGGACTGTCGCCGCTCACTTGATAAATACGCCAACTGCCGTTTTCATGCTTAAATACAAAATTTGCAGCACCCGTTAGGAGAGCAACCTCTTTTGTGCCGTAAGGAAGCATTTTTTTCTGCCATTTAAAGTTTACAGAGAGCTTATCGCTACTCAATAGGGCTTTATCTGTAAAACAATGCATTTCCAAAATATTACCTGCATAAAAACTTTTTTCCACGGTATCAATAAATTCGCTTCTTATCGGGTTAAAATCCTGCGAAACAAGCCGTTCAAATCCATCGCGCGTATAATTCTGATAAACAGAAAATACCTTCGTCAGTAAGCTATCTGCCAACGCATAAGGATTTTCGGCATAACTGCCTGACTGTGTCTCTTGAGAATTAACATTCGCACAGCCCACAATAAACATAAAGGCATAAAGCAGTAAAGTATAAAAAATCTTTCTACAGAAACTTGTCTTCTTAAAAATTAGTGATGAATTTAAGGATTGTTCTTGTCTCATTATAATCCTGTGCGCTATCATCGTATTTAAACCAGTTTCTTTCAGCCCTGAACACAACATGCGTTGATCTTTTTTGAGAAAGTAGAAAATCGAATTCAAAGAAACTACGGTTATTTACAAAATCCTGATCGGGGACGGCACTGTCGGTATTCTGTAAGTTATAGCCAAAACGCGTAATCAGATTATTATACATGTCGTATTGGCCACTAAAAGACAAGATAAAATTTATATCTTTATCGTCATCGGTTTTAGTCCTGCGGATGTCCATGCTTGGTTCGACATAGTAGTACAACCTTCTATTTAAAAGCTGCTGTTCATTACCTAAATTGACACCTACGCGCTGGAACCATTCTGACATTGCCTTATCGTTAGCGCCGTCTTCAAATGCACGGTATTCATAGTTTAGGCCGTAAGTCGTCTTCCCACTTAAAGTATCATTCACGGAAAACCCAACCGTTTTTGTTTTTGATTTTAAGGAATTCCGGTCATCATCGGAATATGTGCTAAGATAATTGATGTAAGGTCGCAGGTTAAGATCTCTGCGGCTGGTAAATGGCCGGAAATTAAAATTAAGATATTTTTCGTTATTAACGGTTCTTTTGTCCCGCAAGCTATCCGCAAGGCGATCATAATAATAATTCTCAATAAAACTGCAATCCGCTTTATCGTTAAAACGGTAGTCAACCGTAACTTGTTGCTGTCTTTTATCCGCAGAAGCGGAACCGAAATTAGTATAAAACTCCGGCTGGACATAGTAATATAAGTAGCGGACGGAAAATTTATCAAAATTTAACGCCGGCTGAACCCTAAAGGCTGTGCCGGAATTATAATTCTTACTCTGGGCAAGATAATCCGCAACATAACCACTGCGCGCGATTTCGTACTGTAAAGAGAATATTTTTATAAAGGATATTTCACCGTCAATACTACCGACGAGATTGCGCAGTTCTTGGGTATAAATAGTATGTTCTAAGGTAGCGCCATCATCACGAGTTGCGCCCCCTTGTAGGCCAACTCTAAAATTAGAAAAAATATTCGAGTCTTTAAAAAGAAAAAAATCTGCCTTACCGCCAAAAAAATTCCTTTGAAATTTTGCGGCGGATTCGTCTGCCGGGTGTTCGCGGGCCGCGATTACATAATATTTTTGAAAACTATTCGGCGCTATTTGAATATTGTAGCCTTCAAGACTTGAACCCAAGACAAATTGGCTAAAATCCGCATAGATATTTCCCAGCTCATAAAGGCTATTGGAATTAAGGACTCTTAAGTTAAACTCCTTAAGCCGGGCGTCTCTTCTCGGATCTATATATTTATTATCGGTTTTTCTTATGAAAAACCGGCTCTCAAAATTATAATCCGACCAGAGCTTTTCCTGAATGTTAACATGTAACTCACTAAGGTAATCCATGCCTTGCGTTAAAAATGACTTGGTGTGATTGCCGCCAATATTCTGCCAATCGATCTCCTGGCTGAACGCACCGCTTATTCGGCCAGAGCGTTCCTTTCCGTATTCTCCGTAAGAAGAAAAATCGAAAAGATCATTCCAACGTTTAGACAGACTAAAAGAATTGGCTGGTATTGCCGGATCAACCGTAGGCACTGAAGAGTTATAATAATTATTGGTTGAAGGTAAAAGTTGCGCTAAACAAAATACTTTTGCCGAATAAGCAGGAATTACGTACAAGAACGAAAGGAGGCTTAAAATAAATATAGCCCCATTTCTGTTGAAGCCTACTTTTAAGCTATTTTGCATCTTATTAATTTCAATTTTAGCAATATAGACTAACGTAGTCAATGCTTTTTGGTTAATTTCTTGCTATTCTGATGTTGCTTCCGGGTAGGCACAGCCACCAGTGATGGCTGCAATTTTATAACCGATCTATTTTTTCTTTCTTTTCTTAAAAGCTATCTCTTCATTATGTGGAGACCATCTCCTTAACCTACTTTACCACGCTAAACTGAATAGCCTCTGATAAATTGTTATTCTCTGAAGCCTCTCTGACTTGGTTGCGATAATCAGCAACCACCCGCAAAGTATAATTACCTACAGACCAAGTGCTATCGTGCCCGACCTTGAAACGATGTGCCTTTTCTTCACCTGGAGCAAGCCCTCCTTGAATCTCAAAATAGCCGCTTTTAGCGAGCATAGCTCCGTCTTTAGTTACTTCTTTTTGTAGAAATATCGAGCCAACCACCGGGCCTTGGCCTTCGTTCTTTACCGTAAAAGTAACCCAACTACCAACACCATATTTAACTGTATTAGCCTCAATGTTAATGGTTTTTACTACAAGATCTGACGGCTGTACTGCCTGTATGTTAAAGCTTATTTCCTTCACATTGTTGTTTCTATTTGTATCGTTAAGAGAATTGGCAGGATCTGCGGTAAGCCTGACCGTGTAATTGCCTGCTTCAATGTTGGGGTATGAATTCATCACCCTCAAGCTACCTCTTGCTGCTATATTTGAAGGCTGAGTGTCAGGCCAATTACTGACCCGCTGGTTATCCTTTAAAAGTTCCATGCGGCCTACAACATTAGACACGCCAATAGCACTGTCATTTTTTATAAATCCGTTTATTTCCACCCTATCGCCTGACTGAGGATGGGCTGGATTTACATTAACCTGATCTATAGATAAATCTACAGGCGCTGGCTCAACCCGAAATCCATATCTTAAAGGGTTCGGGACAGGATTAATAACGTTACTCTGGTTACGGTCCTTTATGGTTAATTCTTGCACGCGTAGGATACAATCGCCGGGTTCCATAATCGTGCCACGGAACTCAACTTCAAAGGACTCGCCCCTACGCAAAGCATGCGTGGTGCTGGCCCCCGATCTCCCGCTCAAACCACGTCCGGAAGTATTAGTATAATCATAGCCATAACCAAACTGGCTGCCTTCAGGTATATCTGTTTCGCCAGTATTGGTGATGCGGCCGCGTATTGTAAACTGGCTTGCCACTGTAGGATTTGGTGGCGTAATGTTTGTTGCCTCCATGGTAGCTGAACCTGCACGCGGCTGTACTGCCTGTATGTTAAAGCTTATTTCCTTCACATTGTTGTTTCTATTTGTATCGTTAAGAGAATTGGCAGGATCTGCGGTAAGCCTGACCGTGTAATTGCCTGCTTCAATGTTGGGGTATGAATTCATCACCCTCAAGCTACCTCTTGCTGCTATATTTGAAGGCTGAGTGTCAGGCCAATTACTGACCCGCTGGTTATCCTTTAAAAGTTCCATGCGGCCTACAACATTAGACACGCCAATAGCACTGTCATTTTTTATAAATCCGTTTATTTCCACCCTATCGCCTGACTGAGGATGGGCTGGATTTACATTAACCTGATCTATAGATAAATCTACAGGCGCTGGCTCAACCCGAAATCCATATCTTAAAGGGTTCGGGACAGGATTAATAACGTTACTCTGGTTACGGTCCTTTATGGTTAATTCTTGCACGCGTAGGATACAATCGCCGGGTTCCATAATCGTGCCACGGAACTCAACTTCAAAGGACTCGCCCCTACGCAAAGCATGCGTGGTGCTGGCCCCCGATCTCCCGCTCAAACCACGTCCGGAAGTATTAGTATAATCATAGCCATAACCAAACTGGCTGCCTTCAGGTATATCTGTTTCGCCAGTATTGGTGATGCGGCCGCGTATTGTAAACTGGCTTGCCACTGTAGGGTTTGGTGGCGTAATGTTTGTTGCCTCCATGGTAACGGTGGTATTTATAGTATCAGCGAATAACGCTGTTCCAAAAAGACAACTTGCCAGGAAAAATATGACAATAAAACCCTTAAACATTTCTACCTCCTTATTTCTATTAGGGTAATTATACGCTATACCCCCTGAATCTTTCTTTGCAACAAAAACGTAAGCGTGTGATCAACGAAAAAGTCCGGCTGCTCAACCTGAAAGGAATGAGCCGCATTTTCCAGATACAGAGTTTTGACGAAAGGTATCTTATCTGCCAAAACTAAAGCCTCTTCGGGGGTAACTAAAATATCTTTTCTACCTGACATCAATAAAGTTGCTGACTTTATCTTGTGTAACCTGTCTTGCGAACTAAAATTGTTCAAAGCCTCCACCTGTAGTCTGAGCCCCTCCAGAGTCACCGGGAAAGGGTAATCTAAGGCAGCCCTTACGGCCGATTCGATATTTTCTTTGTTGCTAAGGTATTCAGGAGTAAAAATCAAGTTCAGGAATTTTCGGATGAATAATTCGTAGTTTTTCCCGTTCTCTAAAATCTTAAGCAAATCGTCAAATATAGACTTGTTCTTTTGTGAGGTGGCGGCGCAGGTACTTGCCAGAATCAATTTATTTACTCTTTCCGGATATTCTATCGCTATTTCTTGTGCAATGTATCCGCCCATAGAATGACCCAAAATGTCTGCCTTCTCAATCGCCAATTCATCAAGTAAACAAACCGTATCAAGGGCTAATGCAGAAATCTGAAAGTTTTCCTGAGGATATAGCGTTCTGCCGATACCGCGATTATCAAAAACAACTACTTTAAAATATTTTTCTAAACCGCCAATTATTGGCTGCCAACTCTGGCTATCGCTGGCAAGACCGGCAATAAGAACAAGGGGGTGACCAGAGCCGTGAATTTCGTAATAACAATCTATATTATTTATTCTAACGCTTGGCATTTATACATACCTAATTAGTTCTTGTCCTTCGGTTTTCAAAATTTTTGCGCAAAAATGAAATACAAGAATGGGTTCGATAATAACATTATTAGCAAACTTATACAGTATGTTCAATCGTTATTACTTTCCTTGTATTTGTTACCTTAAATGTCCAGCTCACATCATTATGAATTGGGTGAACAAAACGAACTATCCACGACCATTCCTCATAGTAACTATCACGATAATGGTTTGTCCACTCTGCAGATAATAATATACAATCTTCGGCTTTAATTTTAGAATCGCTCAAAAGTACTTTAAAATATTGGTTTGCTAGGTTGATTGCTTCCGTTGCAGAAATATTTGGAATCGGTAAAGGATCTCCTGCGTCCGGAAAAGTTTTTATTGGCGAAATGATAGCAATTATTACGATCAATAAGGGTATTAATTTTTTCATTTTAATTTCACCTCGCTTCCATTAGTTGCCTTATGTTATTTTATATGTCGAAGGAAAAAAATCATTTGAGGTTTCTCTCATATTCCACGAGAGAAAACCTCTACATATCTATATAAAAGAATTATATAGATAACATGACGTTATGACAAGACATTTGGGGATTTAGAGAGATAATTCCCTGTCTACCGGAAGGTAAGCTCGCTTAATTTATCTGTCTTGCAAGAACTAAGGGATGGCTGTGACCTTCCCATCGTCCAGATCATAGCGGGCGCCGTCAATAACCAAAGCACCTTTTTTGACCGATTCTTCTAATATCGGTCCCGAAGACTTCAATTGCTGAACGACCATAGAAACATTGGCCCTGACGGCGTTGTCCAACACATCGCCAGGCAGGTTCTTGACTTTTTCCAAGGCAGGTTCGATGGCTTTCACAATACCGCTGATATGTCCCTGGATCTGGCCACCCTTGACCGTGGCATCCACAGCGCCACATCGTTCGTGTCCAAGGACCATTATGTATCTTATTCCCAAGTGATCCACCGCATATTCAAGACTACCCAAAACCGCATCATCCACAACGTTACCAGCCAACCGAATAACAAATAGATCGCCTAAACCTTGGTCAAAGATAATCTCCGGAGGTACTCGCGAATCAGAACAGCTCAAGATAGCCGCAAAGGGACGCTGTCCTTTGGCAACTTCAGTACGGCGTTGAGCTGTCTGGTTTGGACGCGATAGTTTCGCATCAACATACCGTTTGTTGCCATCGAACAATTTCTGCCGGGCATCCTCACCACTAACGGCCAAGCCTTCTTGGGCAAACGTGGCACCAGCACTAATAGATAGTAACAGCGCCAAGTTGATCAACGCTACGCTTACTCTTCTCATGTTACTCCTGTCGGAAAAACATATACATAACTCACTTTACAACGCTAGAAAATATGGAGCCCCTCACGTTTGAGCCAAGAAGAAACCTCTCTGTATTTATATAAAAGAATTATATTGCTTATGTGGCGTTATAGCAAGATGTTTGGGGTATAGAAGCTTGCCCCTCGCCAAAGGGTACCTGCCCTCCGAAGCTTTAGCGAAGGGGGGTCTGTTTTATCCGATTGTCTTCGGCGGAAAATTATCTGAATAATTGTTTATAAAAAGTTGAATTATTTTGAATAACCTTTACTCTTTAGCGCTGCGATAAATCCCGGATGAACTTTATAACCTAATTCTATTGCTTTTTGTACATCTTGCCAACTTTTTTCATACTGTTCGGAATCATAATAAGCATTTCCTCGATCATTATAACATTGAGCTATAAAATCTTTTTCATTTGGACTCATTTCCATAGCTTTACTAAGATCAGAAATAGCTTTATCAAATTCTCCTTTATGCAGATAAGCCATCCCACGATCGTGTATAACGTATGCTGGATTAGGAGTAATTTTTGAAGCCTCGTTATACAGTTCTATTGCTTTATCAAAATCTCCTTTGTCTGCATAGGTATTTGCTTTGCTTTCTATCTCTCTGGCTTCTATTATATTATCGCTTTCTGCTAAGTTAAACTTATCTGCCCCTAACCATCCATTGGGCAAATCCATACCCCGACAGAAAAAAAGAGGTATCTTTTTTTGGCGACATAAATCTTTGAGCACTTCTGTACTCTTCATTTCATCTGCAGAGTACGCTTTGGGGTTTGTGGTGACTACCCATATTCCATTTTCTTGTATTTCTTGAGGTTGATTTAAAAAATATTCTATAAGCTTTTCGGGTGTATCAAAAACCGGTCTTTCCGATGGTAATTTGAGATCATGAGACTGTGAAACCATAAAACCACTTTTATTGGCTCCTAATGCTTCCGAAGCGCTTTTGGGTGCGAAGTGGACAGATAACCCGTTTTCACGTTTTGGTTCTGCATAAAGAATGGAACCGATACAGAAAAAAAATATTAGTAAGAAAATAGTCTTTCTCATGTTCCTCCCTTTTAATTTATCTTCAATCACATGCTTTATTAAAAATAATTCTTTCGCGCACTATTCGAATATGGGAAGAATCCCGCTCATATTCCATGAGAGGAAACCTCTCCTTAGTTATATAGAAAAATTATATAAGCAATATGATATCATGGCAAGATATTTAGGGTTTAGAGAGGTAATGCAACATCTAAGACAGACATAATCCACAAGGAAACGACCTCTCCGTTTACAACCTAAGCAAGATTAAAGAATCCTTCACAATCCCCTCACGAACCAGAATCTTTTTCTGCGTACACGTAGCTACGATATTCAATCCTATACAAAAACCATAGTTTAAGATAAAATAATATTTATGATGAAGGTTTAGTATGGCGATCTTCCCAATGATCCGCCTCTCCTGGAGCCCGCAGGGCGACGTTCCTTACAAATGTTTTATATATACAGGAAAATGAATTAATCCCTCATAACAATGGAGCCCACCCAAGCTAAAGCCCGGGGTTCCTTTAGGGCGGAATACCAAGCGGCCACAACCATCCGCACCCTGAAGGACGTGGTTTTAGGCCGCGGGGTATAAAAAGGTTTATGACAGAATGGCGTTAATCAGCTTACAAGAAATTAATCTTGCGTTTGGTGGGCCGCTTATTTTCGATTGCTTAAACTTGCAATTGGAATCTGGTGAACGCATCGCTCTGCTTGGCCGTAATGGGGTAGGAAAAACCACATTAATGAGGGTATTAAACGGCCAACAGCAGGTTGATAATGGCAAAGTTATTGTGCAAAAAGGAATTCAAGTTGCCTATCTGCCACAAGAAGTGCCTGTAGATATTATCGGGACTGTTTTTGATATAGTCCTCTCCGGACTCGGACCACGCGCTGACCTCCTAAACCAGCACCATCATCTTGCCCATCGTCTACAAACAGAGCATACCCCGGAATTATTAAAACAGCTCGATGCGTTGCAAGAGAAACTCACTCATACAGATAGCTGGGATGTAAACAATAATGTCGAAGAAGTTATCGCAAAAATGAAGCTTGATCCGGACAGCGATTTCAACCGGTTATCCGGCGGTCAAAAGCGCAGGACGCTTTTAGCCAGAGCGCTGGTGCTTAAGCCGGAAGTCTTACTGCTGGATGAGCCGACAAACCACTTGGATATCGATTCAATGCTCTGGCTTGAAGAATTTTTGCTTAACTACTCCGGCACTGTTTTTTTTGTTACACATGACAGGATGTTTATGACCCGCTTAGCGACGAGAATTATTGAGCTTGACCGCGGAAAATTATTTAACTGGGCGTGTGATTACAAGACATTCCTCCAGCGTAAACAGTCAGCGCTTGATGTCGAAGAAGCGCGATGGGATCATTTTGATAAAAAGTTAGCTGAAGAGGAGATTTGGATCCGTAAGGGCGTCAAGGCTAGGCAATGTCGCAACGAAGGCCGGGTGAAGGCCCTGGAGCGTTTAAGAGAAGAAAAGAAGGCACAACGCAAAGCAATCGGCAAGGTTCATATGCGTACGCAAAAAGTTGATCCTTCGGGGCACAGGATTGTTAAAATCTCACAACTTGATTTTAGCTATGGAGAAAAATGTTTAGTCAGGAATTTAACCACTCAAATAATGCGCGGCGATAAAATCGGCGTGATCGGCCCTAACGGGAGCGGCAAAACAACATTGTTGCTTCTCTTATTGGGTAAACTTACGCCTCAAAAAGGCAAAGTAAGCCTGGGAACGAATCTCCAGATCGCTTACTACGACCAGCTTCGCGAACAATTGGATGAAAACAAGACCGTTGCCGAGAATGTTAACCCAGAATCCGACACCATCATTATTAATGGCAAACCTAAACATATACTCGGATATTTGCGGGATTTCCTTTTTACTCCTGACAGGGCACGCACGCCGGTTAATGTTCTATCGGGCGGAGAACGTAACCGCCTTTTTCTTGCACGCCTTTTTTCCAAGCCTTCGAATGTTTTAGTAATGGATGAGCCTACCAATGACTTGGATATCGAAACGCTTGAGCTGTTGGAAGAATTGCTGCTTGAATACCCCGGTACGCTTCTTTTGGTAAGTCATGATCGTGTTTTTCTTAATAATGTGGTAACTTCGACCCTTGTGCTTGAAGGAGATGGCCTGATCAATGAATATCCCGGCGGTTACGACGATTGGCTAAGCCAACGAAAACCTGTACTGCCTGCGTTGGCAAAAGCTAAACCTGAAAAAGAAATTACTCGGCCAAAAAAAACTTTAGCCGCACGAAAACTTACGTATAAAGAGCAACAAGAACTCGACAACTTTCCATCAGCTATTGAAAAGATGGAAACTGAACAGAAAGAAATATACGCTCTTTTGACCAGTTTTGATTTTTATCAGAGGAATCCTGTGGAAATCAAAGAGACCAAGGCCAAATTAGATGTTTTGTCAAATGAGCTAGAAAAAGCATACGAGAGATGGGAACATTTAGAAGAATTATCCGGATAGAAATTCTTTCGAAAAATTAACCTCTCTTTCTAAGTAGATATTATGCGCCAGGCAAATTGCGCCCGTAAAGTGTTTATGAAACCTAAAGTATTGCTATACACCCTTCCGCCTTCCGGCGGAGACTTTTTTCCTATTTCTCTTGGTTACATTGCCGCCAGCCTCAAGAAGCATGGGATCGAAACAATGATTGCCGAGATTGATCGGATTACCAAACGTACCAGCCAGGAAGTTGCTAATTTTATTGATGCCTACAAGCCACTGATCGTCGGTTTCTCTGTGTATCAGGTAAACATAGAACTTGCGCTACAGTTGGCGCGGCTTGTGAAGACGATTGACCCCGAAATCGTAGTGGTTTTTGGCGGCCCCCAAACTGGCTTTATGCCTAAAGAAGCTCTGCGGCAGATGCACGAAGTTGATGTTATTATGCGCGGAGAAGGTGAAAATATATGGCCTGCGTTAGCACATTGCATAATTACCAATTCCGATCCCACTCGCATTAAGGGTATTATTTTTATGAGGGCTGATACGGTGATAGAAACTTTGCCTGCGCCACTCGTGGGTAATCTCGATTCTTTTCCTTCACCTTTTGCCTTTAACGTATTTGATTTGCGCCAGCACGAAGCAGCAGTGATGCTGACCTCACGAGGCTGTTCTTTTAACTGCGCTTTCTGCTATACTCCCCGCGCTTTTGGCCGGCGCATCCGGATACATTCTCCCCGAAGAGTGCTTAATGACATGTCTATCTGCGTTAAGGCACGGATAAAAAGATTTTTCTTTGCAGACCCCTCGTTTACTTTTGATAAAAAAAGAGTTGCCACGATCATGCGCGGAATTATCAAAAGGCGCTGGAAAGTTGAAATTTGGTGCGAGACTCGCGCCGACCTTATTGACCAGGCACTATTAACACTTATGGCAAAGGCAGGTGTTCGATATATCGCCTACGGACTTGAATCAGTCGATCCTAGAGTTAATAAAGTTTTACGTAAACCCATTAATTTAGATCAGTTTGAGAAGATTGTAAAGCTTACCCATGAGGCAGGAATAGAGCCTGAGGTTTTTACACTCTACGGTTTGCCTGGCCAAAACACAGCGTCTTGCTTTAAGACTCTGAATTTTTTAAAACGGCTGGGGATAAAGATCGTGGGAAATTCCGCTGGCCAACAACTCCACCTTTTTTTCGGCACCGATATTGCCGACGCCCCTAGCCGCTACGGGATACGTCTTTCAAAGAAACGCCGGCCGTTGTATCTTTCGCCGGGAACCGACTTTGTGACAAAATACATGCAGCGCCGCGACATTGCTACGGTTGCAAAGGCTTATAAAGCCGCGCATATCAGGAATGTACATAGAGGCGAATGTATTAATTTGTTGTAACTTAAATGCTTATGAAATTTTTTTATCTTGGGTTTGTCTAGAAACAGGTAATTAGCATGCATACCGGACAATCCTCTCACCCCCCCTCCTTGATTCCTATTTAATTACTATTATACCGGACTTTTTTTAAATTACCCAAGATGCCGTTTTAGGTAGGCGCTGTTAACTCAAAGAAGGGTTCGCATACTTTGAGAAGCGTTGGCTTGTCATGGAAAGGTTTTTGCCGCTATAAGAGACAGCTGGCTAAACGTAATAACTCCTTCGGAAAATAATGCCCTAACTTTTTAACACCCTAGGACATAAAAATAGCGCTGATCCTTATTGGAATTCAGCGCTATAATCGAAAACTAAAATTCTGCCCTCGCCTATGTATATCCCAGAAATTACTGGGGTCCCACTGATGACCAGCAGAGTAATTCCTTATCTATTTAATAGTGTTTGGAGAAATACGAACAGTCTTACCGTTCGCCCATACTGCAAGCGAACGACCTGTTTTTTTATGCCGTTCCACAACGCCCCGTACTGCTTTCTTCAGCGCTGCTTCAGCCTTGTCCTGCAAAGACATTCTCTTTTTCACCGTCTACCTCACGCTTCTTTGGATTATTTTGAATAATTCTTCATTATTCAATTCCATGTTACCATTTTTTCTCTTTGCTATCAATAAAGGCTTTACTCTGGAATTATCAAATAACATCCAGGAATCGAATAAAGACTCATATAGCTTGAAAAAATTATTAATACCTCGAACAAAACGGCGCCGGACATCCTCAGCTGGCACATTATGCCCGCCTTCCCTTACCCTATCTTTAATACGCTCTATTGCTAATTCCGGGCTAGGAATCCATAGAAAAAAAAGATGCAGCATATAACTTTTCGCCTTTAATGCTGAAAGTAAGCTTACGTAGGATTTACCGGAGAGCGTTGTTTCAAAGGCAAAATCAACCCCGCGTTCTGCAAAAACTCATGGATTTGCTGTAAAACAAGCTTCCCAGCCTTAATGGCTGCACTACGAGGCTCGAATGGAGACAGTCCCTGAGCGATCAAATCGGCATTCACAAAATTCGGGCACTTGACATAGTCTGGCAAAAACATAGTTGCAAATGTCGTCTTACCCGATCCGTTCGGCCCGGCTATTATATAAATGTTTTTTGTCATATTTTAAACCTATCGCGAAGAATTTGGGGTCCCACTCTTATCATTCGATGGGAAACCTCTCTTTATCCAATAGGGTAATTATATATGTAATATAGCGCTATATCAATAATATTTGGGGGTTAGGGAGGCAATTCCCTGTCTACCGGCAGCCTAGCAGGACGTCCTAGTAGACAGGCAGGCTCGCGAAATTTGAGCACCTTAATCTTTTATCTAACGAAATCCTACGAAACCAAAGACGAAGCAGGATGTCCGAAATGTCCGGTCTTTTTTGACTGGAAATTGTGTAACTGTTTGACGGATAGGTAGAAACAAAATGTCCATCCCTCTTAGGCGGACATTGGTGAACTTTGTATAAAAATAAATACATGATTTTCGTGCTGTTTGGCAATAATTCTTTAGTCTTTGCCAATAATCTTTCTTTCAAATGCGCGTGCCCATTCTTTTTGGCGATCATTCCCGAAAAATTTAATAAATTTTACTCTCCATTTATATTTTTCGTAAAAGCCTTTTTCTCCGTCATTAAAAATTGATTCAATTTCATTACTGCTCAGTTGAGAGCGTTTTTTTTCGATAGCATATTGTTTGCTTTTATCATTCCAAACAAATAAAACATCTCTTCTCAGTATAAACAAATCGAATAATCTTGTGCTATTTTTAAATCTAGAATCATATGATTCGCTGTCACCTTGGTATTTTATATAATAAGTAAAACCTATAGCCGGTTTACTATAAAAATACGGCCACATTTCTGCACTATATTCTCTCTTAAATGATATTCCCCAACCTTCATAATAACCGCTTTTTAAGGTAGTTAAGACCGGTTTTAGTTTGCCTTCAACGAGTTTATAAAAAACCCAATAATTTGAAAAGTTTTCTTCGCCGTGGCTGCCGGTCTCAGTAATAGAAAAAAGCAATGAATTATCAGGCGTATTATAAAATTGTAAATCAAGCTGCCATCCACCATTATTATTAAGCATCATATTAGTTACGTATACCCAACTATTCTCTCCCTTTTTTTGAAACAATAACAGCTGGTATTCAGAATTAAACTGGCTTAACTCAAAGATCACATATTCATCTTGTATCGAAGTAGCAATATGTGAAGTATAAGTTCTGTAATGTAAAGAAGTGATTCCATATTTAAACATATCAAATAAAGGATGTACCTCTTGGCTAACTTTTTCTTTCCAAGAAACTTCTTCTTGTTTAATACCCAATCTTTGCCATAACTTATCTATCGCGACATTGTCTTTAGACTGTTCTTCATAAATATAGATAGTATTCTCTTGGAAAAACTCTTTTAATATAGACTTGAGGGTTTTCGAAGCTAAAAATGATTTTGACGTAATATCAACACCTCTAACATTACCTTTTGTGGCAGCACAACCGGACAATATAGAAACCAAAACTAAGACAAAAAATTCTCTTTTGTGTATGCCCATACTATTGCCTCTTAAACTATATTATAGAATTTCAATGTATGCATCCCATCCACATATTGGTTTTCCTGATGCGAGCTCTTTTATATATTTTTTTAACCCTGGACAAAGCTTTGTCGGCGCCAGATTTGTCGTTATAGATTCCTCCGACTACAATGATATAGCCGGGGCTAAAACCTTCATAATCCGCAGAATTTTCAAGAGTAACGCTCTCTCCAGGATAACGCCGCGGATAATAACTTCCGGCATAATCATCGTCTTCGTAGTCCTTGGAAAAATAAATCCCTTTCTTTTTCGAATATTCCCTGTGCTTATTGTCAAATTCTAAACCGAGCCCTTTGCCTGCTTTTTTAGCAAAAGTTACGGCTTCGCCATAATCTTTGGTTGACTTCAAAATAAGTATATACCTATCAGCGAAAAACATCTCGTCAGTGAACTCTTTTTGCGCTGCGGAATTTGTATCTTTGGCAAAGATTGGAAGAGTGCTCAAAAATACCAAGGCAATCACCAAAAAAATGAGTTTCTTCGGTTGATGTATCATAGATTACTTTTTGAGACTCTCCAAAGCTTTCTCTTCATCCTCCGTGCGATTCTCTTTACCTTCAAGATGTTCTCGTAAAGCTTTCCTGATGAAAACGTCTTCTTCTGCCGTAGGCTTATCCCCAATCATATATCCGTCTTTATCAAATTTGATACGGTCTTGGGGCGGAGTTGCGGTGGTATAGATATGTTTTCCAAGGATATCAAGAGCCTCTGGAGAAATCTCTTCTATCGCAGCAATGCATATTTTTTGGCCTTCTATGTCTGCAATTCCCCGGTAAAGCGCGAGCGCATGAGAAAACTTTCCTAATGCGTCTTTCTGCCTTTGCATATGTTTCAAAGATTTTCCCATCAATACGAGATTGTCTGCTTGCTCCTTGTCAGTGTCTGGTTCTTCTTTCAAGAATCCTATTGCCTGCGACCATTTTTCCTCTGCGATTCGTATGTCGCCTTGACTGCAAGCAGTAAAACCTTCTTGCAGAAGTTGCCTCACAAACTCATGCCGCTGGTTAGATACCTTTTCTCCGGGCAACACACTAGGACTTGTAAAAATAAGAAAAATTATGGCTATTATAAATAACCTGGTTAACATATTCGTTCTTCCTTTTTTAAATTTTTTCTTCCGCCTGAATTTTGTCAAATTTCCCAAAATCCATATGAAACGGATACCTGGAACTAAATGCAGCATAGAGACGTTTTACAAGCCTCTCTGCTTTCTCATCCAGTCCTTTAACTAAAATAGCAACTTTTTCTCCTTCAAGGATCGGTGAGCTTAAGAAATCTAATATCCCTTTGGCATTATATGTCTCTGTTACTTCGGCACTATTAACTTTTTTCATTGACACATCTCCATGGTAATCATCACATTCTTTCACTATCGCTGCCGCGCTCGTAAACCCCACGCCAGCGTTAAGATTAACCTTTACTTCAGTGGTAGTATAATCGCCTTCTATTTTTATAATAGGCTCTGGCAGGGGTCCAGGTAATTTTTCATAATTCTGGATAAGGATTTCTAGAACATTCATAATTTCTTTTGAGTCTTTTTTTGGATCTGCTGTCTTTGCTATAATCTGATCCACACCACCCACTTCCCAAAAAATATTTGCCAGAAGTGGAAAATTTCCTGCGCCGGTATAAGCGATGATTGGTATATCCATAAGTATCTTTGTCTTACGCAGTATGAGTAAACTTTCTTGGTAAGCTTCAGTTAACATTATCCTTTCATACATAAAATGCGAAACAGGATATAAACTTTTTACTGAATCCTTATAAGGCACATGAGTGACTAAAGCACTGATTTTTTTGCCTGGGCCAGCGGTATTTATAAATTCAACTACTTTCTCGTCTAAATTACAGTGGGTCACAAGATCATATCTTTCTTTCAAATATTCAATTATATGTACGGTGGCTTTATACCCCGGAGATTCAGGGGAATAATTTCGGTAAACAAAAAGAATTCTTTTATTTTGGTATTGCAAAGATTTTTCTTCCATATATTTTTTAAAGCCTAAGGAAATTTTCCATGTTCAAAATTATTCATACAACTCTATTTCTACAAAGTTATTAACTACTGAAATAATTTTCATTTTTCTTCCTAGCGTTTACCTTGCTTTTCATTCTTTTGATAACCACAAAAGTAGTTATGCTTATAGCAAACGCCGGCGCTGTTAATTCATATTCTCTCGTTGGGTAAAAGTCCCAAAGAGAAGATTCTCTTGTCAAGACAACAATATCAATAAACCAAAAAACTGCTATAAAAATAAGTGCATATACATATAGAAATCGCTTTGTGTGATAAGATGCTTGAACAACTCCACTGACAGCCGCCGCGACAATAAACGAAATAAGAGGAGCTAAATGGTAAGCGCGCGTCCATGGCGATGCTCCGCATCCCTCCCATTCCATTAACCATTCCATTTTGGCCTGATTATTATAGACGAACCTATTAAGCAACAAAACAAATGTCCAATATAGGATTAAAAAAATGCCCGTAAAATAAATAAAATCATAGATTTTATTTAATGTCTTGCTTCCTTTTTCCAAATTTTCTCCGCTTTTTCCGCGCATTCGCGGGAAACATTTTTCTTAAACTCCGCGTTTATATATCCTTCAGCAATACCGTTATAGCCCTTAGCATATTCACTCGTCCAGTGAGTCACGACACACCACGCTATAGGAGTAAGTTCTACGTCATAATCCTTAAACAGCAACCGCCGGTATTCCTGTCGCCACGGTAAAGGGTAACCATATGTCAAAATCTTTTTCTGGCTCAAAACATGATCCGCATATGCCGCCAACTTTCCAGAATGATACGGAATTAATAGCCTAATACTAACAACGCCAACAAGGACCATGCCTATAATTACTATAAGATTTTTGATAACTCTCATTCGATTATCCTGTCAATCCACAAGCCAATAGTTCATTGCAAAAAACAAAAAGCCCATAGCGAAAGTAAGCGCCACAATAATAGTGGCTCTTGTGCTCGGCTTAAACACCACAGAAACTAACCCAAAAACAAAAGCGCAGAACTGTATGTTTAGTATCTGCCACCAGACTCCACGCAAATCATATCTATGACGCCATGGACCATGATTTCCTTCATATTGGCCCCAACTCGTCTGAGGTATATCTCCATGCATATAAGCGCGCGCCCACATCCAGATAAACAATAAAACAGATAACCCTAACAAAGATGCGGCGATTGTGCCGCTCCAACGTGATACATTTTGCCTAATCCCAATAATAACTAATGGTGTTTTCTTTGGTGTAATCATTGGTCCCTTCAAAGTGTAAATATATTGGGTTAACTTCCATAAAAGATTCATGCATGGGAATAACTTGTCTTCTTACTTCTTCTTTAGTTTCCATCTCGTCATGCACAACATATTCTTTATCATATCTTAATTAAAGTTGTATCTTCATAGGTGGCATACGAACTCATGCGTCCATAAAAAGAAAATGAATATAACGCGATCTGTTTCGAGTCATTAGGAAAATCTCTTGGCAATGGATTAGGTACTTCATATCTGTACAAATGGCTCTTAATCAAGTAGTCGACCTGTCTAACGGCAAGCGATTTATCTCGATTAGCCAAGTCGGAACATATATCGATTGCTGACACGAAAAACTCGTTATTCTTAAAGTCTACCTTTGCCCGAATCAAAAGTTCACCAGACCAACTATTGGTAAAATATAGAAAACTGTCATATAGATACACATCCCATCTATCCTGCATCGCCTTTGCAATAGATACCGGGCCATCAGGAATCCTCTCTTCAAAACGATATCTAAAATTGCATCTTATGTGTAACATATTCTTAGGAAGTTGATCACGATAATTCTCTCCTGTCGAACTTCTCAGCTTGAGGAATTTTTTAGCAATATCATAATCTGGGGCAAAACACAAAGCTGACCTAGAAAAACTTCTGCAATCTAAAACGCGCATCCCAAATCGATTCTGATGTGCTTCTAGCCAGCCAACTTTAGGAAATGCGTCTGCATCTTTAAATTCTCTATCCTGCTTTTGTGTTGTGTTTTTAGAAAATAGCTTGAACGAATTTCTAAACATAAAATTCATAGCTTCACTCTTGTTAAATCTCGGGCCCTCTCGAAACTTATCACAAAACTATATCTGGAACTATAGTAGAGCCGATAGTCCACTTTTTCACTCCGACTTTCTTGAGTAATTCAATTATTTTTTGTGCCTATTCTGTGTCGCAAGCATTAGGGCTGTCTCACCATCGTTATTTTTTGCATTCACCTTAGCGTTTTTCATTAGTAAGCCATACACTGTATCGACCCAACCATTCTTTTATTTCTCGCGACTAGATAAAAATTTTTTCGCTATAGCTTATAAACATTTAATGTTTTTTATTCGCTTCACCCTGTAGGCTTTCGTGAAATTCCAGCGTTCCATGCTTTTCAGGCGCCCATCAAAAGTTTTGCCCATCCCTCTTGTTATATCAAGGTTTATCCCTATCGCCTTATGGCCCATTACATAATTTCTAAGTTCTAAAAGTGTTAAGAGCGCGCCAAAAGTGTTGCCCATCTCTTTCTTTACAACAAGGGACATCCCTATACCGCCTCCGCTTATGGCGTTAGAGATAAAATCGCCCGTCGCCAAAGCGCCACGCCGCTTGTTTCCTATAAGCATCCCCAAATTTTCATTGCGTTCAAATTCAGACAGGCTGCCAACTACCGCTTCCACTTCAGCCAGAGATAACTCCACGCCGACATCAAGCAGAAAATTGATATCTATTAGTAACGGGCTTATGGTAGCTAAGTTGCTTATCTTTGTACCAGTACAGGCGGTAGAACGTAACATTCTTATGTTCTTCGCCTTACAATATTTATCCAGCTTTTCTTCATTGGCGTTACCGGGCCGAAGATTAACTATAATCTTATGATTATATTCGTTTAGTAAATCTAAACTTTTATCTACAGATATACCGTAATAGTCATTAAACTGGCTCGCAAGCACTTTACCGATACGCAATGAGCTTTCAAGGCTCACCTGAATAGACTCAAATGGTTCGTCATCTACGACAAGAATAGTATTGAGAGATACTCCGAGCAAAGGTGATGATAATCGTTTAGGCTTTCGATTAAAAAACCACATTTTATTCACCTCCTCTCAGGCACATCTTGAACAACCAGACTCTTTATGATATCCGGAAGATCCCCACATGCTCCACCAATCCATCCAGCCCCCAATAAACATCTGTAGATATATTTTCCTGTCTCAGTAGATTCGATTCTATCGTTCTTGCCATTTTTGTAAGTAAAAATTATTTCAAACAAAGGGTCGCTTTCTTGCCTTTCATCTTCATCGGGAAGCACGTAAGTTACCAGTTTTGTGGCGGCTATTTTTTTATACAATTCAGAAATTAAATCTTTATCCTTATCGGCAGCAAGAATAACAGTATTACCGCCGCTAGGATGAAAATTTGTCCTACAATAAACAACCTTTACCTTCTCAACCTGACTCAACTCCCATCTAAGCAAACGACGCTGATATTGTTCGTATATAAACATCGCGAAAAAGATAGTTAAGGCTATTATTCCTAGATAAAACGTTCTTTTCAAAAGCCGCTTCCTTCCGGACTCATATTGAACCCAATAATAGTAACTACTTGCAGGAGAATCTTTGTAATCATCATATCCTCCGCAGCTATCATATTCGCCGTACTCATGATACTCCTGAAATTTAATGCGCGCAGGGCAAGCCCACCGATAGATCCGCACCTGTTGCTCTCCTGACGAATCTTCGCGGATTTCTATACCGTTAACAACCTCTTTCCAGTCTTTTCCCCAGACAGGATTAACTTTTTTTCCGAATTTATCTACAATATCTTCAATAATAGTTTTATCTTTAGTATAATCATTGGTGCCTTCATGGTGTAAATACGATGATCGAGCTTCCACAAATTTATTCATCGCCGGAATAATTTCTCTTCTTATCTCTTCATTAAACATTTTATTATCTCTCATGAGATACATACATATATTATGACAAAAATAAATACATCTCCATCTGAGGATCTAATGGTTCTATCCTCTCAGGGTATGGCAATTTTAATCGCCCACATAGGCCAGCAAGGAGTTCTTCCAGGCACTCCAATCGTGTATCATCTAATTCGGTTATATCTTGCAAACAAGAATCCCTTGGCGGCGTAGTAAGTAAATCTTGACGTATTTTAATTAAGCTCTTAGTGAGTTGCTTATCCCCTAAATGATAAATAATACCTTGAGCAACCCAAGTAGCGCCCTCGGGAAACTCTTTATCAAAAGGTACCTCAAAAAGTAATTCCATAGATAATTTAATAAGCTCACCCTGTATATATTTCTTGGTTAATTTAGCTATGGCTTCGCGCGGATGTGCAGTGACTCCACCGCCGCAGACTAATACGCTCACTCCTGAATGAAATAACTCTTCGGCAAATGCATCTAGCCTATCTGTCGGTAGTGACCTATCTTTATTCCAGAAAAATTTTATCTTCATTGTTTATAGCTCCTCATGACAAAAACCAAAAATTTCTTTAAAATTTTTAGATTTCTCATCTCCCCTCTCCCACCAACTCAAAAGCTGCCCAGTAATAAGGATGGCCTGAATCAACAGAGGCTGGTTTTTTAGTGACAAACCCTCGTTGTTCTGAATCTGGTTTTATTTTGCTTTTGATTAAGCTAAGCTGCGCTAAACGCAATGATTCTGCTTTAGGGTTGTTTTTCAGGTCTTTGTAAAAATTCTCCATCAGTAAGGAGGTAGATTTATCATCTATATTCCAGAGACTGGCAAGGATTAATGGGCTTCCAGCATAGATAAAGCCTCTGGTTAGACCAATAATTTTATCAAAGGCTCGAACTCATCGCCTGCTATGGTTTTACAGCAATCTACTAAAGAAGTCAGAAATATTAAAATATATTTTTTTCGTAGAGTTATCTTTGATAACAATTTCCATTACATCATATTGATTTTCCTTATCAATTATAAGACTTTGTGCTTTTAATCCCCACTCAACATTTATTTTGCCATAAATATTACTTATATATCTATACTCCTCGGCAACTCCCTCAATATGATTACATGCGCCCCTTATTATAACCGCATCATTAATGCTTGCGCCATTACCTCCTTCGTAGACAATCATTTTTTTTCCTCCTATTTAGTTATGCCTTTTGCGTTTTACAATTATTATAAAATAAAGCCCAAACAAGAAAACCGGGCACATGCCACAAGAACTTATTTTTTTATCGTAATAGTTCGAGCATATACAAGGGACTGCTAGAGATTCTGGATAATCATTTATTTTTATTTTCCATCTCCTAACAGTTAAAGAAGATAGAGTTAAAAAAACATATTAAAATTAATGGAATAATAATCTTCTTCACGTTCTCTTTCTAATAATCAGCTTAAAAAAGCTATACCCCCCACCACACGCCCATCTGTTGAAGTTCTGTATCCGTATAAATAGTAGTAACATCCACGCCCTTAGCAGCGTCTTCAACACGTATCAACTTGACTCGAGTAGTGAGCGGATCTTCGTCTTTATTAACTGCGATAACAAATCCAGTGTTGGTCAGGGCAAATCCCGCCTCAATCTGCTTTCTGGCTTCCTGGATTACGCTAAAAGCATATCTTCCGATATTTAAGCCATAAGTTCTATCATAAATATTTTGTTCCTGTCCACGGATAATATAATTAGGCAGATTATGACGCACGCCAGAGATAATAGTAAAGCATGATTTATGATAACGCTTTTCTTTAGTAAAAACTTCTTCTTCTGAAATATCTGCTTCTTGTATACGTTTACATAATACATCTAAGGCTTTTTTAATTCTGCGGTTATATTTTGCCAATTCAGGAATGTATTTAATTGCCGAAGCAATATAGTTTGATAAACCTGCTAATTTAGGATTACCGTGAATATCGTGTTCTTTAGTAGCATAAAATTTTGCTTTTAAAGAACGGTCTAATTCGAGTAACCGATAAAAAAGAGTGTCTCTCTTTTTCTGATGGCTTTTGGCAAAATCTTTAAATTGGTAACCTTCGCAGACATTAGGAAGAGCATAGAGCCTCAGGGCTTCTCCGATGGGCCTTAAGCGTGCATCATAAAGGGTTTCTTTCTGGCTCATGCGCTCGACAATTTCAATCAATAAATCAACCAAGTAAGAAGGTTTTTCAGGAATAAGATTAATAATCGCTGGCCCTATCTGTTTAAGAACCCAAACTCTTTCGGGATGTTCCTTATCGCGCCGACTTAAACGAATGTCGCCTGCGCCGATAGTAACCCAGCCGCGGTCTCTACCCATATTCTCATAAACAGAAACCTTACGGTGCGCCCAAGCAGTCACGGCAGCACTTAAGAAGTCCCCTCTTTGATGTTCAATCGCCGTATCCGCACCTATAGGTTTAGCCGTAGTATCGTTATCCACGGTTTTAAGCGCAATAAATACAGGTACCTGAATGTTTCGTTCTTTAAGAAGTTTCGCTAGTTTTCCTGTCTGACGGGCATGATCATCTCCACCCACCAAGACTACCGCATAGGAATCTTTGACATTATTGACAGCGTTTTCCTGGTTCTTCTCGGACATTTTTGTTCGGGAAGAACCGGAAATAATAGAAGGTAGATAAACAAGAATTTCTGCTTCATCCGGATTGACTACTCGTAAACCTTTAGAGAACTTTTCTGGTTTTGCGCACAAAGTCCGGAATCCTCCCTGCAGGGTAGCTACCTGGATGCCTACAGTTGATGCCGTTTCTACTAAGCCCGCCAAAATCGCATTTAGACCCGGACAATCTCCGCCTGAGACGCCAAAGAGAATAATTTTTGAAAAATCAGATAGTTTCATTTTATTTTCCCCACCTTTTAAACTCTTTACCAAGTTTCACATGGCCATCTATCTAATGACCAGGTTTGATAAACTACCGTCCGCCGTCCCTTAATTATATTCTCATCGAATATGTCTCCCGAACGCATATCTCTTTTTACTAAAGACTGAAAAATGATCTTTCCGTCCATTAGCCATTCCGCTCTAGCCACATTATGAACCAAGTTCTTAAATAGGAAAACAAATATCCAATACAGAATCAGAAAAATAACTGCAAAATAAATAAAATTCAGGATTTTATTCAGTGTGCTTTTGGTTTTCATTTTAATCCGCAAGCCTATACAATGGCTTATCGAAACCTCCAACTCTCGCATATTTTCTTAAGGGTATTTTTTTTGTCTGTAAATTCATCGTTACTAACAAAAAGAGTCGCGTATCTTTTTGGTTCATTGTGGACCAATATAAAAGTGACGTATTGTTCTGTATGATTTTCTCTTTTACTTCTAAACTTTGCACTTATCGCATTTTTACCGCCGAGTTGAAATTTTTTCTCCGAGCCTTTAACAAAAACAAGGCCTTGTTCCTCCATTGCCTCCTTAGTCATGATAAATTCATCATTCAGGCTGTGTTTAATAAAAGGCCATTGTATGCCTACATTACTAACAAGTTTATCTCCGGGATACATTATATAGAATTGATCCATTCCGGAGCTAAATTGTTCGCTAACACCCTCTACCGCATTTACACAAATCTGAAGGCACACAACATAGGTCCATTTATTTTTCTTGCTGATTTTTCTTATCCAATCTAACAACTGCGGAGTCGGTCCGCCGGCCTTTATGGTAGCTAACGGCAGCTCGCCTCTTTCTACTTTTACAATCGTCTGGCCAGCGGAAGAATCATAGTCAATAGACATTGAATAGCCTCCTGCCGGAGAATTAAATATTCTACTCTCTTCGCCACAATGACCTGTTGGGGAAAAAGTTATAGTTACTATTGCCAAGATAATGATACTTTCTATTAATTTCCTTTTCATTATCTACCTTCCTATTTGATGGGTTGATTTTGAGTAAAACCAATATCAAATGCGGTTTCGGTGCCGTCTTTTGAAATTACCTTACCGCTTCCGTATAAAAATACTAGTCCGCGATTCTCAATAAGAATAAATCTTAAAGGGTCTTCCTTGCTTCCTTCAAAAGTAAAACCTAATAAATTTACTACTTTACCCTTGAAACGCCATACAGAACCCTGCCCCAGCGGTATCCCGGGATCCATGGGGTAGGTATCTTTTGGATATTCCAGGCGAGATTCGAAAATATCAGGCATGCCGCTTCCAATCATCGTTACGCTACCGTGCTTATCTTCAGAAAATGTCTTTTTCGCTAATTCGATAAAATCTGTAATCACAAAACGATCTTTTAAATCAAATGAGAGCATAACATTTATAAAACCATCTTCTACCTTTTGTTGGAATTCTATCGGCATCTTATGAAGAGGGTATTGTTTGATAAATTTTTCCAAAGAAGAAATGCTGCGTTCTGTTTTCTCAAATTCTTTCTCGATATCAGTCAAGTTTTCTAAACCAGCGCTGACATTACCTGTTTCGTTCCCAAACAAACTTAAAGCAGGAATAAAAATTAAAAAAAGCAAACACAATAGAAAAATTGTTAGTTTTTTCATGGTCAAATTTTCCTCCTTTTGTTATATATACGCTGCGGCCGGGGAATTTCTCGCGGGGTATCCTATATTTTAATTGAGACCGTTGAAAAACCCTTTTTTGACACAAATGACCACGAATCATAGATAAAATTACCCCGGATTTATTCGTGGACATTCGTCTCTAATTCGTGGCAATTCGTGCTTAAGAAATTCGTGTTATACCCGCTTTATTCTGTCATCCCAATAGAACCGAAGAATGATTTTTCACCTTCAAAAAATGGCTGAGTTTTAAGCAATGAATGAGTCCATTTTCTTAAAGAATCTCTGTTGGTTCCTAAGGAAATTATGGCTTTTGTTAAGGCTTCACTTTCTGTTTCTAAGAGGGCAAGAAATAAGTGCTTTTCAAAGATAAACGGCGAACCTTCCTTTTTCGCTAAATCCTGCGCCAATGCCCAGACTGCCCGATAATGTTCGGAAGGTTTCAGCCCATCTATTTGTTTTGCTGGCTTGATTTTTTTTAGCCCCTCTGTAAGCGTTATTTTTGATTTTTCAATATCAATACCCGCTTTCTTAAATATTTCTCTTGTAAAACCGTCTCCTGCCATAAACAACGCAAGAAGAATATGCGCAGGCGAGTAAACTCTATATCCTGTATCTTTTCCCATATCTTTTGCTAATTCTTTTGCTTTTTTATCTACCTTTGTTACTGCCGGACTTTCTTTTGGCTGGCCGCAAAAAGGCAAGGGCAAAATATTATATCTTCTTGCCGCGCCCACATTAATAGCATAAACACAGGAATAGTTTAGAATCCTGTTATTTTCTTCCAATAGTTTTTCAAAGATAATATTTTTGGTAAAACTTGTAAAGTCTAATATTCTAACTGATTCCGGTAAGCGTTCGATATAATTAAGTATGCAGGCAGACGACTTGTCGATTAAGGGTTCATCCTCAACATAAGCTTCTTTTTGCCATCCGGCGATGGCATGATAAAGATTGTTTTCAATCTGGCAGATAAAAATCCATGGGTTGAATCCTGCCTTTTCTAAACAGGCAGCAAACAGTAAAACTAAATCAATACAAGTACCTGCGCCCTTTCTGCTGCTCCAATCAAATAGAATCTGATGCGGAAGCCTAATTCTCTGGTTAATATGTTCAAAAGAAAGCGGCTCATCGGTATATTCAATCTTCCATTGTGTTTTAAAATAATTATAAATGGATTCTGGAAAATGTCCCGGCGGGTCTTGCCCGTCTCTTACCTCGGAAACTATTTGCTCAACATAGGGATGGTTAGGTAGAACAAAAGAAGCTAAACTCGTGCGGTGATAGGAATTATTTTCTTTTGACCACTCGTTGTAAGCGAGCACTCTCACCTCTTTTTCCATTACCGGCACCCCACCGATAAAAATTTTCAGAAAAGATGCGGAAGCTTCATTTTGGTTTTCAAGAGTTTGCGGTTCGATTCTAAAATCCGGTTTTAGAATAAAACTCTCGCCGTTTGATAGAACAGGTATTTCATAAGTTTTATCAAAATAATTTTCCAATTTTAAATTTAGTTTTAAACTTTGCGAAATATCTCCTCCGCCGTAATATAGTTTTATTTTCTCTACAAAACGCAGGCCGTTATGAACCAGCGCATAATTTAAAGAATTAGCTGCTTCTATTTCCATAAAAAAATCTTTGAAAAAACAGCACTCTCTTGCGGCCGGAATAAAAATAAGGGTGGTTTTATTGCCTAAAGAGATTTCGTCATCAAACTTTAGCCTTACCCTTTCGCCTTTAGGGATTTTTTCTCCGTTTATCTTTGTGCCATAGGTACTTGTGTCTTTTATACTCCATCGGAATGCTTCTTCAAACCAAATCTTACAATGAGAACGGCTTATGCCTAAGTCAAACGATAAATCAATCCATTCCTCTGCGACTTGGGAATTAAGGCTAGGTACACTTGCCGTATCAATATCAGTCTGCGCATCGTTTTTTCTGCCTATTTTATAAATAATACCTTCTTTTAAATTCCATTCGCGAGATAAATCGCCAGCAATATCTTTATTGGAAGATATCAGCAAAATCTTTGCGTCATTCATATATTATTTTTGCATATGCATCGTTAAAGAAAGCATTTTCTATACCTTCGAACGCTATAGTTAGATAATGTATAGCTTGACCGATTTGTTTTTTTTCTAAATATGCTTTTCCCAGCCAATACGCCACCTCATTCTTCCCGGTATTCCCACTTAAGTTTAAAACCACGAGAAAATTTTCTATTGCTTCGTCCAGCTTTTTCTGTTGGAACAAAGATATGCCTAATTTAAAGATGATTTCAACGTCACTACTAAATTCTTTTCTTATTTTGTTAAAACAATTCTCGGCGTCGGCGTATCTTTCCATATTAAAATATGCCTCGCCTTGTAACTTTATAATTTTTGCATCGTCTGGATTTTTCATAATTATAGCCTGACAAATTTCTAAAACTTTTTCAAATGCACCGAGGGTATATAGTTTTTGTGCTATTTTGTATTGAGCTTTCAAGTCTTTTTTCTTAGTATTTTCAAATTTTGTTATTAAGTTTTGGATCTTCTTACTTGCCGAAGAAAATTGTAATCCTTGCCCCTTAAGAAATTTATCCGCTATTTCTTTTATCATTTGAAACTCTTTGTCTTCAATTTCATTTTTTAGCTGGCGCATAATCAGCAAAAGGCGACTTTTAAATCCGTTATCTGAAGAAAATCCATATTTATAAATGTTCGCAATTGCCTCTGTAATTTTTTTTGCCTTAAGCAAGGCTAGTGTCCGATACTGTTTAGCAAAAATATAAGCCTCGGCAAGCCTTGCGCTATCGTCAAAACACTTAAGTGCCCTTGCCGCTTGATTAGCATCTAAACTAATGATTCCGGCAAAAAGCGGATAAACGGGATTGTACGGATTGAGCTTGATTGCTTGTTCAACCGCATCTACCGCTTCTTCATAGCGCTCCAATCGGGAAAGTGCCAACGCTTTATGTAAATAAACTCCGTGGTTTTTAGGAGAAATTTTAAGCGCACTATTATATGCCTGGATGGCAGGTTCTATCATATTTTTACCAAAATATGTTTGCCCTTGCTTAAAGAGATATTCCGCAACAAAAAAATTGAAAAGCCTCATCTTTTTACCTCCTATTTAAAAATATCTATAAACGATGGCTTGCATAAATTTTTTCATTCCTATCCAGGTAAGATTAGTTTTATCGGGCGAGGCAAAAAAAGCACTTACCTGTCCTTGGATCTGCTCTTTAAAAAGAATATAAAATATTAAAGCCGTCAAAAAGCCCACTGAGGTCGGTATTTCGCTAAATGCATCTTTGGCGCAATCACCGACGAAAATCTTCTTTGCCTCTAAGATGATTCTGCGAAATTGATAGATAAAGAAGGACGCAAGAAACCAGATTAAAGTGCAGAAAGGCCAAAGAAATTCTACGTATAAGAGTCCGACGGCGCCGACAAGGGCACCTATGGCCATCATTTCTTTCACGCTGCCTAAACCTAACCCTTCTTTTTTTAAAAATAAAAAGCTAATTTTACGGCTGCCGACACCAATAAGAAAACCTGAAGCAATACCTAATGCCGATTTACCAAGGCTGACCAGTGGGGCATCAAATGCCGGATTGCCTCTATATACAAAAGATAAAATCAAATTGATAATTAAACCTAAGCCTATTCCGCTTATAGTAAAACGATCCAAGGAAAGCTTGGAATAAAAATTTATGTATGCTTCCATTAATAAAAATAGCATAAAACAAAAATATGAAATACTCACCACAGGGAATTCTGTTGAGGCCCTACACGCTAGAAACAGTCCACCGATTAGTAAAATAAATAGCAGGGCTTTCCAGGGGATTTTTAAGTCTTTGATTAATTGCTGCCATATTCTTTTCCAAAACTTTTTACTTTCTCCCTCTAAAGAATAAATATAATTCCTAAGGGCGTCTAAAGCAGGGATGTTTACCAGGTCTTTGGCTACTGCCTCTTGCAGTAAATCCATACCTTCCCTCTCGAAACCTAACTTACAAAGCGCAAATCCTCTGTCTGAAAGCCGTAACGACGAATTTATGCGAGTCCTGTATTTCCCCTTAAGAGAGCGGCCGTATTGCTCACGAAAAAGACAATCTAGGTCCTGCATAAGCTCGGAAAAATTCTGGTAGCGGCTCTGAGGTGATTTCTCGGTGGCTTTTCGAACAATATTCTGCAGTTTTCTCAAAGCCTCTGTTGGTGCAGACCTAAAGAATTGAAGCTCCCAGCTCTCGTGTTGCCTTCTAAAATCTTCAGGGCCCAGCCCTGGAAATGGACGCCTGCCTTCCATCATTTCATACATAGTTATGCCTGTTGAATAAATGTCGGAGCGCGTATCGGTGTTCCCGTAAAAATGTTCAGGCGACATATAATGATAGGTGCCTCCTTGGGCAATTCTACCGAATACAGATTTAGATAGGCCGAAGTCGGATACTTTTATTATCTCATCAGATGTAATCAGTAGATTTTCCGGCTTGATGTCTTGGTGTACAAGATTAATCTTTGACCAGGCATACTCAATTCCATTACAGGTTTGATAAGCGAATTGTAATATTTGTTTAAGGTCTAATTGCTGCGAAGCTATCAGCCATTGCCTAAGGTTTGACCCCATATCCAAACCGCTGATATATTCCATAACTATAAATGGTGCAGAGTCAACTACGAAAACATCGAAAGCCTCAACAATGTTTAAGGATTCTCCTACTGCTATCCAGTTCCTGGCTTCCTTACGAAAGCTTTCAATATCAAAAGTTTCCGGATTAAAGGTTTTAAGCGCTACGATTATCCCCAGCTTCAAATCTTTACATACCAAAACATAACCCATTCCGCCCCACATAATTTTTAGCACTTCGTAGCGACTGGCAATTTTATCTGCGATATTATACGGCGTTATCATTGTTTACCTCGTTAATGTTTTGATTCTTTCCTCGACAAATTCCTTAATGCTTTCGCTGTCTTTGATGTTTCGCGAAACGTCTAAGTAATGCTGCCAGGCATCAACGGCAGGAAGAGACGAATGATTGGACTCACTGCAAACCGCCAAATTTAACCAAGCATTAGAATACCGGTCATCAATGCGGATTGCCCACTCAAAACAAGATAAGGCTTCTTTGCTGCGGCCTAAATCGTTTAGGCAGCGGCCTTTGGAATTCCAAACAGCCGCATTGTATGGGTCGTGATGCAAAGCAAGGTCATAATAGGCCAGAGCTTCTCCCAGGCGGTTGAGCAAACGCAGGCTTTCTCCCCAATTAAAAAACTCAGCAGCGGATATTTTTCGGCGTATAAACCAACTGCGCCGAACGGGACATCCGGCAATCCTTGCAAGGCGTAATAAGTCTTTACGTATTGCCTTAAAGTGCGGGTATCTTTTGACCGGGTCTTTCTCCATACAGCGCTGAATGACCGGGGAAAAAGGGGTATTCAACCTGGGAACACTTTTTGTTTTCTGTTGATAGAAATAATCTTCGATTGTTTCTCCGTAAAAAGGCAAGCACCCGCCTGTGGCCATTTGGAAAAGTATGACCCCAAAACTATAAACATCATTTCTCACATTACTCTGCGAAGCATTATAAAATTGCTCCGGTGCCATCCAGGGCGGAGATCCGCATCCGTCGCCGTCTCTTGTCGTATAGCATTGCAGGCGGCCAGAGGCGTTATGCTTAGCATTAGCATTGGTTTCTGGAGGTAGCTTATCGAATATCCTGGCTAATCCGAAGTCGGTAATTTTAGCCTTAAGATCTGCGGTAATCATTATGTTGTCGGGCTTTAAGTCTCTATGGCAGGTAATTCTATGCTTTGAAGCATAAATCATACCTTCGCATATTTCCACTGCCCACCTAAATACTAATGCGGGAGAAATTTCCGGCAGATAATGAGCGAGGGTGTTTCTGCCGCGTCCGTCCGGGGCAATGTATTCCAAAACAATATACAGCCGGCCCTCGATCTCTTCGACCCTCAGAGCTTGCACGATAGAAGGATGTTTTTCGAGTTTAATCCAGGTTATGGCTTCCTGCTGGAATATTGCTTTTAAATTGTTTAGGGATGAAATCTCATCCTGAAAAGTTTTTAAGGCTACTACCCGCTGCGCTGTATAATCGTAAGCTACAAAAACTATCCCCATACCGGATTTTCCCGGGCCGCCGAAAACTTTATGGACATGATAACGGCTGCCCAGGCAACCGGCCGAAGCCTGCGGTAGAGAAAAACAGGAGGGGCGCAAATTTTGCGGCAGGCGCGCGTCTTGAAAACCCTGCAAAAAAATATGCTCCGGCAAAGATTTTGCCGCCGGTAGTTTGTGCGGCCCAAACTTAGAGGCGCTAAAGTATTTCTTAAGGAATAAAACCATTAAGGCAAAGAAAAGTAAGGCAGCGGCAATTAAGGCGATAAAAATAAAGCTTGCCCATAAAAAATCTTTTATCTGCCCCATATTCATCCTCGTAAGCGCATGATGTCCTGTGAAATAAAGCGAAAAATCACCAGCGCTAAAATAATTACCGTAGAGTAAGTAATAATTCTCTTAATGAGCAGCCGGTTTTTCTCCGAAACACGGCCCAAAAGTAAAGCCATCATGATACGCTGCCCGGCAAACTGCGGGGCAGGAAGGGCATTAACAGAAGCTAACAGAAAAGTAAGCACGCCTAACAAAATCAAGGATTTCGCCGGCTCGGCAAAGGGATATGCCGGAGGCAAAGAATTAAGTATGCTATCCGGTTGAGGAGAATTCTGTTTTGAGAAAAGCCGTCCAGAGCCGAAGATAAACCTAGAGTGATATCTTACCCAGCGGACTAAATCTTTTACAGCTTCTTTAAAAGTCAAACGTGTTGTTTCTAATTTCTGCTCTTTTGTTTTTACTTGCGGAACAAAAGGAGCCAGGTCGAAACGCAAGCTCTTCTTTTCAGTAACTTCTACCGCGGCGGCTTTACCTTCGCGTAAAACTTCTATTATGCATGGTTTATCGGTTTTAAAGAGCAGATTTTCCCAGGCGTCTTGCCAGCTGATAATCTTTTGTCCGTCAATTTTTGTGATGGTATCGGCACAAAGTATGCCGGCTTTTCCCGCGGTAGAATGCGGGCGTACCCAGCCAACCGTAGCCGGCTCGCCAAGAAATGTCCATGCCGAAGCGCTAAGCAGGCCAGCAGATAAAATCATGGCGGATAAAAAACCTGTTCCCAACACGCCTGCTAATTCAAGCAGGCCCACGGTCCGCTCCTCGATTGTCCGCGCCAATTTAATCTGACCGCCGAGAGGAAATAAATTAATATTCAGTAATATTCTTCCAATCATAAACGAAAAAAGCCTTGGCCCAAAGCCTAACGTTAATTGCGGCGTGGCAATACGTAATGCTGCGGCTGCGATGACCTGAAATACGTGATAAGTAAGAGTAACCACCATTATGGCTATAAGGAATAAAATTGTGTCGGACATTGATACTCCTTAAATTTTTTCGTCGTAGGCGAAAAAATTTAATCCCGAAGCACTCCAGTTAAATTTCTGGAGGCAGTAGCCTCCAGAAATTTAACTGGTATATAGGTGCGAGGGATGATTAAATCTTTTTCGAGTCTTCTGTCCCCTATGCCTCCGGCGCTTGCGTGAGCCTGCTGCCACTAGTCTCCCAAATTATCTTTATTGTTTGCTCTTTACTTTCTACCTTTATGGTTTTGCCTTTTAACTGGACGCCTTTACCTTGAAAACGTAAAAGCTCTTCGCTTAACGGCTCTTTAATGAGTCGCTCGATGGTTCTATGAATTTCTCTTGCACCGTTTTGCTCGCTATATCCAACCTCGCTTATCAGATCTACGGCAGTTTGCGAAAAAGAAAGCGAAATGCCGTATTCTTTGGCTATTTGCTCCTGTAAAGCTTTAAGCTGTTCATTCACTATATCCTTAATGTGTTCTTTGCCCAGATGTCTAAAGATTACGATTTTGTCAATACGGTTAAGAAACTCCGGCCGGAAATTTTTTCTCACTGCGCTTAAAGTATCTTCTTCTTCAAGTTGGCTTGCTCCTTCTTTAAAGCCCATTCTGTTTTTATTCTCCGGCGGAAGATTAGAAGTCATCACGAAAATGGCGTTTTTCGCATCAATAGTGCGGCCTTTGGAATCGGTGAGCCGGCCTTCGTCAAATAGCTGAAGGAAGGTATCCCAAACTTCCGAATGCGCTTTTTCCACTTCATCCAATAAAACTACCGAGTAAGGTTTACTGCGTAACTTCCCCGTGAGTTGACCCTCTTCTTCGTGGCCGATGTATCCAGGAGGCGAACCGATAAGTTTAGAAATCTCGTGCCTTTCTTTATATTCCGACATATCCAGCCGAATCATTTCATTTTGCGAACCGAAAAGAACATCCGCGATAGTTTTTGCAAATAAGGTCTTGCCTACGCCGGTCGGCCCTAAAAAAAGAAACACCCCCAAAGGCCTGTTTTTATCCCGCATCCCGGTTTTTGCCAGACGTATTTTACTTGCAACTATTTTTACCGCTTCCTCTTGGCCTTTTATCTTTTCGTTTAGGTATTTTTCCAAATTAAGCAGCCTGTCCACATCTTTTTCCGTAAGTTTTCCCACCGGTATGCCGGTAAGTTTAGAAACAACCTCTGCCACTTTTTCTTCGCTAAGACTTGTGCTGATTTCTTTTTTTTCTGCTTTAGATTCCTGCGTCTCCATACCCTTTACAAAACTTAGCATAGGAACCTGTACAGATGCACAGGCCTCGTCAATAATATCTACAGCTTTATCCGGTAATTGCCGATAAGGCAGATAACGTACGGAAAGCTCAACTGCTTTTATAATTGCCGCGTCAGAAATGCTGACCTTATGATGTTCTTCAAACTTCGGTTTAAGCCTTTGTAAAATTCTTATACTTTCCTCAGGGGTGGGCTCATTAATCCTAACCGGCTGGAATCTACGCTCTAAGGCTGCGTCTTTTTCGATATACTTTCTATATTCAACAATAGTAGTTGCACCGATACATTTGATTTCTCCTCTGGCTAAAGCCGGCTTTAAAATATTTGCCGCATCCAGGCTGCTGTCGCTTATTTTTCCCGCGCCGACCAAATTATGTATTTCATCCAAAAATAAAATAACTTCCGGATGCTCTTTCGCCTCCTTAACCACGTTTTGAATCCTTTGCTCAAATTCTCCCCGATAACTTGTTCCGGCGAGTAAGCTCCCGATGCTTAATTCTATAATTTTCATTCCGGGAAGATTTTTGCCCTCAGCGATTCTTTGCGCCAGACCTTCCACGATGGCGGTTTTGCCAACGCCAGCCTCACCAACCAATACCGGGTTATTTTTTGTCTTCCGGCTTAAGGTGCGTACCAGCTGCAGCATTTCTTCGCGCCTGCCCTCTATGGGCATAAGTTTTCCTTCTTTAGCGTCTTTTACCAGATTTCTGCCGAACCTGTCCAGCCAGGCGAATTCATTTTCTTCTTTTTTGGCAGCTTTTACTTCCTGCACTATTTTTTTTCCCTTTTCTTTAAAATCAGCTGCACAGCCTAAAAGCTTGTCTTTTAAATGCTCCGGCTTGACATTAAATTCTTTAAAAATACCACTGATTATTTCTCCCGGTTTTTCTAAAATTGCTGCTAAAAGAGAGAAAACATTCAACCCTCCTTTGCCCAATTCCTGGCCGCGGGAAAAATAGCTTTTACAATCAGGGCTGCGATGGATGACCTTTTCCTGACGTTCATAATTTCCTGCACCCAGCGCATTTCTTGCTGCGCGGCGCATTTCCGCCATATCCAAGGCAAGGCTTTTGATTGCTTTCTCTAAAACGTGATATTCTGCCTCCAGATTCTTTACCTCGACGCCTAACCGCTCCTTTATCTGCTCAACACTAAATACTTTTTCCAAAGAACATATGCCGATAAAAATATGTTCTTTTTCGATACATTGATATTTCGCTTCTGCAGCTTCAGAAGCCGCTATCTGCCAGGCAAGATTTGCACCGATAGAAAATTCTGACATAGGTTACCTCCTTTGAGTTCAAAAATATGACCACCCAAATTTTCCTAGAATCAATTGCTTTAATCTATGCGCTAGATAAAAATCAGGAGTTAATCTTAATGCCTCTTCAACACATTCCAATGCCTCCATATTTCTGTCTAAATAATATAATACGGCTGCTCTATTATGCCAAGTTAAAGACAACTTTGAGTCTATCGCAATAGCTTTATTGTAACAAATAAGCGCTTCTTCGTATTTGCCGAATTTACGCAAAATAATTCCTTTACCGATCCAGGCTAAAACCAAAGTGGGATCTATTTCAATGGCTTTATCATAGCAAAGAAGGGCTTCGTCATATCTGTCAAGGTCGTCTAAAACGTATCCTTTGTTATACCAGATACTTGCATCATTTGGATTTATTTCTATCGCCTTATCGTAACAAGCGATGGCTTCCTGGTATTTAGAAAGACTGGTTAAAGCATTTCCTTTGTTCATCCAAGCAGTGGCATTTTCTTGGTTTATTTCGAGAGTTTTATCATAACAGGAAATTGATAATTCAAATTTGCCAAGGTTATGAAAAGCAAGCCCTTTATTAGACAATTCCCACGTCTCTAATTTTTCGGGATTAGGTGCAATTAACTTTTCTCCCGTGTTTTCAAAAAGAAGATCATGGAGTTCATTTTTTATATAACCAAAATCCTGACATCGCCTATCCTGCTCCTTTTCCACACACTTCTGTATAAGGGGAAAAAGAATAGAGGTCACTGCAGTAATTTTTCCCTGTTTATGAAGTCTTTCCCATTCTTGAATAGTTCTACCCACAAAAGGTAATTTCCCTCCCGTAACCATTTGATACAGGGTTATACCAAAAGCATAAATATCAGACCTTTTATCGGCAAAACCATCGAATTGTTCCGGTGCCATATAGGGAAGTGTACCGCAAATTTGTTTGCCTTTGCTCTGAAAGATACTTAAGAAGGGGTTTTGTTCTGTGGAGATGGCTTCTTCCTTAAGCTGTATTTCCTGAAATGCCTTGGCAAGACCAAAGTCGGTTATCTTTACGGTTTTATCCGGGGTAATCATGATATTGTCCGGTTTGATATCTCTATGAGCGTCTATTCCTTTGGAGTAGGCGTATTCCATGCCATGGCAGAATTGGATGGAGAATTTTAGGATTTCCGGGAAAGTGAGACTGCCTAAGTAGTGGGTGAGGGTGTTACGGCCTTGGTGGTCCGGGGGGATATATTCAAGAACGATATACAGTTTCCCTTTCGTCCTTCTTATACTATGAGAGCGTACAATGTAAGGATGTTTTTCTAAATTTATCCAAACTAATGCTTCGTTTTCAAAAAATTTTTGAGCTCTTTCAGAAAAAAAATATTGTTCTTGGAGGCTTTTTAAAGCATAGATGCTATTATCATCGCGATCATAGCAGATGTACACAACCCCCATTCCAGATTTACCTTCGCCGCCGAGGATTTGGTGAATTTCGTAGCGGTTATCAATTTTGTCGCCTACTTGCCATTTTACCATGATTCACTCCCTATCAAAGGACATGTCAGATGCATCGTAGCCTCAGAAATATTCTTAATATAGATTCTTACTTTAACATGCCGCCGAACTCAAAGTCTATCTTTATGGCCTGTTTCTAAACATTTCCTCTTTTAACTCTTTTATACTCTCGTCGCCGGGATACAGCCGGATCGCCTCCTCGGCGCATTTTATCGCCTCCTCATACCTTCCAAAATCATCGGCGAGCAGGTGCGCTTTATACCACCAGGCGGTACGAACCGCTCGCGGCTTGAGGCGTATCGCTTCCTCGAATGAAACAAGCGCCTCATCGCGATAACCGAATAAATTGTATAGACCGAGACCTCTGGTGATCCAGGCTTCTGCAAGTGCCGGTTTCAGGCGTATCGCCTCATTGCAACAGGCAACCGCCTCTTGATTATTGTACTTTTTTAGAAAATCGTCGCCTTGGGTGGCCCAGGCCTCAGCGCACTCCGAATGTCTTGGCCTTATCTTTTCCACCTCTTTCAATGTACATGACTTGATTGTCTCTGCAAAATTAGCAAGTTTGGAGCCGGGCTCCAACCGTATCGCCTTTTCAAGACATTCTAAGGCATCATAATATTTATAAAGACTATTCAGGAGACAGCCTTTACGATACCAAGCCTCGGCATACGCCGGGTCGAAACTAAGCGCCTCATCATAACAGGCCATTGCCTCGTTGGGTTTGTCGATAGCTTCGTAAGAAGAAGCCTTTTTGAACATATCGGTAGGCGTCGCGTCCTCTTTCTTAGACGCAGCTATAGCCTGACCGGTCTCTTCCTTCAGTAACTTTTCCAACTCCTCTCTTACCCTGGAAAAACTCTGAAATCTATCCTGCGGCCTTTTGGCCAGACATTTCTGGATTACCGGAAAAAGCCTAGAAGAAAGACATGGGATATCTCCGGATTTGTGCATCCTCTCATACGCTTCGATATTACGGCCTTTAAAAGGGGGTCTGCCTTGCGCAGCCATCTGGTAAAGAGTGACGCCGAATGAGTAAACATCGCTCCGTGCGTCCGCATAGCCGTCGAATTGCTCCGGCGCCATATATGGTAGCGTTCCGCATATTACCCTTCCTTTGTTCAAGAAAGTGCTTAAGCCGGGCTTTTCGTCTAAGGAAATAATATCTTTTTTAAGTTCTACCTCCTGAAAGGCCTTGGCAAGACCGAAGTCAGTTATCTTGACCACCTTGTCGACGGTGATCATGATATTATCCGGCTTTATATCCCTATGGGCATCAACGCCTCTTGAATAAGCGTATTCCATCCCGTGGCAGAATTGAATAGAAAAATTCAGCGCTCGCGGTAAATCCAAGTCTCCTAGATAATGAGTGAGCGTGTTTCTGCCTATTTCATCTGGCGCAATGTATTCCAGGACGATGAACAACCTGCCCTCAAAATTTTCCGCCTCATAGGCGCGGACAATATTAGGGCATATTCCCATGTTGATCCAAACCGTCACCTCTTTCTCGAAGAAATCATTCTTGTCGGCAAAGTCATCGTCTGCTTCTTCCTTAAAAGTTTTTAAGGCGTAATCGACCTTCGTTTCATGGTCATAGCAGATATAGACGACACCCATGCCGCCCTTGAGCATTGTGCGTATTTCGTAGCGATCGCAAAATTTATATCCCACTATCCACTGATCTCTCCAGGAGCTGCTAAATAAATCCGGCTTTGACGGTTTAGGCGGCTCTTTTTTCCAAAAACTTCCGAAAATAGACATATTGAATTTTAATGATTATTTAATTACGGGTATATGCCTTATATTTTATTCCAAATTTTCCACCACGGATTTAGTTTCTTTTTTACGTCAGAAAGATGAAGTTCAATTGCCGTAAACTTTGCTGTCACAAAAGGCAGTGTAGAGTAAAGATAACCATATTGCGTTGTTAAATACTGTAACCCCTTTTCCAAAATATCAAAAAAATGCTTCATGTGCTCTGATTTCATATCCGGAAAGCGTCTATTTCCAATTCGGATACCGCCCGCAAACAAAAGGAAAAGCAAGCTTAGGCCATTCCATGATAAGAAATATGGAGCATATGGTTGGTTCCTCATCCATGCTCTTGTCCAATCTACTACCTCGGATATTTCTTCGAGTTCCCTCGGATCATTATTGTAGCCGTCTATGACAATATCAATATTCGCAATATGCGACAATGTATCTTTATCTTGTACTATTCTATTAAAACGATCTGCATCGGAATGAAGAGAACGCAAGCTTTCACCATATCTTACCAATTCTTCCACCCTGCGGTTAACTTCGGCCTCAATACGATTCGTGAGTTGCGACGATATTTCTTTTTTATCTATAGCCACCATTATCAAACTAGCCTTGGAATCCATATCTTTTCCTTTTTCTTTTTATCCCTGTTTTAGTATGACACTCTTCAAAGATAAGGCGTCCTTATCATGCGGCCTTAACGCAAGTGACTTCTCTACACAAAATAAGGCAACCGCATCTAAATCTTTGTTCATTAGATGAGATAAAATCTTTGGCCAGTACTCAGCTGTTATATCTAACTTTTCCGTAGAATCATTCTTATCGGCAGTAAACGTCTGTCGTAAACGCTCGAGCCAAAGCTTATGTTTTAATGAATGAAGCATATAACCTAAACTATACCACGCTGTAGCGTTTCCGGAATCCAACTCTAATGCCTTTCCATATGAATGAATCGCATTTCCAAACTTTCCTGTCTCTAAATAACATCGCGCTGTTGAACAAAGTGTTTCCACATTGTTTGGGTCCAGCTTTAATGCTTTCTGAAAACACAACAAAGCTTCTTCTTCTCGGTTCAAGTTAAATAAAGCTATTCCCTTATGGCACAGAGCAGAAGCATATTCGACAATTGACAAGGCGCGTTCGGCAGCCTTCAATGACTCTTCCCAATTACTGAGACGGTTATAGCAAAAACTTAAGAGATTCCAGCTTGGGGCATGGCCTTCATTAAGGCTTAGCGCTTTCTCAAGCGACGCCATGGCTTCGGAATATTTACCGGCACGGGCATGGGCTGCTCCTTTATTATGCCAAGCTGCAGACAACGAAGGTTCGAGTAAAATAGCTTTTTCATGATAAGCGACAGCTTCGTCATATTGCCCAAGCACGGCAAGGGAAACTCCTTTTTCGCTCAAATCTCGCGCATCAATTTCCTCCGGTGTAGGCATTTTTATCTCTTCGCCGGTTTCGCTGCGAAGTAAAGCCTGCAAGTCTTTCCTTAACACCTCTATGTTTTGGTAACGATTTCCCGGTTCCGGTTGAACACACCTGTAAATTATGGGCCAGAGCGGGCTTTCAACTTTAGGTAATGATTTCTGCAATTGCCCAAGGCGTATATCCGCAATAAATCTATCGGTGTCCCCTTCCCAGCGAGCCCCAAAAAAAGGAGGATTCTCGTTTCCGATTACCATTTGCCATAAAACTAAACCAAAGCTGTATATGTCGCTACGAATATCTGTCTGCGTAGCATCCTGTGCTTGCTCTGGTGAAAGATAACCGGGCGTGCCTACCCATTGACGTTTTTTATACTCACCGCCGGCCAACGATACCGCTAACCCAAAATCAGAAACTTTCAATTCTCCGTACGGCGTAATAAGCAGGTTCCTCGGTTTGATATCGCGATGAGAGCGAATACCGTGACAATAAGCGTGCTCCATGCCGTAACAAAATTGGATTGCCCACTTAAGGACTTGCTGCAAGGGTAAAGAACCATGAGAATTAACAATGTGCTCGTGTAAACTAACACATCCGTTGTCCCGCTTAGGTATATATTCCATCGCTACGTAAAGCCTGCCTCCGTGCTCCCAAACCCATTTCGCTGAAACAATATAAGGGTGCCTTCCTAAATTTACCCATATCAGAGCTTCTTTCTTAAAATCTTCGCGGATATCCGGAGAAAACAAGTATTCATCCTTGAATGTCTTGAGGGCGGAAATATCTTTACAATCATGAGCATATACCAAATATACTATGCCCATTCCCCCGATTCCAAGTAGTTCGTACACTTCATACTTCTCTCCGATAAAATCACCTTTTTTATATAAAATCCCATTAAACCTCTTTGTTTCCAACATTTCATTGGGAACGCCGCGGGGCATTTTTTTCATGAAACTTCCAAAAATACTCATTTCGCTTTTTCCTCCGGTTCAAAAATAAGCGTGTATTCCCCTGCGGGAATATTTTCAAAAGAAGCAGCATAAAAACGTGTTCCTGAAACTTTCTTGGGCTCAGCTATTAAAGGTTTAGCTTTTTCGCAAATAAGCATCACCAGCGGCGGAACCTTTGCAGTATCCTCTATCTGGACTATTATTTTTTTATTTATCGTATCGGTGATTACCCGGACTCCTTCTTTATCCTTGCTTACCACTTTTATTTTTCCTTCTTCTTTTGTGCCGCGCACTGCCGTTACATAAGCAAATTGCAAAGAATCCGGCGCAAAAATTGCCTTAGGAAGCCCGGTAATTACTTTACCCATTCCTTTGGCATCCTCCAAAATAATTTCAAGCGCGCCTCTAACCTTAGCTTTATAAGTACTAATCCAATTCTCTAATCGTGCCTTTAGGCCAGGAGCTTCTACTGCTTCTAAGGCAGCCTGCAAACTATCTTTGATTTTTTTCTGCCAGTAAATCTCTCCATGAAGTTTCGCTGTCCAACTCTCCCAGAAAATTTTTGTTTTAAATATTTCACGGGAAAGCTTAACACATTGTTTACAATCGGCAAGGTGTTCGCCAATTTCAATTTCTTTTTCTTGCGATAATTCCTGCCAGATATAACTAAAAATTTCTTCTTTATCCGGATGCTGGGTATTTGCCATGTTTTTCACCTAATATATATACGTTTTCAACCCTCTATTTATCGCGGGTTTGCAATAACCTTGCTACCCTTTTGCTTACCTTATTAGACCAATCAGAAATATTGTGTTCGGGGTCCTTGCCGTAATAGTTTTCTAAAAAAGTCTCCGCCGCCTTTTTTTCCAGTAATTGTACGTAAGTATCTCTGGATATTTGGTCTTTAAGGACATCTTTGACTTTTTCTACGAGTTTACCCTTTAGTGGGCTAAAACAATCTTCTACTATATAATCAGCAAGGCAAGATTCTTCTTGATAGCTTAAAATCAGCTGTCCAGCTAACTTTTCTAATAAAACCGGGGAAAGCTTTTCCACAATCTCCTGTGGCCCCCAGCCGCGAAGCAGTTTATTGAAGCCAAAGGAAATTAATTGATGCGGCGGGCCGCCCTTGGAAAAAGTAAGCTTAAGAAACTGCTCGCATTTAGCCAAAAACTCTTCGCAAGGGAAAATCTGTGTCGCAAAAGACAGTTTATCCATAATATCCTGCGCGGTTGCTTCGCTATCTTCCGGTATAAGAGCTGAGATTGGAATCTCTTTCCTTTTAGAAAAATACCTTTTCACCATAATATCTGCCCAGAAACAGACAAAGGTATAAAAAGAAGCTTTCTCAGACTTATAAGTAGAAATTTTCTCCCACACTGCTACCCAAGTATCTTGCTCTATGACGGCTACAGCGTCGTCCCGGAAAAAACAACGCGAAGAAATATACCCCTTGATAGTTTGCTTATACTTTTGACAGAGCTTCTCATAAGCTTCTTTGTTTCCCTTAGAAGCTTCACTGATTAGCTCTGAAATTTCTTGCGGATTTTTCGTTTGCATAGCGACCTCCACCAACTTAAGTCGGTGGGACTACATTAACCCTTCGACTCGGCCTTTTAGCCTCGCTCAGGGTTAATTCGACCAGAGATTTTTCTAAGCCTGGCGCTTAGAAAAATCTAAGTCTCATTAACTTTTTCTTTTTGCAATTGGGCAAAAATTTCCTGCGGCAAATCTTTTTTGCATTCGCTTACAAAAATTACAATCACCGTAATATTATCGTTTCCGCCTGCAGCTTTGGCGGCATTTACTAAAGCAAAGCATAGGCTTTGAGGATCAGACCCCTTCTCCTCGACTACCCTTTCAATAGCTTTATCTGCCAGCATATCCCAAAGGCCGTCACTGCAAAGTATTATTATATCTCTATCCTTCACTCCGATTCTTTTCTGATGACACCCCATGCTGATATCAATTCCCAGTGCCTGTGTAACAATGTTTCGTGAAGGGTGATTGCGCGCTTGGTCTTGGGTTATATCACCTCTTTGCACCAATTGCGCAACTACCGAGTGATCTTGGCTTAATACCTCAAGCTTTTTATTTTTAAATAAATATGCGCGGGAGTCGCCAATATTGGCAATAAAAAAATAATTGGGCTGCTTGAAAAAAGCGCTGACGAAAGTGGTGCCTAAGCCTTCCAAGCTTGGGTTAGTTAAAGATAGGTTTAAGATTTGCTGGTGGGCTGCCTGAACTGCTTCGTTTGTTTTATTTTCTATGTCTTCCGATAAATCTTTTTTCGGTATTTTTTGAAAGAAATTTAGTATTGCCTTTGTCGCTGTTTTACTGGCAATTTCACCTGCGTTGTGGCCACCTATACCATCGGCGACGATAAATAAACCAAGTTTTTCAGCAATAACATAGTCGTCCTCATTATCCTCGCGCACCAAACCTACGTCGGTTACGCCTTTAACCTTAAAGGTGATTTTGCTTTCCATAGATCAAAATCTATTATAATCCTTATGAATTTACCGTCAATTACGAAAAATACCGCCAAATTTTGGGTGATTCCAGCGATTTAAAGACAGATTACAGTAATTCTTAATAGCTATAATCATTTGCTAATCACTGTAATCGCCTTATAATCACTGGAATCAATTTCTTTTCCTGTGAGTACTCTATATAAATATTTTCTGTATTTTAATTCTTCTCCTAAAGGGTCCCTCCTTTAGCGGTAAAACCCAGGAAACTAGCCAAAATAAAAGCAAGCATTCCGGGCCAGCCCCTTTTTTCAAAGGAAAAACCGATAAAAAAATAACCCAATAAGCCTCCTACAAGCCCTACTAACCCTAGAACAATTATGTCTGTCAATATGTATTTTTTTACAAACGCGCGTTCAATTTCTTTTCTCTTTTCTTCGGGAAGAGTTTTAACATCGGTGTCGGCTGCGATATTTAACTGCCGTGCTGTCCACTTGTTGGCCAAAGGAATCACCAAAAGAGCATTGGTTACCCAGAGAATTAAAGTAGGTATAATAAAATTCATCTTAGCCACCTCCTTTTTATTACGTGAGTATGTTTCATTTTTTGCCCCCGTTAAATATACAATTTGAGGTGGTTAAATCTCGCGGGTCAGATAAATTTATAATCGACACTATGGACTGGTAGGAACAGTAAAAACTCTGGTAGGAACTGCTCGATACTCCAACCAAATAAGCCAAACCTCTCTAGTTTATCGCGTAAATTCAAGCCAATTTATTAGTTTATGGCTATATTCTAATACCCATTATTGCGCCAATTGGCAAAATGGCATAAACTAACGAGTAAAAACTAAGAGATGTTTTGGGCTATTTTTGAGAATAAAATGGCTGGCTGGCAGGCTCTATCCGGCGAGAGAAGACAGATGCTAAGATTTTGGAGAGTTGGCTAGAAGTTAATGCCTTAAGCCTTTGAAACCCTAGGACATAAAAATAGCGCTGATCCTGTTTAAGAATCAGCGCTATCATTCGCTTGCCTCTCACATCGAGAGGCATAATCCTGGGGTCCCGCTCTTATTTCACGAGGGGAAACCTCTCCCTATTTATATAGAAGAATTATATAGGCAATGTGGCGTTATGACAAGATATTTGGGTTTTAGAGAAGTATTTCCTCGCGTAATTTGTCCAAAATGTCCGGTCATTTTTTTCTCAAAATCTCTTAACTCTTTTAAAGTAAATATGTTACGATCTGTCTAGTTAAAAATACCGGACAAAGCTCCTGCAACAGAGTACCTTCAATAAGAAGGCCTTCATCTTTAATCTCATAGCCCATGGTCTTATAAGCTTTCAGGCGCTTCTTATACATTGCTGCCAATACCGAAACTTTCTGGTCAACATAATCGTATATACGAATGTCGGTTTTAGTGTGGTGTTTACGATGCAGACGCCCTGCATATTGAATAACCTTGCCTTTGAACGCTATCGGCATAGCTATGAAAAGCGTATCAAGTCTGGGATCGTCAAACCCCTCTCCGATGTACGCGCCAGTAGCCAATAGCGCTTTGGGCGCATCGTCTGAAGAATTAAGTTTATCAAAAACCTTTCGGCATTCCTTTATGCCGATACCGCCGTATAAAACACCTAAGTTTTTAATATGAGGTTTCAACATCTCCTCCAAAATCGCAAGATGCTCTTTGCGTTCGGTAAGAATTAGCGGAAATCTTCCTTCGGCTACCGCTTTCTTAATATCGTTCACAATCATTTCGTTTCGCTTAACATCCATCACAAGCTTAGGCCAAAGCTCATAAATATTGGATCTTTCATTCCACTCACAATCAAATAAAGTAATCCGTGGCATAACAAAACAATCCGAAAAAACCTGATTAACCTCCTGATTTTTTATTTGATGGATAATCGGGCCGCATTGCATATGGATAATGGGCTGCTGACCGTCTCTGCGGTAAGGAGTTGCCGTCAAGCCTAAAACAAATTTGGCCTTTGCTTCCGTCATTACCCGCTCAAAGGATACCGCGCTGATATGATGACACTCGTCGACTATCACAAAACCGTAATCGGCTACACGGTCATCTACGCTACCTTTATTTTCCAGGCTTTGTATCATAGCAACATCCAACACACCGGTAGCTTTATCCTTGCCGCCGCCAATCTGGCCGATCTTCTCAACATCTAAACCTAAAAAATCTGATAATTGTTTGCGCCACTGCTCCATCAACGGCTTACGATGAACCAAGATAAGAGTATTTATTTTACGTTTAGCTATAGCATAAATCGCAAGAATAGTCTTGCCCGTTCCAGGCGGCGCGGATAGTACGCCTATTTCAGAAGACAGGATCGACTTCGCTGCCGGTTTTTGCTCTTTAGTAAGCTTGCCATGAAACCAGAGCCGCTTCGTTATGCCCAAAACTCTCTTATCTTTGATTTCTGCCTTAATACCATATTCGTTTAATACACAGCAGATATCATCAAGGCAACCTCTTGGCAACGAAAGATAACCATCCATGATTTCTGAACAACATATGGCTCGCGGGGTTAATGACGTTGATAATCGCAGGTTCTGACGGCGATAGAATTCGGGATTTTGAAAAGCGGCTAAACGCTTAAGCTGATTCAATAACATCGAAGACAAAATATCGGTCTTTATATACACTCTGTTCGCAACAATCAGCTCAACGCTCTCTGGCAAATTACCTATGACCGGTAAGTATCGCTTCTTACCGGAAGGCAAACGCAACCAAGGCGGATCGGCCTCCTCTGTTGGGCTTATACGCACACCGATAACTTTACCTTGTGCAGCCGCATTATTCGCCAAATGCTCCGCCTCGCCAAGAGGTATCTTTTTAATAGAGCTTAAAAAACTCCACTGATCAGGATATGGCTTAAAGTTATCGTCAACAAACAGGCTGTTGCCGAACCTAGATGCTTCTTTTTGTAATGGCAAAGCTATTAAGTTACCAAAACCGCCCTTCGGCAGGGTATCCTGGTTAGGAAATAGACAATCGTAGCTTTTCATATCCAACTGGTAATGTTTAGACATAGTCTCGGTAAGCAAAAATGAACCTAGCCGCCGCACAGTAAATGCCGGAAGCTTATCCTCAAAAAATATCCACGCGTGCGCGCCATTTCCCGAACGCGAACACTCTATAGCCACAGGAACGTTATTTTCAGAACAAGTTTGCTTAAAAGCGATAATATTATCCTGCCAACCCTCTTTGTCAAAATCTACAGCGAGGAAATAACAAGTATCTCCGTCCAGCAGAGGATAAATCCCTACCACAAGACTGCCGTTTAAATGCTTTGAGATCGCGGAGTCATCAAAAGGCAGTAATTCCCTATTGGGGCATACGGAACGTCTGACTGTTGCCCGCTGGCAAATCTTAGGCACCCATTCATTTTTGCAGACAGGGCTATAGCCAGATTTGCCAGTTTTTCTGCTTAGCCAGCGCTTCGCGTATACATCCGTCCTCCCGCGAAATAATTCTTTGAATAATTTTGCTTTTTCTTCGGAAGAAATTTCTTCTGAAATAGTGACTGGACGTTCGCTTATCGGGATGGATTTTAGTTCGCGGAGTAGCTGCTGTTTCTGCTGATTAAGGGAGAAAATATCCGAATCTAACTTCTGGATGGATTGTAAAATTTCGTGGCGCTTATGGGATGAGTCTTGCGGAAGCATATTACTGGAAAGTATCTGAAATCATACCCCTGCCCGCTTCTTGAGTTATCTTATATCCTGTCATAATTTAACTTTGGATGTTATGTTTTGACATCACCAGTTGCACCATGTAATTGCAACATAAGAAGACCCGATCTAAATCAAAGAATAGTGACAATTCACTATGTTCTTTCCCACGACTCCCAATTGTTTGGAGGTAGAAACAACTAAGCCGCGGGCATCTTTACTATGTGAAATTTCAAGCCACTTTATTAAGGGGCCCACGTGCCCATAATCAATGGTCGAAGACAATTTTATTTCGATAGGATAAATCGTTTTGCCAGTTTCAATCAAAAGATCTACCTCCAACCCGTCCGTACTACGGTAATAATAAAGTGAGCAAGGATCGACAAAAGCAGAAAAACGCTTATAGAATTGAGAAACGCATGACGTTTCAAAAAGCGCTCCACCCATAGGGCCCTCAAGCGCATGTGTTTCATCCTGGAGCCCGACAAGATACGAAACAAGACCTGTATCGATAAAATAGCACTTTGGAGCTTTTATAAGTCTCTTGCCGAAGTTCCTATGATAAGGCATCAAGAAAAAAATGAGGCCGCTTGCCTCTAAAAGAGTAAGCCACGATTTTATTGTGGGTACCGAAACGCCAATGTCTCGCGAAAGTGTCGAACAATTAAGCTCCTGGGCAGTACGCGAGGCCAAAAGCTTTACAAATCGTTCAAAATCATGAAGATTCGACTGCTTTATATATCCGCGGACGTCCCGGTCAACGTAAGTCTGCAGATAACTGGAAAACCAAAGCTTGCGCGATACTTTACTATTAAGCACTACTTCAGGGTATCCCCCTTCTAAAATCCACCTACCAAACGGCATAACCTTATCAGGAAGTTTCTTGACATGGAAAAGGCTATTTATAAATCCACCGGCCTCGCTTAGCTGAAACCTTGTATTCTTCTGCATCTCTTCCAAGGAAAAAGGGAATAAATGTAAAATCGCAATGCGGCCAGCTAAGGTTTCACTGATACCTTTCATCAAGGTCCATTGCTGAGAGCCTGTTAAAACCCACTGACCAGGTTTTTTATTATCTTCAATACGGGCTTTAATATGAGATAAAAGCCCGGGAGCATTCTGAATTTCGTCAATTATTACAGGGGGCGGATATTTTTCCAGGAAGCCGCGCGGGTCTTCGATGGCGAGCGCTCGCACGTCCATCTCATCAAGAAGCACATAGTTATACCCCTTAAGAAACGACTTTGACAATGTCGTTTTACCCGACCGTCTCGGCCCGCCGATAAAAACAGCGGGGAAAGACTGAACGGCCTCTTTTAATGTTTTTTCAACCAGTCGCTTTATATACATACTTGCTATTTTAAAGTATAACTTTAAATTGTCAAGCTATTTTTTTCGTATTCTATCGAATCGCTGAACGTGCGCAACAATAACTGTGCGGTCCGGATATAATCGAATGCAGCAAATAAATGCGGTATCCTAAGTCTCTAACGCAGCAAAAGATAAAAAAGGCTATTGACCGTATTTGATCAATAGCCTCTAACCTCTCCCATTCTGGGAGGAGAACAATATTACCGGGGTCCCTCTCGTATGAGCCGAGGGGAAACCTCTCCCTATTTATATAGAAGAATTATATAGGCAATGTGGCGTTATGACAAGATATTTGGGTTTTAGAGAGGTAATTCCTCGCGTAAATTGTCCAAAATATCCGGTAATTTTTTGCCTGCGATTGCCTCTTTGGATTATATGATGGTAGGGAAATGCAGGAACAACTACTATTGCTATCCTTGCCACGGACAGATTTTAGACATTTAACTTATCTCTGTCAAGATAATTAGTATTGTGCCCCCTGATTCTGGGCTATGTTGATTTCGCACCATGGCGCGTCAGCAGTTGTGCGACTTGCTCGTTTCCATTTCTACGGGCAATCCCCAACAGAGTCTCTCCGTCAGGCAACTTGCCACTTGTTGTGGCACCCGCCTCGAGCAAGTTGGACACTATGCTGGCATGATTGCCATACACAGCTAGCGCCAGCGAGGTGATCCCCCGCCCGAAGTCAATGTTGACATCGGCCCCCGCGTTAATCAGTGCTGACACCACCCGAGCATGTCCTGGTGCTACCGCGTATCCCAGAGCCGTCCTCCCATCTTTGTCTTTCAAATTAGGATCTGCACCTGTGGCAACCAATGCGCGGATGATTTCTTCATTACCAGAATGCGCCGCCCACATGAGTGCTGTGGACTGGTCGTGGCATGTCGCATTGATGTTGCCTCCTGCCCGGATCAACATATCAACAATGTCAGTGTGGTTGTTGAGTATGGTATACATCAGAGGGGTTGGCCCCTTGCCCCCTGCTGGACGCGGCGCTTGAAGGTCAGGGGTTGCTCCCGCAGCCAAAAGGGCGGTGACAACTTCCTTGTGGCCCTTCTCCACGGCAAACATGAGGGCGGTTTTCCCTTCATTGGAAACCTTATCATGGTTTGCTCCCCGTGAAAGCAAGAACTCTACAATATCGCGACGATTGGCGAGTGTCGCGCGCATGAGTGCCGTGAAACCGTTGATATCCTGAACGTCGACGGCCGCAGAGCTGTTCAGTAGTGCTTCGACAACAGACAGATGCCCCTTTCGTGCCGCGATCACCAGAGGGGTATCGCCAAGGAATGATTTCTTGTCGGGATCCGCACCTTCGCGGAGTAATGACAGGACTTCACTCGCACTCCCTGCGTTTGCCGCCTTTCGCAGTCGCTTTTCCGGACTTGAGCGAAACCAGATCATATTTCTTCTCCTTCTTGTTCTGTCTAACGCACGCACTCAGTTTCGCGGCGCCGCACCGCGTAAACTGCAGTAATTCTAATTCCGAGGACACGTACCTAACTATCGTAGTTTAGCACTCTTGGGACGGGAGGCAAGGAAGAAAATTTGATGTATTTTTGGTGTATCTTTGAAAAACTCTGGGGTCCCTCTTGTATTTCACAAGGGGAAACCTCTCCCTATTTATATTAGAGAATTATATACATAATGTGGTGTTATGGCAAGATATGCAGTTTTAATTTTTTTAAATCTCTTGTGCATTGCGATTAACGCGCACACTAATCCACGTCGCACAACCGCGTTGTTAGGCATTTCTCGTAATATTAATCATCAGACCGTATGAGTATCCAGGGAGTCGTCTCCATACTGATTGTGGCCATGTGTGCCTCGAACAAATCCAAGATATCCCACAAACCATAAAGCCCCAAAAATCGGAATAAGTAATATTAGCGACATCCAGCCGGATCTCGAACAATCATGCCAGCGCTTTGTATATATAGCGAAAGCAATCCAAATACTCAAAACTAACCAGCCCGCAAATACCAACCAAAGGGCCATTCTCAGCGGTCCGTGGGCTTGCGCTGTTATAAATGGAATAAACCCAAAGATCGAGTTTAACGGAGACAGAATGAGTAATGATATCCAAAAGGCAGATCGCGGTATACGGCCGGAAAAGGAAAAGAGAAGGGCTTTCACATTAAGTTTCATGCGTGATACACTCCAGTTAGAAAAAAGAAATAATCCGAAGCAAACCACGCCCAATGTGCCTAGTAAATTCAACACGCCATACCAATTCGCTACGGCCGCAATCGGATAGCGTAAGAGTGTGGCAATGAGGTGAATGATCTTAGAACCGGACCACACCACAAGCGTGATAACAGTGGATGCGACCAACCATCCCTTCCCAATGAAATTTCTGATCGAGATCGCAAGGACAACGGCGAGAATACTCGATATAATTCCCGCTATAATTCCCACTATGAGCTGAGCATAAGGAAAGAATTCTTTAATACTATCCATCTTGTATCCTCCTTTTGTTTTCACATAACGCTTGCATGAACCTGACGACCCATGCACTGGATAAGCAACACATCTCGCTAACCTCATCTGCCATGCTTATATTTCGACCTTTCGCGAACCAGAATAGACAGTAATGTTTCCTCTTGAACTCTTGTTTTCAGTTCCACAGCAGTAGCATTCCCTAACGAATGAGCCAGGTTCTGTTTCAATTGGCGACTCATAACCACATTTTCCACATTTCATTTGAAGAATGAGTTTTGCGTACTGCCCTTGTGATTTCAACTGAGCAACAGTGTTATGATTCGCGATCATATTTCCGAACCCAGTCAAGCTTAATGATTCAACTACTTGTTGCCTGACACCGCTTACTTCAACTGATATATTCTTTGTCTTGATGGATGCTTCTGTGTAGAAGCCTTGGATGTCGCGGCCAAGAGATCCGTCTGGCGTAATAACTACGTAGTAAGTCATTTGGGGTATCGAATTGACTTTCTTTAATAACTCATTTGCGTGAAACAAACTACCCGCATTCTGGGTGTAATACTGTGCTGATCCCTTCCGTTCCCCTTTCCACTGACCCTCTGGCACCTCAATGTTCTGAACTTTCCCGTTTGTATCGAATTCCACCTTGCACTTTGCTACTGATCGTCTATTTCCAAACAGATTACTAAAGAAACCCATTGCTTCCTCCTTTCCTGTTGCTAAGTTGTTATTGGAGACGTCGCCTTCCAAGTTTTACGGGGCCCTCATGCGCAAATACTCAGCGCGACTGTTCATCTATATTTCCTCCTCTCCAACATGTATACAACACCACGAAGAGGGTTTAAAATTACTACGCGGAAAAATGATGCTATCCTTGGCCGTACTTGGAGATAATCAGCGAAACACGGCGACAACCTGTAGTATGATTTGATGAACAGCCGGCCAAAAAGAGTTAAATCCAAATAATTATCACGGAACCACCGGAAGTCCTTCACAGCAGGATGATCGTATGAACCATAACAGGCGGTGGCGATGAAGCACCCCCCTGTCTGAGGCTGTGCCTTGAAAAGCTCCGACAAGTAAACAAAGTCTGTCGCGCTGATTTTAAGGGTTAGCCCTTTGCATGGCCCATAGAGCGGGATTTCAACAATAGTCGCTGCAGTTGGTTCAGAAGGAAGTACCACGCCTGATAACGATGTATCCCGAATGACCCTGTTTTCCTTCATCACTGTTAGCGCTGTTTTCACATACTGATCGCCAATTTCCTTACGCGCTTTTCCGCTTGATATACTCTCCGCAACGGACGGAAAACCAAGCCGCCGGATGTATTCACGGGAGGCAATGTCAGCCTTCATGCTCAAATATGTTGGATCTTTTTCTGCTTTGAAATGTTCCGGCGACAAGATGACCTGCTTCATATGCGAGATAAAGTCTTTGAGAGCAAGATCGCCGACCTTAACATCCTCAAAGCCCTGCTTAACCATGCTTTCGGCAAGAGCAAGAGCGAGATGAGGATCGTTGGCCTGTAGTTTCTGCAACTGGGCTACCAGATTAGCTTTGATTTGCGATTTGTCCGGTGGGGGCGCGCTCTCTTGGGCTACGGAGACTACCGATCCCAATGATGGCGGTTTTGTTCCGGAGGCAAGCATCATAATCCGGCTTTTTGCGTCTGGATGCGCCACTTGCCATTTGGCGTGAGTGGAACGAATCGTATCGACATAAGGAGGATTAAATCCTCGATCGGGGCATTTACCGTACCACTCCTGAGCCTTTGATGAGTTTCCCAAAATTTGTTCAATCAATCCCATGTAGCAAAACGTTCCGTCAGAGTCCGGGTAGATTTCCAGGTTTTTTAGAAACGAATCTTTAGCGCTCAACAGATCGCCAGCCTTCAGGTAAATCTGTCCCAGAAGGTCATATGCTCCTCCGGCGGGAGCGGTTAAATCTCCTTTTAGTATTAATTCTTCGACTATCTCGGCAGCTTTGATAGGATCATGATTACGCACTTCGTTGGCGCTGATTATTACGGGATGCCTTGGCATGCTAGCCTCCTTTCTTAGTTTGACATGCTGTGGTTATACTCGTCCTGAGTTCATCAACTGTTGCTGCATCTATTGGCACATCTATTTCTCATAGTAAATGACATTATACCGATTGCCTGAGTTAACCCCAAACCAACGAGACCAATTTGAGTGCCCAACGCGGGCATTGAGAAAATACTTCCACTCTTCATCAGACATTACCCGAACGAAAACAAACTGCGGTGAAGCATGTCTACATAAGGTTTTCAATTTTCCGTTGAGTTCCAGCTCGCGATCCGCATTATCAATGACATTTTGTACGACTTCGAGCGAAGGAACGCCTAGGCCAGAACCGACGGCGTGAGCCTCAAAGAAGAACTCGCACTTGAGCGGTGCCGGTGTCACGGCTACGTTTACGGATGCGGGAGGTGCGATCAATCGCGTTACGGGAGATGCAGTCCATTGCTTATAATCCTTGGCCTCAAGAGCAACTCGGGTAATCGCCATTTCGGACGTTAACTTCCGAAAAGCGCGTTGACGAATTTCAGCGACTTTCGCAGTGATGGCAACATCCGCAAGCCTATCCTGATCCGTTAACGTATCGACTGCGGCATGAGTATCAATGGCTCCATCGGTTTCAATCGCAATCTTTGCCAGGAGGCTCTGATCCGTCAGCCTGCGAATCGCTGCGGTACGAACCTCGCAACCACTGGCCTCGATTGCCACCTTGCGGATGAAGCCTGAATCGGTGAGAATCTTAACCGCCTCTGCTGCGCTGTGCCATTGCCTTGGTCCGGCACTAATCACGACGTTTACAATTGTAGTTTGGCGCATTAGCGACAATCTGTCCATCACATACCGGAAGAATCGGCCGATCATTACTTACTCCTATGTTAAAAGTCAAATAATCCTACTCCAGTGCGTACCTTACGCACCTACTAATTTGAATTGTGTAAAATCTTCAAAGACTCAATTATTCTTTAACGTGTTATAAATTATCTCCATCCCTTATCGACGCGAGACCGCCGACCCTCCTGTCTCTCCTGCAAGGCCGCCTCTTGCAGCAGAGTGATAGTGTTTTTCTCGTTGGGGTCAGCACCGTTGGCCAGCAGAACCGCAATCGTGTCGTGGTGACCATGTTTACTCGCCAACGTCAATGCCGTCTCATTGCCATTATTGAATCCGCTCGTCACTCTCACGCACGCTCCCCTCTCGATGAGAAATTGCACTGTGGGAGTGTCTCCCCTTGATGATGCAACCATCAATGGTGTCCACCCTTGCGCATTGTCAGAATCAACTGGTGCTCCGGCGTCCAGAAGGAGCCTCATAATATCCTCATGCTGTGCATCGCAGGCGCCGCCAAGCGCGTCATGTCCGTACCTTCTCTTTGCCTTTACATCCGCACCTCTGCCCAATAGCACCCGAACAGACTCCGCGTCACCGATCTCGGCCGCAAGAATCAGCGGTGTAGGATTCCTGTCTTCCTTTCGACCATTAACATCGACGCCGTGATCAAGCAGTCCGATGATGGCATTGTGTCGGTAGGCAAGAACCACATGATGAAGAGCCGTGAACCCATCCTTGTCAAATGAGTTGATGTTTGCGCTCTCCTTGATGGCGCGACTGAGCAGATCGTCTTCCCCCTTCCATATGGCACACATCAGAGGAGTCCATTCATGGGTAGATACATCAGCTCCCTTTTGATACAGCATCATCACTAACTCTGTAGCGTTAGACGACAATGCTCGGTCAAGTGGAGTGTAACCGTGTTGATCTTTGATGTTTACATCAGCACCGGCATTGAGCGCACACCGCACTTCATCGAGCACATATGCAAACCGTTGTTTTTCGTGCAACATCTTACATGCTTCAGACAGAAGTTGATTGGCAGGTTTCTTGTCCCCAATCAGAGATAGTGCCCTGATGAACACATTGCGCAGTCGCGTCATAGTATCATCTCCTTTTAGATAATCCACATAATCTCTTAGTGCCAGCGTCACGCCTCACTTTGTGGGACGTTCCCCAAAGGAACACCTTATTTGAAAATCTATTTTGCAACTACTTAATTTATATACTATTACTTCTCTTAATCCTGGCACCTGGGGGGCATCCCCTTAGATCAACGTTTCCAAAACTGCCACCAATTACTTCCAGGCTTAGTTACTTTTTCGTTAACAATATTAGTAACCTGATTAGTTGCTTTATTTTGTTGTGCATTAGACGAACTTTGAGTTGCCATCCGATATCCCGCGAACAAAATAAGATTGAGAAATTCATCAGTCGAAAATGAATTGGTGGGAGACTGCCAGTATTGGATTATTTTTGAGACCTGCAAAAGCGAAGACCGACGCAGGGCCACAGCGGCTTCGGATAGTCGGTTCTCCTTGAGTAATTGGTGCGCGTCATCAGCGACCTGACCCTCGCGCTCCCAGTTTGTTCCGTCCATACCTTGCCCAGTGAATTCAGTGAACGCGCCCGGATATCGAGTCACTGTCTTCATTATGACATCAAACTTAATTATATCATCGCTTAGCAAACCCCAACGGCAATAGACAACCCACAGACTCGCAGTGATGATTTGGATTTCCCTATCTGACAACGGCCTGTCGAGTGTTTCAATTATCTTGTTGATGATTGCGGATGCGGGTTTCTCGAATGCCTCCGTGACGACGAACCGCAGAACCTTCTCATGCGCAGTTACAGAATCCTTGCCAGAGATCAATGGAGCTTTTACCACGACTGTGGGAGTTTGCTTGTGCTGTTTCGTGGCGTCGGATACACCATCTATTGTGACGACAGGTAACGATGATCCGCTTCCGCTGGCGCGAGAGAATACCATCGCTGTCACAAATAATCGTGGTGCGCCATCGTTCTGTCTTGCCCACACAGAGAGATCAACCCGGCTTGAGCACTTGGAACATGCCACTTTTGGTCCACCAGGACGATCAAAACCTGTTTCACAGTCCATCTCGAACGACGCCGGAGCCTGACAATTCGGACAAGTGACATATCCCGATAGATGGACGGATAATGGCGCTTTGTCCTTTGAAGTCCATGTGGCAACCGCAACACCCGCTGTTCCATAGCGAACAAATCCTTTCTTGTCAGCCTCCTGCGCACAAAAATCACCTGATTCCAACTTCCAGTTGCTCATTGTCTATTCTCCTTTCTTTGCCAACGTTTGAACTTAACGGCCGTACCATTTCCCTGAAACCACAACAAATAACATTTAGCTTTTCAAGCAGTATATCGTTGCACTCGGACCGGCGCAGGATTATTTTGCGGAAAGAAATAATTTAGATTGATGAACATTCCAACAGCTTGACATTGTGTAAATGTATCATAAGGCGTCTGCCATTTCTTAAGCACCAGCCGTAGCGTTCGGTGCTCATTTGTACTGTGGGTGTTTGTCAAAGAACTTCCGAGCCGTTTCCTGAACGTAACTGTCATATCTACCGTCGTTCAACAGACGACGAAAACTATCTACAATAGCCATCGATTCACGTCTAATATTTATCAGTGAGTATCCAGCCACCTGTGCCTTATCAACGCGGCGATGCCAAGCTAGGAGTCGCGACAATGCGGCATCTGACTTTTCCGCGAGCTCACCAAGAATCTCGATAGCACGATAGTTAGGATCTCGTGTGACAAACGAATCGAGACAATCTAGAACCTCTGAGGAATCATCGCCGATGCATCCGAATGCTGCAATTGCAGCACAGATGGTCGAAAAGGTGGCGTCGTCAAGTGGCGGTGACGGAAGAACGCGCAAGATGTCAAGCAGCCCCTGGATAACCAGCCGCTTCGCATTTTCATCGCAGGAGGCGTGGAGGTCAGTAATGGCAGAGATCAGCCCTGGCCTCTTGAAGATTTCCATGCTCTCGTATTGCTTCATAAAAGGAAGGGCCTCTTCAAGCGACGAGAAGTTGAACTTCCCGCACCTTGAGCATCTTCCATTAGTCCACGAATGCTCTTGATTACGTATCTTGAAACACACTGCGCATCTACATCCATCCCAGTTGTGTTCTTGCTCGCGGGTCTTCCTGCATATCGAGCACTTGCAATCTTTCCATTGGTGACTTTCATCCCGCTCCTTACCGCAAGTTGAGCATTTGCACCCATCCCATTTGTGGCCTTCGTCTCGTTCTTTACCACAGGTTACACACTTGCATCCATCCCAGACGTGCTGCGCGTCGCGTTTTCCGCCACACCCGGGGTTGATACACTGACAACCATTCCACATATGGTTACGTGCCTGGCAAGGAAAGCGAAGGCATTCGCAGCGCCTAAACCCCTGCCCCCACTTATGGCGAGTTGCCCCACAGCCTTCTCGAATACAGCTACAAGAACAACCACTGCCACACTGCTTAGTGTCGTGCCTTCCTGGTTGGTCTGAACACTTTCCCCACGCGTGCAATCCGAGTTTACATAGAAGACTCGACATTTCATCTCCTTTTATTGCGCAATATATCTCGACAACAAGAAAAGAACAACCCCGCTGCGATACAAAAAATCCCTATGACGCGATCTATAGAACCCTTATGGCTTGAATGTAATCTCTTTCAAAAAGAATTTGTCGAAGTTGGGCGTCTTTCCTGTTCCAGTTTGTTGCGGATTATCGCCCTCGAATACCAACTCGCATACGTCGCGTCCACCGATGCCAACGGCCATGCTCAGAGTAACTCTCCCCGATAACACTTCCATTCCCATACCACCAAAATTCATTTCCCATGACCCCGCCGTTACGTCACTCATACACTTCTTGTAGGTGGTCACGCCAATCTTGTAACCGCGCAGAACTTCGCGCATTTTTGCCTCCGGCGATACCGGCGCGTTATTCGTTGTTTTATTCCCGGCTTCGCGAAGATCGGCGGTGATATTGGCGGCCGTGATTGAGGCCGCGCTGGCCACCGAGCTGAACTCGTCCATTGCGGCCTTACTAGCCTGAGCCCTCTTCGTTTGGTCCGCAGAATTCACGTCCTTGGCCTTCTGCTTCTGGTTCTCATAAGGTATGAACGTGGCAATTCTTGAAACAGCTGATTGTCCCACCTGCGGATACTTAGCCAAAAAAACGGCCTTGCATTTGTCGTATTCATCGACGACCCTCAACTTAAGGATCCTCCCCGTAGTATTTTTCGGATCATTGTCGCTGTCTGATCGGTGGATGTATGTTCCGATATAGGTAGCCTTGTTTGGTAAAACATCAAAAATGATAACTTTTGGATCGTGCTGCTTGAAACCAGGACCTGGCACATAGGTGCTCCAACCTTGAGGAAAATGCCACGTTATAGGTACACAATATACAAACATTTTAATGTAATATCTGCCCACCGGTAATTTGGCTGAAAAATAACCTTCGTCGGCTATCAGAGTTTTGAAAGCTCGTTCCCCTAGGGGCAGTCCGTATTTGACCGATTTCGGATCAGAGTAAGCGCAGATGTAAGTAAGTATACTCTGAGGAGAATTTATACCTAAAAGACCTATATCGCCATAGTAGCGAATAAGGTTACCATCGGTCATAAGCTGCATCTGGCCAAAAACGACCCCTTCTTGTTCATTCGGAGTAAACCCCGTAATAGGGTCAATCGACAATGTCGCACAACCAGACATCCCCAATATTAATAAAACGCAAAAGGAACCCATAGCAATCATTTCTCTGAATTTTGTTAGGCGGTGCGGTTCAGAACTTGGTAAAGATAATTTCATGGCAACTCCTTTTAGTTAGTGGCTTTCTTGTGCTGTTCGGTCCATTCAGCCACTTGTTTCTTTACTTCTGCAATTTGATCCTTTTTCAGTTTCTTTTCAAGATGCCTCACGCGGCCCTTTGCATCTTCATCACCTTGTGCCGCGGCCAACAAGAACCACCTGTAGGCCTCCTTCATATCCTTCGCCACACCTATGCCCCTGAAGTAGCATTCACCCAGATTACTTTGAGCTAGGGCAGAATTCTGTTCGGCGGCCTTACGAAACCACTTTACCGCCTCCACATCATCCTTCGCCACACCAGTGCCATAGTAATAACAGCAACCTAGGTTGAATTGAGACATAGCGTCATTCTGTTCGGCGGCCTTACGAAACCACTTTACCGCTTCCACCGTATCCTGCGCCACGCCTTGGCCATATCTGTAGCAAAAACCCAGACTATCTTGAGCAACGGCGTCATTCTGTTCGGCGGCCTTACGAATCCACTTCACCGCTTCCTGCCAATCCTTCTCCAGCCCAAACTCGCCGTTAGAGAATGCTTTACCCAATTCCCACTGGGCTTTGGCATCGCCTTTCTCGGCCTTAGCTCGGATCTCGGCGAGTTTCTTTGTGTCAGCGTCACCTTGCTGGGCATATAATGTCTGGCTAGTTAACGTTAGCACCAGGACAAGACCTAATAGAAATCTGTTGAATATACTCATTTTACTTCCCTTTCTTTACCAGCACATAATATAAGGAGTCTCTTTTTATAACCTTTTTATAAAAATAGGGCCCTTCCCCTGTTCAATAAGTGAGACCTCTTTACTTTAACAGACTGGCTACGACCCTTGGTGAATTATTATAAATTATAACGGAAATCTGGTTACATTACTCACAAAAGATAGCCAATCTTTTTCCTTTACGCAGCGTAATTTCTTGCCTGGAGTGCCGCGTTCTTTCGTGGCATATCTCTCAAGAAAGATATCTCGGTTTATGCTTATTGCTATCAAGTAGGAAAGGGAAAGTGCCAATAAAAATCCCATCCGAGATAAAAGATCCTCATGCTTACTAGCGAAGGTTTCCCCAAATACCAACGTACAAAAAACAAGCACTAGAGGGATGGCGAATATAGAGATTAAAACTCCTAAGAGAAGTGAATAGCCAAATACACGCGGATGGAAGAAACGGTAGAGCGGATTAATCACGGCCGTATGCTGGCGAACATCAGCCATGTTAAAATGCGTTACGCGGGTGACCTTATCGGAAAAGGTTCCGCTCGAAGTCGTCGCCTCCTCCTTGATTATTGGGACACTTCTAAAATCGATGCGCTCACTATGTATAGGGTTATACATGCCACCTCCTTTATCTATCAAGAGTTTGTAGCTTAATTGGTAGCCCCAAATATGGTAGAGCTTGCCATCCGTAGAAAGAGTAATTGGGGTCCCTCTAATATGAGCCGAGGGGAAACCTCTCCCTATTTATATAGAAAAATTATATAGGCAATATGGTGTTATGGCAAGATATTTGGGTTTTAGAGAGGTAATTCCCTGCCTACGCTAAAGCTTCAGCAGGCAGGCTCGCTGATTATTGGAGCTATTGACTGAATAACCTTATGGTCCGTTGCTATTTCTAACTAATCCACAGAAATGTTTTTTTTGTTATAAATAAATACACCGAAATAGCTACAAGTAAGATTATCAAGACTTTATTTTTTGTTAAATTTTCCTTTTTTATTAACCGATAAATTAAATAGAAAATGATGGCAAGAATAGCTGCGATAATAGCTCCAATCAAAATCTGAGAAACTAAGAAAAACCAAAAAACAGGAGAACATATGGCCGGACTTATACGAAAAGTTGTTGTTGTTAAAATTATGAATGCCTTATATACGATAGATGTATAAAATATAATGTAACTTAATAATAGGCTGTTCAATTTTATGTTCTTCAAAATTTTATCCTTCTCGTAATTAGTGAAGAACTTATAAAATCAATAATCCGCTCAAAATAATTACCTTAAAGATTTTTCAGGCGGAGAAATTACTGGGGTAGGCGACGGGATTTGAACCCGCGACACCTTGAGCCACAGTCAAGGGCTCTAGCCAACTGAGCTACGCCCACCGAAAAAAATGTCAGTATATAGAAATATTTCTTAATTTTTTTAGGCATCGAGGATATGTATCCGAGATGCCTATCTACATATTAAATCCTTCGCTTACGCTCAGGATTATTTGCCAATAAGCTCTAGCTTTTCGTTTCTAGTGAGACGCTTAATCGCGGCTTCACGGGTTAAAGCGCGCCCCCTTGAAGACCGCCACTTGCAATATACTAATGTAACAGGAATTCTAGGTTTTGTAAACTTACAACCACAGCCACGATTGTACTGCTTAATTCTGTTTTCTAAGTTGTTAGCTATTCCGGTATATAAACAGCCTTCACTACCTTTGACGATATAAACATGCCACATGTATTGAATCCGGTTATATCCTCAAAACGCAACATCATGAAACTATTATTGCGGCTGAACAACAGCACTGCCTTGGTCTCGTGCCTTCTCCTCTACCGGGTTATTAGTTTTGGCTTCAGTAGCACTTGTCGCCTGCTTTTCTTCAGTGGGCTTAGTAACATTATCGATCTTATTCTCTGCCTGTTTTACGGCCTCGCTGGAGGAATTCGCTGCCGGAGCAGCATCTTTGACTGGAACTGTTACCTCTTCGGTAATCTTTTCGATAGTGCCAGTACCTTCGGCTGGTTTTTCTTTTGTTTTATTTGCTGTTTTATCTAACACCTTAAAAATAATAGTACCCACATCCAGCTTAACTTTGTTCTGAAATTCCGATTGCAAACTGGAAAAATCAAGCTTAAAGGAATCCATTTTCGCTTTTAGCCGGATAGGAAGCGTTGCTTTTTCGCTATTTCCTTTCAGAAGCGCGATAATGGTACGTAAAAAATCGGAATTTGTTTTTTTCTCCGGAATTTCATTAAAATCAACCTGGTCTAAGGACAAAACACCATCGACAACCAAATCGTTCTTTACGGATTTAAAGCTTGCATCAAGAGAAAAAAACCCCTCTTTAATGCCTAAGTTTTCGGGATACCAAAAGGGCGGAAGATACCGGGCAATAACCGAATAAGCAAGCTTATTCACCTCAAACTTTACATCCATATTCCGATGCGCGTAATCTATCCATCCGTGCACAGCCACTAAATTATCGAGAAGAAGCCCTTCTTTCGTTAAAGATGCATTAAAAGTTGCATAAAACTTCTCCAATTCTGGATAGACAAAACGTTTAACCTGGAGGTTAACATCGCGCAATATAAAATGTATCGGCACATCTTTGGTGGCATCGGTGACTTCCACCGAAGCATTTTTGAGGTAGAATCTTCCGATACGAAAAGAAACGTTTTGCTTTTTTATTTTCTCAGCCTTATCAATTGGCAATGCTTGCGTATTCTTTTCTTCTGTTTGCTCCGGATGAAGTTTTTCGGTTAAAAGCGGCTCAATACGTATCTTGTCTTTTTCTACCTTAATTCCTAAACGAAGACGATCCACATAAACCTTATGCAAATTGATATAATGAGTAAAAGGGTTGAATACCCCTAAAGAAACATCCGCCTTAACGAACGATAAATCTCCGCATTTAAAATTATTCACGACTACCGTGAAGGGGAAACGAAAAGAAACGCTTTCTACTTCCGATACGACACCAAAATTATTCTTTACCGCCTGGATAAGAATGTTTTTGCCATTGCGGTTAAGAAAAATAAAGAGGCCGACATGGAGCATCACAACCAACACCACCAGTACAGCTAGAATAACAAGGATGCCTCTCCATTTCTTATCACGAAGGATTTTCCCGTCCGTTTGGCTCATAGAATATTGCTCTCCTCTTTGTGTGCTACATCAAGAATTTTATGGCGTAAAATAGTATATCAAGCGAACACTAATAATTATACGCGCCCGGCGTGAATTGAACACGCAACCTACTGCTTAGAAGGCAGTTGCTCTATCCAATTGAGCTACGGGCGCAAATTTTCTAAAGAACGGGAAACACAATCATCACACCACATACCCCTTGCGCCTAAAATATCTCATAAATTTTCACAGAAAATTTACAAGAAGCGCTGCGGGGTTAATTCGCATTATCATTTTTACTGCGTACTTCGTGCTTGAAAAAATGATGTGCTCATTAAGCTACGGGCGCAAAATATCAAATTACTTCTAATCTATTGCATATTCAATCGCTTCCCGATACATTAAACGCTATCGGAAAACTATGGGCGCAGGCTAATACTAACGAGTGACTAATAGCTAGGCGAAACAGACTCCTCTACCTCTACTTGCTGCGGAGCCTCGATAAGAAATGTTTTTGGTTTTCGCTTTTCAACTTCAAAAGCCTCATACCACCATTCTAAAGCTTTCAGCCGGTCGCCTTTTGCATCATAAATAAGACCTAAATTCATTTTTGCCGGCTGATAATCTGGATCAAGAGTTAATGCTTCCCTGAAAGCTGCTTCAGCTTTTTGTATATCGCCCATCTGCGCGTACATGGCTCCTTTATTGTTTATGATAAATTTATGATAACGAGCACTTAATAAGGCAGCCATCTGATATCCTTTTACCGCGGCATCGAAATCGCCGTTTTGCTGAGCTTTTACACCCTCGTTATAATAATTTATCGCTTCCTTAGAGGCCAAACCTTCGGCAAATATCGCGCTTGATATAAAAAATGTAGAAAACCAAACTAATAACATACTCCTAAGAAACATACCCCACCTCCTCATTTATGCTTGTTTTTTCCACGGGACATGCTTTGTTCTTTGATAAACAATATTATCTTGAGCATCTCTCCGGCTAAGAAAACGCCTCGCAAAATTTTTCTATTATAAGTCGGGAGCGGCGGATTTGAACCGCCAATCTCTTGGTCCCAAACCAAGCGCCTTGAACCGGGTTAGGCTAGCTCCCGAATACTACAAACTATCGCTCTCTTGTACACACAGACGTAAAGATATTTTTCCACACTCACCCAGAAACATCTGTAATGATTAAACTCAAACTCCTAACCCCTGTGCATCCTACAAAAAACACAACAAATCTTGCGCATTGTTGGTTTTGTCAGCACCGACAACATATCAGAGAACATAGTATATCTATGTAATTGAGTTTATTATACATAGTTTTTAGGGACTGTAAAGGGAGGTTTTAGAGAGATTCTCTTGCGAGAACGTGTTTGGCAAGGAAAAACTCGTAGGCACCAAATAGTACAGCTACGTACACGAAATCGGCCAAGAGAGACATTCTGAAGAAGGGAAGAGCGAGATAAAAGCACTGAACTAATCCGGCCATGGTGCGTGGATACCAACCCATGAGCCATACGCCAAAATTGCTGATAATAAAGAAAATAACCGCAGAGATGAAGGTATAGGCAACGGTTGTTGTAACGCTCTTATGTTTGCGTAGATATACCCCCAAGGCATAAATAATTACTATCGACGACCAGGTAAAAAGTACAGTATTGTGCAGGCCAATAATAAGATCGGAGATAATGTACATTGCCAAGGGCAGGAGAAAACCGTTTTTCTTGTTCCAGTAGACACCGGCAAAAAGCGCCACGCCTACCAGAGGAGAAAAATTAGGCACATGAGGAATAAGCCGGGATAAAATTGCGATACTGATAAATATAGCGCTAAGCCACATGATTATTTAATCATAACATATATTTTTTTTCTGTCAATATTAATTCTATCGCTTTTCCTCACAAAGAGGCGTTACGAGCTAATGCCACCGAACAATTCATCCCCCCAAAACCAAACGCATTATTCAACACCACCCTTACCTTTTGTCGACGTGCTTTATTCGGCACACAGTCAATATCGCATTCCGGGTCTGGCGTTTCATAGTTTATGGTCGGTGCAATAACGCCGGTTTTGAGCGTTAAGCAGCAGGCAATAGCCTCGATAGCGGAAGCCGCAGCCATCGTATGACCCAACACAGACTTGATCGAGCTGACGGGTATTTTACGGGAACGCTTTTGCCCGAACAATTTCTTTATCGCAGCGCATTCGGTACGATCGTTAGGCACGGTACCGGTGCCATGCGCGTTAATATAATCAATATCGCTTAACGCTAATTTTGTCTGGTCGAGCGCGTTTTTCATGCAATGGAAAACCCCGTCGCCGGAAGGTATAAGCGCGTGATGAGCGTCGGCACTCAGGCCATATCCGAGAACCTCAGCATAGATGTGCGCCTTTCTTTTTTTCGCAGATGAAAGGCTTTCCAAAACCAACATACCCGCGCCTTCAGCAGGTATGAGGCCCCTACGGTTTTTATCAAACGGCTGACAGCATAGCGGAGCAAGAGAAAATACCCGATAAAGCCCTATAAAAGTTCCGGGTGAAAAATAATCTGCCGATCCGGCCAGGATAACAGCCTCTCTGCCCTCTTTAATACGCTCATATGCCAAACTTATGGCGTAATTTCCGGCAGCACAAGCACCCGACAACGTAAAAGCCGATGCGCTTAAACCTAATAAAGTGCATATATTAGATGCCGCCATGTATACCGGGTATTGATTAATATCCTTGCAGCAACCGTCAATAAATTCCGACCCAGCGACTATACTGCCAAATACCATGCCTACATTTTTTGTTTTACTCACTCCGGAGTCTTGCAAAGCCTGATATGCCGCGACAAGAGCAAATTGATGTGTACGGGGAAGTTTATGGATGGCTGCGAGAGGAAAAAGCCGCGAAGGATCAAAATCTTTTATTTCACCTCCGCGGTGCCGTTCTAAGTGTGTGGCTTTAAAAGAGGTAACTTCGCTGATACCCGAGGTACCGCTGGTTAGTCCTGACCAGAATTCATCAAGGCCGAACCCAAGCGAAGATACAACACCTAAACCGGTAATAACTACGCGCTCAGCCACGTTTTTTCACTAAATCAGTTACCAAATGCAGCACATCATCGAAAGTGCGAAGGCTGGTAAGACTGTCTTGCGGGATATCGATATCAAATGTGTTTTCGATGGAAAAAACTATTTCTACCAGAGCAAAGGAATCTAATCCCAACTGAGAAAAATTTTCTTTATTTGATTTCTCAATTATTTCCTTGGAAATCTTGCCTAAATTGCTTATAATTTCCAACAACTGCTGGCGTATTTGTTCTTCGCTCAATACTGTTTTAGCTTTCTGCTGCTTCTTGCTCTTTCCTTTGATGGTTTTCTTTTTCATAATATGCCTCTCCTCCGCCCTCTTGTGTCAGCTTCGACCGTTTATTTTAAGCATCACACAGCTACTGTTAGTATTTTCGCCTAAATTAAGAAACATTGTAACAGACATTTTCTTTCTGCACAATACGGAACGTTTTCTTATTATCATATCGCCAATACCGAACAATCCGGTTGCGTCGGCAAGAGAAACAGCCTCAATATGCTTGCCGGAATATCCGAAACGCTCGTTTAGTTGCCGCTGTACTGTTTGCTTTTGGCGCATAGACATACCGCTAAAAAAAATACCGCTAAGATCTTTGCGGTCAACAGGGCTGAACGCGAGCGCTTCCTCTACCGCATGTATGAGGCCGCAAGTGGCACCTGCTCTCTCAAAAGCATACCCCAGCCCACACACCTCGACATTATCTTTTTTTTGGCTCGCGGAAGAACAGTTACGTATCACCAAAGAAACATTGGCCAGTATGGGGTATACTGATTTTTTATCAAGCGTTTCTTTGAATTCCACAACTACCGCACTATTGTTTTTATCTCGGCGCAAAAAATACATAGCCTCCAGTAACGCATCTATACCGGACGCTCTGCCGCTTGAAATAGTACTGTTTGCGCCGCGAATATTGAAAGCAATGGAAATGTTACCCGCCAGATAAGAAATCAAACCCTTTGGGAAATCAGCGGGATTTACCGCACGCACGCCTTTAGCAAAATATGTTTCAGCGTTTATATTCCTTATTTTGAAATTGCTGAATGTGGTACCGAGGAAAATCCCCACACGGTAACAATTATCCTTGGTAATTACGGTACCGCTTTCTTTTAAGGCAGCCGCTACCGAACGGCGGACCCCTTCAAGTTCCAGCGTGTCCGGATCTCTATTTATGTGTATACCGCTAATAACTTCACCCATTGCCCGGCCTCAATATAGATGTTGCGCAAAACCATTCAGATGATAACACTTTTTGTTTGTGGAATAAAAATCGTCCTGAGAAATACTGCTGAAAAGAAGCCCTACCTTAAAAAAAAGAAATTCCGTGTCCCAGCAGTTCAAGAAACCTACTTTTCTTAATATCTCCATATAGCGGCCATGACTAAGACAACACACAATCCTCGTAACCATATTTTTTTCGAAATAATCGAGAGAACCGAATAAAAGCAACAGAATAACCCGTGGATATTCTAAATTTACCGTAATATCCACAACGCAAATATCGTTCTCAATCTTTTCCGCCACAAAATAGCCCACCACGTCTTTATCCTGATAAGCCGCCAATACCACGTAGCGGCCATATGGGTTTTTAAAATATTTCCAATTCAAAAAATTTCTGTCAGCATGCAGCAAAAAATCATGCTGCGGCGCTATCCGTTTAAAAAATACATCGATATCCTTTTCGAATATATCTATTTTCCTGATTTCTATACCACCTTTCTTGAGAACAGGTGAAAATTGCGCCGCGAGAGGATGAAAAAACTTGTAGGCGTGAGAAAATTCTCCCCATCGTACTTTTTTAAAATACTCGGAAACAGTTTTGTCCGCTGGACAGACCAAAGGCAGGAGCCGGTCCCGGCGAACAAGCTGCTCATAACTATGTGCCAGCACCATTGCCAAGGTAGGAATTTTTTTACGCTCCTCGGGTGAAATAATCGCATCGGTCCCGACAAAACCATTTAAAGGCTTGCCTCGGAAAAGGCCCTTAAAAGGCACGTATCCGCTCACGCCTTTTATAATGCCTTGACTATTTTTAAGCAGAAATAAGCTTAAATGGCGGTCATTTTTTTCATAGCTACGATATTTATTTAAAAGATACTGCTCATTTTGGGGTAAAAAACTCGCTCCAGAAGTTTCCATTAATTTCAAAAAAGCGGCAACATCAGAGATTTCACTCTTAAGGCATTTTGTTACTTTAAAATCTTGGTTATGCTGCATGACATTATGCGCTTTAACTATTCTTAGTTATAAAAACAAAACCACTCCTCTGGTATATATATCTATGCTATAATGCAACTTGATGAATGGTTATTTCTATATACTTATTCTCATTACCGGGATTTTGAGCGTTATTACGGATATACGCGAGAAGAAAATTAAAAATATTCATTTGGGTATTATCTCGCTTTTAGCCATACTACTCTATCTTATAGGAATCTTTACGGGCACACTGCGCCTGTCGCTTGCATTAGTTGCCAACCCCCTGATAGGATTAGGTATAGGTTTTATACTGTACGGCGCCAGGCTGTGGCAAGCCGGAGATGCAAAACTATTCTTTACCTACTCCCTGCTTTTGCCTGTCAATATATATAAACCGATACTGCCGTTTTCCTGTTTCAGCTTATTTATCAACTCGTTTTTACTCAGCTTTATCGTTCTGCTACCGCTGTCATTGCACAGTATTATAGCCAACAAAAATAAAATTATCAAGCAAGTCGTCTCGGTATATACGTTCTTTTATTTCATAAATCTTTTTCTGATCATACTGGGAATATCCTGGGTAGTGCAGCCTTTAGTAAAGCTCTTTCCCCTGAAAGATAATGTCTTTTTAAATTTTATCGTTCTCGGCATCGCCTACTCCTTAGCTTACAGGTTTATCAACACCCTCAAACGTAACAAAATTGTTATAGGAATAGTGTTTGTGGCCGGGCTATTATTACATTATTTGTTCGTGCCTCAATTCTTCTCTGCCCCCATCATCTTACAATATCTCAGCAACACATTAATCTACACGGCAATCTTTTATATACTCAGAATTGTGATAAGCATAAAAGAAGAGCATCCCATGCGTATCCCCTTCTCGCCTTTTATGTTTATCGGAGCATATTTGAGCAATACGAATATTCTTTGGTGGATACTGAAGATAATCGGTGGATACTAAAAACGGCAGGTTAACGGTAAGCTCGAGATAGGCACAACCCTACCACACTTCACTCAAATCCTTCACGTTAGCATTAAGGCAAGCATCTTTAACAAAATTGTTCTTGACTCGATTGCATAAAGCAGGTTTTGTCTCGATACGAGAGAGAACAAAAAGGGATAAATCGGTAAGCAGCTCATCCTTATCTTTTTCAAAATCCTGAGAAAAAATCAGCTTGCAAGACAGCTTCCAGCGTAAAGGAAGTTTTGTGTCTTTCAAATACCGCTCGCACGCAAGGGAGCTATAGTGCTTATACCCGTAATAGATTCCCAGCCCGACCGAAACAGTGTCTTTGTTAAACAGAAACGGTAAATCGACTATTTTACTTAATTCCGGGTTATTGGAAGACTGTACCAGAGCATCGGGATTATTTTTAAGCGTAGCTTCACAGAAACCTTTACGCCAATCCTTAAGTTCTTCGCAGCGGGAAGCATTGACGGCCACGCATAGTTCCTGTAACGTGTTGTTTTTTATATCTTTACATCTATTCTCGCCGCCGTAACGCAGGAGAATAATATTGGAAGCCAGGCGCTTACATTCATCGTTGGGACACAAAGAGACGTTTTCGTCGCGTATGGCGCGATAGAGCTGAAACGTTTCTAGATAGCCACTACCCTTAAGCACATCTTTACTGAATTGTATTTTCTGTTCCAGCTCTTTATCAGAAATATCACTGCCATAAAGAGGCGTCATGGTGGGTTTATCTTCTGCAAACGCAGAAAGAGACACTATAACCAAAAACGCCCCTATGATATAACTTTTTACTTTAATCATGCGAATAAGGTTATGATCCGCATTCGGCGTAGCCAAAAGAAGCGCAGCCTTTGCCGCTTAAACAACCCGTGCCCGAGCCAGACACCTTCCGATTCACATGATTAAAATGCTCGTGAGGATTATTGAAATGTTTTACCCGGTAACAAGTGCGCGTGACGCCTGTATCGACGTCGACAGGCAAACCGTCAGCGCCAGCCTGATAACCCAGCTCATTCAGATGATAGGTAAAAGTTGTTTTTACCACCAAGGTACAGGGAGTAAGAGAAATGTGGGCGGCATATGCGGCTGATACCGCGCTTAACAAGCCTACGGAAGAAACAGTACCTAAGCCAATTTTTAAAATATTGTCTTTCGTAACAAACCCATCCTCATCGCGAATAAAATCTTTGATGGTTTTCTTGACCAGTTGAAATTTCTTATTATCTTCCTTAGGCATGGTCTACCTCCTTTTTAACCCATCTTTTAAATATATTCATGTTATCTTTATCCTCCAGCATCTTTTCAAAAATGTACTGAAACTGAAAATTATAAACCTTATGTAACGGTGAACAGGCGATTTTAGGAACAAAATTCTTCTGTGTATAATAGTTTACCACCGGACACGTTCCTGTCCAGGGAAAAAATGCAGAATTATAATCCCACAGGTTCATGACTGAAGATTCCAAAAGATGGAGAAGATTATCCTTGCGCATCAGTATATCGTAGTCTTCTTTGAGGATATTACCCAAACAAAACAATTCATCCTCCACCATCCTGGCTTCATCGCAAGGATAACAACTACCATCCGGCATATAAACTATTTGCCCCCTGCCCGCTCCACAGGGATTCATCAGCTCGACAAAGCCGGGGTCTTCGCGAGAAAGAATTTTCTTAAGCATAAAAGCAGCCATCCTCTCGCGTATAAAAATACCTTTTTTGTTCAACTCCAGGATGTAATCCATAGAATTTTTGTAAAATACGATAAACTCTTCGGCAGAATACCCCAAAGCCGGCCAATAGGTGCAAGCGCCGCCTATTTGATTTACCGGCCGTAAAGCTATGTCGGGTTGCTTCCAACGCAGGTGTTCATCAACTATTTCCTTAAAATAGCCGAAAGAATGTTTGGTAATGGTTGGCAAAAGCCCAACTTTTCTGCCAAACTTTTCCTCGAAGAACTTTATATTTTTAACGGCCTGTGTATAGCTGCCTTCCCCGTTAGGAAACCGGCGATATGCGTCATGAAGCTGACGGGGGCCGTCCAGCGAACAGCACAAGGATACATTAAAATCAGCTAAGAATTTCATTTTTACTTCATCCAAAAGGACACAGTTGCTTACCAGTGCCAGCTGTAAATTTTTGCTTTTATTAAATTTGCGGGCATGCTCTACCAGAAACTTAACCGTTTCCCAATTGAGCAGCGGTTCGCCTCCCTGTAATTCCAGGGTTACGGCAGTAGTGCGCACCTCAAAGAGATATTTCAAAACACGCGCAGCGACTTCGATATCCATATCTTTGCGCTGCGGCGATTTCGATTGGCAATAAGTGCATTGCAGGTTGCAGCGCGTAGTGACTACCGCAATATGCAAAGATGTGTCGCTAAAAAGATGTGCGTTGAGCGTCCGATAACCTTCTATGAGGCTTTCTATGTTGCGTTCGTCAGCCACCAAACCCCTTTCATGAAGGCGCGTAAAAAGAGAACTGTCTCTATCGAGGTTGAAGGAATTAAATGCCCGGAATTCTTCCTCGTTAAGGAAATCCCATCCGCCAAGTACGTTAGAAACCAAATAACTTTCTTTAATGGGCCGCCGGTTAAAAGGAATTATGGTAAAATTTTTATCTTTCCGTATCTTTGCTCTCAGATTTGATGATATTGTTTTTTCCATCTGGTTCTGCTTCCGTTAATGGTGCCTGCCCAGGTAAATCAAATAATTTAAAAATGAAAAATAGTCTTCTTCGGTGTCCACGGATAACTCTACCAGGTAATACTGTCCGTCTGACTGCACAGCGCCAACCGTACCGGGCTCTAATTCTTTTGCGCGCTGTAAAATTTCTTTTCGATAAAGCGTTTTATGCAATCTTACCAGTTGTTTGCTGCCCTGTGTACACAAAAAATGGTGCATTACTTACTTTTTTTGGGTATGCGTTTCTTTTCTTCCTGCTCAAGCTCGTCGATAACGCTTTCGACTTCCTGTTTTCCCATCTCATTCACTAAAGAGGGGGCGGCTGAAAAAAGTGCACGCTGCAGTAAAGCCTTCATAATTCCGGCATTCGCTTTTAAGCTGGTAAAATAGTGGGCGTAGTTAAGCAACTCGTTGGAAAACTCCATGCCAAGTTGCCCGATATCGCAGCTTTTATCTTTGGGGTATATCCACACTGCTACTCGGCTGTGAGCATCTTTGTCCAAATAGATATATGCCTTATCCAAGAACACATAACTGGCGGCGTATATGGTGGGAAGGGAATATAGGTCAGTATCAACCGTTACTATCGCTGCTTCATTGGTTGTCTTGAAAGCCTTGTGCGTGATGTCAAACCTCCGCTAGTAGCAAATCCAGATTTCGCCTACTTCAATTCTGTTGGGGTTGCCGGCTCTATCGGTGAAACGAACACCGGAATTAATGTCATAGGTTGGCGCGCTTCCTGTCCGGGAGGCGCCGCCTCTGATACCAAAATAGTTGTCATCTATCAGATAAATACGGTAGTCATATGGTGTCTCAGTAGCATTATTATTAAAATCAATATTAGGAAAACCGTCAGCATTATTCATCTGGATACGGCTGTTCCCATTCAATATTTCCATAGTTTTGAAAATACCTTTCGGTGATGGATAAAAAGTGGTTATGGTAATATTTTCGTCGGCTCCTTGGGCAAAAACGACTCCACAAAATGACACTGCCAAAATACTGAATAGAATTAAAAGGTATGTTCTCATACGACCTCCTTTTTGATTATCTAGCCTATTACCGAAACCACTCTTATATTATACCGCATTTAACACGCTTTCGTCAACCCGAGACAAAACAACCATTATGCGGGCATCTATCAATACGACATCTTAAAATTATCAAAACGTACCGTAGCCGGCTCATCCCGCCTGGCGGTAATTTGACAAATGATATTAAACCGCTGTTCTATATCTTTTTCCAAGAAATCTTTTACTTCTTTATTTTTCGAAAAGTCTATGACAATATGCTCCGGCGACGACAACTCAGATAATTTATATTTCGCAACCGCCACGCGAGAAGGCACCCCGTCTGTTTTCATTCCAAAATCAGCCAAAAAGACATCCAAGATATCCGCATCGTTTACCTCTACCGGGTACACATCGAAGGTGAACTCTGCCTTTACGTTCTTGAAGCCGATATCTTGGCTGATAGCAGCGATGCCGTCCGTGCCTGTTTTTACTTCTGCCATAGCATTTCCTTCTACGGTAACCACCTTCGCTATTCCTTTGCTATCCCATGGAAAAAATAACGTATTACCGTTCTCGATATTCTCTTTCGCCTGTTTGAGAATCTCGGGATCATCAATGGAAAAATCTCCGGACATAATATCTGTTGTTATTTCTCCGGCCAATTCAAAGTCTCCGTCCAAAAAGCTATAATCATCGCGAAAAAAAACGTTGGGGCTTAAACCTTTTTTTTGCAGCCATTTTTGTATAGGAGCGCCTACCGAAGGCTGCGCCGTCATACCGGTGTCGGCATTTTCTGTTTGTGCAAAACAGAAATTACTGGCAATACCCACAAACAAAACAGCACCTGCCAACAATAAAACTATATTAGTATATTTTCTCATATGTATATATTGTCCTCAATATTTTGGAAAAATCAACCAATATAATTTCGAACTATTGCCTGCGCTTTGTTATGAGAGACACTGTTAGAAGCAATATAACCGATTGTTTTATAGGTAAGTTTTCTCCCCTTTAACGTCGTGATTCTTCCACCTGCTTCTTCGATAATACATGCACCGGCAGCAAAATCCCAAGGGCGATCGTAAAACTCTACCGCAAAATCAAGTTTTCCTTCGGCAAGGTATGACAACACCCGGGCGGAAGAACCAAACATGCGTATATTAAATACGTTTTTGGCTAATCTGCCCAAAACTTTGAGCATTATTTTGGGCGAATAACGGATACTGGAATCAAACGAGATCGAACATTCTTTGAGGTTTTCTGTAGACGAAACAGAAATTCTCTTGCCATTCTTATAACTCCCGCCCCCTTTTTCAGCCACATACAATTCATTGTCTTTGGGCATATAAATAACACCCGCAACAAATGCTCCTTTACGCACCACGCCTATGGAGACGCCAAAAATATCTATGTTATGAATAAAATTATGTGTCCCGTCAAGAGGATCGATTATCCACAGATACTCTCTGTTTAAGCCGCTGCTTCCCCCCTCTTCGGCAAAAATACCGTGAGCGGGGAATTTCGTTTTAATCCTCTCTACGATCAGGCGTTCTGCCTCTTTATCGAGATTGGTGGCAAAATCGCGATCGCCTTTTTGTTCGATATGAGTTACTTTACCGAAATTCTTTAACAACAATTTGCCCGCTTCTTGCGCGGCATCTATTCCTACGCGCAGTATGTCATTCATAACTTATTCTCCGCTCACATCACGCATACCATCACAATAAGATGTCTTTCGCAAACAATTATATCACCGGGCCAATAAAACACTATGCAATTTTGAGCGCACCGGTCGCTACGCCACTTACAAACAATATTACCTGCCGCGGTTATTAAATCCCTTCAAAATTCTGCGCGTCTCTCTTTCCGTTAACGCTTCTTTGATTTTGCGGCGCTTATCATACAAAACTCTACCCTTAGCCAGAGCGATCTCTACCTTGGCAAATCCCTTATCGTTGAAATACATTTTTAAGGGAATGATGGTAAAACCTTTTTGGCTGATGAGCCCGATCAACCGCTTGATTTCTTTCTTATGTAACAGCAATTTTCTGGTTCGTTTCGGCTCCGCCCTGAAATAAGAGCTTTTCTCATATTCAGGGATATGCATGTTATACAGAAAGATTTCGCTACCCTCTACCCTGCCAAAAGCTTCCTCGACAGAACAACCTCGGACACGAAGAGATTTGACTTCGGTTCCCTTCAGCTCTATCCCCGCTTCATAGGTTTCCAGCAAAGTGTAATCACGAATGGCTTTTCTGTTAGTGGCGATTATTTTCATAATATAACGATGCCCGCGCTCTCAAATTATTTCAAAAAGAAAAATGCGTCAGCCTTACATATAATCCCAACCACAAAGGAACGGTTATAATGCTGATAAGATGCGTAACCAGCACTCCCTGTGAAACGAATTCACTGTCAGCATTACGTAAATTCACTACTATAGGCAAGCTTACTGCCGAAGGCATTGCCGCCTGTAAAATAATAAACAATCCCAAAAGAGGGGTTACATCCAGCTTCACAACTATAAACAAAAATAGAGACGGCAATATAACGAGCTTGGCAAAACTTGCTTCCAAAATAATCAGTAGTTTTTTATATAATCCGTTGAGCTCGACGCGGGCAAGCCAGCAGCCTACGATAATCATAGAAAGCACAAAACTCGTTTCGCCTACCATTTTAACCGGCCCGATAAATATGTCAGGCAGGAATCGTGCGCCGCCGGTATATACTAAAACAAGAGCCAGCGCTATGCTTATAATCGGCGGGGTAAGAATTGATTTTATCTTAAATTCATCCTCTTTCTTCTTGAAAATAAAAAAACTGCCTATCGACCACATAATGATATCGAATCCCAAAATATAGAGGAAAATATACACCAGAAATGTTTCCCGCAATACCGGGGGAAAAAGAAATAATGCGATATTCATCGGCAGATAACCGCTATTTTGAAAACTTACCAGACTGATAAATTCTCTTTTAAATTCGTGGCTCTTCCTAAATGAAAAAAGCAACCCAACAAGAAAACTGATAACAAATATAATAATGCTGAGCAAAAGAAACACCCCCAAGGAAGGCTGGGTATTGACTTTAAGGTTTTCTACAAGATGGGCGAATGCCAGGCAAGGTACGGCAAAATTTATTACAAAAAAGATTAAGAAATCAAGGACTTTTGTATTAATATAATCTTTCTTATACAAATAATATCCGAGTAAAGCAATACTCGTCGATTTAATAATCGCAAGCGCAACAACCATCATGTAAAAAATTATAACATAGGATATCTCGTTGAGAAAGATATAAAATAGCTGCTCCGCCAGCCCTATTAAATTTCTATAGTTTATTGACCTTTAGGGTACTTGCGCAGAAAAATCTTTCCTGACAAGCAAATTATTTGATATAATTGGAATACTTCGTGGCAATACTTAGTTAATGCGGATTAATAAACACGTAATAACTTTGTGCGGAAGTTGACGGGGTTGACATACGCATGCGCCTCAAAAGCGCATGGGGGCAACTCTTGAGGACTGTGCCATATCCTTTGAAAAATGCGCGGGTGGCGAAATTGGCAGACGCATACGTCTCAGAAGCGTATGGGTAATTCCATGGGGGTTCAAGTCCCCCCCCGCGCACTTTTGCTTGTTCTAAAAGTTTTGCGCGCCAACTATAGTTTATTTTATGCGAGAGTGGTCTTGGAACAAATACTAAGAAGCTCGCCTCCGGCGAGATTTGTTTCAAGTCCCCCCCCGCGCACTTTTGCTTGTTCTAAAAGTTTTGCGCGCCAACTATAGTTTATTTTATGCGAGAGTGGTCTTGGAACAAATACTAAGAAGCTCGCCTCCGGCGAGATTTGTTTCAAGTCCCCCCCCGCGCACTTTTAATTAAGGCAAATCCCTGCCTCGCCGGGCAGTGTAGTTCTTCAGTATTTCGATAACGGCAAGGGTAAGGGTGCCCGTATCGGTGACGTCTAGCGGTAACGGCTTAAGTATATATAAAAATAAAGACGAATGACGTAACCGAAGAACGAAACGGGCATCGTAACCGTAGCCTTAACCTATTACCGTTATTGTGAAGTTATACACGGCGGGCAGGCGCCCAGGGCGGAAACCCCCACCCTTGCGTATTTTTGCTTGTTTGAGAATTCTTGGTAAGATAATCTGTCCTCCCTGAGATAACTCCAGGGTGACAGCAAAGCGTGAATTACATCTTAGGTATTCTTGCAGCTTTTCATCAAAAGAGACAGAGTCCCTATGAAGAGCCAGGGACCTGAACAGTTGGTAGGTGGTAAAACTTCCTTAGCTACATTAACTCAACGATATTGTTCGGCCATGCGTAAGTACGCTGGCTCTTGGAGGAGTGGCAGAGTGGTTGAATGCGCTGGTCTCGCCCGCCGTATTAATAATTATTTAGGCGAGGTCTCGCCAAAATTTGTAGAACAAATTTTGGCGGAAAAACCGTTGGGCTTTTACGTTTTGCGTAAAATTTCACCTGGAGGAGTGGCAGAGTGGTTGAATGCGCTGGTCTCGAAAACCAGTGGGGGCCTTGTGTCCCTCAGAGGTTCAAATCCTCTCTCCTCCGTTTTCTTTACTTTATCAAAAACATACGGCGCCCTAAAAATTACGAGACAGGAAGACTACGAGCAGGATATCACTACAGAAACATAACTAATGGAATATTCCATTAGTTGCTGAACAGAAACAATAAAAAATAGTGAAAAAAAATAAATATATTCTATTAACTCTCGTCTGCATCATCGCTATAGTGCTGTTACAAAACTCTATTCCTTCGAAATTTTCCACGAAAAACGCTTACGAGCCTACCTTTGATAAACAAAGACTGACTAATAACCCGCATACTCAAACATTCGTTTTTTTCGTTACTCTGTTTATATTTCTGCTACTGACGGGAACTGTTCATTTAATATTATACTCCATCAAGCTGTTTCGGAAAAAAGCATCCCTACAATTCGAAACAATACAGAAATCGTTTCCGCTTGATCAAGAAACAACCGGAAAGCTTATTTTCTTGGTCACTTTATTTGTTTTTTGCACTTACGTAATAGAGATAAGTGCGGCTATCTTCCAACTGAATATAAACAGGCTTGAATTGGCTCTCACGCTTAACCTGGCCCTAGAATTAGGCATCATAGGCATAATACGCTGCTTTCTCCCCGGGAAATTCTTAGACTTCTCCATAGCCAAAAATGATTTCGACTATCTGGTTAAAGTCTATATAACCATATTGCCGCTTATCACGGGGCTACTTCTATTCAATACCTTTCTTACCGAGAAAAGCGGCATGAAAATAGTCCAAAATCCTGTTATCGGACTTTTCCTTGCTTTTAAAAATACTAAAATTATTGCTCTTATTGTTTTACAGGTAATTCTGTTTGGGCCGGTGGCTGAAGAATTATTTTTTCGAGCTATTATCTATAAATGCGCCAGAAAACGATATGGTTTTTGGCTTTCCGCTATCCTTTCATCGGTTATTTTTTCCATGTTGCACAGAACACCGCAAGACATACTTCCGTTACTTTTTCTCAGTATCGTACTCTGTTATGTATACGAAAAAACACAGCATATTTCCGCCCCCATCACACTACACATTATACACAACACCTTTAACTTATCCTTCTTGATGATACTAAAATCTTTCATGCCTTAGACGCGGCTATATTACAAAAATTAGCATCAATACATTAATCCTTTAATTCGTTACTATCTGAATTATTTAATCCGCCATTAGTTGATATAGTCGGCGGCGGTCAAGGGAAGATGCAGGGTTTCTCTCATGTGGGCAATTCGTTGAGCGGTGTAAGGGTGAGTTCTAAAGTAAGAAAGCGGCCGAATAACTTTTTTGTTTTCCTTGTAAAGCTTTTCCAACACCTCTATGCCTGACTTAGAATCGTATTGACAGGTTTGAGTATATTTTATCGCCAACTCATCGGCATTATACTCGTCCTCCCTTGAATATGCTGCCATAATTTGGGCAAGCGCATATGAAAGCCCTTGAGTAAAGGCTGGATCGCGGGCCGCGCCCGCCGAAGCAATCAAAATAAGATCATAACCCATTGCTGCCTGCAGTTTCTTGACGACATGCCTCGATACCACATGGCCGATTTCGTGAGCAAGAACAAAGGCGAGCTCGTCATCGGTTAAATCATCAAGCAAAGCTTTAAAAACATAAATGTAGCCTCCGGGAACGCTAAAGGCATTTTTTTCATCTCCCTCGCCTTTATCATTAGCGCCAACAACATAGAAATAATAATGTATTTCTTTACGGTCACAAACTCCGGCTATTTTATTACCGATGGTATTTATCCGTTCGATGTCACTGGGGTTCCCCGATAGCTTGAATTGTTTTACAACTTCTTTGTGGATATTCTGCCCCATTGCCACCTCTTTTTCGGTAGAATAGAACATGATATCTTCTTTGTGCGTCCCGACGTTGTATTCGGTGGTGACACACCCGCCTAAAAATAGACTAAAAAACAGAGGACAAAGAACAGACGACAGATGACAGAGGACAGAAATATTAGCCCTGGCTTCTAACCTCTGGCTTCTGACCTCTGACTTCTGCCATCGGTCGAATCTGCGTATCATCTGTGTAATCATTCAAATTATTTGGAGAAATCGCTCTTAGTAAAAAGTGAAACAAGCGGACAGTTAAGTTTGGCTAGATTTTGCGCGGCTCCTTCTTCTCTATCGACTACCACAAGCGTTTTTACCACCTGTATCCGTTCGTTTTGTAATATTTCGACAGCTTTCACTAAAGAAGCGCCGCTTGTCGCCACATCATCCACTACCACTACCCGTGCGCCGGGTGCAAGCTCTTTCCCTTCCAACAATTGCTGTCTTCCATGCTCTTTGGGAGTTTTACGAATAAGAAACCCTCCGAGTGAACGCTTATTTTCGTGCGCAAGCATACACACACCGGCGACAAGAGGATCAGCCCCCAAGGTCGGCCCGCCCATGGCGGCTATGTGATCGTCTTTTATAAGCTGCCAGAATAAGTGTGAAATCAAATAAATACCCTGAGAGCTTAAACTTACCCTTCTTACATCTATGTAAAAATTACTTATTTTACCGGAGGAAAGCCGCACTTCGCCCTTAAAAAGAGCTTCTTTTTCCAATAACAAACGCAATTCTTCTTTCATAGACATAGATTATACTGATAAAAATTAAATCTTGCAATAGAATGTTTCTACCGGTATCATATGAATTCGTTCGTGTGTCTTTTGTGATTTTTATACATTCACAAACCCACTGCTTTCTCGTCTGGAAAGTAACAAAAACTTTATATGGTTATAGTTATATGTTACAGATAGGCAGCCTCAGCCTCAATTCACCATTTATCCTCGCACCCTTATCTGGAATAAGCGATTTGCCTTTCCGGACCATAAACCGTTCGTTTGGCTGCGAATTAGCTTTCACGGAAATGATTGACGTACACTCCCTATATTACAAGAGCAAAAAACTACAACGCAAGCTTTCAACAAACGAAACCGACAAACCGCTAGGCATTCAGCTTCTGGGTAATGACCCGGAATTCATCATTAAAGCATTGGAAATATTACAAAAATACGAGTTTAACCTCATTGATCTTAATGCTGCCTGTCCTACAAAAAAAGTCGTCTCTAAAGGAAAAGGAGCATGTCTGCTTAAACAGCCTAAAAAACTGCAGGAATTACTTGCAATAATGGTAAAAAACACCAGCATTCCCATTACCGTTAAAATACGCTCCGGATGGGATAAACAATCCGTGAATGCCAAAGAAGTGGCTCAATATGCTCAAGATGCCGGCATCCAAGGACTCTTTATCCATGGTCGGACAAGAATACAAGGATATAGCGGAGATATTGACTACAAAACTATCGGAGAAGTAAAGAAGGCGCTTCACATTCCTGTTATCGCGAGCGGAAATATCTTTTCAGGCGAAGCGGTGAAAAAAATGTTTGAAGAAACAGGTTGCGACGCAGTAGTTATCGCCCGCGGTGCCCTGGGTAATCCTTGGATATTTGAAGAAATGAAAGCATACTTTAGACATACCACACTGCATCACGGGCCGGGCATGGACGAAAGAACAAAAACAATGCACATCCACCTTCAATTATGTTTAGACTTTTACGGCGAGCGAACAGGATTGATTTTATTCCGCAAGTTCTTTAATTGGTATACCAAGGGTATCCCTGGAACAAAACCGTTACGGGAGCAGGCTTGTCACGCAAAAACAAAATTAGAAATATTCTCTGCCATACAAAAACTTTGCCGTATTCCTATAGCTACAAGCCCACAAACTAAACCTTAGGGCTGTTTTCCTAAAATATCTTTAGAAAAAATCGTGTCCAGACCAAGCAGCCAAGACGGATCAAAATATTTCTTAACACGTGCCATTTCGATAAGTTGGTGGTCGGTATACATGATATTTAGATATGGTTTTTTTATTTTACCGATACCGTGTTCTGCCGAAACCGTTCCTCCCAGCGAAACAGCTTTTTTACAAAAAAGCTGAAGATATGTCCGCGCTTTCACACCTTGAATATCGTCCTTAGGAAGAAAGTTAAAATGTAAATGAGACTCGCCGATGTGGCCGAAATTCACATAATCAAGGCCGGACTCCAATCCTTTCTCTTTATAAAAAGAGTACATTTCGGAAAAATGCTCCCAGGGAACAGCTATATCGGTTGCGGTCTTGACCTGTTTATGCGCACGCAGAAATTCATTGATAGCCTGTGGAAGGCGGTGACGAAAAGAAAAAACCCTTGCGCGCTCTAAGGGGGTATCCGCCAAAATACTCGCTTCGGACAATGCACCGCTTTTTCCTATCAGAACCGCCCAGCGATCGAGTAAAGAATCAAAATCCTCTCCCCTCTCTACTTCTTGTTCAAAATAAATTGCCGCTTCGGATTGCGGAATGAAAGAATAGTCCGGCCGCAAAAAGGACAGAGCATGTCGGTCAAAGAACTCAAGTGAAGCCGGCACAAGCAACTTTTCATCCTTTAATTTCTTCACAAGATTGACAAACTGAAATGCCTCTTCTTCCTTATCAAAAAATATCAGCCCGTCAAAAATACGCTCGGGTAGCTTCTGGAGACGTAAACGGCAGGAGGTAATAATGCCTAGCGTTCCTTCGCTACCGATAAATAAATCAATCAAATCCATGGCATCATTTACAAAATAGCCTGCCTGAGATTTAACGCGAGGCATTGAATAACCCGGGAGCTTAAAAGTAAAATGTTTTCCTTTATATAAAAAGTCAAAATACCCGTCCCGAGCGTATATATCCGCGCGTTTAATACATAACACTGATCCGCTCGTTAAAACCAGCTCAATTTCCTGCACATACCCGCGAATCGAACCGTAACCAAAGCCACGCACGCCGCTGGCGGCGGTAGAAACTGCCCCCGCAATATGCGCCAACCCTTCAGTAGGAGACGCGCGTAAGGTAAGGCCGTATTTTCTTGTTTCTTTTTCCAACTCTTCAAAACTAACGCCGGACTGTACGTGCACCGTGCAATCTTTGACGTTAATATCGATAATTTTTTTTAAATTTTCCAAAGAAATAACCGCACCGTCAGTCGGCACGCAACCGCCGGCTGTGCCGGTTCTTCCCGCGGAAACCGTAAAAGGAATATGTTTCTCCGCGCACTGTTGGAGGAGAGGGGCTATTTCTCCTTGCTCCTGGGGCAAATACAGAATAGAAGCTGTACCTTTTAGATTAGAGGTATCTTCTAGGTAACTTTGAAATTCTTCTATTTTGTTTTTTACAATCACTAGTGGGTAATTAGTGTAGGATAAGGTAAGTTAAAATTTGTAGTTTAAACTACAGGCAAAAGCGTCGCTATCAAGAAATTGTCCTTCTATGTTCACCCAAAATCGATCTTTATACAAAGGAATATCCGCTCCAAAGATAAGACCGGTTGATTTCGTCAAATCCGACATCTCGCGTTTCCTGTTATCATCAACCCAGTGGATATAATCAACCCGCGACCAACGCGTTCCAATATAGGGAGTAACACATTTAAAATCATATGAAGCCAAAAGAGAAACCTGCCAATCATCCAGCACCGCTTTATTCTTTACTCCCGACACATACGTACGCTTGGGATGGACGCTGATGTGTTGGAAACCAAAAACCATTTTCACTTTGCGCTGCTCATAAAGCCGCAGGCGAAAACCGTATCCGCCGGCAAACCCAGTTGAATAATCGATCTCAGAGCTTCCTATCGGATGCTGCTTGATATAACCAGCGCCGCCTTTCAAGTCGATAGAAAGCCAGTCACACACACCGTAAGAAAGCAAATAAAAATTTTGCAGGCTGCGCAGTTTTCCGTAATTATCCTTAAGATATCGTTTAAAAACAATGTGATTCTGAAGTCCACCAAAAAATTCTTTTTTCTGCGGCATTTTTGTGCCATAACAAGGAGCAGCCACAGCCAATAAACAAACTTGGAGTATAATGCCGGCGCTTATAAGTATTCGATACATATTTTTTATCCTTTGTAGAAATTATACCAGAAAAACAGTTTCATACAATTAACAAAACATAAACTATCTTTTCTCTGGAAATAATCTTTACCGGGATTGCACCACAGAAAGCTGTATCGGAATAACCGCTATTGCCACGGTTATAGCAAGACTTCCTGGATAGACAGGATTACAGCTACAATGCACCTCTGCGCCCTCAAGAAATGCAGACATGAATTCTTCGAACGGGACACCTCGAAGAACTTGCACAAAAAACAGATAAAAATTTAAATTAGATTGATTACTGCAAAGACCATCCCGGGGCTTCAATAGTAGTTTGGATGGTTACCTGAGGATTAGTAAAAGGTTCGGTGCCTCCGGCGGGATTAGAACGTAAAGCTATTCTAAGGCCAACTCTGTTATCAGTTTGGATACCGATACGATTTTGAGTTGCATTAAGGACTTGGAAACCTCCCGCAACTCCTCTGCGGCTTAAAATTTCGCGAGAACCCGGCTGAGCGCCATAATTCGGATAAAAATATATATTGCTGCCTTCTTGATTGTATGCCACCACCCTATCGCCGTTGGTGGGAGGATCGGGATCATCGCTTCCATCATAAAGTCCGTTGCCATTGGCATCTTGTTTAATTAAAAGTCCAGTTACTCCACCGACGGGCCCCTGCCACATAGCAGCGCGTTCAAAATCACCTATACCAAGCACCGCGTTTTTTGTAATATGATCAAGAATAAGAGTTGCCTCATTAACTACTTGGGCTTTTCTCTCGGTGGACTGCAAAAAATGCCGGCTGCCAACATCAAAAGCAGTAGCACCGAGGATAACAGTCCCTAAAAGCGCTATTGCAAGTGCCAACTCCGTTAAAGAAAGGGATTTTTTACGCATCATGCTACTTAAATTTAAGGATTGGTCTGGTAATTGATCTGAACATTTACTTGGCGGTAATCACAGGTTGAACCGCTACAATCTGCCGTCGTAACATCATATGTGTTGTTATTGTAATTAAAATTATCGAGCTGAACATTGCTCACGGAAGGAACAGGACCTTCGTGTATCCGTAAATCACCGGTATCCCACGTATCTGCGCGAACAGAAATATGTAAATTACTCAATACGTCTCTTACTAAATTAGTTGCGACAAGCCGCCTATTCGCACGGCCGACATAACGTTTTGCGCTGATAAAAGTAGCGGATATCCCACCAAAAGCAGCCACCAGAATAATGGAGCCGACTAAAACCTCCATCAAGCTAAACGCCTTGGTTTTCATCCGCATAAATTTTTAGTTGCAACCAGCATGTACTGGCTCTTCCATATCCTGGCCCGGGTCAGAGCGGTGGCCAACAATAGACATAGTGTGCAGGTCAGCATATGCATCCGCAGGGATTGCCTGCGCACAAAAACTTTCGGTACCACGCAAGTTAACCGAATAAGACCATATCCCTCCGGCCGCAGGTAAATGTAAACGTAAATCAGCGCTGCATTCATCATTATCATTACAGCCAATATACGTATTCATTTCGGACATGTAAACCGCTTCCGCATTCTTTATTAATTTCAACATCGCTCGAGCATCTCGTTCCCACGCATTCACCAAACTACGCCGGTAGCTTATAACGCCTACCGTCGAAAGAATGCTGGCAATTATAAGCACTATCAGGATTTCCATTAAAGTCATTGCATTTTGTTGTTTATATTTCATCATAATGGTTTTTTAGCAGTTAATAAGGCCCGTTTTTACTTGGGAGGAGTGTAAAACCTTGATCAGCCCGCCAAGCTTTTTTACAAAACGCACAGCGGGCTGATCAAGTAAATATCAGAATTTTCGGTTATGGTGTTGTGGTTTTCACCGAACGCGTTAATATATCACACATACCGTTGTTATCGCCGGAACACCCTATAGTTCCATCAACCGCGATAGAAAGCACATAGGCACCAAAACCAGTGTCGGAACTGCGGGTTGACTGCACAATAACTTCGCCTGCATTGCCTGGGGTAGCCGGAATTGTCTCAAACAATTCATATGTGAAAAATTTTCCGGTTGCCGGCAACTGTACGTCTAATTGCGTAAAATCAGTACCTGACAAGGTTTTGCCTTCGGAATTTTCAGCAGCATAACGTAACTGCGCATTCCTTAAAGCACCTAGAGCAGTAAAGGCTTCTGCTGCTCTTCCTCTTTCGGCAACTTTGAAAAACTGCGGTAAACCGATCATGGCAAGTATGCCTATAATGATAACCACCACGATCAATTCCATAAGTGTAAAACCCTTTCTCATAACACTGCACCTCCTTTTTCGGTTACGAACCATAAAAACACCCAACTTACATATTTATACCATATTTTTAGGCACTCTGTCAAATTTTTTCATCACCCCCCTGTTCCCAAAGTAGAGATCTTAAAGAGCGGGAGAAACAAAGAAATAACAATACCACCAATGACAACTCCGATCACCAGAATCATTATCGGTTCAAAAGCAACCACTAGGCGCTCGATGCGCGTGGATAATTCTTTACTATAATGAGCGGAAATTTTTTTAAAAATCTCCGGCATACTACCTGTTTCTTCACCAATTTTTGCCATTTCAGAAATTAAGGCCGGAAAGAGATTGAGTTTATTGAATTCCCGCGATAACGCAGCTCCATCCTTAACCCTATCCTTTACAAACAACACATTTTTTTCAAGTTGTGAGTTTCCAATGCCTCTGGCGGAAATTTCCAGCGCGTATACCAAAGGAAGGCCGCTCTCCAGGAGAATATGCATAGTAGAGGTGAAACGGTCTAACGAGAAAAGGAAAAACATCTCCCCTACAAGCGGTAATTTAAAACTGATACGGTCGCGGACCTCTTTTGTTTCCGGCCGCGTAATAAAAAGATACATACCAACGATACAAAGCGCCGCAACTCCCACAACTAACAGAAAATTGTTATTAACGAACTCGCTTACCGCGAAAAGAAATTGCGTTGGCGCGGGCAGCTTGATATCAAAATCTTTAAATATCGTTGCAAAGTTAGGTAAAATGAATTTGAAGAAGATAAAGACAGCAATCAACGCAGCCATCATCAAGATAACGGGGTAAATAAGTGCACTTTTTATTCTTCGTTCAAAGTCCATTCTCATGTCCAAATGGTCGGCTAATTTATCCAGCACAAAGGGAAGATTACCCGAAGATTCTCCAACCTCAATAACCGCTCTCCACAAGGGCGAGAAAAATGCCGGGTATTTTGCGATAGCTTCCCGAAACGATAAGCCTGATTTGATATGGTCGGCGCATTCTTTCAGCACTTTGCTCAAACGTGCACTTTCTGTCTCAGCCGAAATAACTTCGAGGCTATGCAGAAGGGTTACGCCGCTGGAAAGCGTGGTGGCAAGATTACGAGCAAGAAACGCTAAATCATATAGTTTTACGGAATTTCGTTTCCCTTTCCTCCGGCTGGAAAAAAACGTCAGGAAGGATGCTTCTTGCTGCTCGCGAACTTCAGTAATGGAAACAATGAAAAGGCCACGGACGCGCAAACGGGAAATAATCTCTTCCTTCGACATCGCTGTCTCCACATCCCGTATGGTCTTGGCATCTTTTGTTTTCGCGATATAATTATATTTCGGCATATCGTTTTATACGCACTTTCGTATTATAATCAACGCAATAATCCAACGCCCCCGAACAAAATTCCGCTGCTTGTTTCTAATATACCGTTGCCGCAGAAAGAACTTCCTCTAGTGAAGTAATTCCTTCTTCAATTCTTTTTATTCCGCTCTCTAAAAGATTGAAAGACCCTTTCCTTCTGGCAATCTCCATGATTTTCACGGCATTACCGCCTTTATAGATAGCTTCTCTAACCTCTTCGTCAATAAGCAGCACTTCGCTGATAAGCGTTCTGCCTTTATAACCGATAAAATTGCACTTTTCGCATCCTTTCGCCTTATAAAGGATTGGTGAAGAGATGACGACTGCGGACGGAATCTCTTCTTTTTTAGCCTCATATGATTCTTTGCAATGAGGACACAGTTTTCTCACTAATCGCTGCGTAACGATCAATCGGGTGGAACTTGCGACGAGATAGTTAGGAATTCCTAAATCCACCAACCGCGTAATCGTCGAACACGCATCATTTGTATGCAGTGTCGAAAGCACCAAATGCCCGGTTAACGCCGAACGTATACATATTTCCGCTGTTTCCAAATCTCTTACCTCGCCTACCAAAATGATATCCGGGTCCTGCCGTAAAAAGCAACGCAGGGCGTTTGCGAAGGTAAGGCCAATTTCTCCTTTCACCTGAACCTGATTAATACCGTCGAGACGGTATTCCACCGGGTCCTCAACGGTGAGTATATTCAAAGTAGGAGAGTTGAGCTCAGTCAAAGCGGCATAGAGCGTGGTTGACTTACCGCTGCCGGTAGGCCCGGTAAGTAAGATAAGGCCGTAGGAGGAGGCGATACCTTTACGTATTCTCTCTAATTCCGAGGGAAAAAACCCAAGTTTTGTTAAATCAAGCGGTATGCGGGATTTATCAAGAATACGCAAAACAACTTTTTCTCCATAAATGGTAGGAAGAGTAGAAACACGCAGGTCAATAAGCCTTTCTGTCGATTTAACCATGAATCCGCCGTCCTGGGGAAGGCGCTTCTCGGCAATATCCATTTTAGAAAGTATTTTTATTCTCGATATAATAGGCAAATAAAGAGATGTGGACGGTGAAGGCATTTCGTAAAGCGTTCCGTCGATACGGTAACGCAAGCTTAACTTATCATACCGGGGTTCTATGTGTATATCGGAGGCACCGTCTTCTATCGCCTGCCGGATAATGAGATCGACTAATTTTACAACCGGCGCTTCCTCGGCCTGGGCGATAACTTTATCGAGGCTTAAATCAGTCTCTTCGGAAAAAAGCTCTTTGATCCCCGTTTCACCTTCGCCGGCAGACTGCATCATACCGCGCAATACCGTGTCTTTTCCGTAAAACATCTCAATAGCTTTCAAAATATCTGTTCGTGTCGAAATAACAATGTTTACTTCGCAGCCGGTGATTTTCTTGATATTATCGATGAGAATTAAATCTAGAGGATCAAACATTACGGCGGTCAAAGAATTAAGGCTGCGTGAAAGCGGCAACAATAAATTCTTGATAGCGAAGTCATACGGAACCAGATCTTCCAGATTCTGGTCGGGAGCTGGTTTTAGTTTTCCTGAAGCTAAAGAAATATATGGAATGGATAGCTGTTTACTTAAGGCAATTACTATCTGTTCTTCGCTCACGTAACCGAGCTTGAGCAAAGACTCTCCCAGCTTACCACCTTCTTTCTGCTGCAATACAATAGCCTCTTCAACCTGCTCTTTGGTAATAACGCCTTCGGAGATTAAAATATCGCCTAATCTTTTATATCGAGGCATAATATGTTGCTTATTCTTTAATCGTCAACACCTCTAACTTATTCCTGCAACCATAGCTCTCCCGACACACTACAAACCTGATTGCCAACTATATAGGGAGATCATGCCGGGGTTACGTTTTATGGTTACGCCGCCTACGCAACAAACATATGATAACCTTGCGTCAAAAAACAATCGGAACGGTTCAATGAAATCGATAATACGATTAATATCTCGAAAACTGATCTAAAGCGACGTTAACGGTTTCCCGCTTAGAAAAATCCTGTTCGCGAGGTAAGAGCTGCCCGCCCGAGGCAAACGATGACGGCTTGTCATTCATAATGCGCGGGGTTAAAAATACCAACAATTCTCTATCACTGCTTGTATTATCTTTGTATCGGAACAGTTTTCCCATCAAAGGAATATCTCCCAAAAACGGTACCTTGCTCATTGCATTGGCATTTTTCTTCTTGATCAGCCCGCCAATAAGAAAAGTCTCTCCATCTTTAACGCGCAATACGGTCCGGGTTCCTCTTTCTTCCGGATTTCTAACTTTACCCGAAATACCCGCACCACTTAAACTTAATTCACTGTCAATCGCCTCCGTGGTAAATACTTCTACGAACAAGGTAACTTCACCAGTACCCTCATTAATCTGGGGGGTAACCCGTAGCTTCGTTCCTGTCTCTGCTCTTTCTATGTTCTGAGATACCGCTCCCGTCTGCCCAGCGGTTGTACTCGTGACACCAATAGCCTCATCTGTGGTAATATTAACTTCCGCAGTTTCATTGGAAAGCGTAAGAATCTTAGGCCGGGCAATTACCTTGGTCGAAGAATCCTTGATAAAGAATTGCATGACCGCTCCGAAGTTACTCAAATCAAGCGTGCCCATACTCATTGATTTACTGTACCCATCCATATTATAATTAGTATCCGCCAGTTTACCCTTTATCATACTTTCCGCAAAAGGAAACCCGCTAGTCCTTTTAGGCCCGGTATAGCTGACAAAAAGCCCCTGATTATCGCCGTTTCCCCACTTAAAACCCATTTGGTCAATAAGCCCTTTGGAGACATCGAGCATTTCCACCTCGATCATCACCCTAGGGGAAGGCATATCCAAGCTGGCTATCACCTCGTCGATAATCGGAAACTGCGAAGGAACGTCAACGACGATTAAAGAGTTCGTGATCGGATCTTCGCCTATTTTTCCGTATTCAGTTAACAGCTTCTTGACGGCATTTTTAATACCTTGCTCTTTTAAGTCTTCGCCGCCGCCTGATGAGCTTGAGCCGCCGGAGCTACCCTGCTGGCCGCCGGATCCACCACTACCCTGGTTTTGATTCTCAAATACCTGAGTTATTTCTTTCTGCATTCTTGTGGGCTTTATTCTCACATACTGGAGGCGGTATACTTTACTTTTCAGCTCAATGGTCGGCTTGCCCATTTCTTTGACCACAAACATGTTGCCTTCCGGATAATACTCATAGGTAAGATTATTCGCCTTGAAAATAATATCCAGCGCTTCCTTAAGAGGCACTTTATCCAAATACATGGTCAGCGTCCGTTCTTTCACGGCCTCCGTGGAAACAAAATTCATGCCGGTTTGCTGACTGAGCAGTTTTAAAGTATCTACAAGCTTCGCGCCTTCCAGATCCAAAGAAACAATTTTTTGCGCGCTGGAGAGAAGGTAATCGCCGTAAATACTATCCTGGGAAAAGCTTAAACTTAATGGCATTATAAGCAAAAAAGTTATTAAAAGAAATCTTTTCATTGCGCCCCCCTTTTCGTTTTTTTAGCTACTCCCATGTCATACAATCTGCCCTCATAAAATATAAAGACCCGGTTCTTATCAATTTTATATATTTTTGCATCTACCGTTTTAAGTTTATCTCCGGCTTTATAGACGTCTCCGTCAATAATAACCTGCGGCACGTCCGAATTCCATAATACGCCCTGTATCGCTATGTTGGGAGCGGTAGCCGCACCTTTGACCGGCTTCAGATCCCCAGGTTTTTCCTGTTTCGGTAATGATGGCTCAAAAGGATCTTCGACTACTGTTTTTTCTTTGGCAGAAAAAACCGGCGATATACTCAATCCCAACAATACCAATACTAAGAAAAGATTCTTCATATTAGGTTTATTTAAGCACGTAAGTTTTTAAATAAATTTCGGCTTCTCTTCTATTCTCCGAGCCTCTTCTTATCTTCAGTATATCCACTAAAACACCTTTCTCCTCAAGCCCGCGGACGAACGCAACGATATTATCGTATGAATTCGCATAACACTTAAGGTTGACTGCGGCCGTCCAGTAAAAACTTTCTTCTTTTTTAGTAGGAGTAAGTGTTCCAAGATTTATTCCCACTTGTTGCGCCTGGCGTTCCACTAATTGTTTAAAAATAGCGGGGTCTTTCGTAAAGAAATTCTTCGCCGCCATTTCATACTGCCTGCTTATCGTCTCCCAACGCTCTATCAATTCTTTTCCTTTATCGAGCTCCACCAACTTTTCATTGAGCTCGGCTATCTTAACAGAATAATTATGTATCATGCCTTTTAGTGCAAAAAAAGAAATCGCAACGATAATTATCGCGATAAGTATGGTTTTATAATTTCCAATGTTTATCATCATTTATTCAAATTTTATGGTAAAAAATGTTAAAGTAAATTCGCCCTGTTTTCTTTTGTCCGAAAACGTCATTTCTATATTCGAAAAACATGCCCGGAGAGATTCTTCGGCCTTCAAACTGCTGATAAACTTGTCAATGCTTGTCCGCTCGCTATACGCATCGCCAAGAAAAATATAGCCGCTAAGGACAAGGACATATTTATCGCGCTGATAATTCAAATCCATCTGCTCAAACCACAGCCCCTTAGGCCTCTGCTTTGCTATTTTTTCTAAAAACTTGATTGCCTTCGGATGTTTGCTTAACCCCTGCAATATGCCTGTTCTTTTCTCAATACTTTTAGTTAAATCTGCGATCTGTTCCCAAGAAAGCTGTTTAATCGCCGGAGGACGACGAATCGTTTCATTTTCCTTCTTTAATTTATAATCGAGCCCGGAAATTTCATTACCCATAACTATCGAAATACCAAGCGCAGCCAGTAAACCCACCCCGATAAGAGCGAATAGCGGCCCCAGACGTATGCCGGTGTCGCTGACAACAGCTTTCTTCTCGACAAGTTCTTCGGTCTTTTTTAAAACGGGCTTAAATCTATATGAAGAAGTATCTATGGTGGCTACACCGTACGCTTTCAGGCTTTCTACTTCAATGTTCGGTTTCAGCGTTAACTCATACGGCGAAGTCAGTTCTATCTCGGTCTGCAATTCATCCCTGAGCGCGGTAATTAAGCTGTCCTCTTTAAAGTTACTTAAGATAAGAAATCGTTCCAGCTCGTAAGATCTGAATTCTCGTTTAAAATACTGGAAGGCGAAACGTACCGACTCAAGAAACTTATCCAGGTCAATCCCGCCTCCCTTTTTCGGAACAACGATATACTGGTTAAAAACCGGCAGGTCTAAAGAGAAAAGCGTGAGATAACTTTCGTTTTCCGTCATGTCTAAAATAGCAAAATGCTTATTTTTGGCGTATTTCTTGCTTGCTTTCAGAATTTTTGCCAACGAAAGAGCGGAAGGTTCGATCATAATCGGATTGAGCCCCAGATGAGACAGCATCGCCTGCGTTCTATAAAGGGTCGACTCGCGTATACCTAAAAAAGAAACGTTCATTTTCTTTTCTTTGGGATAACTGGTATAGTCGAATGCCCAGATCAGCTCATCAATCTTAAACGGAATATATTTCTCTATCTCATAGATGAGCGACGAACTGATATTCTTTTTGCTCATCGAGGGCATCTCGAGAGAACGGAAAATAAAATCCTTGTCGGCGAGAGAAACGTAAATATTTTTATCTTCGGCTCCGATCTCTCTCAACACTTTATTGATGAGCGCTTCCCAACGGATATCCTCGTTCAGATTCTCCACTCTCGCTTCTTCTTCCAATGAAGCTAAATCAAATTTCGCCACAGCGGTTATAGACCTACCTTCCACTACCGCCGCACCGACCGAATTTAAACCAATGTATAAACCGATTTTCTTATTAGCCATACTTTATTTCACCGCGTTTTTAAGCCACTCGTCAATATATTTTCTATCAAAACGCCAGACTTTACCGATTTTCAATCCGGAAATTTTTTTATGATGCAGCCAGTTATAGATAGTCTGCTTCTGCAAACCTAAATATTCGGCCAACTCTTCAATCGTCATTAAGCGAGGAATTCTTTTTCTTTTCATTTTAGTATAATCTGATAACAATACTATTAAATTATAATTCTATTTTTATGTCAAGTATAATTTATCATAATTCTTCATAATATTCTATATATTGTATGGTTTTGCATATACTACTATATGTTGTGGTCATTAAAACGTATGATTCTATTGATCATTTTTCAGGAAAAAAGCGATAGTAAAAATAGCTTAAGTGCTAATCACCATTAAATCAATCATGGAATATATGTATTTAAGGTAAAACAACAAGAAAATTCACAAATATCTAGGGTAAAATGAAGACTCTACCCTATTTTGAACTTCCTTGCGCTGGCTTGGGAGGAAGAAAAGAACTGTTCTTGTTATTACAACGCATTTTATACTTTCCCGGAAGACAAGAAAGTATGCGCTAAATAGGAAGAGCGGGTATAGGGTGAACTTTGCACCTTTTTAAAACCTAATGAGTAGGCTTTCTCTTCTAAATACGAGAATTGTTGTGGATTAATGTATTCTTTCACCGGATAGTGCCGCAAGGAAGGTGCCAGATACTGGCCTAATGTCAAGAAATCGCAGTGTACGGCGCGTAAATTCTTGAATACCTCAATAATTTCGGCCTCTTTTTCGCCTAAGCCCAGCATTAGGCTTGATTTAGTGAGGATATTAACGTTACTTGCCTTTAATAACGCTAGCACCCGTAATGACCGCTCGAAGTCAGCTTGCGCCCTTACCTCTATATATAAGGAGGGGACCGTTTCAACGTTATGGGCAATAACCTCTGCTCCACAGGAAGCAACTTTAGCTATCGCTTCTTTTCTGCCTAAAAAATCAGGAATCAACATTTCTACTTTACGGGAAGGATTGCTATTCTTAATTTCTTTGGCTGTCTCACAAAACATCGACGACCCGCCGTCGTCCAAATCATCTCTGGTGGGCGAAGTAAGCACCACATATCTAAGCTGTAATTGCTCTACCGCTTTGGCTATCCGTTGCGGCTCACAACGGTCTATCGGCAACGGCTTTTCTTTACTTACCGAACAAAACGCGCAACTTCGCGTACACCGGTCACCTAAAATCATGAATGTCGCATTACCAGCATTGAAACATTCAGAAATGTTTGGGCAAAGCGATGATTCGCACACCGTATGCAAATTAAAGCCACGCAGCGCTGTCTTGGTGGCGTGACAAAGCGATAATTCTATTTTTTTATCAAACCACTTCGGCTTTCTCATTATATGCTCGCCTGTAATTCCACTCTTTATTACGATATTTATTTTCAAGCAAATACTGCGCTGTCGCTTTTTCCTCTTTCGATAAAATATCCTCGAAGAGCTCTACTGCAAAAGTGCTGCGAAAGCTTTCTGCCAACATATCGCGCAGAGCGAGAAAATCATTCCCCTCTTTACGTATCTCGTTCAAACAGGTGGTTTTGGTACTTACATCTTCTACCTGCATAAATATTTCCTGCACTAATTTAAAATCGATCGAGAAGGGAATACTGCCATGTTGAAAAATCGTCTCTTTACTTCTACGTTGGGCGTTGCCGCCTATTTTTTTCCCTTTCACCATTAAGTCAAATGGCTCGCAAGCGGAAAAACAAAAGTGTTCATGGCGGCCCAGCCCTTGAGAAATAATATCCTTGGCAAATACGGTATCAAGACCCAGACGGGCATAAAATGTTTTCAGAAACGAACAAAGCGCCGCATATGATTCTTTAACTTTTTTAGGAAGGACTATGTCGCTTGTAGCGCACACAATACTATAAGTAAGCTCATCGTGATGCAGAATCCCTGAGCCACCGGTAATGCGGCGGACAAAAGGAAGTGTATACGAACGCAGAACCTGTTCAACGTGCTGATTATAGCCTAAAGAAACAAAAGGGGCGTTCCATCCGTACAGGCGTAAGGTAGGGATCTGCGCGCATTGGTAGCAGGTAAGCAACGATTCGTCAACGGCCATATTGTAATAACCGTCACATGCGCCATCGACAATCAATCTCCATTTTTTTTCCATCGTATATCGAGTTGCCGCGCTGCCCGCACCTCATCAACCCTGGTTACGGGGGTGTTATGGGGCGCATTCTTTATTATGTCTGGATTTTCCTTAATTTCTTTATCGATAGCGATCATCGTTTCGATAAAGTAATCGATAGTTTGTTTGCTTTCGGTTTCCGTCGGCTCAACCATAAGCGCCTCACTGACAATTAAAGGAAAATACATCGTCGGCGGATGCATATTGAAATCAATAATCCTTTTGGCGATGTCTAAAGCCGAGATTCCTTTTTCTTTTTGTTTTGTGCACGAAAAAACGACTTCATGCATCGAAGGCTTCAAGGAAGCCAGCTGATAATAGCTTTTCAGCTTTGAGCTTAAGTAACGGGCGTTAAGAATTGCGTTTTGAGCAACACGTACGACGCCGGGGGAACCTAAACGTAAAAGATACGCATATGCACGCACCAGCACGTTGAAATTGCCGTAAAATCCTCGCACCCGGCCGATCGAATGCTTGACGCGGTAATTAAAATAGAATTTGTTTCTTTTCGTATCAACCAAAGGAACAGGTAAAAAATCTAAAAGTTTTTCGTTGACGCCCACCGCTCCTGCGCCGGGGCCGCCACAGCCATGCGGAGTAGAAAATGTCTTATGCAAATTAAGATGTATCACGTCGAAGCCCATCAGGCTGGGTTTGGCAATACCCAAAAGCGGATTAAAATTTGCGCCGTCGTAATAAAGCAACCCTCCCTTCTCGTGAATAATCTGGGCAATCTTTAAAATATTTTCTTCAAAGAGCCCAAGCGTATTTGGGTTAGTAAGCATAATAGCAGCCACCGAATCGTCGGTTGCGTTATATAACTTCTCTATATCAACCAACCCCTGGGGAGTACTCTTGATGACAACCGTTTCATAACCGCACATAGAGCTGGTAGCGGGGTTGGTGCCGTGGGATGAATCGGGAATGATCACTTTGGTTTTTTTATTGCGCTTTATGCGGTGATATTTCCGGATCATGAGCATCCCGGTTAATTCACCCTGCGCGCCGCTTGAGGCCTGAAAAGTAAAACGCTTCATACCGGTAATTTCGCACAACATCTGTTCGAGATGGTGCAAAAGCTGGAGAGCCCCCTGGATAGAATCTTCCTTCTGGTAGGGATGAATATTGGTAAAACCGCTTAAACCGGCTATCTTCTCGTTTATCTTTGGATTATATTTCATCGTACAAGAACCAAGAGGATAGAAATTGGTGTCAACGGAAAAATTAAGCCGGGCTAAATTAGTATAGTGCCTCACTACCTCAAGCTCTCCCAGAGAAGGAAGCGGTACTTCCTTTCTTAACAAGTCTTTTGGTAATATTTCTTCGGCTTGGCGTAATGTAATCTCGGGCTTTTTAATATAACTTGCCTTCCGGCCGCTACTGCTTTTTTCAAAAATAACTTTTCGTTCCATCATGTTTTTTTATATATTGCGCCTTGAGACCGGCCTGCCAAGAGCGCCTTACGCTCACGCAAGCGCCGTTTCTCGCAAGGCCGCCACAAAGCTATCGATGTCTTCTTTTGTTTTCTTTTCCGTACAACAGCTAAGCACACAATCTTTGAGTTGAGGATAAAAATTCCCCACATAAAATCCGGCGATGATATTTTTCTTATACAGTTTATCGATAACTTTTTGTGCGTTCGGTATCTGCCACACAAATTCATTATAAAAACGGGACGAAAAAGGAAAACGTATCTCTTTTATCTCTTTCATCTGCTCATATAGATAGTGCGTCAGATTTAAAGCGTAAAGCCCTGCTTGACGCATACCCTCTTCGCCCATCAACGACAAATAAACCGCCGCCGCAATAGCGTTCAGTGACTGGTTAGAGCAGATATTGCTGGTTGCTTTTTCCCTTCTAATGTGTTGTTCGCGGGCTTGCAAGGTAAGACAATACGCGGGCCTGCCATTGGTGTCAACCGTCTTTCCAACAATCCTGCCCGGCATTTGGCGCAAAAACGAATTCTTGGTGGCTAAAAATCCGAACGACGGCCCGCCTAAATGCATTTCTTGGCCAAGCGTTTGGCCGTCACCACAAACAATATCAAATCCCTGGGAAAGCGGTTCTTTTAAAATGCTCAAGCCAGAAGGATTGGTAACCAGGACGGAAAGGACACCTTTCGAGCGAGCCGCCGCACAAAGCTGTTCGTTATTTTCGATAAGACCGAAAAAATTAGGGCTTTGTAATACAATGCAAGCTACTTCATCGCTTGAGAGCTCACACAATGCTTGCATATCAACAAAGCCGTCTTCACCACAACCAACCTCTGTGGTTATAAAATCGAGGCCGCTTAAATAGGTCTGGAGTGTTTTTTTATATTCAGGATGGACAGTCGAAGCAATGAGTACTTTTTTTCTCTGGCTAATACGTAACGCCATCAGCACGCTTTCGGCCACGCTGGAAGCGCCATCAAAAAGCGACGCATTAGAGGCATCCATGCCGGTTAAAAGGCAGATATAACTCTGATATTCGTAGATGGCCTGCAATATGCCCTGGGAACTCTCGGCCTGATAGGGTGTATAAGCGGTATTAAATTCTGCCCGCGAAATAATATAGTTCAAGGCTGCGGGAATATAATGCTCGTAACAGCCGGCGCCCAAAAAAGAGTTGAATCCGGCTATAGGCGTATTTTTTTCAGCGAGTTTCTTTGTGTACTCATCAACCTCTTGCTCGCTCAATCCGCTTCCTAACTGCAACGGCTGTGATATGAGTATTTCCCGCGGCAGGTGCGCATATAAATCCTCCATCGAATGTACACCGATGGCTGCCAGCATTTCTTGTATATCTTTCTCGGTATTGAGAATGTAGGGCATGTGTTACCTTACTGTTTGGCTCTTACTCGTCACTGCACACACTTCTATAAAACGGGGCACCGTTTAATTAATGCGCTTCTTTGGCGACAAGTTCTTCGTAAGCATTTTCATCAAGAAGGCTGTTTATCTGGGAAACGTCGGCCAGCTTTACTTTAAACATCCATCCTTTTTCAAAAGCACTTTCGTTGATCCACTGCGGATTATTTACCAGCTCTTTGTTAATTTCAATCACTTCACCGCCCAACGGAGCATACAATTCGCTTGCTGCTTTGGTTGATTCAATAGTACCGAATCGCTTACCCTGCAAAATCACGCTGCCGGCTTTCGGCAACTCCACAAACACAATATCGCCCAGCGATTTCTGAGCGTAATCGGTAATACCCACGACTGCCGTCTGCGCGTCTATCTTTGCCCATTCATGCGTCTTGGTAAATTTTAAAACGCTCATGCTACCTCCTTTTGGCTATTTTTTCGTATGCGACTTAATAAAAGTAAAAGACGAAACTTTCGCGTTATACACCGTATCCCGTATTTTTATCGCTATAGGCGTGCCGAGAGAACTATAATCTTTTTCTACATACCCCATGCCGATAAAAACATTTAAATTAGGGGAATAGGCGCCGCTTGTCACCTCACCGATAGCGGTACTATTACGGTATATAGGGTATCCTTGGCGAGGAAGAGCGCGATCAAGCAGCACAAAACCAATTCGTTTTCGCCGCAGGCCGGCCCTGAGGCCGGCCTCAGCCATCCGACAAAGTTTTTCTTTACTGATGAATTCTTTTTTTAGCTTTACGGCCCATTCCAGCGATGCTTCCAAAGGGTTCGTATCCTCGTTGATTTCGTGCCCATATAAAGGATATCCTGCTTCTATCCGTAAAATATCGCGCGCACCCAAGCCGCACAACATAAGCCCGTATTGTCTTCCCTCGGCCACCATACTGTCCCAAAGGCTAACGGCGTCCTGGTTATTGCAATATATCTCAAAACCATCCTCGCCGGTATAACCGCTGCGGGAAATAATTATTTTTTTTCCCAAAAATGAATATTCGATAAAATGCATATAGCCGATATTGGCGGCTGACTTCGCAAATACCTTCTCGATGATGCAAGACGCAAAAGGGCCTTGCAACGAAAGTAAGGCGGTAGTCTCGCTTTCATCGACAATCTGCACGTCATTACTTTTATTTTTCACTAGCCACTGATATACTTTTGCGCAGTTAGAAGCATTCACAACGCATAAAAAGCTATCTGCGCAGTTATATACCATTAAATCGTCAATAATGCCTGCGTTTTCGTTTAAGAAAAGATTGTATTGAAGTTGGCCTGGAGTGGTACGGGAAATATCGTTAGAGGTGAGATATTGCAGGAACGCAAGGGCTCCTTTGCCTTTTATCCTTATTTCTCCCATATGGGAAACATCAAAAAGGCCGCAGCTGGTACGTACGGCTCTTGTTTCCTTCAAAACACTCGCATATTCTACCGGCAAAGCCCAGCCGGTAAAATCAACGATTCGAGCTTTGCTGTCTATATGCTTCTGATAAAGAGGGGTCGTTTTTAATTCCATATTTAAAACCAGCGGTGTTATAAGAAGTATAATTTTACCACATAAATCTTGCGATGCGAATATTTTTTTTGCTCAAAAAGCTAGAGTTTTACGATAAAAGAAAGATGCCGATTGAACGTTTTGTTTTTACGGTAGGAGAACAGGTCCTGGGCCGAGCAAATACTGCACGTAGACATATCGTGAAAATTGTTTTCCAGCAAACCGCGCGCCATTAAGCTACTCCTGGCGAACGCTATCGGGTCAAAATAAAAACGATTACTCCTCCGTTCGACGAAAGGCTCAAGAAGCGTGTGTTTTAAGAAACTCTCTCCTACCTCATAACAGCAAAGCCGCAATCCCGGTCCGGCTATCACTTTAAAAGAAGAGGCATCGTAGGGCAAAGACGACAGGATCCCTTCTGCGGCTCCGCGCCAACCCATATGCACTACTCCAATTACGCCTAATAGCTGGCTATAAAAAATAAGAGGGAGACAATCCGCGGTCCTTACCGCTACTGCCAGATTGCGCTCATGCGTAAAAAGCCCATCACCCTCATAAATGCCCGCTTGATGTATACGATGCGTAAGTGACGAGTGGATTTGTTTGAGATAACCAACCTGGAAGTCGTTTTGTAAATACGAAAGTGCTGTGCGCAAATCGTCAGGGAGAACCCCCGCAAGACCCGTCTTGGTGAACCCTGCAACGACTTCAGGGCCGAAATAACCATCGAGGAGATGACAGTGCCGGGTTTCAATTAACTTCACTGATATCTATTACTTTTTCTCTGTTTTTTTCGCCTTTACGTATATGAATATGATATTTTTTGGTATGAAAATGATCCGCCAGAAGCTCTATGAGCCTTTTATTGGCCCGGCCTGCCAGGGCCGGTTCATTCAAATAAACCTTTAAAATATCCCCTGCCTGTTCGATGCGTTCTTTTTTTGCTTTAGGAAAGACTTTTACTTTTATAGTCATTTCTTTTGGCCACCTTGTACGCGTCAACGATACTCCAGAGGCCGTTTAAACACAGCAGGAGCCCGGCCACGGTAACGAGCATAACACCCCAGGCCATATGCGAAAACTGTGCTTTGCCGGCGTAGCTCGACAGAGCCGCCTTGCACAAAAAGATAATTCCTGCCACCAACATGACGCTAAAAAATAGAGAAATAAAGAAAAATAATATCCCCTTCTTAATTTCGCCGTTGTAAATTTGCCCCACCCCGTTAAGCACAAACGAAAGGAAGGGTGCTACAAAATTCTTTTTCATATTAGTCTTGCTTACCTATAGAGCCAACCCGCACAGAAACGCTTTCTATCTTTTTTCTTACCTCATCATACTTAACAGACGCATTCCTGAGGTGCGTACCCAAAACAACATATTCCTGCAGTACCGTTCGTATTTCTTCATCCAGTTGCCTCACGCTATTATAAATCTCCTTGGCCTTGGCTTCGATCTTTAACGCCTGGAATCCTATACATATCGTCTTCAGATACACATAGATAGTGTTGGGGCCAACGACAAAAACTCTCTTTTTCTGCGCGTAATCGAGAAGTGCGGTCTCCACAATAATAAAGTAATAAACCGCCTCCGAAGGAACATACATCAAAGAAAAATCGGTCGTTCCTTCTTCGGTAAATATATACGCTGCGGTTTCATCTATTCTTTTCTTAACGCTATCAACAAAAACTTTTTTTTGCCTCTCCTTCTCTCCTTCTGTAGCGTCAAGGTAATTCCTGAAAGTGTCTAAGGAAAACTTTGCATCTATAGGAATAATGCCTGAAGCCATTTTAATGGCAAAATCGATTTTTTTTCCGTTTTTAAATGCGTATTGCGATGCTATTACGTCTTGCGGTAATACATCTTTGATCAAATTATCCAGTATTGCCTCGCCCACAATACCTCTGGTTTTAGTAGGCTTTAAAATATCGTGGAATGATTTAGTAAGTATCAGAATTTCGCTGCTTTCTCTGTCTAAGCTGCCGACTTTTTCGTACAATTTATGCAGTTCCTGCGAAACCGCTCTGCTATTCTCCAGGAGATTGCCTTGCGCAGCGATCATATGCTTAGTGAACTCTTCACGCAACGAATCTATTTTCTGATGCAGAAGCGTATCTTCCCGCTGCTTAGTCAAACGAAGCACTAAAATGACGATAAGCACTAAAAAGGTGAAAAGTGTTATGAAAAATATAGGGGTAGGCATACGATAGTTGGGTAGAGGTAATTTAAGCCAAAGACTTAATTACCTTATATATTGCCTCAGGCTCCGGCATCCTGCCTTCGCCATAGTCACCACAGGCAAGCTCTCCTTTCTGCGGCTGTAATAGCTTATATTTTTTTAACCGCTGTAATTTCTTTACATGCTGCTCAATGATCGGATTTTTCCACATCTGCTCATTCATGGCCGGAGCTAAAATTACCTCCGTACTATGCGGCAAAGCACAGATAACGGTAGTAAGTAAATTATCGCAAATACCATTGGCTATTTTCGAAAGTGTATTAGCCGACAAAGGCGCAAGGACAACCAAATGTGCCCATTTCGCGAGATTAATATGCTGGATATTTTCGTCTTTCAGCAAAGAAAACATGTCCACGTAAACCGGATTACCGGAAAGATTTTGAAAAACTAGGGGCGAGACAAATTTAATTGCCGCATCGGTCATAATTACCTTAACAGAAAATCCGCTTTTCACCAGCAGGCGAACCAACTCGCACGTTTTATAGGAAGCAATGCCCCCGCATACGCCTAAAAGAATGTTTTTCTTCATATAATACCTGTTATAGCAAGCACATGCCTAGCTTGCTTTTCGCATACACACTGAACGTATTTTGTGTATCATATTATGCCATTCCACGATGAATGTCAATTGTATTCGCACCGCAAGCATTACCTTTCGCTGATTAACGAAACTAGCGCTTTTGTAAGCATTTTCTTTGAAGAAACGCGGATCATTTTCCTGTTTTTATCTAAGATAAAAGCCTGATAACCCCGCCTGAGATCTTCCAAGGCGTTGGCGACCACAAAATCGCTTTTATTTTCCACAAGGCTCTTGTACGCTTTATCTAAAAGCCCTTTTCGTTTTATCTCGAGTTTAAATTGGATAATAATGGCTTTTTTTGTCAATCTTCTAATCAATCTGATGATTTTTTCGGCTGGCTTTAGGGATACCTCCAAACCTATTTTACCCGAAGGAATCTTCCCCGAAAATGGCTTACGCAAGATATAGTCGCTCACCGCGGCACTGTGTATAATCACATCGTAACGGCCCTGCATCAACTCCCGGCATATTTTTTTCTTAAAGTCTTCGAAATAAGTAAAAGGGATAACCCGTACTCCTCTATCCATCTCCCGGCGAAGATTACCTAAAAGAGTAACGCGGTGCCCTTTTTGATGGAACGCCCTGGCTATATACATTCCTGTTTTTCCGGTAAAAATACTGGTTAATATTCTTACCTCATCAATCTTGACCCAGGTCGGGCCGGCAGTAATTAAAATGTTCATGGGCTTGTTGCCTGTTTTTTGCATATATCTAAAGAAGGTAGTCTTTTTTTACCCTGCCTAAAGCGCCAAAAATATTTTTTTTCACAAAAGGATATTCCGACTCTAAGCGTCCAATCAGCTCTCTCATTGCCGCACGCCTTGAATCTTTTCCATATGCACATTCATACTGGGTAACCGGAAAGGAGAATCGCGAAGCAAAGTCTTTAATTTTTGTTTTCTCCAGATAACAAAGAGGCCGGATAATAGTTACTTTGCCCTCAAACAGCTCTACTTTCGGTTTCATCGAACTGATTTCTCCTAAAAAAAATAAATTCAGCAGCGTCGTTTCAACAATATCGTCAAGGTTATGGCCAAGGGCAACTTTATTGCATCGAAGGTCCCTGGCTACTTCAAAAAGAATCTTTCTTCTGTTCCATGAACACCAGAAACAATTTACTTCGTCCGCATCAAGCGACAATTCTTTGACTACGAAATCAATTTCCAGCGCACGGCAGTAATCAGCCAGCGCCTCTTGGTTGACTTTTATGAAATTTGTATTTACCAGACAGGCAACTATTTCAAAATCTATAGGAATACGCTCTTGACGCATTTTAAATAATTGCAAAAGCGACAGACTATCTACCCCCCCGGATACGCCCACAAGAACCCGGTCGCCGGAGCAAACCATGCCATAGTCAGCTATGGCCCTGCCCATTGTTTTATAGATACCCTTAATGGTGCCTTTTAATTCTATTTTTTCCGTAACAGTAAACATATACCTAAGCTGCTCTACTTTTAACTATTATTGTTTGTTGTTCGATATAACCAAGAGAAAAATAATCTTTCGCGCTGGCAACTTTAAGCGAAATTTCCAGGAATAAAGAACTGCCCACGATAAAAAAAGGCTCTCGCATCTGGGCATGTGCATAGCATGAATATATCTTTTTGATGGTCTTATTTTTGAGATATGCAACAAATGTCCGGCCATGTAAAAATTTCTTAAAGACATCTTCTTTTATATTTGTTATGAGGTTACCAAATGTATCAGCATAAACGATGCTGCCTTCTAAGGTATCCTCCTTAATAACGGGTAAAGGAAAAGGTATTTCCTTGATACTGTTTACGCGCTTTCCTATCTTAGAAAAAGGAACCCCCCTCGAAAGGTAAGCGGCTACCGGCGCAAATATATCCCGGCCATGAAAAGTAGAAGAAATATGCTTTAAAAAGTAGCGTCCGTTCTGTAATACCGCTATTTTTTTTATACCATCAGCTTGAGCGGCCATACTGAGGATCCCGTTATCCGGACCGACAAAAAAGTAATGCCTGGTTTGTACGGCGAGCGGCGCTCTCAATGAGCCCACGCCAGGGTCAACTACCGCGAGAAATACCGTCTGGTGGGGAAAATAAGAAAAACTTTGCCACAGGATAAATGCCGCCGCCTCAAGCGCATGAGCGCCAACACCATGAGTAAGATCAACCATCTGCACACAAGGATTAATCCCCAGTATTACCCCTTTCATCACCCCAACAAAATTATTTTCTTTGCCAAAGTCAGTAAGCAAGACGATTGTATTTGTCTTTTTCATAGTACGTTTAGCTTCTATGTACAGACGGAAAATTATCCTGTTATGCGAGCGCCGTTAGCTACGGTTTTTGACACCGGGATAGCTTAAAGATGAAGATATGGGCTGAAATATTGTGTCATCCTTTCACAGATGTATCCGATGAATTTATTCTCATCTCCTGCGGTGAAAGTAAAAAGCTTCACTCCGATTTCAAACTTTTCTTTACCGGAAACTTTTTTCAAACATCGCGACCACATAACCTTACCCCGCAACACAAGCGGCTTATTTTTAGAAGTAGTACGTATACACAACTGAATACTTTTACCGCAGGCGATGGCTCTATCAGCCACAAAACAAATCCCCTCAAAGCTCAAATCCTTGGTAAGCGCTTGCATCTGCGGTTGCACCCCTCCTTTTTTTGCAGCAGAAAGAACAACAACTTTCATGGCTACATGGAGCCGGATATACTTACGTTTTTCGATAAATTCTTTTCTGGCCATACCATTCTCCTTTTTGTCGGAATATATTATTGATTACAATCGAGCACGGAAACACGAGTCAATCCGTGTACAAAACCGCGCATAAACCACGTTATATTTTATTTTACACTATAAGCAAGAAATTAGGAATGAAAAGTTTTGCGATCAAAACAGGCCTTCAGGTGACAACTTAGCCTATTTTTAACACCCCCATACCGGTTACAATGAGCAACTTACCAATTTGCCCATAACTGTTTCGGATAGTTCCTGGCCGGCCTTGATTAGCAGCCTATTGAATATATTATCGGCCCTTCCATTCCTATGACGCATTTCCTTCCTGGGTTATTTGCACATTCTTGAAAACGCACATCCCTGGCAACGATTTTCTTCTTTATCCGCGTTAAAAGGCATATGCGGGTCGATAATCTCCTCATAGATGTACTCAAGCGCCCCCAGGCAAATCTCCATAAGATGCTCTCTGTCACCATAATCTTCCTGAGCGATAAAAGCGTGCCGCTGGAGGTTACGGATACTGTACAGATACGCGTTAATATCTTTCTCGGGAAATTTTTTCTGGACAAAACAGTAATATAGCGGCAACTGGAATGATTTAATATTTTCTTTGATCGACTCTCTGTTCAACCCCATAACCTCAAGTTGTTCAAGACGCTTAGGAACGCGGTCAATCTTACCGGTTTTATAATCAATGATATTAAGAGTGCCTTGCGCTGACTCATCAATCCTGTCGACTTTCATGAGGAATTTGCACGCCCCCGAACAAAACTCTAGTTCACCCCTGAATTCTTCTTCAAGGCATACGATCATTTTTGCGTCGCTTCGCGCCTCCTCTTCCAAAAACTTCCCAAGACGGTCTTTAATAATTCCTTTTAAAAGGATAGCGTCGGATTTCATACGTTTTTCTATATTTGAAGAAAACTTTTCTTCAAACGTGTTCCAAAAAAAAGCCTTAAACTCTTTATCGATAACAGGCTTTTTATTGACAAATTTCCTAAAGGCTACCTCTAAAAGTTCATGGATAAAATCTCCCACATCTCTGGCTTCCGGCTCATCGAGCAGATCCTCCGTCTCAGAAAGGCCGAGTACGTATTTATAGTAAAACTGTAACGGACATTCGAGATACACATTGAGCCGACTGGCAGAATACGTGTCTTTTCGCAAAGCCTCAAGCATCTCGCTGCTTTTCGTAATTACCTTCTCCTGCCGATTTAGCTCTAGACTAAAAACAGCTTTCGGCACCTCTACTACATCAAGCGTCTGAAGCTGTTTTTGTTTCCTCCAAAGCAGCTCTTCGATAAACCTGCTTTTTTCCTTTATCTGATTCTCCTCATAAATAACATAAGCTTTTTTTGCGCCGGCGAGCAGACTCATAAATTGATACCGCTGTATTTCTTCCTCTTTCTCCAGCCGATTCAAGCCTAAGTTCAGCATTACCTCGCGCGGGATGAGGGGCTCATAAATTTTTAGTTTTGGCAGTATTGATTCATTTGCGTCCATGACGATGACATTCTCGAAATGTAAAGAGCGTGTTTCAAATAAACCAAGAATTTGCAATCCCTTAAGTGGCGAACCAACGAAAGAAATCTTCTCCCCATCGAGTTTACGTAAGAATATCTCACGCATATCACAAGCAGCAAACGGCTCATTACCGAACGAAAGTGTTTCAAACGATTCTTTGACGCTCAAAAACTTTTCAAGAATTTTCACGTTAAAAGGAAAAGAAGCAATCATGCTTTTGTCTAGAAGCACATCGATAATACTGCCAAGCATCCTGGAAAAATCTGCGAAATTTGCTATTGTGTCCCAAGAATAAAAAAATAATTTATGAAATTCTTTTACTATTACAGCCAACTCGTCGATACTGACCGTAATATTCATGTTACGCAGTGTGTCACGGGTAAGATAACAAATATCATTTATTGTTTCAATGCTGGCAAGCGAAATAAAAAGGCTTCCGCCTAAGGCGGTTTTGATTTTTCCTGTCAATACCTCTTCGACTTTATGGACTAAAACCCTGGTAATGGTTTGATCTTGGAAAAAACGTATATTTTTTACCAATGGATGATGTAATACTTCTAAATAGTCTCTCGTATAATAGGTATCGCCTTTTTTCGTTTCTTGCGCTTGAAAAATAGCCTTGAAGAGCGCGTAAAGCGAACTTCGCTTCAGAGGGTACCCCATCGAAACATTAAAGTCTTTGGCAAACGGCGATATCTCAAAAAGCAATGGCACCACGGTTTCCGGCCGAGGCACAACGATAACAGTATTACCATGATCTTTTATTTCCTTTAATGTCTCACGCACAAAACAAATCTGAGAATGTAAATCAAAACCGGCGCGTATACTAAGTTCTGGTTTTGATGCAACTTCCTTTTGCGGTTTGATAGGCACGCCCAAATGTTTTGCGTTATTTTTTAATACCGACCAGGAGTCTTCGCTGCCTTGAAATATACATACCCCCTTACCGCTTTCATATATTGATTTTATAATGCACTGTTCGGTAGTGTGCATATAAAAGAAATTACAGAAAATAATCGCGTTAAATTCTTCAAAAGACTTTGTGCGGACTATTTCGCAGGCGCGCGCATACAAAAGCCCTCGAGAAAGCTGGCCCTTCTCTTTCAAAGCACAATGATAGGCTTCTCTTATCTTTATGATATGCTGCAGTAGTTTATTAACGTTTTCCGGAACGTCGTAGCCTATATGTGCGCTGCTTTGGATAACCCGCAAAGATTCGCTCGTGATGGCTTCCAAATCGAGCTGCTCAATAAATGAAACAATTTCGCTCGCCCAAGGCAGAAATTCGCTGAACGTCTCTCTGCCTCTTAAAATATCCGGAGAAATTTTCTTCGCAAGAAGATAAATAAGATAACAGGCGTCCAATTCGTCTTTTGCGGGAATAGGCTGGTTACCCGAAATAATATAGGTAACGAATTCATCCGCTGAGAATACCGGCGGCGGATAAAATGGCTTTTTGATGATACGGGCAAGCTGGCGTCGCAAAAATAAGTTCGGGCGCTTCCCCCCAAACACGCAGGCCACTCGGCTGAAATCATTCTCTGGATGAGCAAAGTTATTCACAAGAAACTGGGCCAAGTTCTCAATGAAATGTTCGTCCAACTGATAAGTAATTATTCTATCCATATATCGCTTCAATACTCGTGTCGTCCAAATACACCAGAAATCCTTCGACGCTTTTGGCAGGATACATAGCTTTGACAATCTCCATATATTCTTTCAACTGTTTTTGATGCTCTAGATAGCCGTCGCGGGAACTTTTATAATCAACAATCCACACCTTATCTTCTTTTACGATGAAACGGTCTATGCGCTTAGTATCGCCGCTTGCGGTAACAATCTCTTTTTCTCTGTAAAGCTTTACACAAGGTAGGTAAAAAAAGGGCCTCATTTCTTCCTTATCCAAAAGATGGGTTATTTTCTGGGAAAGCAAAGCAGGATCTTTTATGAACGGATATTGTGTTTTTGTATCTTCGAGAGCTTTTTGTATCGCAGCCGGCCTGTCCTGCTTAGACAAATCTCCAATACAGGAAAGCGCGTAATGCAGGATATTGCCTTCGAGGATCTTGCCACGATATTTTAACGAACGAACATCGCCAAATTCATCCCGCATCCCCAGGAGCCAATCGCGATAATCGGAAGGCGGCATAATGGGTGTAGGACGGCTTTTCCCTTTTTTGATATCATAGGTAATCATTTCTCCACATTCTACAATCGCCTCCGGTATCAAGCAACGTGCCTTATTGGGCGCATTTTTACTTTTTTTGGGAATAAAAATATACAGCTCGAATTTTGACCGCGTAAGCGCAACATATAAACTGTTAAAAGCATCAAGGCAGGCTTTTATGTACGCTTCTTTATAGATATGCCGCAAATTTTCTGAATACTTTCTATGCTCTTTGGTGATACGCACCAAACCGTAACCACTGTCTTCCTGGGTGACATACGAGCCGGGAATTTCTCCCGTTTCAGCATCAATATCAATTCTCAAAAATGGCGTCACCACCACGCCAAATTCTAAGCCTTTCGACTTATGGATCGTAAGCACATGCACAGAATCGGTTTCATCCACACTAATATATAAATCCTCTTTCGACGCATTGTCGAAGTAAGCGAGCATTTCCCCTAAACCAGCGCATTCATCTTCTTGCTGCTTTAACAGTTCTAAAAATTTCATAAAAAATGCCTGATGATCTTGAAATCGCGCCATAACGCGATAGCGCTGATAAATACTAACTACCAACTCATAGGGCGAGACAAAACCAACGCCCCTGAAGAATTCATCGATATAAGTTTCCCAAACTTGCGGATAGGCCTCGCGTAACTTTCTATACAAACTTGCATCGGTATTATGCACTCTTTGCCTGCGCAACCGAAACACAAAATCGATCATATCCTGCCGGTTGATTCCCGTAGCGGTCGCAAAAATATCGCCCAATATAAAGGAAGCAAAACTAAGGTCATCTATGGGAGAATAGAGAAACCTCAAAAAAGAGACAAGTTCCTGTATTAAAGCATTTTCTTCTATGCTTAGCGTTTTTTCAGATTCAACCGGTACCCCCACCTCCAGAAGCCAGGAAGTAACAAGTTCCACCTCGTCGTTATCGCGGCAGAGGACAGCAATATCTTTGTAAGAAAAGCGCTCGCGTAATTTCTTAAGTAACGCAAGTATCTTCTCTTTCACTATTTGGTTACGCTCTTCCTTGTTACTCTCCTCAATACGCGCTATAGCCACATAACCGAATGGTTTATCCGGACTACACTCCTGATGAGCATCGGCAAATACATTCTGCATACGTTTGAGCAACTCTTCGCGCGAGCCGGCATCATCGTCTATATCCATAGCCGTTACGGCCCGCTCGAGGTTCTCTCTGGAAAATATTTCATTGTTAAAGGCAACAATAGCTTTATGGCTGCGCCAGTTTTTCTTCAAGCTATGAAACTTTACATAATCACGGAATTCTTCCTTTACTTCATCGAATAGCTCGGCTTCTCCCCCTCGAAAACGGTATATCGCCTGTTTTTTATCGCCTACATAGAATAAAGAGCCACCGGTTGAAATAGCCTCCCTCACCATTTCTTCCAAGTTTTTCCATTGCAATTTACTTGTGTCCTGAAATTCATCAATAAGGTAGTGGCTGAAACGGGTAGCCATGCGGTAATATAATTCCGCAATAGTTAAACCCTGTTCCGAAAATAATAATCTGGCTTTTGAGTTTAATTCGCCGAGAAATAAAATATCATCGTATTTGCAGATTGCGTTAAAACACTGTACTATTTTTTCAAAAAGCCCGATGTAGGGGCCATAGGCAGCCTTTGCATCAAGCTCTACCAAAACGCATATTGCCCGATGAATAGCTTCCCATTGCCGTTGGAATGCGGGCGGAGAAATTTTGCCTTTTTTCATCGGGACATCGGCGTACCTAAAACTATCGGGGATGCTCTTAAGTTCAAAAACATGTTTATCCTTTTCAATAAATCTGACGATAGATTTTTTTACGGTACCGTTTAAATCTTCCGGGATATCCGGCGACAGCTGACGAATGGCATCAAAGACAATAGTCTTCTGTTTGATAATATCCTGGCTTTTATATTGATAATGGCATAAAGATCCTCCATATTTATTGCGTAATTTAAAAAGAGACTGGATGGAAGATAGAATATCTTTTTTAGGAAACCATGAATTTTTGTTTTCCACGAAGAGGTAGTGATCGAGGAACTCTTCAAGAAGTTTCAAAATACGCGTATCGCTCGCCGCCAGGTCAATAACAGCATCCAGGCAATACGCCAGATATTGAGTGTAATCCTGCTTAATCTTAAAACGCGCTGAGCGATCGATATTGAACGCGCAGCCCAAAAGAAGAGCATTAATGAAACTATCAATAGTCTGCACCTGGAAAAAAGTGTAATTGTTGGTAAGCTCTTCCATAATATCGTTGGCGAGCGTACGGGCCAATTTCTTATCTACCCCGAGAGCGCATATAATTTCTTTTTCCTGCTCCTTGTCCTCAAAAGCATCTAAGGCGATACGTTTCAAAAACTCCAAGATTCTTTCTTTCATCTCTGCGGTAGCCTTGTTGGTAAAGGTGATGGCGAGAATATTACGTAGAAGGATACGGTTAGCCTGCAAAGAAGGGTTGATGAGAAGCTCTAGGTAGCGCTTGGCGAGGGCATACGTTTTGCCGGATCCGGCAGAAGCCTCCACCACCACTACCTCGGGAAATTGAGCACGATTAGAATTATTGTGTTCCATCGCTACTTGACTGGATTGGTTATTTGACCGGACTCAAGCGTCGGGACAAAAGCTGTCTCCTTAACTACAAGCGGCACGCCTTAGTTTAAACTGCGACCTATCTCATGTTAAATTTCGATCAGCGTGTATTCTAAAGAACCTAAACCGATCTCATGCGCATAACGCAGATGATGAAGATAATCTATTTTGGGGTGAATTTCCCTTAACGCATCACGGTTTTCCTGCTGAAGCAGTAAATCTATGCTGGCCTTGTCAACGGCAACCGGATCGTGGCTAAACAGCAATCCGATATCTTTTACGAAACCTTTTTCTTCTTTATTCATGCAATCGCATTCCTGAGTAATAAACACACAAAAGTTAATATAGACACATTTTCTCTCTCGCGTGGCGGCATAGGCGTATTCAACTAACTTTTCGCCAATCGCTTCATAACTTTCCGACCACATGATATTTACCGCTCCTTTTGGACAAACGCTGACGCATTGCGCGCAACCGATACACTTCTCCTTAACGATACGATAATTCTCCTGGTTACGCTCAATAGCAGCGGCCGGACAATTCTCCATACACCGTCCGCAACGTATGCAGCGCGAAACAATAATTTCCGGGCTTACATCGCAATGCTGCGCGAGTTTGCCTCTGCGCGACGCACAGCCCATGCCCAGATTCTTTATGGCTGCGCCAAAACCAGTAAGCATATGTCCGGTTAAATGAGAAAGCACAATCAGACAATCAATGTCTTTCAGCCCCTGGGCCATAAAACATGCGTCAAAGTGCTTTTTATCTATTTTTACCTCTATATAATCGCCGCCTCTTATGCCGTCACCGATAATAATCGGCACATCAAGCTTTGCAAAACCATGATTATGCGCCAAGATAATATGATCTATGGCATTCATCCGTTCCCCTCTATAAAGAGTATTAGTCTCGAACAAAAACGGCCTGACCTGTGTTTTTTTGAGTAATTTCACCAAGGGGCCAAGAGCGATAGGATTGATATAAGACTTATTTCCCTTCTCTCCCAAGTGCAGTTTTAACGCGACAAACGCTCCCTTTTGGAGGGTATCAAGAACTTTAAGTTTCTCTATACCGCCTAAGAGAGTGTGTGGATTTTTGAGGAGTTCGTCGTTGGTTATCTTTTTGAAGAAAACATCAGGCATGGTTACTCGTGTGATTGACTCTGTATTTTCTGAAAATAATAGCTGGTAAATATGTCTTGTTTTTCTTTTTCCACTTCAGTAATTTCTCCTCCGCAGAAGTAACCTTCTTCCGTGCTAATAAATTCTGACCAGACTACGGCAATCTTTAACTTTACAGAGTCGAATTCGTCGGGGACAAAATAGTCAATCGAGAGCACCTGCCCTTTCTTCCATTCCATTTCCGAAGAAAAGCATATGCCCATAGGGGTTACATCTTGAGCCTTCGCTTTATATATCCTGGCTACCTCGTTAAGAGAACGTATCTCCAAGAAATCGCCCACCCTCAATCGCAATAACTTTCTTTTGTTTTCCATATTATTATTATAGTCAAAAAAGCAGGAAATAGCTACTTTTTTGTATTTAGGGTACCGTAAGTAATACGAGATGCTTTTTTGAATATTTTAGCGCGTAAGAGATTTTCCGTATCTAAATGATACATGTGGGCTAATTGGCATAATTGGAGCATCGCCTCACAAAATACTTCTGTCTTTTTCTTAGCGTGGCCGATTTCTTTCATAGCACTATTGATATTGCGGATGAGAGTATTTGCTTTTTGTATCTGCGATTGATTTTTATTTTGATAAATATGGCTATACTCTTTAAAAAAGATATCGGCCAACAGCAAGGCGGGCGCTTCTCGTGGCAGGCGGTCTTTGATGGTTTTCCTTTTCTTCTTTTTAGCCTTCGTTTTAATCCAGTAACTAAGCACCTCCTCTTTTGTGTTAAGCTTTTTTGAGCCGAACACATGTGGATGGCGGGTGATAAGTTTTTGGTTAATTTTGCGTAAAATACTTTGCAGGTCAAAATGCCCTTTTTCCCTAAACATTTCCGACAGGATAACTAAGATCAAAAACAAATCGCCTATTTCTTCTTCTGCGGCTGCAGTTTTTTTCCTGTTGATTTCATCGATCAACTCATATGTTTCCTCTAAAAGGTACTTTTTGTAATTATCTATTGTTTGTTCCCTGTCCCATGGACAGCCCTTGGGGGAACGCAGAATCTTCACTGTTTTAACAAGATCATCGAATGTTTTCATATATCACTGATAACAACTTAATAAACCAGAAATCCGAATACCTAAGCATGGAACAATATTTTAAATAACCAGGCCCCACGAGGCAATAACCCTAAGGGAAAAACCTTTCTGGGCCCCTCTGTAGTGCGTATCTATACTAATCTGTGCATAAAATTATTTTATATAATTATAATGGAAAATATCTCCCAGCGGCCTTTTGGGAACATGAAGCCTGTTTTTCGCATCAAGCCAGTATCTGATATTGCGCGCATCGGTCTCAAGATGCGGAGTTTCCGCAGGATAGCCTGCGGCGATTATTGAATCTATATCATATCTGTCCGGGATACGTACACTGCGCCGCAAAGATTCTTTATCGATATTCTGAAGCCAGCAGCCAGCCGCACCAAGATAGGTTAAAGTCAACAACATGCTCTGTGCTGCGGCGCCAATATCTCTTAGGTTTGGTTCTTTGCTTTTATCTTTAGCGATAAGAATAATAATGTATACAGTCGGCGTCTTATCCTGAGACGGATTCCTTTTTGGAGCGATATACCCCGCCCAACGCAGACAAGGAAATATTTTCTCCCTTTGCTCTTTCTCGCAGATAACAAGATACTCAATGAATTGCAAGTTCGCCGCCGAAGGCGCAAGGCGAGCAGCGTTAACGACTTTTTTGATAATCCCGAAAGGAATTTTTTTCTGCCCAAAAAGACGGACAGAACGCCGCATACGCATGAGTGAGCATATATCAATTTCTTTCATAACAAGGGTATCCTGAAACACAGATATCGCCGGAAATACGTTTAATTTCCATGCCGACTATACGCGGCCAGTTACCGGGACGAAAACCATCCCCTCCTACCGAAGTAATACTCCTGTCCCCACCGATAATCTTTGGGGCAATAAAAAAGTAAATTTTATCAACGAGCTTCGCGTCAAAAAATCTTCCTACGGTTTGCGAGCCACCCTCGACAAAGACCGACATAATTCCCAACCGATATAATACGTTTAAAATCTCCGCTAAATTGAACCGGCCGCGGCGGGATTTAAGAAAAAATACTTTCGCTGCCGGGGGTAACTTCTTCGCTCTATGCTTGCTTTTTGCTGAAGAAAAAATGATAAGCTTTGAGAGATCATGCCGCAGGAGATAAGAATGCGGGTCGATCTCAAGCGTGGGGTCAATGACTACCTTAAAGGGTATCTTTCTCAAACCATTGAGCTTGGGGTTATCCTGCCTTACCGTATTAATTCCAACAAGAACGCTATCATATCTGTCACGTAAGCTTTTGCCGTAATCGCGCGCAGCTGGGCCGGTAATCCACTTCGAAACTCCTTCGCTTGTAGCTATTTTCCCATCTAAACTTTGCGCGATCTTAACAACCACAAATGGCTTTCTTGAACACATATTTTTGAAAAATACCTCGTTAAGCCTGATTGCTTTTTCTTGAAGCTCTGTAACCTCGCACACGGCGATACCCGCTTGTTTCAGTTTTGCTATCGCTTTCCCGTTTACTTTTTGGTTAGGATCTTTTACCGCGATGACTACTCTTTTTATTTTGCGGCTGATAATTTCATCCACACAGGGCGGTGTTCGGCCGAAATGACAACAAGGCTCCAAATTAACATAAAGAGTCGCCCCCGCCACATTGCATGAAGCCTTTCGCAAGGCTTCAATTTCCGCATGAGGTAACCCCGCCTTTTTATGATAACCTTCGGCGAGAATAACGCCGTTTTTTACGATAACTGCACCCACCAACGGATTAGGAGAAGTAAATCCTTGCGCACGCTTAGCCAATGCAAACGTTTTTTCCAAAAAATATATATCTTTATCCATGTTTTCTATCGGTTTCACAGACAGATTTTTTATGGCTATACGGTACCTCTTGGGCGTTGCGCGAGACGCTTTTTCATTTCTTCCACCCACTCGTAAGGAGCCGTAACCGAGCCTATCGCAGTATAATTCTTATAGCTTCCGTGAGCGTCGGAACCACCGCTTTTCAACAGTCCCCAGTGCTCGGCCATATTCTTATAAAGAGAGATCTTGGCTTCGGAAAAACGCGGATATACGACCTCTAAACCGTCTAGCCCGTAAGAAACGAATTCCTCTATCCATGATTGTGCTGGCAATAAGTGCGGGTGGGCCAAAAACGCCAAGCCTCCGTAACACTTGATTAACTGTATTGCTTCGGGAATTGAATACTTAAAGCGCGCAATATAAGCCGGTTTACCGGGAGAAAGGTATTTTTCAAAAGCGTCATGCAAAGATTTGACAATCTTTTTCTCCACTAAATACAAACCTAAATGCAGCCGTGTCGGAATGGCATCTTTTATTTTTGCAGACAACTCTTCTTCGCCAACCGCGAAACCGAGATCGTGAAGTTTCGCTACCATTGCCATGAGACGTTTTTTTCTAAGTTGACGGATACTCTCAAGAGTAACTTTCAGCTGCGGGCTTCCCGCATCAATGAAATATCCCAACACATGGACTTCGGTATCGTCTTTTTGCGCGCTTATCTCGATCGCATTGACAAGTTCGATATTATATTTTTGGCTTGCGACGTCCGCCAAAGCCAAACCATCGATAGTATCATGGTCGGCAATGGCGATAGCGGATAGATTCTTTGATTGGGCTGTCTGAAAAATTTGCTCGATATCAGTATCGCTGTCGGAAAAGGTAGAATGGATATGAAGGTCACACTTCTTCTTGGGGCTGGACGGCATTTTTGTCTTTGTTCTCCATTTTATAAATTTTGTCGAGAATGCCATTTACAAATCGCGGGGAATCGATATCGCCGAAACGCTTTGCCAATTCTATCGCTTCGTTGATGGATACTTTCGGCGGAATTTCTTCCAAAAATATCAACTCGAAGCAAGCAAGACGCAAAATGTTACGATCAATCACCGCCATACGATCAATCTCCCAGTTCTTGACATATTTTTTAATCAACGCGTCAATACCGCTTATATTGTTTGTTACGCCATCCAACAACAGGAGAGCAAAATCTGCAGCTTCTTGTCTCTGAGGATAATTGGAAAGATAATCCTGGTAGGCCTGATGACAGTCACCCTTAGACATTTCTATCTGATAAAGCAAATGTAGGGTTATCTCTCTCGCTTTTGAACGTAACCTCATTAAAAAATTAAATATTAAATATCAAAAAATTAATATAAGGATATCCGCAAACCCCAATTTTTTATTTTTAATTTTTTATATTTGCTGATAAAGAGTTGCCATTTCTAAGGCTGCCAAGGCCGCATCTCTACCTTTGTTGCCTTGTTTTGTACCCGAGCGCTCGATCGCCTGTTCTAACGTGTCGGTGGTAATAACGCCGAAAATCATTGGAATATTTTTATCAAGCGAAAGCCGGGCCACCCCTTTTGAAACTTCCGCCGCGATATAATCAAAATGAGGCGTGTCGCCCCGGATAAGGGCACCCAAGGCTATTACGGCATCAAATTTCTTCGTGTCGAGCTTACCTATTATCTGAGGTATTTCAAAAGATCCCGGCGCCCAGACAACAGTAATGTCTTTTTCCTCCACCGCTGATTTCTTAAGCGTATCAACACAACCGGCAAGCAGCTCTTTACCGACAAACTCATTAAAACGCGAAATAACGATAGCGATCCTTTTGCCTTTGCCTGCGTATGTACCGACTATTTCCTTCATGCGTACCCTCCTCGGTTCTGGTAGAGCAATAAATCTCACCTACCAACAGAAAGCAGAGAGACTATCTTCGACGTGGGATCTTAGCATACATTACTGCCCACGCCGCATCCCCACCAGGGGATCGCTCTCTACTTTATTAAAATATATGGTCCAGTTTGTTCTTTTTTGCCTGTAAATACTTTTCGTTATCGGAGCAAGATTCTATCTTGAGAGTGACTCTCTCAACAATTTCTAAGCCATGCCCTTCCAGTCCGATAATTTTTTTGGGATTATTAGTCAAAAGCCGTATTTTTTTTACTCCTAAATCTGCCAATATCTGCGCCCCTATACCGTAGTCTCTCAAATCCGGAGCAAATCCCAACAGTTTATTCGCATCCACAGTATCCGCGCCCTTTTCCTGTAGATTGTATGCTTTCATTTTGTTCTTTAAACCTATTCCCCTGCCTTCCTGGCGCATATAAAGAAGGATTCCTCCGGTTTTGGCAATAATTTCTAAAGCATGCCGCAATTGATGGCCGCAATCGCAGCGCCGGGAAAAAAATGTATCGCCGGTAAGACATTCTGAATGCACACGCACCATAACCGGCTCATCCTTGATTTCTCCCCTCACTAAAGCAATATGTTCGCTGCCGTCTATGCATGATTCGTAAAGATATAAAGTAAAATCGCCGTAATCGGTAGGCAGTTTTACGGTTTCAACCAACGCAATCAATTTTTCTTTTTTTCTGCGATATTCAATCAATGAAGCAATAGTGCAAATCTTGAGCTGATGTTTTTTAGAAAAAGTTATTAAATCCGGAAGCCGTGCCATGGAACCGTCTTCTCTGATAATCTCACAAATAACGCCCGCCGGGTATAACCCCGCAAGCCTTGCCAAATCAACAGCTGCCTCGGTATGGCCCGCCCTTACCAATACTCCGCCCTCTTTTGCTTCCAAGGGAAACATGTGGCCGGGCTTAATAAGGTCATGGTTGGTACTTTGGGGGCTGATTAAAACTTCAATTGTTCTGGCCCGGTCAAAAGCGGATATTCCTGTGGTTACGCCTGAAGCTGCATCTACAGAGATTCTCCATGCCGTCTTAAAAGCATCTTGGCTGTTATGAACGTGCATGGGTACTAATTCCAGCTCTTTAATCCTTTTGCCGGTTAATGGAACGCACACCAGACCCCTTCCTTCGGTGATCATGAAATTAATGGCCTGTGCCGTGGCGGATTGCGCGGCAATAACGATGTCTCCTTCGTTCTCGCGCCTTTCATCATCCACAACGATGACCGGCTTACCCTGACGGATATCTTCGAGGATTTCTTCGATAGAACTAAACATAAAAACTCCTAAAAGTACAATACGTTAACGCAACTATGTATATTTGTCAAGATTTTTAAGCTGCTAAAACAAGCGGAGGTGTTTCCAGTGTATTGCGTATACAACGATACTGCAAAATTTAACGTTTCGTCCACTGGAACCTACGGCGAGCGCCTTTTCGGCCGTATTTCTTTCTTTCTTTCGAGCGGGGGTCTCTGGTAAGAAGATCTTCTTTTCGTAAGGTGACTCGTAATTCCGGATTCCATATAAGCAATGCCCTGGAAATCCCTAAACTTATCGCACCTGCCTGGCCATTGATACCGCCGCCAACAACGTTGGCAACGACATCAAATTTTCCTTCCAAGCCGGCCGTCACCAAAGGTTTTTTAACTTGCATAATTTGATCTATGGTCGCAAAATATTTATCCAACTCTCTTCCGTTGACGACAAATTTCCCTTTGCCTTCGGGAATTAATTTTACCCTGGCTCTCGCTTCTTTTCTGCGCCCGGTGGTCATACGTATCTGTTTCACATCTTCCATAGTTATACCTCTAATAATACTGGTTGTTGAGCTTCCTGCTCATGTTTATCCCCCGGATAAATCTTGAGCCTGCGAATCATACGCTTCGCAAGCATCGTTTTCGGTAACATACCCCTTATCGCACAATAAATAACGCGAGAAGGATTTTTTTCCTGTAAATTTTTTAAGCTAATCGCCCGGATACCACCAGGATATCCCGAATAGCGGTCATATAGTTTTTGTTCTCTCTTGTTGCCCGTACATCTGATGAGGCTGGCATTGATAATCACTACATGATCGCCGCATAAAAAATTTGGGCTATAAGTAGCCTTGGTTTTACCTTGTAATATCCTGGCTACCTGCGCAGCAAGTCTGCCAAGAACTTTGTCTTTGGCGTCAATAAGGATCCACTTTGATTCTACCTTGTTAAAAAACTTAGTTTTTTTCACCGATCAACACCTTTTTTAAAACGTATGGAACAATAATTTTTGCTATCCCTTATAACTAGCAACCCTAAAACCTTTTGGTGCAAAAGAGCATTTCGAGGTATAGGCGTATTTTTATACCATATTACCGTAAATTGTCAATATTTATTATGAATGTGCCCGAAAACCCTTATTTTTGCTGTAATAATGTCTGCGCTCGGATAAAATCTATTTTTCCCTCATAGAGCGCTTTTCCTGAAATTACTCCCCACATAAAAGGCAATTGTGCCTGTATGCTGGCAAGATCATGGACATCAGAAACTCCTCCGGAAAGGATAATATTCATTTCCTTAAATATCGATAATTGCTTTGCCTGCTCTATATTTACCCCTTCAAGGGTCCCGTCGCGTGAAATGTCCGTATAAATCATCCAACGCACGCCCTTAGCCATGAGCTCATGAATGAACTCGATAAAATGGTGCGAGGTTTTCCGCTGCCACCCTTCAACAGCGACCACGCCATCCACTATATCTACGCTGGCTGCGATTTTTGAGCTACCGAAGGCCGCGATAAGCTCCTCCAGAAACCCTTTCTTAGTCGCCTTGGTGCCAATAATAATCCGCTCTACTCCCAACGCGATCAATCTTTTGGCTTTTTCGATATCTCTTATTCCTCCGCCCACTTCAATTTTTATTTTTGCCTGGGTAATAATGGCTTCAATCAAGGACATATTATCCCCGTCGCCCAAGGCGGCAGAAAGATCCACGACATGCAATAACGTTGCTCCCTGTTTCTTCCAGCCAATGGCCACCTCAACAGGATTGTCGCTATACACAACGCAATCACGGGGATTACCTTTCAAAAGACGCACCACGTTACCTTGATACAAATCAATAGCGGGAATAATCAACATAATGTAAGAAAATTATGAAATACTTTTAAGCCAAATTCCTGACTCTTTTCCGGATGAAATTGCACCGCCCACACATTACCTTTATGAAGCGCCGAAGCAAAAGGAACTCCGTAATCAGTTACCGCCAAAACAGTTGCCGCATCTTGAGGCTGACAATAATACGAGTGTGCGAAATAAAAAAAAGTCTCATTTTTTATTTTGGCAAAGATAGTTTTGTTTTGCGTTTTGTTGCGCGCGCCCCGCAAAGCAACGCTGTTCCAACCCATATGCGGCACGGGGAAAACAGTATCGTCAAACCTCTTGACCTTACCGGCTATCACCGCCAAACCCTCAATACCCCTGGCTTCTTCGCTCTCTTCCAGAAGCAACTGCATCCCCAAACAGATACCTAAAAAAGGAACACCTTCTTTTATTTTCTCTTTCAAAATATCAAAAAGCTTTCTTTTTTTGAGCTCTTTTACCGCTTTACCGAAATGCCCTACACCGGGAAAAATTATCTTTTCTGCTTTTCCAATAACGTCCCTGGAATCAGTAATCTCAAGACGCTGCTTCGACAAAGCTCCCGCCTTCTCTACGCTATGTAGATTCCCCATTCCATAATCAATGATTGCGATCATGTTTTATGCACGGATTGATACGAACGAATACCACGCCTACGCTACCGGCAGGCAGAAATGAACACGGATAGTTATCTGCGATTCAATCAATCACTCCCTTTGTAGAAGGTATTCCTTTTCTGCGAGGATCGAGCTGTGTAGCCTGGTCCAACGCTTTTCCCAGCGCTTTAAAAAAAGCCTCCAGCAAATGATGCAAATCTCCTTCCCCTGACTTGATATAATACACGAGACTGATGCCAGCATGATTGGCAAAAGCTTCCAGGAATTCTTCGACATATCTAAAAGTAAATGCGGTATCATCAAAGGTAGCGGTCGCTAAAGTATTTTGAACTTTCGCGGCATCGCTGGATAATATCTCTTTGTGCACAACCGGCCTGCCGCTTATATCCACATTGGCCTCAACAACAACTTTATCCATGGTAACCGAGAAAGACCCATACCGATTAATGCCAGCCTTATCCGCCAAAGCTTGCTTGAAAGCCTTGCCTAAAGCAATACCAACGTCCTCGATAATATGATGTTCGAGGTCGCCTTTTGCCTCTAACCGCAGGTCGAAGAGACCGTGGAACGCAAAAAGCGTCAGCAAGTGATTAAGCGGCTCGCAACCGGTTTTAACGGAAGTTTTTCCTGTTCCATCGATAACCAGCTCGCCACGTATATTCACTTCGGCGGTTTTACGGTCAATAAGCGCTTTTCTTGCTTTTTTCTTTTTTGCTCCTGCTGCCATCGGTTTCTCCTTTAATTATTATAGATGCTATATCGGGCTTACTAACCCGCTAATCGTTTCTTTACGCTATCGATATGCTTAGACATGCCTTCCAGCCCCGCAATTTTTTCTAATACTACCGCTTCATCCTGAAGCGCTTTTTTAGTATAGCTGATAATATGGACTTCCTTAAGAAATTCTCTCGTTGAAAGCGAAGAAAAAAAGCGCGCGCTACCTCCGGTAGGAAGTACATGGCTGGGGCCAGCGGTATAGTCACCCAGTGCAGTCGGCGTATACTCTCCCAAAAAAATCGCTCCTGCGTTCCTAATATGTTTGAGGAGCGCTCGAGGTTTTTTGCTAAAAATTTCTAAATGTTCCGGGGCGATTCTATTAACTACCTGACATCCTTCTTCAAGATTTCTCACACGCAGTACAAGACCTTTGCCTTTACGTTTGCGTAACTCCCTTACGATCTTGCTTGAATTGGTCACCACCATTCCTAAACCGCTATGGTGTTCGGTCTGTGCGTCTAGATCCGCAATAATATACTCGACCGTCGCGCCTTTAGAAGCGAGTATGACCACCTCCGAAGGACCGGCAAGCATGTCAATGTCAACTCGTCCGAAAAGCTGCCGTTTAGCTTCGGTAACAAACTCATTACCGGGGCCGATGATTTTATCAACCTTTCTTATTGTTTTGGTTCCGCATGCGAGGGCCGCAATAGCCTGCGCGCCGCCAAGCCGATAAATTTCTTTTATTTTAAGCAGCGAGGCCACGGCCAGAATAAAAGGATTGACAGTTTTATCCCGGCGCGGAGGAGAAACAAGCACAATCTCTTTCACCCCGGCAACCAAGGCCGGTATAACCGACATATACACCGTTGAAACCAGCGGCGCAGTACCTGCCGGTACATACACCCCCACTCTTTCCAAGGGAATATAACGGTTTATCAGGATTTTACCGTTACTTTCTTTGATGATTTTTTTTGTCTGAGTTGATTCTTTTTTGTAAAATTTAGTTACATTGTCAATGGCAAGTTTGAAAGAAGCAATAAGGGAAGCATCCAGCTCATTAAAGGCTGCGCTAATCTCTGATTCGCTTACGCGCAATTCTTTCGCATAAAGTTTTACTTTATCAAACTTCCTCATATACTCTATCAGCGCATCGTCTCCTCTTTCCTGAATATCTTTGACGATTTTTGCGACACGCTCGCCCACAGTATTCCTGCGGTTTCTTTTCTTCAAAACTAACTTCTCCAAACTGATTACATTTCTTACTATTCTCATGTTTTGCTATATTGGATAAAACACGTTTCTACTTTTGATATATACGTTTTATCATGCCCCAAAACAACCCCTTGTACAAGATGTTTTTTTCCGCCGCCCTTAAGCGACAACACATTCTTGTGTGCCGCTACAAATCCATCGCAGCCAAGAGCCCGCCCAACAACATCATCGCTTGCGGCACACACAAAAATGGTTTTATCTGTTCCCGCAGAGACCGCAAACAGGAAGAACGAACGAAGTTCTTTCTTTATTACATCGCAAAGATATAAAAGCGCCGCATAGTCTTTTCCGCAAAACTCGTACCCTATAAAACGTGTTCCTCCTATATCCTTCCCTGCCGCCAACACATCTTTTATCGCATATGCTATTTTTTCTTTCTCCAAAACCGCTATCTTATCCTGTTTTTTCTTTACCTCATCTATCAGGATACTAACTCCCTGCTCTAACTCAGCAGGCCCGCATTTAAGTGTTCTCTCGAGATTCCTCAAGCACCCTTTTGCTTCCTGAAACGCCTGATAAGCGCTTTTGCCGACCAGCGCTTCAATTCTCCTGACACCGCTACTGATAGATGCTTCGGACAATACGGCAAAAACACCTATCTCGCTCGTATTATTAGCATGCGTACCTGCGCATAATTCTTTGCTATAGTCGGCGATAGATACCATACGCACTTCATTTTTATATTTATCCTTGAAAAAAGCGAGTGCGCCTTGTTGTTTTGCCTCTTCAAAATTTAAAAATGCTTTCTTTACTATATCCGCCCGCAGGATATATTCATTGACTAATCCCCCTACCTTCATCAGCTCTTCTTCGCTCAAAGCCTTGCCGTGAGTAAAATCAAAACGAAATTTGTCCACATCGACCAATGAACCCTGCTGCATGATATGATTTCCTAAAACTTTGCGTAATGCCGCCTGTAAAAGATGCGTAGCGGTATGGGCGCGCTGCAATGCCTGGCGCCTTTGGCGATCTATCGCAGCTAACCCCTGAACCTTACCTATATCGCCTTTTATAACGGTGCCTTTATGGATAATCGTTTCGTTTACTTTTAAAACCTCTTCTACCACAAATTCCCCATTTTTAGTTTTTATATAGCCGTTATCGCAGAGTTGGCCACCACCTTCCGGGTAAAAAGGAGTTCTGTCAAGAAGCAAGAAACCCTCTTCTCCTTCTTTCAGGATATCCATATCTTTATTTGCGATATTCAATATCCTTACTATTTCAGCTTCTGTTTCTACGTAGTCGTAGCCGATAAAATCCGTAACTTCCTTAAAATTGAATTCTCCTTTTTTAAATATATCTTTATCAAACATACTTTTTTTACGGGAGCGCTCCTGCTGGTCTTTGCGCAACTGATCAAAACCATCAAAAGATAAAGACGTGCCATGCAATGCGGCGCTGGCCTCTATCGCTTCCAACGGAAACCCTTTGGTATCGTAAAGATAAAACAATTCCCGCGCTGCTATACTTTTGCGAGAAGCAACATACGGATCAATTTCTTCTAAGATAGGAATAAATTTTTCCTCTTCCATTTTGATAATACCTACGATAGTATCTTTTTTTGCGCGCATATCTGGGTACGGTTCTGACATATATTCGGCAAACAAGGCGACCAAGGTATACAGAAACGGCTGTTTATAGCCGGCGGTATGTGCATTGCTTAGGGCTTTACGGATAATCTTTCTTACCACATACCCCCGCTCCTCATTTGAGGGGATAACGCCATCGCCGATAGCAAAGGCAGCCGCTCGCGCATGGTCAACAATGGCATACACAGAAGAAGCGGCTTGCGGCGTCATGGTTTTTATTTTTAAAAGCTCCTGCACATATCCAACAACGGGTTGTAACGTATCGATTTCGAAGTTAGAAGTTTTTTGCTGTAAAATCGCCGCCATCCGCTCTAAACCCATCCCCGTATCAATGTTCTTTTGAGGTAAGGGTTCGAGGGTATTTTCTGCGATACGGTTAAATTGTGTAAACACCAGATTCCAGAATTCCACAAAACGTCCGCAATCACACGCAGGGCTGCAATCGGCACTGCCGCAACCAATATCTTTCCCGCGATCAAAGAAAATCTCGGAACATGGCCCGCAGGGGCCGTTAGGTCCTAAAGTTGGCGCGCTTGCCGGCCAAAAATTTTTATCCGCACCGAGCTTTACAATACGCTCGGAAGATACGCCGATATGCTCTTGCCACAACTTGTATGCTTCTTGATCTTCGTGATACACGGAAATCCATATATCGCGCTCGTTAAGATGCGCGTGTTTAAGGATAAATTCCCAAGCAAATTCTATCGCTTCTTTTTTAAAATAATCTCCGAAAGAAAAATTACCGAGCATCTCAAAAAACGTATGATGCGATGCGGTTTTACCAACCTGATCTAAATCTCCGGTGCGCAGGCATTTCTGGCACGATGCGGCCCGTTTAGTATCTTTCTTTTCGCCTAAAAAATATGGTTTAAACTGGTTCATGCCGGCAGAGGTAAAAAGAACCGTCGGATCATCCGGGACAAGACTGTCTGAAGGAAAAATCGTATGATGTTTCTCGCTAAAAAAATGCAAAAATCTTTTCCTTAATTCATTTACTTTCAAGGGTATCAACTCCTATGTTTTCGAGTTCACTGACAATGTCGGCATAATTAAAACCTCTCGTCAAAAGGTGCCGCACAAGTTTCTGATACGCGTTTTTGGAGTTGCGAGGACGCGAAGATCTTTTTTGTATGATTTCCCGCAAACTCTTACGCACCTCGTCTTTGCCGGGCTGCGCCTCTTTTCTTATGCTTTCCGCGACCCCTAACTGTTTAAGCGCAAAATCAATCCTTCTTGCGCCCCATCCTTTTGCAAGACAACTGGCAACAAACATATGCGCAAATGCCCCATCATCAAGATATTGATGCGCGAGTAAATACTGTAATACGTTTTCTATAAGGGAGGGCGAATAACCTTTGCGTTTGAGCCGGCGCTTTATTTCTTCTTGACTCCTTGGTCGGTATTTGAGAAGAAGAAACGCGTAATTCAGCGCTTTCGTATAGTCTTTCAAGCCTATTTCTCTTTCACTACAAAAAATCCCCGACTGGTCTTAAGAAGCCAGCTACCTTTAAGCTTCGATGTAACCGCGCTAAAGTCTTCCTTATTCCTGACAAGTTTACGACTTACCTCAAAAATAACATCCCCCACGGTTAGACCGCTTTTGTCTGCGGGAGAATCGTCTTGAATAAAAGTAACGACCACGCCTTCTTTTTCTTTTATTCTAAATCGCTGCTGAAGTGCCAGCGTAATATCCTGGACTTCCAGACCGCGGACAGTAATACGCTCTTGTTGAATTGGTTCTTCTTCCAATCTTTCCAATTCTTTCGGGCTTTTCCCTACCTTGACCCTCAGGGCCAATTCTTTCGCGTCGCGCAATATCAATATGGGCACCTCTGTTTCTATTTCGGAGGAAGCAACCAAAGCCTTTAAATCTTTTGTAGTTTTTACTGGCTGAGTATTAAATTTTATAATCAGGTCCCCTTCTTTAAGACCTGCTTTTTGCGCCGGTGAGTCATTGTAGACTTTCACAACAATAACTCCGGCAGATTCCTTGATTCCGAAATAACTGCGTAAATCATCGTTTAAATCCTGAATGTTTATACCAAGCCACCCATATAAAACATTTTCACCCTTCATAAGTTTAGGCAAAATCCGTTTTACCTTATTAATCGGTATAGCGAATCCTAAGCCTTCATAGCCACCGGAAAGACTGATAATCGCAGTATTAATACCGACAACTTCACCATTAAGATTAACTAAAGGGCCACCACTATTCCCGGGATTAATTGCCGCATCGGTCTGAACAAGTTCATCATAACTTCTGTCGCGCCTGCCTAAAGCAGGAATTGAGCGACGCAACGCACTCACCACGCCAACAGTAACGGTCGGCTCCGGGTTATCGATTGCGTAGCCGAAAGGGTTGCCAATCGCAACCACCCATTTACCGATCTTAAGCGTGTCCGAATCGCCAAGGACGGCGGACGGCAAATTAATAGCTTTTATCTTAATCACTGCCAAATCGCTTCGTTTATCCGACCCCTTAATCTCGGCGTCGAATTCTCTGCCGTCAGAAAGTTTTACTTTAATCTCGCTTGCGCCGGAGACTACATGTTCGTTGGTCAGAATATAACCTTCTGCATTAATGATCACGCCGCTGCCAAGGCCCATACGCCGAAATTCCATATTGGGAGATTGTCCAAAAAAATCCTCGAAGAAGCCGCGGAAAGGATCGTTTTCAAATCCTTCGAAAGGCGAATGGGAACGAAATTCCGTTACAACTTTCTCTTTAACTACGCTGCTTATAGAAACAACTGCTTTCCCGGTTTGTGCGGCAACCTTTACAAACGAGTCTTCCAAATCCGTGGATGACTCGCTATACACCGGCCACACACAAAAAAGAGAAACCAATGCCATAAGTGCGAACCTCTTCATGCTGCTTCCTCCTTATTCACGGTACAAATTGTTTTTTTTACTTCCTCTTCAATCTCTTTACGCAACGCTTCGTTTTCTTTTAAAAGCGTACGTAGCTGTTCTTTCCCCTGTGAAATATTTTTATCCTTGAAAGACAACCAGCTACCCGATTTCTTAATAAGCTCGCATTCCATAGCCGCATCAATCAAGGCGCCTGTTTTTGACACTCCCTCGTTGTGCATGATTTCAAAAATCGCTTCCCTGAAAGGCGGAGCAACTTTATTCTTTACCACTTTCGCCCGCACGCGCGCACCCGTAACCATATCTCCATTAGTGACGGTTGCGATTTTTCTAAGGTCTATCCTCACGGAAGAATAAAATTTGAGCGCCCGTCCGCCGGGAGTAGTTTCCGGAGAGCCGAACATAACACCGATCTTTTCTCGTAACTGGTTAATAAATACAACACAAGTTTTTGATTTGCTGATCGCCCCAGTAAGCTTGCGCAAAGCCTGACTCATCAAACGAGCCTGAAGCGCTATTTGCGCTTCACCCATCTCTCCTTCAATCTCAGCTTTCGGCACCAATGCAGCGACAGAATCAATCACGATCAAGTCAACCGCGTTCGAACGTACCAGCGTTTCGACAATTTCAAGCGCCTGTTCTCCCGTATCCGGCTGGGAAATCAAAAGATCTTCCAGACGAACGCCGATAATCTTGGCATAAGTAGGATCAAAGGCATGTTCGGCGTCAACAAAAGCGGTAATCCCATCCTGTTGTTGCGCCTGGGCAATGATACTTAACGTTAACGTAGTTTTCCCCGATGCTTCCGGACCAAAAACCTCGATTACTCTGCCGCGGGGCAGCCCCCCCACACCAAGAGCCTTATCCAAGGAGATAATACCGGTAGGTATTGTCTCCACCTCAAACCTAACCCCATCCCCCAGACGCATAATCGCTCCCTTGCCAAATTGCTTTTCTATTTGAGCAAGCGCTAATTCCAATGCTTTTCGTTTACCCTCCACTATACCTTTTTCCTTTGTCATATTTCCCCCTTTTTACCAATAAAACGCTATTTTCTGTTACTTCCGTATAAACACATTATTTATTAAGATATCTTATCCACGTCTACCTCTCGCGCTCGCCACGAAAAACCGCCGGATAGTGTAGAGAAAAATAAATTATACCCTTATGCCTAAACAGTGTCAAATCGTCAAAAACGGTGCTCTTTTTTATCCAGAAGATTCTTGATATTCTTTTTATGTCTGATCAAGATAAACACCGCCACCACTGACAAAAACCATTTTATTGCTGACGGTAACGGAAAAAGAAAAGAAAAAACACATAGAGAAACCGCCAACAATATAGATGCCAACGAAACATATCTAAAAATAAAAAATACGATTGCCCAGATCGATACGGATAAAAGCAATACAATCCATAATATGGGGAAAATTACACTTAAGCCGCATACCACGCCAAGCGTAGTGGCGACACCTTTTCCTCCTTTAAATTTAAGAAAAATCGGCCAGTTGTGTCCACAAACCGCACATAGACCGATAAGAATATATATATAGGTATGCGCCGTAGCCAAGAATAACTTAGCTAAAATAACAGGAAGAAATCCCTTAAGAAAATCGAGCACAAATACAAAAATTCCCCAAGACTTGCCTACCACTCGCACTACGTTGGTCGCACCGATGTTACCCGAACCGAATTTACGTATGTCTATTTTTTTTACCAGGTAGGCGATCACAAGCCCGAAAGGTATGCTGCCCAAAAGATAGCTTAAGCTTACAAGAAGCGCTGCGTACATATATTATATTTGCGTTACGCGCAAGAGTTAGGTATGCGCGGGGTTAGCTTTCGTATTAATCGACCTGATACCTCGTATAAAATATCCGCAACCGGAAATCAATGTAAAAATAACTGCGACAGTCCAGATGTAGTTAGAAAACGGTACATCCATAATGACACACAAAATAGTGATCATCTGAAAAAATGTGGTGAGTTTCCCCCACATGGAAGGAGCAATAGGAATTTCTATTTTGAGGAAATATAGAATACCCACGCCCAACAGGATAATAAGATCGCGGCTGACAATCACCAAAACGACCCACAACGGTATCTGGAACTGTAACGGCAATGATTTACGTAAAGCATAAAAAGAAATAAAAGCAGTAAGCAAAAGCAGTTTATCCGCCAAAGGATCAATAACTTGCCCTATTTCTGATTTTTCTTGTTTAATACGTGCTACCAAGCCATCAAAAAAATCAGTAAGCACCGCTAAACCAAACACGCCTAAAAGAACGTAGCGTAAATATAACCTCTGAGGATCGAAATAAAAAAGAAGAGATACAAAGATCGGGATGAGCAGGATCCGCAAAATAGTTACTTTATCGGCAAAACTCATAGGCTTGGTCAACGTAAAAAAATACTACACTTATATATACACACGCCCCAAATGATCATTCAATCATTCCAATTCTATCAAACGGCCACCAGATGAATATCGCTTTTCCTATAATATCCTTTTCGTTCGCAAAACCCCAATAACGGCTATCTTGTGAATTGATGCTATTATCGCCAAGAAAAAAATAATATCCCGCCGGAACAATAATTTCTTTCTGCTCTTTTCCATATTCACCCTGATTATAATAATAATTCCTTGCCACCCTCGGGTCAACCATTATTTTTCCATTAAGATAAACATTTCCGTCTTTAATCAGAACGCGGTCTCCCGGCATGCCGATTAAACGTTTAATATACGCTTTATTACGGTCTTTCGGCGGGATAAACACCACCACCTCGCCACGCTCTGGTTTTCGGAATCCGGGCAAACGCAGCGGAGTAAAGGGAACTTTCGGGCCATAGACAAGTTTGCTGACAAATATTTTATCCCCCGGCGCCAAAGTGCGTAGCATAGAAGTAGTGGGGATCTTATATATTTGAAAGAAAAAAGTTCGCAGGAAAACTACCAATGCCAGCGCTACCACAAATGCTTCGACCCAGGCTTGAAGGCTGCTCTTTCGTATAATCCTGCGGATCTCCTGCGGATACAAATCAATCAAAACAGAAAGATTCAGCCACTGAATTCTCACTAATTCCGCGTTCTTCAGGCTTTCTGTAGAAATATTTAAGATCGGCGATGCCTCTTCGAGGAAACGTTTTGTCACGGCGCTGAGCTGCGATTCAAAACGCTGATTGCCGTAAAATGCGCTCAACTGATTGTATAAATCTGGCTGCTGTATGATATTATTGCAATCATTGCAGAATGACACTTTACTATTTTTACCAACGACAGTGCCGGCCGTAAAAACATTAATGAAATCTCTCGTATTCTGGGAAAGACGAAGATAAAAAGGATTTTCCTTCTGTGCACAAAGTTTCGCAAAAAGCGCTTCAAAGTTCTTAAAATCAGTCAGGGCAAAAACAGGATATTCCTTTTTCTTCACTTTTTCATTTGGCATAGAAACATCGCTCCTTAATTAGGTATCATTATTACATTTTCAGCACTTCTAAAAATGCTTCTTGCGGTACGGATATCTCGCCCATCTGTTTCATTTTCTTTTTGCCTTCTTTCTGTTTCTCCCAAAGCTTACGTTTACGTGTGATATCTCCACCGTAACACTTTGCGGTAACATTCTTTTTCAGCGCCGACACGCGCTCAGAAGCAATAACACGCGAACCTATGGCTGCCTGAATACTCACGTCAAACTGCTGGCGCGGAATTAATTCTCGCAGTTTTTCTACCATCGTTCTCGCTTTACTTTCTACTTTCTCTTTATGTACAAGGATAGAAAACGCTTCTATTTGTTTGTGGTTAAAAAGAATATCGACCTTCACTACGTCTGTTTTTCGATAGTCAATGAACTCGTAATCCAAGGAAGCATACCCTTTAGTAATAGATTTAATTTTATCATAAAAATCTATGATAATCTCACCTAACGGGAGTTCGAACACGATGCTCAGACGATCTTTACCCAGATATTCCATTTTTACAAATGTTCCTCTTCTTGACTTCGCCAATTCACAGATACCATCCATGTCATCAAGGGGAGAAATAATGGTTGCGTTCACAAACGGCTCAAACATCTCCACGACAGAAGAAGGTTCCGGTAATTGGTGCGGACTTTGTATCTCGATTGTTTCACCGGTATTTTTTCTTACTTTATACATAACACTGGGGGAAGTGAGCACTAAATCCAGATTGTATTCGCGCTCTAACCGTTCCTGGACAATCTCAATATGTAACAATCCTAAAAACCCACAACGAAAACCGTATCCCAACGTTCCTAAGTTATCCGGTTCATAGACGAAAGACGGGTCGGATAAACGTAGCTTTTCTATAGCTTCGCGAAGCAACGGATAATTCTTCGGCGCGGAAGGAAAAATACCGCAAAATACCATCGGCGGTATTTTTTTATACCCTTCAAACGGTTTGGTGGTAGGCTGCGTAGGAAACGTAATGGTATCGCCCATATCAACTTCATGGGGATCTCGTATATTACAGCATACATAGCCGACCTCTCCGCACGATAGCGTTTCGCTTTTTTCCATGCGCGGTAAAAATATGCCTACCTCTTCCACTTTATATGTCTTTTTCTGGTGCATGAGTAACACAGTATCACCAACGGTAATACTGCCATCGAAAACTCGCACAAAAAGAATAACCCCTCGATATGCGTCGAAGGTCGAATCAAACAAAATAGCGCGTAACGGCTCGCTGTTTAAGCCTGTGGGTGGCGAAATTTCCTTAATCACCCGCTCTAACACCTCTTTAGCGCCGCTACCTTCCTTTGCCGACACCAATGATATTTCTTCTTCTTTGAAGCCAAAAATGTCTGAAAGTTGGCCCACTGTGCGCTTTACGTCAGCGTTGGGAAGATCTATTTTATTGATGACCGGAATAATTTTTAAATCAGCCTCCAGGGCAAGATAAAAATTTGCCACAGTTTGCGCCTCAACCCCTTGAGAAGCATCAACCAAAAGTATTACCCCCTCGCAGGCCTTAAGAGATTTGGCTACCTCATAGGTAAAATCAACGTGTCCGGGCGTATCAATCAAATTAAGAATATAGTCCTGGCCCTGATAATGGTATTTCAAGCGTACTGCTTTGGCTTTAATAGTGATGCCTCGTTCGCGCTCTAATTCCATGCTATCAAGCATCTGATCAGCAAATTTTCGCTTATCGATCGCGCCGCTTATTTCCAAAAATCTATCAGCCAAGGTTGACTTGCCATGATCAATATGCGCGATAATACAAAAATTTCTTACATATGCGCTCTCGCTCATTTGTTCCCTGCCTGGTGAATATGTGCACACATTGCCGTCACCACCTCGTCGATATTTAAATGTGTCGTGTCGATATATACCGCATCACTCGCGACAGTCAGAGCGCCGATCTTGCGTGTTTTATCGGCCTCATCTCTTTTATATAAATCCTGCTTTACCTCTTTAAAATCAAGGGTAACACCCTTACTTTCCAACTCTTTATGCCTGCGATTAGCACGTATGGCAGGATCGGCATCAAGATAAAACTTATATTCTGCCTGAGGAAACACAACGGTAGTGATATCTCTTCCTTCCACAACAAAATCTCCATGACTAGCAATCGAGCGCTGCAGGGCTACCATAACTTGCCTTACTGCTTTATGCTCGACAACCGCAGAAATATTTTTATCGATGAGCGGCGTTCTAATCTGACCACTCACATCTTTTTCGTTAAGATATACCTTTTGTCCTTCAAAACGAATAACAAGCTTTTTTGCTACCGCCACTAAGGCAGCTTCGTTTTTTACGTCTATATTGTTTTCCAATGCTTTCAGGGTAAGCGCGCGATAGGTAGCGCCCGTATCAAGATAGGAAATACTTAACTTCCTGCTAAGCAACTTTGCGATGGTAGTTTTTCCGGAACCAGCGGGACCGTCTATGGCAATAATCATACTAGGTGCTTTTTTGAATTTAGAAAACGTTTTTGTTTCTTATTGATTGCTTCGATAAAGGCGCACAGCGCTCGCTTATCTTGTTTCTGTATCAACATCTCAAATCTGCGCAATACTCCCATGAGCCGGTTAAGATCGCTTAAAACATGTTTCCTGTTTGAAAGAAAAATATCCGCCCATACTGCCGCGGGTGAATTCGCTATCCTAGTAACCTCTTTGAAGCTAGGCGGAATAAACCTTAAGCGGTCTTTGGGCACGAAATCGATAAGCGAAAAAGCAACAAGGTGCGTGAGATGAGAGACGGAAGAAAGAATTTTATCATGCGTACGGGCGTCGATGAATACTACATATGAACCCAGCCGCTGCCAAAGTAATTGCACTTTTCTGGTAGCAAGCGCCTGTTTTGATGAGGTAATTAAACAGAGGGAACCTTGATAAAGATTCTTTTGAGCGTACACGGCGCCGCTCTTGTCGCTTCCGCACAAAGGGTGACAACCGACAAAATGCGTCCCATGAGGCAAACACGCGCGCGCGGACTTTTCAATTAATTCCTTGGAACTGCCCAGATCAATAACAATAGCCCCTGGCTTTAAGAAAGGGGCTATAACTTTGCAATATTCAATAATGGTATATACGGGAGCGGAAAGAATTATAATGTCACTGTCTCTCACCACATCTTTGATGTCGCGCTCTACGCGATCAAGCAGTTTTAGACGACATAGACGCTGGTAAGAAGATTTCTTCCGCGCATAACCCCAGATATGTACGCCCGGATATGCTTCTTTTAACGCAAGCGCCAAAGAACCACCCATAAATCCGACGCCAAGTATAGCAATTTTTTTGAAAGCGCTCATACGGATCTATCCACTGCGAGAGCAACTGCTTTAAGGCTCTCCATAAGCGAAGCGAAATTATCAGGGACGAGCTGTTGAGGCCCGTCGCTCAGTGCTTCTTCCGGCTTGGTATGCACCTCAATCAAAAGGCCGTCAGCGCCGCAGGCAACTGCGGCTCTGCTTAAGGGAGCAACAAGCCCCCACTTGCCGGTCGCGTGCGACGGATCGACAACAACCGGTAAATGCGAAAGTTGCTTGACTACAGGAACCGCGCTCAAATCAAGCGTATTGCGGGTAAAATCTTCAAACGTGCGTATACCTCTTTCACATAAAATCACATTGAAGTTCCCGCCGGCTAAAATGTATTCCGCACTCATAAGCAGTTCTTTTATGGTAGCGCTTAAACCACGTTTGAGTATCACCGGCTTTCTTGTCTGCCCGACTTCTTTTAAGAGGTTAAAATTCTGCATGTTGCGGGCGCCGATCTGCAGCATATCGCAGTAACGGGCAACCAACTCAACGTCTCTGGTATCCATAACCTCACTAACCGTAGGAATGTCAAATTCGTCCGATATTTCTTTTAAAATTTTTAAACCATCTTCTCCGAGACCTTGAAAAGTATAGGGTGAAGTGCGCGGTTTGAATGCACCGCCGCGTAAAATTAACGCGCCAACCGCTTTCACCTTGGCAGAAACTTCACGTAATAATTCTTTTGATTCGATAGAACATGGCCCGGCGATGACTACAATTTTTTTCCCGCCGATCTCTACCCCATCCCTTATTTTTATGATACTGTTTTCTGACTTAAACTCTCGCGAAACTAACTTATAAGGAGCAAGTACCGGCATAACTTTTTCTACACCGGGAAAAACTTCCAAAGGTTGCATTCGAATAGTATCCTCTGAACCGATAACCCCCACGATAGTCCTTTCGGTACCCCGGGATACCATAGCTTTTAAGCCCAACTTATCTATCCGTTCGAGGACATGATCGATTTCGTTTTGAGTTGCTTCTTTCCTGAATACAATAATCATCCCCTCTCCCCCTTCTTTTCAATATACCCCCTGAAACAGTCAATAAATTTTTTATTTTCTTTGTGCAAACCAACTGTGACGCGGAAAAAGTTAGCTAAACCCCAGCCTCGCAACTCTCGCACAATAACGCCCTTGCGTAAAAGATATTCGTACAATTCCTTGGTGGTGGTTTTAAAATCAATAAGAATGAAATTGGTGGCGCTTTCAAAAAAACATATTTCCATTTTTTTCAATTCCTTATAAAGATATCTTTTTTCTTGCTGGATATAAGAAAGCGTTTTGGCCAAAAATTTCTTGTTGCGCAGAGCGGCTACGGCAGCTACTTGCGCAAACCGGTTGATGTTAAATGGTTCTCGTATCTTATTCAAAACCCCCGCTATCTCGACTGTCGTAACCGCATACCCAAGCCGCAGGCCCGCCAAGCCGTATACTTTCGAAAAGGTACGGCTATAAATAATGTTACCTCGTTTTCGTAAGAACGCATCGGTTTTGGGGAAATCTTTGGGGGCAAATTCAAAATACGCTTCATCAAAAAATACCAAAATATGCTGAGGAATACTTTCTAAAAACACCTCAACCTCTCGCTGATTTACATACGTTCCGGTAGGGTTATCGGGATTGGCGATAAAAATAACTTTCGTTTTATTGCTGACTTTGGCGGCGATATCTTGCAGAGAATACTTCATCTCTTTCAGGGGAACTCGTACGATCTGCGCTCCTTGTATCTGTGCCTGGATCTCATATATAAGAAAAGTGGGGTATGCCACGATTACCTCGTCGTCCTTACCAATGGTTGCGCGTAACGTTAAAACAATCAGCTCATCCGAACCGTTTCCCAGTACAATTTCTGCCTCATCAACTTTCATCTTTTGAGCGAGTTCTTTTCTCAGACAGAAACAACCCGATTCAGGATAGCGGTTGATGTAAGGAAGCTCCTTTAAAATTGCCTTACGAATATACAAAGGAGAAAATGGAATCTCGTTTGAAGCTAGTTTATAAACCTCTTTTAACCCCAATGCCCTCTTGACTTCTTCTATCGGTTTACCGGGTTGATAAGGAGTTACCTTTTCTAAATCGTCTCGAAACATTCCCATATCAGTTTTCCTTCGGATATGAACCAAGAATCTTTACAAAAACACATCCCCGTTCAAGTTTCTGCAAGGCTTTTTGTACTATAGGAGATTTTCTATGCCCCTGAAAATCGATAAAAAAGTAATATTCCCAGGGCTTCTTTTTCGAAGGCCTCGATTCTATTTTTGTAAGATTAATGCCATATTTCTTAAACGCATATAACACATCGTGTAAAGCGCCTACCCTGTCCTTTGCGGAACAAAGAATGGAAGTTTTATCGTGGCCCGATATATCGCTGTCAATTTTACTAATTACCAAAAAACGGGTTATGTTCGAAGAAGAATCCTCTACGCTAGAGGCGCGAATTGATAATCCATAGATATCGGCAAGAATTTTATTACCAATACAGGCACCTTGACGGTCTCTTTTGACGGCAAGAGCGGCTTTTGCCGTAGAAGAAGTAGCTATTAATTCTACATGAGGCAGGTGTCTTGAAATCCAAGAACGACACTGCGCAAATACATACGGGTTGGAATATATCCGTTTTATCTTCGATAGCGGTGCACCCAACAAACAATGGGCAATGTTTAAAGTTATTTCTGAACATATCTTTAGATTAGAATCAAAAAACATATCAAGTGTATAGCTCACTACTCCTTCGGTGGAATTCTCGATAGGAACCACCCCATAATCCACCTCAGCCTTCTCAACCTTGTCGAACACATCGCTGATACTTTCTACCGGTATATAGTGAGATTTTTTTCCAAATTGTTTTATCGCCGCCAGATGAGTAAAAGTACCTTGCGGCCCCAAATAGGCAATATGCAAAGATGTTTTTAACGCACGGCATACAGAAAGAATTTCTCGAAAAATTATTTCAACATCTTCAATACCCAACGGTCCAGCGTTAAGCGCTTTGAGACGATTTAAAATGTTGGCTTCCCTCTCGGCCGAATAAACACTCAAATTATTTTTCGATTTGAGCTGGCTTATTTGAGTTACTTCTTTTGCCCGCGCATTAAGAAGCGTTATAATATTTTTATCAATACGGTCTATTTTTTTACGTAATGCGAGCAATTTCATTACTCCTCCTTGGTAATTTTACACACCTTTTCCGCCTTTAACAGGACGTCCTTCTGTCCTATATCGAGCCAATTCCCGCTTAAAGTATATCCGAATACTTTGCTGGTCTGGGTTAACCAACGTATATATTTACCTGAAGCGTCGGCGTCTGCGGCTTGTGATAAAAAGGCATCCAAGCACGGCAGTGACTGTTTGGGAAAGAAATAAATACACGTTGCCGCTAACGTTGAAAGCGGTTGTTTGGGCTTTTCCTCAAAGTCGGTAATTATGCTTTTTTTATCAATTTTCACAATACCATAGCGCGAAGCTAATGATTTTTTTTTGACGTCATAGAGAGCAATCGTCGGGTAAGGAATATTGCGGTATGCCCGCTCCACAAACTGCAATAACGTATCATCAAAAAAATTATCTCCGCCCATAACCAGCCAATCATCCTTATAGCTGCCGAAGCCAAACTTCATATCCTTAATAGCGCCCAATCTATCCTCGGGACTGTTTGAACCATCATTAAGAATATCTGCGTTAATACCATATTGTTTTTTCCACTGTAAAAAATACTTATAAAACTTATTATTAACTACAATACTTGTATTGCGTACCGGGTATAACTTGCTCAAATCTTCGACCTTTTCAATTAAAAAGTTCAGTAGCGGTTTATTACAAACCGGGATCAAAGGCTTGGGAATGCTGTTAGTCAGCGGATATAACCTGGTACCATAACCAGCGGCAAGAATTAATATGCGCATATTAGATATTAACAATTCGTTCAAAATCGTCTTTCAAAAAACTTTTTAATGCTTCTTGCAAGCACTGCTCAACTTCTTTAGCGGTCGAGAGAGAAAGGGCTCGTTCCGCGACAACCCTTGCCTCCTCGAATGTAACATGTTTAATGAGTTCTTTGATCCTGGGCACGTACGGCGGAGGCATACTAAATTCATCGAGCTCAAGTCCTAAACTTAAAAACGCGAACAACGGTTCACCCGCCATTTCTCCGCACATACCAACCCAGATATTGTTTTCATGAGCAATCTCGATAACGCTTTTAATCAATTTAAGAACCGCGGGATGCCCCGGTTCATAAAGATACGCCACCTTCTCATTAGCCCTGTCTATAGCCAAAGAATACTGGATTAAATCATTGGTTCCGATACTAAAGAAATCACTTTCCTTAGCCAAGACGTCAGCGGTTAATGCGGCAGAGGGAACTTCGATCATTGTCCCAACGGATATTTTTTCGTCAAACGCTTTGCCTTCTTTTTTTAATTCTTTCTTGCATTCTTCCAAAACCTTCTTTGCCTCCCGTAATTCTTCGATACCGGAAATCATCGGAAACATAATTTTGACGTTACCTTCTGCCGACGCCCGCAAAATTGCGCGTAGCTGCCCCTTGAATATGTCCGGACGGGCTAGACAAAACCTAATAGCGCGCCAGCCTAAAAATGGGCTCATCTCAGTGGGAACCTGGGGTTGTGAAAGAAACTTGTCACCGCCAATATCTATAGTTCTAATAATGACGGAATACGGTTTTATTTTTTTTGCCACGTTGCTGTATGCCCTAAACTGCTCCTCCTCCAAAGGCAACGTCTGTCTGCCTAAAAACATATATTCGGTACGGTATAAACCAATGCCTTCCGCACCAAATTCATGAGCCAAGGCAAGTTCTTCCGGAAGCTCTACGTTCGCCGACACAATCACCTCTCTGCTATCTTTTGTGCATGCTTTAAGCTTAGAAACATGGATAGTTTTACTGCCTTTCGTTATTCGCAGCAACTTTCTTTGATAGTCCTTCAATATTTTTTCATTCGGGCTAACAATCACCGACCCGTCTGAACCGTCAATAATTATTTTTTCTCCTGACTTGATATGTTGCGTCGCCACCTCTACGCCGACAACCGCAGGGATACCTAAGCTACGAGCAATAATGGACGTGTGTGAAGTCCGGCCGCCGACATCACTCACAAACCCTACGATATTCTCTTTCGGTAAACTTGCTGTCTGAGAAGGCGAAAGATCGTGCGCAACGATAATAACTTTTTCTTTAAAATCGTGACTAGACACGTTTTCTTTTTTAAGCAGCTTCTTCAGAACCCGGCGCGACACATCTTCAATATCAATCACACGTTCACGTAGATATTCATCGTCAAGCTTAAGAAGCGTATCGACATATTTCTTGATACTCTGCGAAAATGCATGTTCAACGTTGACTTTTTTCATTTTAATCTGCTGAATAATATCTTCTATTAAAACGCGGTCTTCCAGCACCAAAAGATGCGCTTCGAATATTTTTGCGTGGTCAAAACCAAGATCCTGCAGAATTTTTTTCTGCAGCAAAGAAATTTCTTTGCGCGTTTCAATAAGCGCCTCCTCAAGACGATAGATTTCCCGTGAAATATCCTCATGTAATATTTTTGTTTTAGGAATAGTGAGCTCTTCTCTGCCAAGCAGCAAAGCTTTTGCTATCCCTACGCCTCCCGAAGCACCAATACCTTTTAATTTAATCATTGTTCTGAGTTAAAAATGCCTTTATCTCGTTAAGTGCCTGGCGGGCATCAATGCCTTCAACAATAAGCTTCACGCCCGCACCCTTATTCACTCCTAGACTTAAAATAGCAATGATAGATTTGCCGTCTACAATTTCACCGTCTTTCTCAAGCAACACTCGAGAATCAAATTTGCTGGCAATTTGCACAAGCAACGCCGCCGGACGGGCATGCAATCCGTGCAAACTATTTACGACAATCTGCTCTTCAATCCTTTCCATCTTTTTTTATAATAACTGTAAATATTCATTACTATTTTTGCCGTCCGCTCAGAATCATGATGTAAATAGTCTTTTTTGCTAACAATATTATCATCAAACACTGTCAGACCCATTTTCTTCAAACGTTCCCGGTCAAAAATAACGGGAAACGATCGATCCTGCGCATAACGGATAAGTAATGGGTATTCCAGGCGCCCTGAGTTTACCAAACAACAATTGACGTTATTTTCATTCGAATGCGCAATCAACGCCTGAAGATGATCGGCCGCAGTAAAGCCATCCGTTTCTCCGGGCTGCGTCATAACATTACAGAGATAAAGCTTCATAACGTTCTTCTGAGTAAGCTCATCCCTTATTTCTTTTATTAACAGGTTAGGGATAACACTCGTGAATAAACTGCCTGGGCCAAGAATAATAGCATCAGCCTGCCTGATAGCTTCTATTGCTTCCGGATTTGCGCGGGCATCGGCCGGGATCAAAGAAACTTTTTTGATCGACATCGTTCCATTGGCAATCTTATCCTCGCCTTCTTTCACTGTGCCATCGTTATACTCGGCATGCAGCCTTGTTTTTTCAAGGCTGGAAGGTATGACATTGCCGCGGATAGCTAAAACTTTACTGGAAGCCTTGATAGCCTCTTCGAAACTGCCTGTCACCTGTGTCATGGCGGTGATAAAAAGATTACCGAAACTATGCCCCTTCATGCTGCCGCCTTCCGTAAAACGGTATTGGAACAAATCCCTCATGAGTTGTGGGGCTTCCGCTAAAGAAACAAGACAATTTCGTATGTCGCCGGGAGGTAAAATTCCAAATTCTTCCCGCAATCTCCCCGAAGAACCCCCCTCATCAGAAACAGTCACGATCGCAGTAATGTTAGAGGTATACTCCTTTAATCCGTCCAGTATCGTTGAGAGGCCGGTGCCTCCGCCGATGGTAACTATTTTAGGACCTTTGGATAAAAATCGGCGCGCATAAATGATATCAATCAAATCTTTTTCTTCGTCGGGATACAGTGCTTCAAAAAAACTTTTTATCAGATAAACCGTTCCCAGCAGTAACGCACATATGCCGACGCTGAACAACGCCTTATAAATAATCCTCACAATTAAAGATGTTTCGCGCGATAAAAAGTACAATGAGATAAACATCAAAAATAAGCCAAACACCAGAAGGCCTATCCAGCGTTTTATCTTCAAGCCGGGATAAAACCACCGTATAAATTTTGCAATTTTTTTTATCGACATATCAATCGCCCAACAATACGTATACTCCTGTCTCTACGGGTATAGATGCACATGCCCTGTTCTATGCTGCGAGGAAGTAAGATAATTGTCTTCGGTGAATGTTTTCGAAGCTCATCTCACCATTTGCTGCTGTTTACTAATCAAAGCTAATACTTCGTCAGTGGTCGTCGTATTCTTAAGCTGTTGGACAAAGTATTTATCGCGTAACATACGCGCTAAAAACGCGAGCATTTTTAAGTGTAATCCAGCCTCTTTTTGGTTGGAAAGAAGAAGAGCTATTATATGCACGGGCTCTTGGTCCAGAGAATCGAAATCGACCCCCTCTTTAGAAATCACTAAACAAATAACAATATCATCTATCGTATTAACCCGTGCATGAGGTAAGGCTATGTAGCCGCCGATCGCGGTAGAACCCATTTCTTCCCGCTGAATGAGGCTTTTTAGAATTTCTTTTTCGCTCGCCTTATTGACCTTTTTTTTGCTGATTAAATGCGCTAAGGCAGCAGCGAGAATCTTTTTTTTGCTTTTCTGTTTCAGCCCGATAATAATGCTGTCTTTATCAAGATAGTCAATGATATTCATATCCATGTTTCTGCTCCTTCATTAACTAGAAAAATAAAATGGGCAAGAACGGCAAAACAACCTTCATTGAAAGCTGTTATCTTTCGTACCACTTAGCCTTTCTTAATGCTTCCCAAGGTTCTGTATAGTTTTACACCCATAATAACGGTTTAGGATTCGGTATCCTCACCCTCTGTTACCTAAATAATTGCTTAGGTGAGTCTGCCATCTGAGCGGAAAAATACCGGAGAATTACATTCAAGTGGGGTTTTTCTTCGTTTTGCCCCAATTGCTACCACACTAAGAAATACATTGTGCGTAACACGAATTTATCAAACAACTGTAAAGTTTACAAAGCGGGCGATGGGTCAAAACGCTCCGCTTTTTGCGGAGGTTTCTGCCTCGTTTTGCCCCAATTGCTACCACACTAAGAAATACATTGTGCGTAGCACGAATTTATCAAACAACTATAAAGTTTACAAAGCGGGCGATGGGAATTGAACCCACAACCTTCACGTTGGCAACGTGACGCTCTAGCCGGTTGAGCTACACCCGCAATAATATTATCAAATTAACTAATTAAAAAATTAACGGATTATACAAAGTTGTTTCACAATTCGAAATCATTTAATCCGTTAATTGGTTAATTTCTTACATGCCGCGGGGGAGAGTTGTAACAAATCTTTGCGTCAGCAAAGTTATTCTACATTTGTTCCAACATTACTTGCATACCAGCTCCCACACGGTGATGTGCACAATCTTCCAAGCATTCACAATATGCCGCGGGGGAGAGTTGAACTCCCATCCCAAAGGGACATGGTCCTAAGCCATGCGCGTCTGCCAATTCCGCCACCGCGGCTCAAGCTTTCGCACGCAGATACATATTTCTGCGCACCTTAAAAAGTATTCTAAAAGAACTGTTATGCGGGAACGAATTTTAACAAACCTTGCTTCGCAAGATTCGTTACCGCCACCGCGGCTCAAGCTTTCGCACGCAGATACATATTTCTGCGCACCTTAAA
>JBAWWL010000001.1:0-398100 GCA_037146775.1 Candidatus Omnitrophota bacterium | reverse complement strand
TAATCCACGCCGCCAGCGTTCACTCTGAGCCAGGATCAAACCCTCCAAAGGCTTTATTTTCTTGGCTTTTATCGTGGTAAATGTCAGAGAACAAAAAAGGATATACAAAAAAAAGCACCCTTAAGAGTGCCCTTCCTTCCAAAAGTACTCAATGTACCTATTTCATGCTCCAGTCTAGGTTGACCTGTTAGCAGATATATTACATTTTATTGGCAGAAACTACCAACTGTTCCCATTCCTTGTCATAAGAACCAATTTTCTGAAGTAATTAACTATACATCAATTAAAAAAGTTGTCAAGTATTTTTTACAATTTTTAAAACTATTTTACTCACCAATCAAAGAGTAAAAAATAATGTACACAGCTATTTCTTCTCTTCCCGTTTGATACCACGGAAAAAGCTATCTACCACTTGCTCGGCCTGGTAATCTATGGTATTCTGCAGCGCCATTTCTTCTTTGGCTAAAACGCGTAACATCTCCTTTGCCTTATCTTCGCTGATCTGTCTCGTTTTATACGAACGCATTATCTGCTCGATCTCTTCTTCAATAGTTGATAACCGCTGTTGTATTTTTGTCAAAGTCAGCTCGGAGACGCCACCCTGTTGTGCTCGATAATATTCGCCTACCGGCCGCCACTGAAATGTTCCTGCTACGGTTTCCTGACATAACATGAGCCGATGCTGATTATCGTCCTCTTCAATATCATTATAATACAAAAAACCTTCATTATTATCTTCGCATGGAGGAACATACTTCTCGCTACTCACGGGAAATAACCTTAAGGTACGATACACTCCCACAGGAGAAGGATAATATGTAGTTATGGTAATACTCTCGGAATTGTGCGCATGTAAAGGTAGCGTATCAAAAAAAGTCAGGAATACCCCCGTCAATAAAAACGTATACACGATACGCATACACACCCCCTTTCCATTCTGCATGGTAGATAGCTATTGCCTTAATCCGGGTGCAAACAAAAAGTTACTCTATTGTTACGCTGTTTCTTTAGGCAAAAGATGATTATGGACATAATCGTGGATACCGTTTTCCAAACTGAATTGAGGCGGATTTTTGAAGTATTTTTTAAGCACGCTAATATCAGCTTCAGTAAAATCCTGGTATACACCTGCATAAGGATTATCAAAATAGTCGGGCATCAAATTCTTTTTCATGGCTTTGTTCAAGGCGGCGATAATATCGTTGAAGCTGCGGGCCTTGCCGGTACCTATATTCACAATGATATGGTGTTTCATCTGTAGCGCTTCCACGGTGAGCCGCGCAGCATCTTTTACATAAATAAAATCGCGCTTTTGGTCTCCGTATTTAAAAATTCTCGGTTGTTTTCCCGACTTCATCTGCAAAAAAAGCTGATAAATCATGCTTGCGGCCGGACCTTTATGATATTCTCCCGGACCGTAAACATTAAAATAACGTATCCCGACAATCGCAGGCTTATATGTGGCTTTCATGAATTTTTGTGCATAACAATCACAAAGATATTTTGAATACGCGTATGCGTTAAGCGGCCTGGCGGTTTGGCTTTCTTTCATGGGGCTAGGCCCGTCACCATAGACGCCGGCGCTGGAAATATATACCAGCCGTATCCGTTTCTGCATACAAAAATGGAACACGTTCTTAAAACCATTGAAGTTTACCTGAACCATCTGTTTGTCGTCTTTAAAAGTGGTGTCGGTGTTGGCACCTTCGTGGATTACCGCATCAACTTTGCCAAGCTTTTTGAAGATACTTTCATCCCTCACATCCGCACATACGACTTCCCCTTTAACTCCATCGAGATTTTTAAAACTGGCGGACGAAAAGTCATCTAAAACGACGGTTTCTATGCCGCGTTCCTCTAATATTTTAACAACATTGGAACCGATAAACCCCGCCCCTCCTGTCACTAATACTCTCATTAGAAAACCCCTCTTTTTATCTTACTTAAAAATACTTCTAGCACTGTCTGGATAAAGGATGGGCGGGGTAAACCCTTCGCACCACCGGTAACAAGAACTCTCATTTCTTCACTCCTTAAGAACCAGAAGTCAGAAGACAGACATCTGCTCTCTGACTAAAATACTATTTTCATCGCCCCATAAGGACATGCGGAAATACATATGCCGCAGACAATACATTTTTCTTTAATAAATTCCACCTCAAGAGTTTCGCTATTTTTGACCAGAGCCTGAGTGGGACACAAAGGAATGCAGATAGTGCAGTCAACACACCGCTCCTCATTCATCGAAATATCCTTCGAAAGTAACTGTACCCTGAGCCCTTCCTGCTTTAAATACTTAATACCTCTTTGATAATCTTTTTCATCGCCTTCAAGTTCCAAAACTAAAACCCCTTCATCTTTAGGGTTAACGTCCGCCTTCAAAATATTGAAAGAAAGATTAAATTCTTTTACAAGCTTATACACGATGGGCTTACCCACTAAATCTTTAGGAAAATGTACGACGATACTAACTTTTACCATCTTTAACTTTTCGCTCCTGCAAAGGTTTTATTTTATAACCCGAATCGGAAGAAAGAATGCGCTGAACTGGCTCAGACAGAAGGAATTCTCCTTTTTCAATCCATTTCTTGAGCAGACCGGAAATCTCCCGTGCTTTTTTCAGGCTGGACAGAGAGCCGGTAGGAACTTCTTTGCCTTGTATAGTAATCTTACCGGATTTAAGCTGGGCGTAGTTGACAAACCCAAGGTTACTAGCTTCTCTTTGCGGATAGTCTTTCGCATAATCAACGATAGGGGCCAAAATATCTTTATCTCTGATGGCCGCACAAGAGACTACTTCTTCACTGGTAACAGGGATCGGCACGCCAATACCGACACTAAGGGTTGTCCCGTAGCCAACCATAGAAGTACCCACTAGCCATTGGCTGGACATTTTTTTTAAATCACCTATGAACGACAAAGTCCCCGCAGGATATTTCGGTACACCCTTTTCGGTACGTTCCACGCAAGGATTATGCTGCGTCCCCCACCAAGCGACATAGCCAACTCCTCCGCCTAAAAAGACTTTAGTGCCGATACCGATAGTTTTATAAAGCGGGTCGTTGAGCAATGGAGAAAGTTCGCCCGCAGAACAAAAGTTAGCGTTTCCTAAATTTGGCTGTAAAATCCCCATATACGTATGAATAATCTCATTTGAAGTATTTACCGCAACATTATAGTTTTGATAACAATTTCTCATGTTAAAAAGCACTGCTTCGTTCAAATCATTTATATTTACATAGGTTTTAAGGTACTTGCGCGGATAGCAATCCGTTCCGTATGCGGCTGCCTCAAGCACTATGTCTTTACCCGCAACCAGTTCCTGGATAACATGACCGCCGCCATATTTAAATTCTCCGGGATAGATAATGTTTCTCGGATCGTCATCAGCTATGGCTGTCGCACCAAGAAATAAATCAACTGCCGCCAATCCGGTATAACAGGGTATATTATTTAAAGTTACTTTACCGCCACCCAACTTTATCCGCGGTTTGGAATGGCCGATATTAAAGTATATACCACTTGAACACATCGGGCCAAAGGTTGCCGTAGTAATCACATCAACGGTTTTTGCCGCGCTCGCAACCCCTTTGGTTTCAACAAGCTGCTTTAACTCTTCCGCGGTTACTACTACCGCTTGACCTTTTTTAATTTTTTCATTTATTTCCGCTATAGTTCTCATTTTATTAGTTTTACCTTCCCGGTTTCTATTGGCAAGATTTATGAATCTTATTATGTTCTATTTCCAGATCTTCAATACGTTTTTCGAGACGCGTAAGTACCTCTATCACGGGATCCGGCAATTTGTTGTGATCAAGTTCAACTCCGCTTATATGTTTTGGCACCCCTTCGGTTATCACTCGCCCGGGAACACCAACTACCGTTGCACCATCGGGTACGTCTCTTACCACAACTGAACCGGCGCCGATACGGGCTTCGTTGCCAATTATAATCGGCCCAAGCAATATCGCACCCGCTCCGACAACAACCTTATTACCGATAGTTGGGTGACGTTTTTGCTTTTCATGAGAAACACCGCCGAGCACAACCCCCTGATAGATAAGTACATCTTCACCAATTTCGGTTGTTTCGCCGATTACCACGCCCATACCGTGATCTATAAAGAAACGCCTTCCGATAGCTGCACCGGGATGGATCTCAATACCATAAAAGAAACGCCCCAAGTGAGAAAAATAGCGGGCCAAAAGCTTTAAGTTGTACTTCCAAAACCAGTGCGCAATGCGGTAATTCCATATGGCATGTAATCCCGGGTAGCATAACAGCACTTCCAAAAGGCTGCGTGCAGCAGGATCCTCCCGAAATACCGTTTCAATATCTTCCTTAATACGGCTGATAGTATTCATAATTAGTTGATATGTTGCTAGGTTTCTATGTTGGTATGTTGGCAAGCTGGGCAACAAAATATACCCTTATTGGTTTATACCTACCAGCCTACAGCCTAAAAACCTATCAACCTAATAACCTATCCCAAACAGGGCTTTCTACCCTTATTCTTCTTGCGTCTACGACGCCAGGACAGCTTTTTTCTTCTCGATCTTCTTGACATAATATTTAGATGATAAGGTTTTTTGACGGAATTGTCAATAGATTTGGTTATCAGGCTGTCAAGTTAGTATGCTAATAGGTTTATAAGTTGATAGGCTGAGACCTGAGGTAGAAAATAGTGTCATACTTTTACCTAGCAACATATTAACCTATTAACCTATAAACTTTTTAAAAGGTAAATCTTTAATCTCCTAAACGCGAGGGCGCGATGGCTTATTTTATTTTTAACGCACACAGGAAGCTGGGCGACGGTTTTACGATATTTGGGAACAAAAAGAATAGGGTCATAACCGAAACCGCCCGATCCTTTACATTCGGTATTTATGTAGCCGTTGAGTTTACCTTCGATTTTTTTTATTAGTCGCCCGTTATGCATCAAGGAAAGACAAGCAACAAAATGAGCTTTGCGCTTACTCCATTCTACCCCATCAAGCTCTCTAAGTACCTTTAAATTATTCTTTTCGTAAGTCCAATTCTTTCCGGAATAACGTTTTGAATATACGCCGGGCTGGCCCTTTAAATAAGCAACTTCCAACCCCGAATCCTCCCCCACCACCAAATCATCGGGGTACGCCAAAGAGATAGGTTTTGTTTTTTTAATGGCGTTTTCGAGAAAAGTTTTACCGTTTTCCTTGATGTGAAATTTTTTATCAAGATCAACAAGGCAAATAATAGGCACCTTCGCACCCTTGAGGATGGCTTTAATCTCTTTAAGCTTGTCTTTATTGGCGGTGGCGATGATTAAACGCATACTCACAGTATTAAGTTGTGAGTATTGTGTCGTGAGTAAAAACTTACTACTTAATACTCATTACACAATACACAAAACTATAAGTTAACAAGTACATCCTTGAACAAGGTACGTTCTAAGTCAATGATTTCGTTGATGCCTTTTTTTGCCAAAGTCAGCATTTCATTTAAATCATCCTGCGAAAAAGAAAGGTGTTCACCGGTGCCTTGAACTTCGATAAACTCACCCGATCCCTTCATGACAATATTCATGTCGACATCCGCCCGGGAATCTTCTTCAAAATTTAGATCAAGGATATACTGGCCTTTCCACATCCCCGCGCTGATTGCCCCTATATAATCGGTAATATACAGCGGCGCAATGTTATCTTTGAAAATGCTATGTATACTGTCTACAAGCGCAATATATCCACCGATAATGGATGCGACCCGGGTACCCCCGTCCGCCTGTATCACATCACAGTCTATATAAATCGTGCGCTCCCCTATCTTTTTTAAATTCACCACGCTACGCAGTGACCTGCCGACAAGCCGCTGGATTTCTACATTTCTACCGGAGTTTTTCTCACGCATAATTCTGGTTTGGGTAGAACGAGGCAACATCCCATATTCTGAGGTCACCCACCCGGTACCGGAGTTGCGCAAAAATAAAGGGACATTCTTGTCCACTGTCCCGGTGCAAATCACTTTGGTATTACCCAGCGTAACCAAACATGACCCTTCTGCGTATTTCATGAAATTTCTCTCAATATTAATCTTTCTCAACTCGTTATTCGCACGACCATCAATACGTTTCATATCTCTCTCCCTTTACGCTCAATATAACAACATAACAACACAAAAAACTACACGCGCAATGTGCCGGAAAAAATTACAGATCCGGATATATCCCGTTACCGCGGGTATCAATCGCAACTATTAAAGGAAAATTTTTGACCTCCAGACGGCGGATTGCTTCCGGCCCCAATTCCCGGAAAGCAACAAGCTTATTCGACAAAACTCTTTTTGCCGCAAACGCTCCGCAACCGGCAGGTGCCACAAAATATACTATCTTATACTTTTTAGCCAAATCTCTAATTCTCTTCAGCCGCCTGCCTTTTCCAATCATGGCCGTAAGCCCTTTTTTTAAAAGCGGCTCGATAAAATCATCCATTCTACCGGATGTCGTCGGCCCGCAAGAACCGATTATTTTTCCTTTTGGCGTAGCGGTCGGACCGCAATAATAAAGAATTTGGCCTTTTAGATCGAACGGTAATTTTCTATTATTCTTTATCAGTGCCTCCAGCTTCTTGTGCGCTTGATCCCGGGCCGTATAAATGATCCCCGAAAATAAAACTTCGTCGCCGGCTTTTAATTGTCTTCTATTAATTATTTCTAACGGTGCTTTTAGAACACGTGTCATTATTTCTTTCCTTTTGAAACAAACGGCAATACGCCGAACTGTTCCACCTTGAGTTCGGACATTGTTATTTTGTAGGCTGGGGTTGTTTTGTTTTGTTAGAAAATTTTTCAAGCCCCACATCCAGCTTTTCCAGCACTGCGTTCAGCTGGAATATAACCATATCGACAGGATCAATAAAATTCCCAGGAGCCTCTTGTTGTATATATACGCGCTTTAATTCCTGACAGGCTTCCACCATCGAAACCGTGACGGTACGCATCATTGATATTAAGGCAGTGGTGTCGTTGGTCATAAACTTATCAGTCGCCATATTTATCTGCTGAAATACGACGAGTTGTTTCGCGTGATATTTTTTTAATTCTTCCGGTACTTGCAAGGCGCTGACTTCCGCAATAATCGCTGCCATCTGATCTTTCATTTTTTTTATAATTTGACTTAACTGAGTTACATCTTTTTTTGCGTTGGCTGCTTCAAAATCTTGACGTAACTGCATAAAGACCGCATTTCCCTTTATGCTGATTGTCTGCATAGTCCCCATATAACTGCTCGCGCCAGCATACCAATTCACCCACTTCCGAGAACTTTGCGCAATAGTTGGAGATACCGTCTGTTTCGAAGAAGACAGTGCTTCCCTGTCGCCTTTTTTTAAAGGAGACATGGCAAACCCTGTACCATCAATACTGACAATCTCTTCGCGATAATAGGTAAGCGGCACACCATTAAAATCTACCTTAATAGATTCGCCGGTATTCTCAATGATAGTACCCTGAACGGTTTTCCCGCTTTTAAGCACGATGGTTGCCGAAAAGACAGAAGACACCACATATAAACTTATCGCCAATACACACAAAATAGATAAATTTTTCTTATCCATGATCATGTTCTTATCCGCACAGTTATCTATACTTAAGCCCTTCCCGTATATTCTCCGGTGACCGTATCAATGCGCACCACGTCGCCTTCTTTCACAAAAAGCGGGACATTGATTTTATATCCCGTTTCAAGAGTTACCTGTTTGCGCGCAGTTCCTTCGGTATCACCCCGCAGGCCCATCGGAGCTTCGACCACTTTCAAATCAACCCGAGGCGGAACATCAACCGAGACAGGTTTATTGTTATAATACAAGAATTTTACTTCCGAATTCTCTCTGATATAGTTTTTCACGTCGCCGACAATCTCATCACCCAATATTACCGTGTCGTAAGTTTCCATATCCATAAAATGATATCCGGAAGAATCATGATAAAGATACTGCGCTTTCTGCGAATCTAGCCGTGCTTCCTCTACGGTATCGTCAGGATTATAACGCTGTTTCATTACCCGGCCGTCTTTTAAATTTTTAAAGTACACTTGATAGCATGCCCGATAATTACCGGGAGTACGATGATCAATATCGGTGACGATATACAAATCTCCCTTTTCGTCAATTACAGTCCCCTTTTTTAACCCTGATGCTCTCATGACAAACCTCCATTTGTAAATTTGCGTAAAAATTAACTTATTAATGTACTAACGAATTTTCTAATTAATTGAATCCACTAATCAATTAATTTATCAATTTTTATGGTTGCACTGCGTAAAGCGTGACAGCTGATATTCACTCCAACGGGTAGCCCGGCTATATGCGTCGGAGCGGTTTTAATCTTCACTGCCAATGCCGTGCATGGCCCGCCTAACCCCATTGGCCCCAAGCCTAAAGCATTTATTTTCTGCAAGAGCCGCGTTTCCAGTTTCTTCAGTATAGGATCTTTACTGGGGATATCGATAGGTAAAAGCAGTGCTTTCTTTGCTAAAAGCAGAGCATAATCACTGGTACCACCGATACCCACACCCACCACAAACGGTGGACAACTGTCAGGACCGGCCTTCATAACACTCTCAACTATAAAATTTTCTATCGTTTCAATTTTAGCCGTAGGATTAAACATTTTCAGTTGTGACTTATTTTCACTTCCAAAGCCTTTAGGTAAAAGCGTGAGGCGTATCCCTTTCATTCTGGACGAACATTCAATATGGACAACTGCGCCGCGATAGGAAGCTTTTCCGCGGACGAGAGGATCGACGATAGAAGAACGAAGATAATTCTTTATATACCCTTTTTCTATGCTTGTTTTTATTTTTTCTATGACGCTAGGAGAAACAACGCTACCGCGGCCCACCTCGATAAACACAATCGGCAACCCGGTATCCTGGCAAATTGCAAGATGTTCTCTTTGAGCTATTTTCGCATTTTCCAAAATCCAACCCAACGCGTTTTTTGAGCGCGGATTACGTTCCCGGCGGTAAGCTTTACGCAAAAGGCTCATCACATCCCGGCGTAACGTAAAATTTGCCTGCGCCGCTAACTGTTCAATTCTATTACCCGCAGGAATATTCATCGTACACCCAAAACTTTGTGCAGTTGCCCAAGAACTCTCGCATTGATGCCGCTTTCCTGAGCCAAAGCCTGAATAGCGTTTAATTTTAACTGCAGCATGCCCTCAAAAGGATACTGTGATTGCAGCACAAGACACGTGTCTGACGCTAACTCATTAATGATTTTAAGCATCTTCGTTACATCAGCCACCTGCGTCTCGCAGCCGATAACCGCCTTAACAAATACCTCTTTCCGTAAAGCAATTTCAAAAAATGCTTTATGCTCCACCCAAAATTCACCTGTACCGGTAGAAGAAGGCAGCTTAAAATCCATAGCAATAATATCCACCAAACCGACCACTTGCTCTAGCTGACGGTACAAGGTACCGTTAGTTTCTAAATAAATACGCCGCCCACTCGCCCGCAAACGCGGCAATAACTGTTTTAAAAAATCGATTTGCAATAACGGTTCTCCTCCGGTTATCGAAAGAGAATGATAATCCGTATACGCAGAAATATCCTTAATAACCTCTTCTATTGTTTTTTCTTCATAGCGTTCCGGCTTAGTATCACAAAATAGACAGTTGAGATTACAGCCAAAGAATCGCACAAACACCTGTTCTTTGCCCTGATATACACCTTCACCCTGAATACTTTTAAAAATTTCGGAAATTCTGGCTTTCATTATAGCTGATTACACAGATTAGACGCCTGCCTATCGGCAGTCAGGATTACAAAGATTTCTCCAATAGCGGGTCTATCATCCCCAATTCCTCAAACGCCTTTATCCTGAACCGACAGCTATCACACTTGGTGCATGGCTTTTTCCCGCCCTGGTAACATGACCAGGTATGCTGAAAAGGTACCGCCAGCCTTAAACCCATTTCAATTATTTCTTTTTTACTTTTATTTATTAAAGGAGCTTCTATTTTGACATCAGCGCGCTTCATACCACTATTGGCTGCTTTTTGAAAAGCCTCCAAAAACTCTGGACGGCAATCGGGATAACCGGAATAATCCTGGATATGCGCGCCGATAAATACCTTATTTGCGCCGATACTTTCAGCCAGCGAATAGGCATAGCTTAAGAAAACGATATTTCTCGCTGCCACATAGGTAGAAGGAATTTTGGTTGCAATTAAATTACGATTTAACGGAACATTCTTTTTTGCATCAGTTAAACTGGAGCGCGTCCACGCGAGACTTATTTTTACAATGTGGTATTTAACTTTATTTAAACTTGCGATTTTTTTTGCCGCTTTTATCTCTTTTTTATGTCGCTGATGATAGTCAAAAATAAGAGCGGTTAAATCGTGGCCATACTTTTTGGCAAAATAAAGTGTCGTAGCCGAATCTAACCCGCCGGAAAGTAAAATAACCGCTTTCTTCATTCGCTATAAGCCGCGCAAGAAGTATCCGTTTCCCAAATACATATTTCTTCAACTTTGCATTCTTTTTCTCGCATATACGCCTCTAAGCGCTGATATATATATTTAGCGATATGCTCCGAGCTGGGATTATTTTTTCTGAAATAAGCTATCTTGTTTAAGTGCGTGTGGTCGAGCTCATCCAGAATCTCGGTAAGCATTTCTTTTACTTTGCCAAAATCGATGACCATACCTGTCGCATTAAGTGAGCTGCCGCAGATAACTGCCTCAACTCTCCAGTTGTGGCCATGCAAACTTTCACATTTACCTTTATAACCGCGCAACGAATGAGCGGCGCTAAACGTTTGAATTACTTTTATCCTAAACATTGACCACTCCCGGTTTTTTGATTTGGCGCTTAAGAAATAGCGTTGCGAGCTTCATGAATCCTCTTGGCTCATCGGTTACATAAAATTCCTGCGTCCCTCTTCGGCGTTCATAACGCAGACTTTTGTGCGCGGCAAGAACGTTTTTTGCATGGAAAGCTACTTCCGTTGCCGAGTCAACAATGTGCACGCCTTTTAAATACTGCGCAATTTCATTCTTAAGAAGCGGGTAATGCGTGCAACCTAAAATAATTACATCGATATCGCTTCTCTTAAAATCCGCCAGATACATCTCTACGATACGTTGTACCGTTTTTCCTTTTACGATTCCTTCTTCTACGAACGGCACAAATAAGGGGCAGGCTTTCGTGTATACTTTTGCTTCTTTGGCCCGTTTTACTATCGCTTTCTCATAACTGCCACTTGCGATAGTCGAACGTGTGCCGATGATAGCGATTTTCTTGGACTGCGACATCTCTAACGCCTTCACTGCCCCCGCTTCGATAACGCCGATGATCGGAACATTAAATATTCCCTGCAGATAGTCTAGCGCCAAAGCGGATGCAGTGTTACAGGCCACGATAACCATTTTTACTTTTTTTCGTAAGAGAAATAAAATATTATCGGTGCTAAATTTGACAATGGTTGATTTTGACTTATTACCGTAAGGAACCCGGGCGGTATCGCCGAAATAAATGATATCCTCCTTAGGCAAAATCTTGGTGACGGCGTTTAACACCGTCAATCCTCCAACCCCCGAATCGAATATGCCAATGGGCCGGTTATTCATGATACACCGCTAATGTTTTATGCTGTTTATCGAGAGAAACTACCGCAAGCGCAATTGCTTCGGCTATTTGTTTCTGGTATGATTCTTTTTTTAAATATTTTTCTTCGTACCGATTGCTCAAATATCCCGTTTCTACCAGCACCGAGGGAACATAGGCATTACGCAATACATAAAAAGGGGCCCTGCGGGGCACTTTCACTTTCAATCCCAGCTGCTTGAAACTAAAATAGACTGAATGAGAAAAAGCAACAGAAGACGCGTAATTCTTGGTAAGCAACAAATCCCAAAGGATCGTTTCCACATCTACGGGTAGTTGACGGGAACCAAAATTTCCCTGTTTTGCCAGATTGACGGCTCTTTCTTCGCTGTTAAGCCGAGCGGGAGAAAGATAATATACTTCCGCTCCCTTCATGTATTTTGAACGGCTGGAATTAGCGTGTATACTGATAAAAAGGTCAGCGTTACGTTTTTTCGCAATGTCTACTCTCTCCTGAAGCGAAAGATACTCATCGTACGTACGCGTTAAGGTTACCGAAAATCCTCTTTCTTCCAACTCAGCCTTGAGATATTTTGCTATCTTTAAGTTAAAATCTTTCTCTTTCGCTCCTCTGCAAGAAATTGCCCCGGGATCTTTGCCGCCGTGGCCAGGATCGATCACAATGTTCGAAATGCTGATAGACGGCTTAGACACGCCCGATTCTTTGGAAGAAACTATTTTTTCTAATTCCTGCGGAATCAAAATCTTTCCGTTGGAATACATCGGAGCATTCTTCACGTCAATAAGACTGCCATTCATATATGCAACGGTTGAATACAACACCAATCGAATATCATCCTTTACCGAAGAAATCTTTATCATATCATCCAAGGTATCAAAGCTATATTGAAAATTATGTTTTTTACAAAAGTCTTCAACCGATACATAATCGTCAGGGCCACCTGCAATAGGCGCATTTCTGTGAGGCGCTGTTGCACATCCGCTGATAACAATAAGCACTATACTAATAAATAACCGCTTCATAGTTAGGAATTATACCATCCGCAGTATAAAAATCAAACGTAACGCAAGCCCATTAAACTATGTATTTTTACGCTACGACACCGAGCGCAAAAAACGCGAGGCCGTCAAGAAATGTTTAAAGAAAACAGAAGCGATTTATCTTTGAGGGTAAGATAGGTAGCCTTGCTGATAAGTTTGAGCGTATCGATATTTTTCCGTAAAGTCTCCCGGGCAATGAGCGTAACTTCTGACGCATAGGGCGAACACACAAGAAATACATAATACGTCTTCTTGTCCGAAAAGGCAGCTTGATACGAGTGATGATTCCAGTCACTACCGATAAAAAGAAAAATATGTTTGTCTTTAAATGCTTTCGTGAATTCGTTGTGCACCGCGCGTATAGTCGGCTCGGAAGGACAAAAATAGAGCACCACTTCGATAAACTGATATGTTGAGCCCGCATTCTTTTTTACCTTTTCGATAACTTGGCCGAGCGTCGCCGGAGTTATATCACTTACGGCCTCCGATGACAGTTTGCGCATTTCTTCCTTATATTTCTCTACAAAATCCTGATCTACAAAATTTACGCCTTTCAGGCCTGCGTAAAATGCGATAAACACCTGGAAAAAATACATTTGAGACATTAAGGAAACAACCGGATGAGTAACGCCAAGGCTAAGGCCTACCGGCATGAAACGATTGTCCGCAATTTTAGCGGGGGTAGTTTTTACCGCCAACGAATCTTTCTTCGAACCGAGAGATTCCTGGAACATCTGTACAATCCAGGAAATAAAACTTTTGCCGAAAGACCCTTTCACTTTCGGAGAAAAATAGGCACACGAAGCATCTTTAGATTTCTCGGCCAATCGATACGCCTGTGCCCTTACCTTCCCCTGCAAAGCGACATACTTTTTGTAGATAGTTTCCAGCTTTTTAGAATTGTATTTCAGCAGTATGAAAAGAGGAAGAAAAAATATAAGCGTGTGAGGAGAAGAAAATCTTCCCCCGACATCAGTTTCGGTATCAAACTGAATAGGAAAACGTACGGTACCCGCCCAACCTAATCCGTCAAGCTTTTCGAACGCGGTTTTGTCAGTTAACCAAAGAAAATGGCTCTTCCAATCCACCGGGAATAACTCCTTAAGCGTACCGGAAAGGAGCTGCGTCTCCTGGGTCGTGCCTGACTTCGAAATCGCTATTATAAGCGTTTTATCTACATGCTTTATTTTTTTGATAATATTTTTAAGCGCTGCGGGATCCAGGCTATCAAGCGCATAGAGAGATTTTGTTTTAAAAAAAGAAAATAACGGCTTAATTCCGTTTATTGACCCTCCCATACCAACAAATATAAAGTTTTCTTTATTTTCTAAAAAAGGAATGGTTTTTTCCAGGACTGCCTTGATATCCGCAAAAGGCACGACGCGCAGCCACCCTAATCGTTTTTTATCTTTATCAAAGCCAACGGTACGATAGGGATTCTCCGCGGGAATCTCTTCCTTGGCCTTGCCTACAGCCTCTAAAAGATATGCCTCTAATGTATTATTCATGATATGATTGCATGATTATAGCAGATTTTGTATAAATGAAAACATATTTTTAGTTGATAAATTTTCGGTGTTCGCTGGATACGACAGGAAATCGTACGGCAAGGCTTAAAACCAAGATACGCGGTTTCTTCCCGATACTTTGGCTTTGTAAAGCGCCTTGTCCGCAGTTTCCATCAACACGTCGGCATAGAGCGTGTTTTGAGGAAAACTTGCCACGCCCACGCTGATAGTGGTAGTCACCATTTCATCGAATGCCTTTAAGCGCTCCTGAGAAACCTTACCGCAAATTCTGTCCGCGACCATAATGGCTCCTGCCTTATCTGTTTCCGGCAAAATAATCGCAAACTCCTCTCCGCCATACCTTGCCAAAAAATCGATTTCCCGGATATTTTCCTGTATAAGACCGGCAATAGTTTTCAACACTGCGTCGCCTACAAGATGCCCGTAAGTATCATTTATTTTTTTAAAGTGGTCTATATCGACCATCAAAAACGATATATGATGGTTGAACTTCTTGGCACGTTCAAATTCGTCGAAAAATCTATTCATAAAATACCGGCGGTTGTAACATTCAGTCAGCGAATCATAGATAGAAAGCTGCTGAGACGCGTGGTAAAGATGAACCTTTTCGACGCATAAACGCAATAATTTTGCAAGCGAAGGCAGGTACTCGGTCACTTTTTTTGATTTCGTTTTTACAAATAACCCGAGTAGGTTCTCCTCATCCAGAGGAAATTGCAAATAACCCTCAGCATCAAATGGTTTTGAATAGGTAACGCTTTCGACATCACCTAAATACTTTATTTCTTCAGAAAAAATCTTACAAAGCTCATCGATCTCAAGGGTGGGCGCTATTTTTCGAGTTAAATCATAAAAGAAAAAATGCTCTGCAATGCGTGCATCGAAATCTTCCATATTTTGTTTTATCGACTCAAGCTCTTTGTGAAGCGTTTCAACGCGCGTTGTAAATGATTGTTTCTTCCGGGCAATACCGTTCACGAATCGACGGAAGACAAAAATTTCTTCTGCAAGAAATACGATCACAAATACACAGGCTATTGCCCCATATAACATAACTTATTCTTTCCTGTTTTCTTTGCACGATAAAGCATGTGATCAGCCTTATCCAGAAGCGTAATGGCATCATTGCCATCTTCGGGATAAAATGCAAGCCCCAACGAAACAGTAAATGTTATATTTTTTCTGCGAAACATAAGCTGTACCTGTTCAACACTTGAACGAATCTTTTCTGCCGCCGCGATAAGCTGTTCTTTTTTGCACTCAACGATAAAAATGACAAATTCTTCTCCGCCAAACCGACAAATCGCATTACCGGCGTCTCCTGCAATTTGAACCAATATACTTGCAAGCTTCTTTAGAACTGCATCGCCCACGATATGGCCATGGATATCATTAATGCGCTTAAAATCATCAATATCAAGCATAATCAACCCGAGATTGGAATTTTTAAGCGTTGCCCGTTTTAACTCTTCTCGCAAACGATTGAAAAAATAATCACGCACATAAAGCGCCGTGAGAGAATCTTTCGCCGCGAGATCCTTGGCATTCTCGATAAAATTCGCTCGCTCTAATACCACTGCCGCAAAATCACAAATACTACGCAAAAGGCGCGAATCATCTACGGAAAAAGACGATACATTTCTGCTTTCCACACGGACGACCCCCAGCGCGTTATCTCCCACAGAAAGAGGACTTACCAAAAAAGATCGCATTTTTCGTTCGCGAAAAGCATTTACTTTATTATAATCGAACCGAAAATCTCTTGCGATATCGTCTATCGCCAGAGATTGGTTTTGCTTCAATACCCATTTCTCTATGATATCTCCGTGTTTTTCCTTAATAGGAGTTTTTTCTTTTTTGGAAGAAAAGGTAAGAGATAGGGAATCTTTCTTGAGAGAAAAAATTATAATGCTTTCAGCCTGAGGAAATAAACGCTCAAGAGTATTCACTAAAAATGTGTAAATGGTTTGAGGTTCGGTCAGTTCAATCAAATCATGGGAGACCTTAAAAAGAGAAGCGATCTTTTCGTATTTAAGCGGCAGGGCTTCAAGGAGCTTTTTTTTTGTATTGACCGCATCGGTAAGAAGATTGAGATTTTCTTCTAATCTGTCCAGCTCGCCCTTACTCCTGGAAGAATGGCGGGATTTCAACGCGCGAAATAAGAAAAAAATAAAAAACAGCGTGCCAAGAAATATCAGAAAAATAAAGGAAGGAATTTTACCCGCAATAAGGAACCAGGTGGCAACAATAATAAAAAGCAGTAAATTTGTAAGAGTAGCAAAATTATACAATGGTATTTTCAGTCGCCGGGTCGAAAAAGTGGACCCGTTTCATATCCAAAACAACCTCTATCATACTCCCAATAGTAGGGATGTTAGCCGCATCAACGACTGCAACAAAAACATGTTTATTGGTCGAAAGGTACACGTAATTTTCCGACCCCATAGTTTCCAGCACATCGCATACCACGGTCACGGTATTCTCGGGGGTAGAATGGGACGCAAACAGTTTATCGTAAATATTCTCCGGCCGTATCCCAAAAATTATCTCTTTACCAATATACGGCCGCAGCTTGTCATACATTCCCTCAAGTATCTTAGTTTTAAAATTGCCTTCATCAAAATATAAAATGCTCTCTTTTTTGATGATCGTTCCTTTCATAAAATTCATCGGCGGAGAACCGATGAATCCGGCCACGAATTTACTCGTCGGATTATTATATACGTTCAAAGGAGTATCCAGTTGAAGAAGATTGCCGTCTTTCATGACAGCGATACGATCGCCCAACGTCATCGCCTCAGTTTGATCGTGCGTTACATATATCATAGTAGTTTGAATCTTCAAGTGAAGTTTGTGAATTTCGGTACGCATTTGCACGCGCAATTTTGCATCGAGGTTACTAAGAGGCTCATCAAACAAAAATACAAGGGGTTTACGCACAATAGCTCTGCCCACGGCAACCCGTTGCCTCTCTCCTCCGGACAATTCGCGCGGCTTTCTTTCCAAAAGGTGCATTATCCCCAATATCTGCGCCGCTTCCTTAACCCGTTTTCCTATATCAATCTTGGAGTATCCTCTCAGTTTCAACGCAAACGCCATATTGTCATACACATTCATGTGTGGATAAAGAGCGTAGTTTTGAAAAACCATCGCGATGTTTCTGTCTTTCGCCGGAACGTTATTAACCCACCTATCCGCAATGTATATATCACCGCTCGTCGGAGCTTCAAGACCGGCAATCATACGTAACGTCGTAGATTTCCCGCAACCGGAAGGGCCAAGTAAGACCAGAAATTCTTTATTCTCTACGCCGAGACTGACATTTTTGACGGCAGGAACTCCGCCATCATATGTTTTCACTACATTTTTCAAACTTACTTGTGCCATAATTAATTATAGAATTTTGTCTTTAAGCTATGACCGTTATCGCCGCACAAAACACTCACAGGCGTTCAAGACTGTCGCAAAAATTCAACGCATGTTCTAAAATTGTATGTTTAAAGGCTAATGATGTCAAGTCAAATAATACAGGAGTTTTGACACAACCGACTTAAGATCGCGCCGATGCACCACCATATCAATCATACCATGCTCCAGGTTAAACTCGGATGTCTGGAACCCTTTTGGCAGATCCTGCTTTATTGTCTGCTTGATCACTCGCGGCCCGGTAAAACCGATTAATGCGCCCGGCTCAGCGATAATAACGTCGCCCAAGCCCGCAAACGAAGCCATCACGCCGGCCATAGTCGGATGCGTCAAAATGGAAATAAAGGGTAAATTTGCTTTTTTTAAATTCGCAAGCGCACCGCTTGTTTTCGCCATCTGCATCAGGCTTAAAAGCCCCTCATACATTCTTGCCCCGCCGCCGGAACCGGAAACGATCACTACCGGCGATTTCTTTTCTATCGCATGCTCGATCAAACGAGAAATCTTTTCGCCGACAACCGAGCCCATCGACCCCATGATAAAACGGGAATCAGTCACCGCCAAAGCTATGACTTTCTTTTCAAGCTTCGCTTCCCCCACCACTACCGCATCTTTTAAGCCGGTTGCTTCGGTCTCTTCCTTTAATTTATCTTTATAAGATTTCGGCCCCGCAAAATTCAAAGGATCCAGCGATTCCATATCTTTATAAAATTCTTTAAAACTTTCCTTTTCCGTTAAAAGATCCACTCTCTCCCAACATGTAAGAGTAAAATGATAGTTGCATTTAGGACAGACCTTGGAATTCTCGTGCAAAATTTTATTAAAAATAAGGTGAGAACAGCTGGAACACTTGCTCCACAGTCCGTCGGGAATTTCTTTTCTCCTGCGGGCGAGAGTATAGCGAAATGGCTTCTTAAATATCTTCAAACCTTAAATCTCCTCGTCACGATACCGGAAGAAACTTTCGGATAAAAATACGTTGATTTCTGCGGAAGCCGAGAACCGTGATTAGCGATCTTAAATATTGCGCCAAGCGGCGTTGATCGCAGCAAAAAGGCAACTTTGTTTCCACAAACCATGTTTTTTGCTTCTTGTATACTGTGCGTATATTGTATTGCGCCGGTAATATTATACAAAGGAAACACGAATTGATGCATAAGATACGTATCAAGATCGCGATATGCTGACCCCTTAAACATTGTATCTAAAATATGCGGGGCTTTCAAACGAAGATAATAAAATGTACCGTTATATATACCAAAAGCAAAATCACCGCTTTTTTTCAACTTCTCATGTAAAAGGCGCTCGTTAACCTTTTCGACATAAAAATGCTCTTTAATGCTCGAAGGAAACATTTCGGTCGTTGAAGGTACCGTTACAATTCGATGTGTTGGCAATATCACCAAGCCGTCCTGCGGATCGGTAATATACGCCAGAATATAATTTAAATGTCTGAAACGACCTCGGTTACGCTTGTAATAACCGTACGCAACCTCAAAACGATGATGACCATCGGCAATGACTAATTGCGCCCGATCAACCGCTGTGCAAATCTGTTCAATATGTTTTTTATCATCAATTTTCCAGATAATATTTGCGTTACCGTCCAAGTCTTTAAATTCCATAAAAGGCTTGCGCTTCGCATATAAGCCATGGAGTGTGCGCAAGTATGGTATAGGCTTGGCCGCAATTACAAAAATAGGGCTTAAATTCGCCTTCATTTCTCTGATTATTTTTTTGCGGTCTTCTTTGGGAGCTTTCAAAGTATATTCATGAGGAAAAATCGAGTTTTTTCCCACCATATCCAAAAGCGACAAAATGCCGAATCGCTGGCACCGCTTTCCTTCTACGATAAAACGTTGCTCGTAAAGATATAAGGCCTCGTCAATATCGTCAACGAGTACTTTTTCCTTAAGCCACGATCGAAAAGTCCGCCCGAGCGCCTTATAGTCTCCGCCCAACGCAAGCAATATGCGACAAAAATTATAAGGGGATTTTCGACGCAATGCCTCTGCCTGATGCTCGTCAATCACGTCATAAGGAGGGCAAGTAACAAGCGAAGAATTTTTTATTAGAGACGGGTTGTAGTAAGTAGCCTGAAAAGGTTTTATGGTGTGTGCCATTATTTTTTATGTGCGCTCTTGGAGGCAGGTTTCTCTTTGGTATCGCCTGATCTATTTTTTTTATAATCGGTAATATAAAAACCACTCCCCTTAAATATCAATCCACTACCCGCGCTGATCATTTTTTTCAACTTGCCCTTGCAGGCAGGGCACGCCTTGAGCGACGTTTCGCTCATTTTATGAAACACCTCGGTACGCTTACCGCACTTTTGACATTCATAGTCGTAGGTTGGCATGACACTCCTTTTGTATACCGGAAATTACAACAAGTATTTTTTTCTTTATTTTCTAAACACTTTCTCCGCGTTCTTTCGCCAATTCCAAGAGAACGCTTCGTTCCTGCGTAGATAACTTTTTAGTAATTTCAACTTCTACTTCCACTAATTCATCCCCTGCTCTTTTAGTGCGTAAATTCGGCATACCCTTGCCTTTAAGCCGAAAAGTGGAATTCGGCTGTGTGCCGCCGGGAATAGCCATTTTTACGTTTCCGCTTAACGTCGGCACTTCTATCTCTGTGCCCAAAAGCGCTTTGAAAACACTTATTTTTACTTTACAGGTAACAATATCACCTTCTCGCACAAACAAATAATGGGGCTTAACTTCTATATGCAGATATAAATCTCCGTAGCCGCCCGGGCCGAAGTTTCCTTCGTCTCTTAAACGCAACACCGAACCCGTATCAACTCCGGAGGGGATAGTAACTTTAATGTTTTTCTTTACCTTGATTCTTCCTTCGCCGGAACACTTAGAGCAACGGTTCTTCGCGATAGCCCCCTCACCCCTGCAGGAAGGACAAGTTTGAGAAAAACTGATAAACCCCATGCCGCTGGTAACCACACCCCGGCCTCGGCAGGTAGGACAGGCTTCTTTTTTGGAACCGGGCTGTGCGCCGCTTCCGTTACACTGATGACAATTTTCATAGCGATAGAAAGAAAGCTCTTTTTCTAAACCGGAATACGCTTCCTCCAGGCTAATCGCCATTTCATAATGGACATCTTCTCCGCCCCGATGGCGTTGGCCACGACGAGAGCCTCCGGAACCGAAAACATCAAAACCAAGATCCGAAAAGAATTCATCAAAAATGCCAGACCCCGAACTACCACCACCGCCAAGATCTCGGAAAATATCGGAAAAATTGGTTCCTTTAAAAATATCTTCCTGCGTATAACGAGCATCCACTCCGGCATGGCCATAACGGTCATATAATTCCTTCTTTTGCGGGTCACTCAAAACCGCATAGGCCTCGGAAATTTCTTTGAATCTCTCTTCCGCTTCTTTTTTCTTTTCCGGGGCTACCCTGTCCGGATGGAACTGCATTACCAACTGCCGATATGCTTTTTTGATATCCTCAACGGAAGCAGTTTTCTGAACACCCAAAATTTCGTAATAATCTCTTTGCGTACTCATAGTTCTCAAAATTTAAAAAATGAACCTCCGCGGACTATCCACCAGGCCTTCGGCCTGTTGGACTAAAGCCCGTGGTTTCTCTGGATATTCCCGACTCGGCTGAATATGCGGGAAATTCTCTTCGACAATTTCCCGCAACCTCGTCGGGATAATCTTTGGCGCATTTTAACCCTGGCTTTGCCAGGGTTATCTGCGCGTCGATTAAAATGCAAAAATCAAATTTTCTGATATTTGCTTTTTTATTTTTTCCCGTCTTCTTCTTTGAAGTCCGCGTCTATAATGTCTTCCTTGTTCGCTTTTGGCTCTTCTTCTGCCTTCTGCGCACCCTCTGCCGTTTTCTGCTCTTGAGGACCGGCCTGAGAACCTTGCTGCTGCTGTTTTTGCGCTGCCTGTTTGTAAATCTCCTCCGCTAACTTGTGCGAAACTTTGCCTAACTCTTCTATTTCTTTTTTAATACGCTCGGTATTTTTGTCTTTAATCGCGGTCTTAAGTTCATTAATTTTTGATTCGATGTTCGCACGTTCCCCCTGGCTGACCTTGTCACCATAGTCTTTTAAAGATTTCTCGGTAGCGTAAACCAGATTATCCGCCTGGTTTATGACCTCAACTTGCTCTTTTCTCTTAACGTCTTCGGAAGCAAATTTTTCTGCATTGTGAACCATTTTATCAATTTCTTCCTTAGACAGTTTATGCGGAGCGGTGATCTTTATCGACTGCTCTTTCCCGGTTCCTTTGTCTTTAGCGGAAACGTGAACTATACCATTGGCGTCAATGTCAAAAGTTACTTCAATCTGCGGTAAACCGCGCGGCGCAGGCGGTATATCTTCTAAATTAAATCTACCCAGCTCCACACTGTCATCAGCCATCGCCCTTTCTCCCTGCAATACCCTGATGGTAACCGCAGTTTGATTATCTGCCGCGGTTGAAAAAATCTGGCTTTTTCTGGTCGGGATGGTGGTATTACGCTCAATAAGTTTAGTATTAACTCCGCCGAGCGTTTCAATACCCAGAGATAGCGGCGTGACATCCAAAAGTAACACATCTTTTACGTCGCCCTTGATAATAGCTGCCTGGATTGCCGCACCGAGCGCAACGCATTCCATCGGATCCACTCCGCGCTCAATTTTTTTACCGAAATAATCTTCAACGAACTTCTGAACAATCGGCATGCGGGTTGGACCGCCAACCATGATGATCTTATCAACATCTTTATCGTCGAATTTTACCCCTTCTTTTTCAAAGGTTACCTTAGCGTCTGCCAACGCACGTTCCAGAGGACCGCGACAACGATCAATGATCGGCCCCACCAATTCTTCGAGCTTAGCTCGATTAATCGACATAGTTAAATGTTTCGGCCCGGAAGCGTCTGCGGTAATAAAAGGAAGATTAATATCTGTGGTCAAGGTACTCGAAAGTTCAACCTTTGCTTTTTCTGCCGCCTCACGAACACGTTGCATAGCCATTTTGTCATTCTTAATATCTATACCGGTATCGCGCTTAAATTCTTTCGCGACATAATCAATCATGACGTTATCCATGTCGGTTCCACCCAGCTGAGTATCGCCGTTGGTCGAGATAACCTTAAAACCACCCTCTTTCCACATTTCCATAATTGTGACATCGAGCGTTCCGCCGCCAAAATCAAATACCAAAATTTTTAATTCTTTGCCCGCCTTCTCTAAACCATAAGCAAGACAAGCTGCGGTAGGTTCATTAATAATACGCAGCACTTTTAACCCGGCTATTTCACCGGCATCTTTTGTGGCTTGCCGCTGGTTATCATCAAAATATGCCGGACAGGTAATGACAGCTTCCTCGATCTTATCGCCTAAATAGCCTTCGGCGTCCTGTTTGATTTTTTGCAAAATGAACGCGGAAATTTGCTGCGGCGTATATTCTTTGCCGTGAACTTGGAATTTATAATCAGTACCCATTTTACGTTTTGCGGCATATATAGTTCCTTCCGGGTTTATAGAGGCTTGTCGCTTGGCCGGCTCACCCACCAATCGTTGGCCATCTTTTGTAAACGCAACAAAGGAAGGGAATGCTTTACCGCTGGCCACACCAGCACCTTCGGCAGAAGGAATAATCACCGGCCTGTCTCCTTCCATAACTGCTGCCGCAGAATTTGAAGTTCCTAAATCAATACCTATTACACGTGCCATAGCAACCTCCTGGTATAATCTTCAGGTATAATTTAGTAGGATTATACCTGATTACACTGATTTAAAACCGATTACACAGATTAAAAGTTTCTAAACGTTCTATACAGAATTCTCTCTAAAACAATCTGCGCAATCTTGCCCCTAATCTTCTCAAATCAAAACATCCTGATCTTTATAGGATGTCTATTTTCGGAAATCAGATGTCGGTAGCCAGAGGTCAGAGTCCGGAATCAGATTTTTCTGCCTTCTGACCTTTATTATCCGTCTTTTGCCCTTTACTATCTGCCTTCTGTTCTTTGTTATCTGCCTTTTGTTCTTCTCTCTGTATCCCCACAATTACCTTCGCCGACCTCAAAACTTTATCTTCGAACAAGTAACCCTTCTGAATTTCTTCAAGCACAACTGGTTTTGAAATATTGGAGTCTACTTCTTTAGTCGCAATAATTTCATGAAAATGCGGATCAAAATCTTTTCCTACTGCCGTAATCGCCTGCAAACCTCTTTTTTTGAGCACACCGATAAAATTATTATAGGTCATCTCTAAACCTTTGAGAATATCTTCGCTGCTATGATGCGTTGCTGCCATCTTCAACGCCTGCTCTGTTTCATCAAGTATTATTAAAAGATCCCGCATCAAAGAAGAGTTGGAAAATTTAACAATATCTTCCTTTTCCCTGTCCCAACGCTTACGGGCATTGGAAAAATCAGCGCACGCACGTACGTATTTGTTCCAGAGAGCCTGATAATCTTCTCCGGGCGCCTCAGTTTGTTCTTTATTGCCTTCTTGCTGAAGTTTTTCTACAACTTCTTCCGGCAACGGTTCTTTCGCGTTATTTTTATCGTGTTCGCTCATAGATAACTTTCCATGACTTCTCTAAACTGCCTCTTTGTCGTATAAAGGCACGACGCAGCCTTAACATAATCCATCCGCATCGGGCCAAGCAATGCAAGCGTAAAAGAGAATCGATCGTCGCTTGAACCAGAGACCACTAAAGAACAATCGGAAATCTCCGCGAAACCTATTTCGTCGCCTACAAGGATTTTTATGCCATTATTAAAATAGTGCGATAGCAAATCCTGTAGCTGTGACAATTTCATTTCCAAAGCGTAAAATACGTTTTTCAGTCTATGCATGTCTTCAAATTCCGGTTGTTCAAGCATAAAACGTGCGCCGCGAAAAAATAATTTTTCGTCGCGGCCGGCTAGAGCCAAAAAAGACGTGTAACCGCTGCTTTGAGCAAGAATGTTTAAGGCATGGTTGATGACTCCGTTGATATCGGCTATTTCTGTCTCAAAATCAAATACTATAGGATAATCCTTGGCCATTTCATCTTCTTTTAGGTGCTCTACATAATATTTAAAACCGGCTCTCGTAGGAACCCTGCCCGAAGAAGTATGTATGTGAGAAAGAAAACCTTTTTGTTCGAGGTTCTCCATGACATTGCGCACCGTTGCCGAGGAATAAGGAAGATGGTATTGCTGGCACAGATGACTTGAGCTTATGGGCTTAGACTCCCTAATATAACTGTCCACTATTAAATTTAAAATTTCCGTTTCGCGTTCTCTGGTATCTAAGCTTCTTACCATATATTACCTCATGTTTAGCAAATATAGCTGGAGAGTGCCAAAAATATTAACATATAAAGTTTTTATAGTCAAGTTTTGGTTTCTTAAGTTTTCCCTGGCTATGAAGCTTTTTGAATGCAACAAGCTTTAAGCAAGCAATCTTAACGGGTTTGCCGGGTATCTCTTCTTTTTAGATGCGCTTCAACTTTACATTTAAGCTTCTCTAACTGTTTCGCTAACGCAGCAAATGCTTTGTTGATCGCTGTAGCCATATTACTTTCGCGGCTATCTGCCCTCAAAACTCGCTTGGGCAGATAAATATGGGAATTACAGAGATATTCTTCGCAATGCTGGCTCTTTTCAAGATGCACGGTAATATGTATCGGGTCATTTTCTCGAAACATCTGGATCCTTCGCCCTATCTTTTCTAAATCCTTATCAATTACATTTTCCAGAAATTCGCTTTTCTCTACATTCTTATACGTCACCTCAACTCGCATAGCTCTCCTTTCTTACTTCTTTCTAAAACTAATTTCTTTATTCTGAACGTCAACAATGACAGTGTCATTATCGATAAATTCTGCACTGATCAGTTTAACACTCAAAGGATCAACGATCAACTTCTGGATAGTTCGCTTGAGCGGCCGTGCGCCATATTCGGGACTATAACCTTTCTCGGCGATAAATTCTCGAGCTTTTGGAGTTAATTCTACCGCTATTTTTCTATCTTTCAATCTTTCTTTTAGGATATCCACCTGAATATCCACAATATGTTTAATTGCTTCCAGATCCAGTTGGTTAAAGATAATAATTTCATCTAACCGGTTAATGAATTCCGGACGGAAATACTTCTTTAGCTCTACCCTGATCTTCTCTTCTATGCCCTTCTGATACATAGTAGGATCATTAAAATATTCACTGCCAATGTTGGAGGTCATAATAATGACCGTATTTTTGAAATTCACGATCCGGCCCTGCGAATCGGTTAAGCGGCCGTCATCAAGCACTTGCAGCAGCACATTAAACACATCTGGATGTGCTTTTTCAATCTCATCGAAAAGCACCACTGCGTATGGTTTTCTTCTCACCTGTTCGGTCAATTGCCCTCCCTCATCATAACCGACGTAGCCGGGAGGCGCACCGAGCAAGCGCGACACAGAAAATTTTTCCATATACTCACTCATGTCGATCCTGATCAAATTGTGTTCGCTGTTGAACAAAAACCAGGCCAAAGCTTTTGCCAACTCGGTTTTGCCGACACCGGTCGGTCCCAGAAAAATGAAAGAACCAAGAGGATGCGCCGGGTCTGCCAAGCCGGAACGGGACCTGCGGATACAGTCTGAGATTACCTTAATCGCATTGTCTTGGCCCACCACCCGCTTTCTTAATTCATCTTCCATACGCACTAATTTTGCGACCTCTTCTTCCATCAAGCGCGAGACCGGAACACCTGTCCAGCGACTGACAATTTCCGCGATATCCTCTTCGTCGACTTCCTCTTTAAGCATTTTGTCTTTTTTCTGCAGCTTTATAAGTTCCTTGTTCAACTCATCCACTTCTTTACTGAGCTTAGGAACCTTGCCATAACGTATCTCGGCAACCTTATCAAGCTGAGCTTCTTTTTGTAATTCTACAGAAGCTAATTTAAGCGCTTCGATTTCTTCTTTTGCTTTACGTATTTTTGTAATCAGCTCTTTTTCTTTCTGCCAATGCTCTTTATATGCGTTCAGCTCTCTTGAAAGCTGACCGATTTCTTCTTCTACTTTCTTGAACCGTTCCTTCCCGGCCTCATCCTTTTCTTTTATCAAAGCCTGTTTCTGGATTTCCAATTCCACGATCTTACGCTCAAGCTTATCTACCTCTTCAGGCTTTGAGTCAATCTCAATACGTAATTTTGACGCTGCCTCATCAATCAGATCGATAGCTTTATCGGGTAAGAAACGCTCGCTAATATAACGGTCGGACAATACCGCCGCCGCTATGATGGCAGAATCTTTCAGGCGTATACCGTGATGAACCTCGTATTTTTCTTTTAAGCCTCTTAGGATGGCGATAGTTTGTTCTACGCTAGGCTCCTCAACCATCACAGGCTGAAATCTGCGCTCAAGCGCTGCGTCTTTCTCGATATATTTACGGTATTCATCAAGCGTGGTTGCGCCAATACAACGTAATATACCTTTAGCCAATGCCGGCTTTAACATATTCGCCGCACTGACTGCCCCCTCGGCAGCTCCTGCGCCGACCAAAAGATGCAGTTCGTCGATAAAAAGAATGATTTCCCCTTCCTTGGCTTCGACCTCTTTTAATACCGCTTTGAGGCGTTCTTCGAATTCACCGCGGAATTTCGTGCCGGCCACAAGGCCACCAAGGTCTAACGCAATAATTTTCTTGTCTTTTAAGCCTTCCGGAACATCGCCGAGAGAAATACGCTGGGCCAGGCCTTCGGCTATAGCAGTCTTCCCTACACCAGGTTCACCGATTAAAACGGGGTTATTTTTTGTTCTTCGACTCAGAACCTGGATAAGACGACGAATTTCCTGGTCTCTGCCTATAACCGGATCGAGTTTTCCTTTTTTAGCCAGCTCAGTTAAATCTTTGCCAAACTTTTCTAATGCCCGGTAAGTGTCTTCGGCAGATGCCGAATCTGCCTGATGCCCGGAACGCACTTCTTTAACAATACGCAGCACATCGTCAAAAGCTATACCTTGCTTGGAAAAATATTCATACAGGAAACCGCTTCGATCTTTAACTATCGCCAACAAAAGATGTTCGGAGCTCACATATTCGTCGCCAAAATCTTTTGCGTAACGCTTAGCATCATTTAACACATCCACCGAGCGACCAGCAGCCTGCACTTCTTTGCTCTGGCCATACACCTTAGGCTGATTCTTGAGAAACTCCTGGGCTTTGCCGCCTATATCCCGAGTATCTACCGCTATTTTGCCAAAGATTTCCCGAGCAATACCCCGGGAATCTTCAAGTAAGGCAGCTAAAATATGCTCCGGCAAAAGTATTTGCTGGTGATACTCTTTAGCTATCGCAACCGCCCTAGTAATGGCTTCCTGTGCTTTTAGGGTAAAATTTTCTAAGTTCATTTCTGTCCTCCTTGGACAAAACTTTTCCCTTAATTAGATATTGTTCAAATCACCCTTCCGGCTAATAATATTTTATCTATTGTTTAGAAAGTACTATCTTAAAAATAACACCCTTCTTAGCACTTCTGCCTTGAGAGTGCTAAATACGGATCAAAAATTTTTTATTCTTCGTCTCGCATTTCTAAGATTATTTTTACTCCTTTAATATTAACCCCTTTATCTTCTATAAGGTATTTTACATATTTAAGCTGCTTAATGTCCTGATAGGAAAATAGTTTTTTATTCTTGCCTTTTTTCCTCGGTTCCACTATCCCCTCTTTTAAAATTTCATGTAATGTCCAGTAGTGCAGGTGCACGAGATTACATACTACATTCAAAGGAAATACCGGCTCGTCCTGCGGTATATCAATCTCAAAGCCAGGTTTTGCTTTTTTCTTGCCTCCTCTCATCTCAAATAATGTATAACATATTTTTAATTTTCTGTCAATATTTTATTTGAAAAATTTCAAACTATTTATTAAAAAATATTGAAGTATTTATTAAATTAAACTCCACGGGCTATCCACCAGGCCTTCGGCCTGCTGAACTAAAGCCCGTGGTTTCTCTGGATATTCCCGACTCGGCTGGATATGCGGGAAATTGTCGAAGAGAATTTCCCGCAACCTCGTCGGCCAATAGGTTCCGTGATGCTCCGTAAAAATTTTCTATCAAAATTTTCACGGTATAAAGGCATCCCGGAAGATAATCTTTGGCGCATTTTAACCCTGGCTTTGCCAGGGTTATCTGCGCGTCGATTAAATATTGTACGATACAGTATTGTAAAACTACAGCAATAATGACGTGGCCGAGCCACCTGATGGCAGGCGTTGTTTTCGAGGGCAGACAAAAAAGCGTCTTTACATTTTTTTAACCTGCGCGCCCTGTTTTGCTATGTATGCCAAGAAGGGTTGTTTTGTCTTCACCCAATACACCACTTCGTTCTCTTGATAATTCGTTTTCATAATTTCGCAGTTGGCGTGCAAAAAGTTAACCAGCTCCATACGGGTAAAAGGAAACTTTATGATCGCCTCAACCGTGTCTTTACCGATCATCTGATATATCCGTTCCCGCAAAACCTCAAGATTTGTTTTTTCTAATGCCGATACGAAGACTGCTTCGGGAAATTGGCGCTGAAGCTGTTCTACATACTGCGACGACACTTTATCGATTTTGTTAAATACCAGAATCGTCGGTTTCGTTTCAAGCTTAAGCTCCTCCAGGGTAGAACCGACAGAATTCAGCAAACGATTAATGTCATTGCTGGCGACATCTACCACATGTAACAATACGTCTGCATAGTTTAATTCCTCCAGCGTCGCTTTGAACGCTTCGACCAGATTAAGCGGCAACTTATAAATAAAACCAACGGTATCAGTAAGAATCGCTTTTACGGTATTATGCACCGGGAATACCCGGCTTACCGTATCAAGCGTTGTAAACAAAGAACCGGATGTTTTCTCGTTGCTTTCAGTAAGGGCGTTAAATACTGTAGTTTTCCCTGCACTGGTATAACCCACCAGCGAGCATATGGCGATATTTTCTTTTTCCCTTTTTTTCCTCATAGTTTCGCGATGCTGGCTTAGCGCGCTTATTTCATACTTTAAACTGGTAATGCGATCGCTAATGCATCGCCGGTCGATTTCAAGCTTCTTTTCGCCAGGACCGCGGGTTCCAATACCACCGCCAAGCCGAGAAAGCATTGTGCCTTTGCCTTTAAGCCGAGGTAAAAGATACTCAAGCTGAGCTAACTCAACCTGTAAAATACCTTCCTGGCTGCGGGCATGCGCGGCAAAGATATCCAGGATAAGCTGGGTACGATCAATCGTCTTAACACCAAAAACATCCTCAAGATTACGCTGTTGACTAACACCGAGGTTATTATTGAAAATAACCGTATCAACACCCTCCTCTTTGACTAGAAGTGCTAATTCTTCTACTTTACCCTTTCCTATATAAAGGGCAGGATTCACTTCGTGGCGTTTAGCCGTTATCATCTCTTTCACTTCAATGCCGGCAGAAACAACCAAATGCTTAAATTCCTCGGCTAAGATTTCGTGGGACCATTTCTCTTTTCCCATTTCTACCATTACCAGAATAGCTTTTTCCTGCTTTTGTGTTTCGTGCATAATCTCCTTTAGGGGTAGCGGCCGGATAAAAGGCCATTCCCTCTTTATTATTTTATACTATCCAATACGCGCTCTGTAATATGTTCGGTATCTAAATCGTCAGCCCGTAGCCATTCGATCCGCCTATCCGCCCTAAACCACGTCAATTGACGTTTTGCAAAATGCCGCGTAGCTTTCTTCATTTCATCCCGGGCTTTCTCTATATTATACTCCCCTTTTAAATATCCAGAGATTTCTTTTATTCCGATCATCTTTTCCGCGGTAAGACTCAATTTCAATTTCAGCAGCCCCTCAACCTCCCGGACCGCCCCCTTTTCAAACATTTCATCAACGCGCTTATGTATCCTATCATAAAGGTTTTCTCTCGTAAGATGTACACCGAATATTTTTATCGGTAAGCTACTCCAAAGCCCCTTTGCTTGTTGTTTTTTCTTGGACATAGGCAGCCCCGTTATATGGTACACTTCAAGAGCCCTGATAATTCTTCTTACATCATTCACTTTTGCGGCTGTTTCGGGATCAACCTTTTTTAGCTCCTGATGTACGTAATCTTTTCCGTAATGACGGGCTTTTTCTTCTAAGTCTTTACGCAAAGATGCATCTGCGCCTACCCCATCGAATATACCGTCAAGGATCGTCTTAGCATACAGACCGCTACCCCCACACACAACTACAGGACATATTCGTGCGAATATGTCCTGTATTGTTTTCGTAGCAGAAGTAAAGTAATCAAAAACACTGTAAGTATCCTCTACGGAAACAATATTTACAAAATGATGGGGTATCTCTTGCAACATACGCTCGGTAGGCTTAGAGGTGATAATCTGCGGCTCTTTATAAATAGCCATCGAATCACAGGAAATAATTTGAGCTTTGATAGATTTAGCCAATCGGAAGGCTAATTCAGTTTTGCCGGTAGCGGTGGGGCCTACGATAAAAATGATATTTGGCATCAGATACTTTAAGCCATTTTAATTACGGGTATATCCGCGCAGGGTATCCTTTTTTGAGAAGTTTTATTGATAAGCGTGTCGCCTCTTTACGCTCCTTAAACTTACCAATCCTAACCTTATAAAGCGTGAGGCCATCTCGTGCATCCTCTGCGATGTATGCTTCATATTCTTGAGAAATTTCTTTCATGAGGGCATAGGCATTTTTTTTGCTGCTAAATGCTCCAATTTGTACGGTAAAAAAATCGCAACCAGAATCAAGCGTATCAATAAAACGCACCTCACTGCATTGAGGATGTTTTTCTTTTATAAGATTGGTATATTTCTTCTTCTCTTCCCAGTTGCCCTCTTTATTTGCTATCTGCGCTAAACGCAGATAAAGCATCGACTTGTAATTACAGGAAGGGTATTTTTGAATAATTTGCTCATAGAGCGTTTTTGCCTTTTGGAAATTCTCTTCCATAAAGTACGAGTCAGCAAATTTAAGCAGGCTTTGCTGATAAAATTCGGAACGGGGAAAATTATTTTGTAATCTTTGAAAATAGTCCCGCGCTTGCGGATAATTCCCGATTTTAAGATACACCAATCCTAATATATACAATACATCGTCATCCTCCTTTAGCTTTTTTGCCTTTATTAAGGCCGACTCACAATCATCACTGAGATAATCCTTGTATACATCATCAACAGTAAAAGCAAAAGCTGCCGACTGAAACAATAGTATCGCAAAGGTTAAAATAATATATTTTATCTGCATGAATTTGAAATCTCTTTTTGTAAATCTAAAAGGATCTTGTGGCGTTTTTCTTTAACTGCCAAAGAAACATTATCATCCAAGCTTAAAGCTTCTGTATGGGGACGGGGTGAATATTTAAAAATATAGGCGCCCATAAACTTAACTTTTTCTAAAATATCTCTGGTATGTTGAAAATCTTCCTCGGTTTCAGTAGGAAAACCAACTATGATATCCGTTCCTATAGTGCCGCCGACAATAGTTTTATAGTCCTTTGCTAACGTAAGATATTCTTTCTTGGTGTAACCCCTATTCATAAGCTTTAAGATTCTATCAGAACCGGCCTGATATGGCAAATGTAAGTACTTTTTTATTTTCTTTGATTTGGCCATTAATTTAAATAGTTCTTTGGTCGTATTTTTAGGATGTGGTGTAAGAAAATCAATTTCCTCAACCCCCTCTACTTCTTCTACCATTTTTAATAAATCAACAAAATTAACTTTAGTATTGAGTTGTGAGTATTGAGTATTGAGTATAACATTTTTAGCGTGTCTACCGCAAACTATAGACTGTGGGTTAAATTGGTAATCATTCACATTTTGCCCCAGAAGTGTAATTTTTTTGATACCAAGTACGACATTACGCTTAACTTCTGCGATAATATCCTGCGGAGCGCGTAAGCGCAACGCGCCTCGCACAAAAGGAACCACACAGTAAGAGCAGTGGTTAGAACAACCAGTTGAGATCACTACCTGCGCATGATCCGAGTCTACCCTAAATCCAGCATCGTAAAATTCTTCCTCCCTGTCTATATCCTCTAAATCAATTATTCGTAAGTTGTTTTCTTGTTTTACACTTTGCACTTTGCGCTTTGAGATCCTATCTACATATTCCGGTATTTTATGCAAACTTGCCGGCCCACAGATCAAATTTACATGCGGCATACGCTTAAAAATTTCCTGGCCTTGACTACGTGCCATGCAACCAATAAGGCCAATTATTTTTTTAGTATTTAGTCGCGAGTCGTGAGTATTGAGTCTGAATAGTTTCTTAAAAGAGCCTATAATGGACTGGACGCGATGTTCGGCGTGAGCACGTACCGAACAAGTATTAAGCAAGATTACGTCTGCGTCTTCATAACCCCGCGCTTGTTTATAACCTTTTTCTAAAAAAAGCCCCAGAAGCGCCTCGCTATCGCGAACATTCATCTGACAGCCGTAGGTTGCAATATATACGAGTCGTCCTTTGTGGCTGTCGCTATTGGTTTTGTCTTGCATTTTTGCTCCTCATAAAGCCTTTTGAAGGGCTTGTATAGTTCAAAGTCCTCTATTTTGCCGTCATTTACCACTATTCTTTTGAATACGAGTTGAAGCAGCTCTTTTTTGGTTACTATATCTATTTTTTTCTTTGTGTCTTCAAAATTTTCTGTAATTCTTCGCAGGAGTCGTTCGTATTCTTGTGAGCGTTCTTTTTCGACAAGTTTCATGTCTGCTTTGGCTATGGCCTTCTTTAGCTCCTTCTCTTCTTCGCGCAGAAGGATTGATTGGTCTTTGTATACTTCTATTGCTAAGAGGTCTGCTAAGTAGGTATCGTTCAGCTTGTGCTGCTTCTCAAGGTTCTTTCGTAGAGCATCCTTCAAGTCTTCTTTCTCTGCCTTGAGATCAGTGTCGCCTATCTCCATTCTCGTCTTTACTATGTTTTGCATGCGCGTAGAGGTCGTTTCTGGGTGTTGAAGGATGGTTTCGATGATGCCATAAATTTGTGGCTCTAAGATTTCTGCGCGAATAGAGTTGTTCGGGCACTTGATGAAGTGTACTTGGCGGGCGTTGCACCTGTACCATCTCTTCTTTATTTTTTCGCGATGATTAGATATGTTTGCTGCTCCCAAATATTTGTGGCCGCACTTAGCGCAGAACAAGATTCCTGAGAGGGGGTATTCTTTTACTCCTGCCCGATGCATGACTCCTCGCCTGTTGCCTTTTAGCTTGTCTTGTACTAGCAAAAAATCTTCTGGATTTATTATTGGTTGGTGTCTTCCATCAGCAACAATTATTTTCGAAGCTTCATTCTTTACATACTTGTATCCCCTTCTTGTCTTTTGCTTCTGGTCATAGTGGTGTCGGTTCCACACAAGCTTTCCCAAGTAAACCTGATTTTTCAAAATATCGCCTATGAGTTTTGTGTGGAATTTTCCGCCGCTTCTGGTCTTGTATGCTTTCTTGTATAGGTAGCCCGCGATTTGTGGTGTGCTTTGGTTTGCAAGATACATCGTATAAATAAGTTTGACTATTTCCGTTTCCTCTTTTACTACTTCGAGGACTTTTTTTTCTTTGTTGTAGCTGTAGCCGTATGGCGAGTATCTTGCGCCCTGCCAATTGCCGCGCTGGACTCCTTTGACCATTCCGGGAAATACGCGCTCAATGATTCTGTCCCTCTCAAACTGTGCTACTGTTCCAAGCATGCTCAGTGCCATTTTTCCAGCAGCACTCACTGTATCAAAAGATTCTGTTGCACTTTTAAAACCAATTTCTAGCTCGCTGAGTTCTTCAACAAGATTCAGGAGCATGCGATTATTTCTAGCAAAGCGATCTATCTTGTAGACCAGAACAATGTCAAACTTTTTTGCCCTAGCATCAAAAAGTAGCCGGTTCAGTGCTGGCCTATCCCGCAAGTTCCCGCTGTAACCATCGTCCATATAAATTTTTCCGCGTTCAGGATAATAAATTGTCCATCCTTCTCTTTTGGCAAAAGCCTCAAGATACTCCCTCTGAACCTCAAGAGAAGTCCCCTCACGCACTTGGTCTTCAGTAGAAACTCTCGTGTATATCGCTACTTTCATGGCTTCCTCAAAGTGTTACGCCACAGCTCAATCTTCTTTATGTCCTCGTCCGTAAATACAGGATAGTTTCTGTAATCGCGCTGAGGCGTCACCCATTTTTTGCGAATCCAATACCGAATCGTCATCTCATGCACACCAAGAAACTCTGCCGTCTTTGGAATGTTGTAAGTCTTGCTCTTCTTGTCCATAGCAAACATTATAGGTATTTGTAGGGTTTTGTAAAGAACTATTTCTTGTACCTCCTGCGTTTCTCGATAAGGTCAGAAAAGCATGCAAGGTCTGCATCAAGAAGAATCGCATAAAAACGCTGCAACCTCTTCTTTTCATCAAAACCATCCAAACTTCTCTGCGCCTTGTTGTTCATCAATCAACACACCTCCAAGTCCTTACCAAAATTTTATTACTAAACCAAAAAACACTGCGCACAAAAAAACAATCACTGCATAACTAATAGCCTTACTTGGAAGCAGACTCATCAAGAAACCTCCGCGCTTAAAACACAATTTATTGCAATTTTTTTCTGAATTCGTTTATTATTTTTACGTGGTTTTGTATTATTGCTTCTAGGTCGTTTGCTAGTTCGTATATGCTTAGGAATTCTTCCCCCGGAAGCAATATCTGTCCGTACGTTTTTAGGTATTCTTGGATGAAATATATTTTTTTGTCGAAGTCCATTGGGTTAACGCAGTCGAGGAAGACTGCTGAGACGTATTTGGATATGGCGTCATTTTTAATCCCTTCCGCAAGGGCGTCGATAACGCCTATTAGTCCTCCGTAGCGGCCTGTTTTTGCGTTTTTGTAAGATATTGTGTAGCCGTTTTCGCCAGAGCTGCCCAAGACGTCTCGAATCTCTGGCAGATTTGTGTTTGGCTGATTCTTTAGTATGTTGCGCGCTCTTGTGTGTGCAAGATCAGGAGGCATTATTGAGTCTGCATCTATCCACATGCTGAAGTGATACTGGTAATACCTCGAAATCTCATTTTTGAATTCCTCATAGTCCTCCACAACGTATTTTTTGACTTTGTAGCTTTCCCGAATGATTTTGTGTACGCTTTCGATTTGTTCCGCGATGACGTCTACGTGCAGTAATGCAATTACTTCTTTTACGCTTTTTGCAGCAAACATGGTAAACACCTCCCTTTTTGGTTTTGTGTTTTTAGAATGAGTCAATAATTCTTGCGCGCTTCTCGCCTCTTGCTTCTGGTTTTTCTTTTTGGAGCATAGAGACTGGTGTGTAATATTTTTTTCTGCTCTCCTCAATGATTCTTTTGGCCTTTTCTTCTGAATAATCCTTTCTAGGCGCAAAACATTTAACGTCCACAATCTCATCACCAAACTTAACAAAACACTCCCCCACACCAAGCCCTGTAATGTCTTCAACACCTATACGATTATTGAAAACAGGCAACAGCTTCTTTGCATCCAAGAAATTGACATTGAACAACATGATGTTCGGCATGCTCAAAACAGCCCTCAACAACTCATCACTAAGTTGCGCAGTCTCCTGATTAGCCGCGCACAAATGAAGTCCAGCCTTTACAGTTTCGTTAATGATGCTCTCAAGCGTTTTGCCTGTAGAAAAACGGTGAAACTCATCGACCAACAAATGAAACTCTCTGCGGCAACTATCCCTTTTTGCTGTCCGGGCAAAAGCGCATTTCTGAGTCTGCCCAATCCTCATTCCACCGATAATCCCGGAAACATCAATGCTGTTAGGCAACGCCTCAAGCAATAACTTGCCGGAATCCATAGCGTCTGCCAAATCAACCTTGTTTTTTTCTCTTGAGAAAATACGCGAAGCCTTAGCGTCCATAAGAAGTGCGGAAAACCTGTTAAGGATTGGGCTAAAAGCATCTTTACGATAACCATAAAACTCGCTTTTCCAAAACCGCGTCACCTCTTCATTTTTGCACTTATCAACAACAGCCTTCCTTAAAGCATCTCCCTCATCTGTCCGGGAAAAAAGAGCAGGAATACTGCTGATATTTTTTTTCAGTACAAAGAGGGCATAAACCGCCATCCTAAGCAAATGGCTCATGCGGTGGAAACTTGCCGCCTCAAACAGGTTCTTGAAGCTGTTCACAAACTCGATAGTCAGCCTGCCAAAAGACTCTTCATCAGCTTCATCAAAAGGATTGAAGTCCACAACATAATCGTCATCGTCATAATCCAAATAAATAACCCTATCTAAGACTTCATCGGGCAAGAGACCGAGGAGTTCAAATACTGTTGTGCGGTGAGGATCAATAAAATCCGCTCCGTCGCCGTTGTCTGCAAGCCAAAGGAACTGATTAGCCATCGAAACACTTTTGCCTTTCCTTGCAGTGCCAAGAATCCACATGCACTTGTTCTGAATGTTTGTTGGCAGGCAGATGACGTCATCGCTGCCGCTTGAGCAGCTAAATCCTATTGGGCGGCCTGATAGCAAAGCTTTGCTCACCATAAATCCTCTTGTGAAGTTAATCTTTAGCCCAAAACTGGTAATGCTTCGGTCAGGAAAGTAAACAAAAGAAGCAAGCTCCTTGGTGTCAAGCAAAAGGCCGGAACAAAACCCGAATCTGCCGCCAACCATTTCGGCCACATCCCGTTTTTTTACAACGTCAAGAAAGTCCTTTTCAGTCCGAAAACTCAAGGCTTTTCCGCCATGAACAAAACAACTGCCAAACTGCTTAATAGCGTCAACAACACCGCTATCCTTCCCAACAACACAGCCCAAGCGTACCCGGCAGGCATACAAAGGCAAAGCCGCGTCTTTGAAGCCATCAGAGGGGCTTGCGCCGGAAGGATAGGTGTTGCTTGCAAGCTTTTCTGCGGCACTAAGAGCCTTGACGTTTTTGCCCCATTCATCCTTTGCAGGCTCAAAGATGACCTGATAAAAACCGCACTCCCCGCTCTTCAGGCCAGAGAATGTTTTGAAAACAGAATTAAGGCAACCAACCGTCCTGTCAGAAGATACCTTTTTGTGATAAGGAGCAGAGCAGTAAAAATCGCAAACAAAAAATCCCTCTCCGCAATCATTTAAGGTCAGCAAAGGATCAGGAACTTCCCTAAAAACAGTGCCGGGAAAGTAGCTCTGGAAAACATTGCAGACAATATTTAGCTGATCCAAAGAAGCACTGCCGATAAAGAAAGTTACAGAACCATTTAGGCAGAAAATTTCGAAGCTTACCGATTTCTCAAAGGCGGAAAAACAATTAAGCAAGCTCTCAAACTTTAGCCACTCAACTTTTTCAAAATAATTTAGCTTTACTTCCCTTACTACCCGACTACTACTACTGCTACTACTAACCCTTCTGACCAATCTGGCGGTATTGGTGGATAGTGAGTAAGTCTGCATTGGGTCAAAAAGTTCAAAAATGGGTTCGGCGCAAATCTGGTAAGGGTAAACGGCAGGAAGGCTCCAACGGCCACATTCGTATTGGTAATTATTTCTTGCATTACCTAGGAACATTTCTGTCATGAAGTCTTGTATTCTTTGTTGGTTTTTCATTAGGTACTCCTTTGTATTTTGAGTTATGTATCCCCTGTCACTGTTTCAAGGGGTATTGGCTTCTGCCAATTTGTTGCTTCCCGCTTGTTTTCTGCCAGTTACGCCATTCCTATACAGGGGCTTAATCCCCGACCAAATCCCCAACCTAATCCCCTGCTTAATTCGTCCCGAATTTGTCTACTTCGTTTCCCCAAACATCCCAACCTTCATTTTTCTGTCTAGCAAAGAGTTCTATTCTTGGATTATCTCCCATGAGTTGAATTATTCTGTCTCGTACTTCGTCGGGCTTTCGTGAGTGTTCCCTTCTTTCCGAAATGATTACTTGTCTTACTTTGGCACTCGTTCGCTTGTTTTTTCCTCTTGTTCCAAGCAGGCAAATTTCTGCGTTTGACCTTGTCCATGAGCCCATGCCGCAGAATGGTTCTTTGTTTTTCTTGTTTAGCTTAATCCAGACGAAGGCTACGGTTTTGTATTTGAAGCCCCATGCGTCCATTACTTGTAATCCTTCTTTTAGTAGTGGAAAAACTACCCATAAGAAAAGTACGCAATCTTTGCCGCACGGAATTTTCAGGTTCTTTATGTCTTCCAAATTCATAGTCGGATAGTGCTTTTTCGCTCCTCGCCCCATCCAAGAAGAGCTACCCTGAGCGCCGTAACGCCAAGGCGGGTCTGCGTAAACTATGTTGTATCCTTTTTGGGTTGGAAGAATTTTCACTACCCTATCCTCTAAAATTTATTTTCCTGACAAACCAACTTTCTTCCCTGAAATGTCAGCCCATGTTTTTTCGATAAAATCAGAATTTTTGAGCGAATCAAATGTTGAGCACAAGACAAAGTCGGAGTTCTTTTCTTTTGCGATTCCCAGAAAATTTTGCATCCTTTTTTGTGATGTAAAAACACAGAGCAGTCTGAAGCCTACGAATTTGTGGTTGAGGAATTTGTTGTATTCTTCGCTGTCAAAAATGTCGGCGTATAAATCGAGTTTTCCTTCAAATGAGTAGTTTGATCCTGACCTTAGGGTTTCTGTTCCCAAATCTATTTCGACAAAATACAGGAGCTTTTTGTCTGCCTTCTCAAGAACGAAAAAAGCGTCAGGAAGCAAAAGTCCGCCATGCAATCCCTTATCTTCGAGGGTTGTTCCATAATAAAATTTGGCAACCATGTCTTGAACTTGTTTTGTCTTTTCGATGAGCCATACATAAAAATCAGTTATTGCAAGGCTGTGCTTGATATGGCTGTAATTCTTGGGGATTTTCCCGTTTTTTTTGCAGTAGACGTATTCTGGCTTTCCCTTTGCCTCATCAAGTGGTGCCTGAAATCTATCGGCAAGTCCGGCTTTGAATAATAATATGAGGCGTTCAGCAGCTTTCTTTTGCGAACTAAAAAAGAGTTTGGCAAGCTGGCCGGTTGTAAACAAACCATTCTTTAAGTTTTCGATGATGTCGTAGTCTCTTTTCCACAGCCTAATTCTTTTCATAGCATATTCCTTTTTTTGTGAGTGGAGAGGCGGCCAAAAACACTTTAGCCGCCCCTCACTTTCCCACCCTTTACATGTTGTAAAGGGGCGCAGCCTTCGGCTCATAGCCTGTGCCTTTACAAGCACAACACTGCACGTAATCCATGGACTCAAAAAACCCAGGTTTTCTGCCATAAAATTTGTAGAAACAACACGAATACTGCGTAGTTCCGCTTTTTCCACAATGACTGCAAGGCATTCTCTCGCTCATTTTGCACCTCCCATTTTTATTTTCTGTTTCTCTTGTTTTGGCAGCCAGTAATACCTTTTCCCGTCAGTAACCCAGCCGCCCCCACACTTCAACCTCAAACACTCGCCGCATTTCCCTAAACATCCCATAGAATTCACCTCCTTTCTGGTCAAGACAGACCGCTCTCAAAAATTTTGGGTCGCCTTGTGTTGCTAAGGCATAAATTTTACACATATATAAGAGAAACGTCATAACTGCTAATAAAGGAAAACTGGAAAAATCAGGGAGGAATAGGGGGCTTGGTTAAGTCACAAAACCCATAACCATCATAAGAATCAAGGGCTTAGGAAAGACCCATTAGGGCACGTTACAAAATCTATTCCAAACACTTGAGGCATCCACATTGGCCACCTTATACAGAACGATGGGTATACCTTCTTTGATAGGAAAAGCATATTTAGGATTGAAGCTATCTATCAGCCAATCATCACCTAAAACGCGGGTGCTATTTGGGTGTAATCTTTTTTAATGGGTTTGTTTTTACTGTGTAGTTAAGATGGACTTCAATAATTACAAGCCAGCACTGTACGGAACGCCTGTGTTTGAGAGATACCTCTACTCCTCCCGCTACCAGCCAACTCCGCAAAAGGCTGTTCAATCGCAGGATGGCGGCTTTTCTTTGGAAGCAATTCTTGGTATGGATGAGGCTAAGCTTTTGGATAAGGTCGTTAATACTGCCTTCTGTATTACGTACAGGCTTAAGATTTACAATAACACGGTCTCAGTTTTGGAAAACCAGTGGAACGAGCTTTCTAAAGAGATCGGACAGCTTTATTCGTTTAAGCTTGGTTATAACATGAATATTGAGAGGCGAAGGATGGCTTTGGAAAAGGAAAAAAAAGGCACAGAGAACCTGCTTCTTGAACAAAAAATTAAGGCTTGGGAAGACCTGTCAGAACCAACCTCGATGTTTGTAGACCTGTGGCATAAGCGCCTTGAAGGGCAGCAAGACAAGAAGATTCTGGGTGAGCAGAAGTGATACAGATTGATGAGCAGACGGACGAGCTTATCCTTCGTCTCGAACCTGCGTGGGGGCGGGAAAAAGCGGAAAAGCTCAAGCTGATTCATGCTATTGGTGATGAGGAACGAAAAGATCGACTGTCAAAAATATTGAAGCTCTCAGCAAACAAGCTCTTAAATGACAGTCTTTTGCCAGACCAGCCGATGTTGCCGCCATCAACCAAAGAAGAGTGCGGATTGGGAGAAATAACGCTCGGACAGGTATGCTACGGAAGGAACGGTGACGGGACTGATAGGGAGCTTTATCCCCTGAAACTGTCCATGAATGATTTGAGGCATCATATTCTTTGTACTGGCCTTACTGGAACGGGAAAGACTACTCTTGCTTACAATATCGCTGTGCAGTTGGCAGAGAAGAATGTTCCTATTTGGATTGTGGATTGGAACAGGACATGGTCAAGTCTGTGTAAACTGCCCAAAGAAAGTTATCCTTTCGTAAAAGACATTCGGGTTTACACCATAGGGAGGGAAACTTCGCCGTTCAGATACAACCTCTTCTTCTCACCCCCTCCGGGCGTTTCGCCACTGAGTTGGATAGGCATAATTTCTGAAAAGCCTCTCTCGAAATCTTTGCTCTCAGGGCAGGGATCAGGAAGCTTGATACTGAACGAGGCAGAAAATTTGCTGGAAGGCTATCAGCAGGGAAAACTTCATCTGCTTCCAAACATTGAAGACATCAAAAAAAGGGTAGATAACCAATTCCTGCGCGGCAGGGCTTCACTTTGGAAAGACAGTGCAATGAGGGTTTTGTCTTCAATGCTTAGGCCGAACACAAAAGAGTTGTTCGGCTCAAGAAACCCAATGGACATATCCAAAATGCTTGAGAGACCCGGAATTACAATTCTTGAGATGGACATAGAACTCCCAAACAGCCTAAGGATACTATTCCAAGAAACCTTGTTGCTTTACATCATGCTGTACTTCCTCAGCATCGGAGAAACAGAAAAACTAAGGATGCTTCTCATAATGGAAGAAAGCCAAAACATGATGACCTCTTCAACAGAAGAACGAATGTTTGGCGACGGCACGCTACAAAACATTTATCGAGAAGGAAGAAAACTAGGACTGGGAGTAGTCACGCTTGCTCAGGAATGCAGCGAACTCAAAAACTACGCCTTCCAATGCAAAACCCAAATACACTTTGCCGCAAACACATTCAAAGACGTGTCAACAGTATCAAACGGCCTCTTCCTCAAACAGCACGAGACAAGATACATTGATTACATCTGGCTAGGCCAAGCCTTCGCCAAAGTCAAAGGCAGAGCCAAAAACTGCCTCATAAAAACACCCCCACCACTACCAACGAGGAAACTAACAGACGAAGAACTAAAAGAACTGGTAAAAAAATGGAACGAGAAAAACTAAGACTAATCAGCTTCCATCAGGAGGTCAGCTATCTGCACCTTGAAGCTTCAGAAGAAAAGAGAGCAATCAAGATGCTGGAAGAACTCCCCAACTATCCGCAATGGACGCCAATCAGCAAGCTCGCAAGAAAGATTAAGCACAGCACTCTCTCAACGACAAGCACAGCAGTAAGGCTCTGGGGAACGATGAGAGCGGAAATGGACGACGAGGCCGGAAAACCCCAAATAATAGCTCACGCACCAATAATTCTCCTCCTGAAGGAAAAATACAACCACAGGAACAACCAGCAAAGAACAAAATACCTCAGTCCGACGATATTCTTCAAGAAGCCACAACACTTTTAAAACTGTGGGGATACCTAATAAATACGTAGTATTTATGTTTTAAAAGTGTAAAGAAGAATCAAGGTTTCTCTATCTTACTTCTTCAGTTCAATACGTTTCCGCTCATTGTTCTCCAACAGTTTCCTTTCATAGATTCGCTGCCATATAGTAGGACGCCACGCAGCTGATTCATCTTGCTTATTAGTATCTGAAGAAGATTTATGCTTATCCCTTTTTTTATCTGAAGAGGACTTATGCCCACCTTTTACAGACTTCTTTAAGCCCTCATGTATCAGCACAATCATAATGACAATAAATAATATAATCACACCTAATACGGCTGCTGCACTAAATAACAGTATCAACCCGATAATACCTAAAATGAAAACACCAAACTTCCAATTCTTCCCTTCTCCCATAATGATCCACCTCAAAAAATCTAATTCATTAACACTTCACTTCATGGCATCGCCCTCTTTAAAGATTTCGACCTATGACTCAACAATTAAGGGGCGCACATAAATAACGTAGTTATTTATAATTCGAAAGCACTAAACTATTTCTTACTATGTTTTCTAAATTTCAATGCAAAACCGGTAAGCCCACCACCAATAACTATCAACATCCAAAACGTCGATGTAAATATCATTAAAGGAATCGTAGCCAAAATTATCGCAGCAATAAGAATCAAAATACCTACAAACAAAATTCTCCCATTATATTTTACAAACACATTATCCATAACAATCACCTCTTACAGTTACAAATAACCCAATATAAAAACCTTTCCCCAACGAACCCCTCCCTCAATACGCAATTCTTTCGTGAATCCTTCCTCACTTCTTCTCGGGTGTTTTTTGGGTGTAAAACTTATTAATTTGTCTTGATACCACTCCTTTGTAAAAACAAATTAGACAGATATGGACGAATTACGTATCTGCCGCAAAAAAGAAAGGGGGTGGTTGTGTTGTGGATGCCTAAGCGGAAGTTGCAAGACGAAACTGTTGAAGTTTTGGATTGGGTTGACCTTGACGGAGAAATCTGGGTTGATGTCCCGGAGAAAGGAGAGTTGTCATGTGGAATAAGCCCACAAGAGAAGAGCTTGCAAAGCTCCCACGCATGTATTCGGGAGAAGACGTGCCTTTAGAGGAAAAAGTGATCTGTATGCACTTTTTCATTGGCGGCTGTGACTGGTTTGCCACAGAGTACGACCCTGCGGAAGAAATCTTCTTTGGGTTTGCGGTGCTCAACGGCGACTTGGAAATGGCCGAATGGGGAAACTTCAGCCTCAACGAACTATCCGACCTTCGGATAAAGTTTGTTGAAGTTGACAGAGACCTCTACTGGGAGAAAAAGAAAGCAAAGGAAGTACAGCTAATTGCGCAAGCACAAGGCTGGTGCCACACAAAGTGAAAGGGGGTGGTTGGTATGTTGGAAGTTGCAAGGCTATATCGAATGGATAACGGCTCAAACCTTAAGGCATTTGCCGACGTAATTGTTGGCGGAGAAGTGCTGATAAAAGGTGTCAGAGTCGTTTCGGCAAAGGATGATTCCCTGTTTGTTTCCATGCCAAAGCAAAAAGGAAAAGAAGGCAGATGGTACGAAACCGTAAGTCTCCTCTCCGAAGAAGCAAAGCAGGAATTGAGCGGAAGAGTCCTTGAAGCATACAACACTGACTAAAAATCCGCCGCCACAAAAGTCCCGGGCACGACTTAAAAAAAGGCCCGACTTTCTTAAAAAAAGAAACATTTTTATACTAGCAATGGTTTCTCATTGTTAAAACATTGTTTAAACAATGTGGGGTGCATAACATGAGAAAAATAATATCAACCATCGTAAAAATAAATCAGGAATACTACATACCCTTCAACAAACAATTAATGGATTACTTAGGATATCAAGAAAATGATGAAATAGAATTTGAACCTAGAAAACCTTTCAAAATTAATGAAGACATGCCAATTCTTTCCGCAGGATCAATAAAGGTCAAACTGGTGGATACATGTTTCAACTGGGGAGTATCCACATTAAGCACTAAAGACAGAAAATACTTCCCCCCTGACCGCCAAGAATTCATATTAAACATAGACGGCCAAGATGAGGTAAAACACGTAGCCTCATTAAAAATTGCGATGAAATCATTTTTCAATCAACACCCAGAACTTAAGAACAAAGAGTACATCTCAATAAAAATAATAGAACCTTACAAAAAATATAAGCTCATCTACTAACCACTCAAATACCACCCATCACTTAGGATTAAAAGGGGTGTAAACCTTTTATTTCTGTTCGCTACTACTTCTGAATAGGTTTTTTTTAACGAAAGGAGGTTTAGCTATGGTTACGAAGCTGCTTGTCTTCAAAGGCTTCACTGTGGATTTTAGGCTGAGGGAGTTTCGAAAAGCGATTCCTGAGAAGTGTCTAGAGTTCGTGGCTTTTGACAGCAGTAAGGGGCGGAAGCTTTTGGCAGAAATGTCAAATCAAAGAAAGGAGAATCAATGGCTTATACCCCGGAGCTAAGCTACGAAAACAGTTGCTCGCTGCGAAGGATTGCGTGGCATCTTGGCAAGCCGATGACTTTTGCGCTTGATTGGTGCTTTAAGGAATTACCGAAGCATCTTGACGCAAAGGCTATTTGTCAGGCATGCAAAGACCCTTCGAAATGCGAAAGCTGTCAATTCAGGACGGGGCGGCAGTAAATGCCCCCCTCCCACTCATACACAAGAGGTAAATGATAGATGGAGAAACAGAAAATGGCAAAAGAAAAAGTAAGTAATGAAGTGAAAGTTTTTGAGGAAAAGCAGCCGAAGCTGAGTAGAAAGATTCGTCTGAGCAGAGATGGTCAGTGGCTCATCATAGAAAGCATCAGGACTGACATTATGCACAGGCACTACATGGATGCCATCCTTTCAAAAGGTGGCTGAGAATGGCTGAAGAAACGCTTGAGGAGCGTTGCAGGAAGGCAGTGCTGAAAATTAGTCAGGATGTGAACGAGATCAAGTATTTGCTCGGCCACATGATTGAGACCGAAAAAGACAGCTACTACGCCCTAAGCGACCTCTCATACCAAAAAGTGCTCAAAGACTACCCAAAATAAGGGCGGCTTATGGGTATATGATTCTTTTTTTTGATTTCTTTCTAAGCAAAAACTATTTCTTACATTTTTGCACAATTGAAAAAGTAACCATTATGATCCAAGTTATTTTACTCATTCTTGACCTAGAACATAATAGAAATCTACCTGTTTAGTCCAAATCTTATAGATCGAAGCATATTTGGTAACATTCCTTTCTTTCTTTACATCCTTATAGTTGGTTACTGTCCTATTCCTAATCTCAGATGTTTCATATGGTTCAGAAATCATAATTGGAGTCTTTCTTATTTGGTTGATTTGAATCTTTGAGTATATGTTTTGGTTGTTGTTTCCTGGAGGACCAACTGCGCTAATTGCAAAACACAATGTTGAATCTGTATTGATTGGGCCAATTTCCCTATCCTCCACATCAAGAGTGCCAAGACTGAGGTCAATATTTTGGACATCATTGGGAACATCTTCTCCGCTGAATATTTTATTACACTCAAAAAATTGGTCTGATATGATGTATCTAAATGGAACTTTAGGATAATTTGCTTCTATAGTAAGTGAGACATAACAACCTGTACACACATTAAATCCTGGCGATAAGAGAGAATAATAACTTCCCTCTTCGTCTACTAAAGGTCTGATACTCTCATCATAACCAGACTGAACTTGTCGATATTTTATTACACTTTCAGTATATTGTTCTTGTAACGCAGATGGTTCCTTTTCGTAATATGCCTCTGTTGAGCTATAACTAAATGGTACTAAAAAGCATACTATCGATACAATCACAAATATTATTAATACTGCGATTAAGATAATTATCCACCAAATAGATTTATTAGATGATTCTGTTTGTTTCTGAGTTGTTACTAATATTTCTTTTTTCTTTATGTTAATAATACGGTTCCCGCATTCTGGACAGAAATCATATTCTTTCGATAGTTTCTTTCCACATTTGGTGCAATAGTTTATTATTACCATCTTTCCTAGAGGAAGTTTGATTCACATGTGTTCTATTTAAGGTTTTGGATTTACCAGCGCCATGTCCAGGGTTTCCACCAAGTCTTTTCTTTGGATGGCTTTTGTTGTGGAGGTGCTTCGTTTGTTCCATCTGCCTTCTGCTCTTGCTTTGGCTGCCCAGAGGTATTGTCTTTATTTTCTGTGTCGCCTTCTAATACTTTTTTCCACCAGGTTACTTTGGTAGTTTCTGGCTGTATTGCTTTAGTTTCTGGTTGAGGTGCTGTTTCTTTTGTGCCTGGTGATGCGCTTTTTTCAGCAGGGCATAGGTTGTCTAATCCTAGGTACCATAGTAACCTTTGTTCATATTCGCAGCCTATTTTCGTGAAATCTGGTGCGTAATAAAATTCTTCACTTGTCGCTACGTACCATACCTCGCTAAAGGGATATTTTAGGTTAACATAAAAATCAAAAGGGTTTTTCCATGTTGATTCCAGTTCATTCCATTTTTTGTTATTCCATAACACAGCTTGCCTGGTCATTGATTTATCCGTCTCGCCGCTAACATAAGGCTTGATTTCCACAGTAATCTTACGGGGATTTGATTTTATATCTCCGATGCCTACGTCGCCGACCAGGACTTCTCGTGTAATTGCTTGGTTATTAGTATTACCTGAGCTTGATAAGGGGTCATCATCCAGAATTATGTTCCAGCAGTGGCATCCTTCTTCTTCTCCGTCATTATTGAAGTCTATACATCCACACACTAGGTAGAGTCTGCCTTTAGGAATCGTTCCATATGTTTTGTAGAATAATGCTTCGTTCATGCTCTGTAATAATATTGCGTGGTCTTCACAGTCTCCCATGTTTTCTGAGATAGTCTCTTTGGGTTCTTGAGAATAATCTATTCCAGGCCTTCCATCTCCGCAATCTTTGCTCCCCTTTATACAGCCCGCGCTGTTTTCGTCATCGTATCTGTAAGGTATGCTGCTTACGTATTCATACACTTTTCTTAGGTTAGTGTTGAACTTTTGTTCGGAATAGTCCCTTCCAGTAAGCCCGTCTAACAAGGTCAAAAGCAAAGAATCGTGAGGTTTAATTTTGCTGTGAAGTTCAATACTGTCAGGACTCATTTGCTCGCATTTATTTGCAAGGCAGGAAAAACCCGCTTCACAGGTCTTCTCTTCATATTCGGAAAATATGTCACAGCATCCGTAAGGACAAGCGCCTTTATGTTCGATGCACTTGTTGTTTTCGCAATTGTCCTTGCCAGGACATGATTTATCAAAATAATTCTGATTGCCTATACAGCATTCATGAGGACAGGCAGATTTTGTGGATACACAATAATTGCCGTTGCATTTCTCATCGATCTTACAATCGTACTTTATTGTCTCTTTGCTTCCGCAGCTGTCATAGTAGTAAACATCGTTGTTGTAGCATTTGGTGGAGTACTTGCTGGTACATATCTTTTCGCAAGATTGAGATTTGCATTCATATCCTGAAGAGCAGCTTTTGTCAAAATATCTATCGTCACTATCACAGCATCCGTAAGGACAGGTAGTCCTGGTAGAACTGCAATATCCGTTGTTGCAAGTTTCTTCTGAGCCGCAGGTGTCATAGAGGTTTCCTTTGTTGCCGCAGCTGTCATACCAATAGACATTACCGTTAAAACATTTCTGCTCAGCATTATTGGTGCACTGTTGTATGCATTGATAATTTGAGCAGGCGTATCCAGTGGGACAGTTCTTGTCTAGATATGCGTTTGTGTATTTGCAGCATTCATAAGGGCAGGGTGTTCCTACTCCTTCACAGATTCCATCTGTGGGGTCACAGACTTCGTTTTCTCCGCAGACATCAACCAATTCCCTCACAATGCAGTTTCCCTGGCTTGTACAGTAGTAAAGAGTGTTTCCTGTGCAGTCATATCCTGTGTATTCGCATTCGTTGCAGTCCACTACTGCTCCGCCCGTACAGGGGCATGTGCTTGAGCAGCTTGAACAGTCCTCATTGCATACAGTCGACCATTGTGATGCACTTCCGGTATATTCGAAAAGAGTGAATTCGCACTTGCTTGTTTGGTAATTGAATCCTTTATGAGTCAATATCGCCTTGCTTCCCGGATACTTGTAAATGTAAGAGCAACCAACATCAAGATTACCAGTCTCTTTAACATATCCACTGTAGGTTATTTCATAGACACAGGTGTCGCCGTTCAGCCCTGTTGCCTTGATATTGAAAGAATTACCGTTGCTAAGACTGAACAACCCTTCTTGGTTAGATAGGGGACTTAATGCTCCGGATGTTGCCTGGGCTGCTGAAGCAATTACCAGAAATATTAAGACTTGAACCGTTACCTTTGCTTGCCGCATCTTTATTCGTTCTTACTCCTTTATGATTTGTAGTCTTTAAGGAAGAAGTTGTATATAAATCCTTTTATTGAACAAGAATATTCTTATCAATTGCGACTTCCTGCTTTTTATGCCACAAATCAACGAAAACTACCGAGAGGATTATTGCGACGCTCTCGATGGCATAAGCTACCAGAAAACACTCAGTCAGTGCCCGAGGTGAGGGTGTTATTTGGGTGTAAAGTTTTTATTCTTGTTTTTTTAGTTTTTTTCTTTTATGAGAAATATTAATTCGTTGCTTAAGGAAATGAAGGAACGCAATGTTCAGCAAAGGGATAACATTGACGAGTTCAGCAGAAATCACATGGCGACTGCAACAGACATCTACAGGGCAGAATACTACTCAGAACTGGTCAAAAAAGAAACAGACTACCTATCTAGCCACCTCCAAGATTACGCAAAGACAAGCAAAAAAGACAGGAAGGAATACAAGCGGGCAAAAGAAAACGTAATGCTTCAGGCAAACATCCTAAAGCTTACTCAAAAAGCACTCAACGACCAGCTCGACGCGCTAACACTAAAAACAGACATCCAAATACTGATAAGTGGGAAAATGGCAGACCAAAAACTATACACAGACTACCTCTTAGAAAAGGCAGAAAAAATAATCAACAACGCACATGACGCAACCTACCAAAAAGTTTAAATACTCCCTCCCCTTTATAGACAAATAGACGACAAAAAAGGCAATTCGCAAGCTACTGGAAGCGCTGTGCCTTCTCTCCGCATAATACCTGGGGTTCAATGCGTCAGCTTGTTTGACGCAGGAAATCAGGGGGCGGTTGGATGCATTTTGGCCGCATGATACTTTGGGTTGGGTGCGCTTATTTTTTTGTGCAGCCAATTGTTGGCGGTTGGATGCGGGGTTACCGCATTGCTTTCTTGGTTTGTTGCGTAATACAATCTATATATAGTGTGGTGTCGTCTGGATGGTGTGTAAGATGGCAGAGGACGATATTTATGGGAACAAAAAAAGGTATGAACATTTTGTGGCAGATTTTAGAAACATCATTGCTTGCGCTGGCAATGATGGGCGTTCTAAGTATGTTTGCAAGCATAAGCCAAACCTAGAATATTATTTGAAGTTGTTTAATCATTTTGGGGCTAGGGATTTGTCTTTTATTAGGAGGCTTCGGATTATTCAGTGTGTGAAGTTTGCGGGCAACTTTTTTGTTAAAGATTTTGCGGAGTGCGACAGGGATGATATGGATGCTTTGATGGCGGCAATGCACCAAGTCTATAATACTCCCCAGAGCAAAGAGACTTTTATCAGGGAGCTTAAGCTTGTTTGGAAAGTTTTGTTTCCGGAAAAAGACGAAAAGGGCAGGCCGGACGGAACGCTTGTGCCTTACGCTGTGCGCCACATCTCACCAAAGATTGATAAGAGCCGGCAGAAGATGCGAAAGGACAAGTTCAGCCATGAAGAGTTTGAAAGCCTCGTTGGCTATTTTGGTAAAGACCCAAGGATTCAAGCCTTCCTCACTTTGTCGCTTGAGAGTTTGGCAAGGCCGCAAGAACTTCTTTATGTGAAGCTTGAGGATGTTAAGTTGTTTGATAATTATGCCAAGATTTACATTAGCGAGCATGGCAAGGAAGGAACTGGCCTTATTCAGTGTATTGACAGCTTCCCTTACCTTGCAAAGTGGCTGAGCATTCACCCAAACAAGGCCAACAAGCAGTCGTTTCTTTTCGTAAATATTGGGACGACTAACGCGTTGAAGCAGCTCAAGCCAAATAACGTTAACAAGTTTATTCGGACTGCTTGTAAGAATCTGGGGATCATTAAGCCCGTGACGTGCTACAGCCTCAAACGTAATGGTGTTACGATTAGGAGGCTTAGGGGCGAAAGCGACATGGAAATCCAACACGCGGCAAGATGGACGAGCACAAGCCAGCTAAAAACCTATGACCTCTCAAGTCAGGATGAGGCTTTTAAGAAGGAATTGCAAAGGCGAGGACTTTTGGCTGGTGATTCTAAAGGCCAAGAGGGTTTAGGCACTAGGACTTGTGCTTTTTGTAATACGGCAGCGGGTTTTGACGAAACGGTTTGCCAAAACTGTAAGCGTCCTTTGGATAGGCAGGTTATTGTTGAGGAGGCTAAGCAAAAAGATGTAGAGATTCAGCATCTGCAACAACAAGTGCAATTCCTCAATGACCAGTTTGCTTCCATGAAAAAACAAATGATGCTGGAAATGATGGCGCTTGTAGACCAAAAACAAAAAGCCACACAAACACCCTAATTACGGAAAAACTTGGAAAAACCCTATTGATTTTAGTATAAGCACTACTCCCCCAGTTAATAGAGAAATTAATATGCTCAACAAGACATACCATGCCATAAATTTACCAAGAGGGTGTTTGAGAAGAATACTATTCTTTTTGAAACCCACAAAGATTAAGGCATTTTCTCTCAAATAGATTAAATATACGCCAATAGCCAGGGACAATAATCCTCCAAGCATTAATATTATTTGTACCATAAACTAAATCACCAAAGACACATCAACAACACCCAGAGATATACACTTCTAAGCAGCCGTCGCACGAAGAATTATAGGCTTTGACATAATTTCTTAAGTCTTCAAGTGAAACATTGTTAAAACTGTCATTGGTTTTAACAAAATATTTTGTGGGCTCATCACATGAGTATTTTAAATATGCCACACGCCTTTCAATTACAGCGGCAGGCGGGCTAAAACTAGTCCACGGAGAATTGTTGACACTTTTATCAGTATTGGAAAAAAAGGAATCTTCACCCCAACCATCTAAACACTTAGTTGCTACGGATGAAGGCTCTTTGAAACATCCCATAACTAAGAACAAGAAAAATACTGATAGTAACAATATCGTTAAAGTTTTCATCCTAACCTTTTATAAATCTGCCAACAATCTTCTTCTTTTCCATCGTATGATACATACCATTTGTTTAGCGATACAGTTGTACTGTATATGCTTTCGTTAGAGAAAGTCCCAAAATGACCTATTGCATGTTGGTTTGGATTAAGTATTGTCGGAAAACAGTTAACAGCTGAAACCCAAGTTTGATGATTTAAGCTATATACATTGTTTTCTTGGTCTATCACATCAAAGAGGTATATGCTCACATTTTTAGAACAATTGTTATAAAAATCTATATCGATACGAACTGAACCCTTATATTTATGCTCTCCAATAACTTTGAATTGGGTGCATCCTAATACGCCGCTGGAATTAGAAAACACTGAAGAATTCTGTGATGAAGAACAACCACTAATCACAAAGGACATAAAAGATAAGACAAGTAACCCCCAAGATATGCACACCCATTTCATAGCGACTACTAATATTGTTTAGCTATAAATAGTTTTGCCCCCCTACCGCCCCTTTAATTTCTGATTAGTTGTGAGGTTACTGGGAATCGTTCGTCTAGCATTTCTTCGAATACGCTTGTGAGTGTTTTTCCTTTTTTTATTTCTTGTTTGATTGCGTTGTGGTGGGCTGGTTTGATTCGGAGGCTGATGTTAATTTTTGCCATTGTATTCGCCTCCGTAATTTTTGTTTTCGTTGGGTTGTTGGGGTTTGTATCCTGTTAGGTTGCAGAATAGTTCTCTTTTTTCTTTTGGCAAATAATGCAGGTTGGCTTTGATGTAGTCTTCTATTGTGGCAAATCCTTCCCTTTTGGCTTTGCGTAAATATTTTCTTTCATCCATGACTAAGGAGTAGTGACGGCGACATATAAAAACTTTATACCCAAATACCACCCGCTCTAAAGGTGTAAAAAAGGTGCAAAATTATTAACGCCATCACGCCATTTATAAATATAAAAAAAGATGGTGGACGTTTACCTATTCGCGTGGATACTTGGCGGTTCAAGACGGACAGCAATACTAAGAGCCCTCGAAAAGCCAATGGCGCCCTGTCAGGTGCACAAAAAAAGCAAAGACTACAGCCCAAAAATAAGCCTCAACCACACAAGCGACACCCTAAGAGCCTTCCAAAAACAAGGCATCGCAATATGCATAAACCCACAAAACAAAAGAGGAAGAATATACCAACTAACACAGGCAGGAGAAGAAATACGGCAGGAATTAATGAAGGGGTAAGTGTATTTCTTTATTCACTTGTTCTTTGAAGTCTTCTAATATTGTTATAAAGAGCCTCTGCGGCTTCTTTTTTATCTTTACTCAGATGGCATTTTTTATGACAGTTCGGACACAGTGCGACAGCATTATTTATCGTATCGTGACCATCTTCCGAAAGAGGCTTAACGTGGTGAATTTCAAGGTATGGAATTCCGTCCGGCATGACAAACGGTGCAGGGCTCTTACATAATTCACAATGACCAATCGCATTTCTCAAAATCCATGCTTTAACCAGCGGATCACGAACATATTGATAAGACACTGTCTCTGTTTTTATCGGAGAAATATTGCCGGCAGGTTCACCGACAAAATCTATTTTTAGAAGCCTTCGTGAACGCTCATCCAAAACTTCTAGCTTGTTAGTTGGGGAATAATCTTCAGCACTAACAACACCCAATTCATCAAGCACTTTAACAATCTTCTTTTTAACTCCGCTCCCGACATTTCCGTGCGGTTTATAACCTTCAATCCAAGGAAGACACAACTCCGCCAATGTAGCTGATATATTCTCCATCCTATACTCTATGGAACCATGAGTTCTCTTGGATAACACTCCCTCCCGCAATGATTTATTAACAGCGCTTTTGTTATACGACTTCCCATTTTTTTCGCAGCCGAGCATCCAAAGATATGCCTTTACCGATTCCTTAATCTCTGAATCAGACCAGTCCTCATCGCTGTTTGTTTTATCATTCGAAGACGTTTGAACCGCAATTACCTCCTCTTCCTTCATTGACCCTAAATGTCTACGCCAAACTTGTCGAACTGCATCCTGCTGCTCCGGAGAAAATGTTGACAACTGAAATCGAATCAATTTTTGAAAATCATCATAGGACTTGACTCTTGCCAAAAGCCCTCGTGTATCGTCACCACCAAATCCGAAACAATGTAGAATATACATAGCTTCAAATCCACCGCCGTGCTTTGGAGCAGGAATTTGCAAAACTTTCTTTTGCAACTCTCTATGAGTCCAACCATCAAACAAGAAACGTTCCAAAACTTCATAACGTAATTCAAGTGAGTGCTGTTCAGCTCCTCGTCGCTGATTCGGATTAGCAATTTTAGGTTCTATACTTCTTGTTTGTTGTTCGCCACTATTAGTATTAAATTCTTCTTCCATTTAATGCCTTTATTACTTTTTGAGAGACCATTTTGGGATGATTCAAGACAGTTGACTCCCATACTCTTAATACTTTCCAACCTTAATTCTTCAGCACCCGGTTATTTATGCTCCTCCTTGTGGTTGGATGAGGATAGGCCGCGCTAAATCATTAGGAATCCAAACAGCAATTGCTGGAACGTTCTCGCGTTGCTCACCATTCTCTCGAATTATTTTGAGGGTGTGAATCTGCACTGTCACGCCTTGTGAAGCTTTTATAGCAGCATCCCCTGGGTATATTGAGCCACGACGAGGCCCGCTTACGCTCGGATGGGCTCCTTGGAAAAGAGTCGATACTTTTCCCAACCGATCCTCACTGTCCACGCGTCTCTCACGGGTTCTTCGTCCACTCATAAGATATACACTTGCCGAAGCATTCGCGTTCTGCTCTACAATTCTTTGTAGAAGCGAGAGAACTGCAGTAAACTGCCTGGAGTCCTCGATGCTACGAAACTGAAACTTCATCAATAAATCATGGAGTACCATGCGCAACTCAAGGCCGGTGGTAACTAGATGTTTTTGGTGCTCTGTTCTTTGCGGATTCCCTTCATCTTCCTGGAACGCCACATTGCTTGTAAACGCATCTATTACTTGAGTGTTGCTAGCGCTGGACTCTGCAGTGACATGGGGACTCCTTGGCCATGACCAATCATTTCCAATAATTCCCCAGCGATATGCGATATCAATGATGCTATCCCTTGTTGGCCTAAGGCTAGGGTCAAGAATAAACATTCGAGGCCATTCTGTAAGAGGACGACCGTTTTGCTCAAAACCCAATAGCCTATCTCGAAGATCATGCTCATGCTCCACATATGCACGAAAAGCATCAATAACATCCCTGGGTAAAAATACACGACAAAGCCCAAAGTAAGAAGCTCGGTACCCAAAAAATCGGCCACGCTGCTGTAAAGTATCTGCCATCCCACCCCCTAGCGGACGTGGCATATAGGTCACTGTCAGACCTCTAATGGTAAAGCCGCGATCCAGCACAGTCCCACCTATCAAAATCAAACCGTACTCTCCACCCCAATCTACCTGGGGAGTTCTCCCACCGCGTGCGTTCAGCACTTGTACTTGTGATCGATTAACAGCAAACCTTAATCTGTTTCCTAAAAGTTCATTATCAGGAGGTAGGTTAGGCTCAGTTGTCCGAAGATCAGCAGCAGCTTGCCGAAATTCGTCCAGAAGCTCTTGTTTACTTTGATCATCATCAGGAAGTCTCAAAAGGCGCTCCCACTCTTCTTTTGTTTGCTGTACCCAATGCTGATAAATTGTGTGCTCGTTGGTAGTCCTGGAAGGATGGATCATCATAGATCGGTTACCTTGCTCACCACGACAATATCCTGCAGAAACCCCAACAAAAAAGAGACGGAGAGCTTCAAAAAAGCTCTGTGGTGGCTCTTGAAGTGGCTGTTGGCGTGTCGGAAGTTCTGCTGAGGGAATCTCACGTATGACTTGGACTCTATACTGTTCGAAGAAGTCATATCCTCCCCGGTATCCTTGCCCTGCTTCAAGAACATTGATAAATCTTGGTGATAGAGTATCAATGATATTGATGAGCATCAAAGCTTGGGGAGTGGCAGTGTATTGCACAAAGGTATGCCTTGGAACAGCATCGCGCAACTCTAAAAGCCTCATATATGTAGTGCTCTGATTATTATTTAGGACTTGGGAATTTAAACTAGCTTGGTCTGCTTCGTCGTCAATGATGAGTGTAGGTACACTATCTAGATTGATTTGCCGTAAAGCTTCTGTTAGACGAGAAAGATTATTGTGCTGTTTCAGCACTGTTACGAGCACTGTTCGGCGCTCCGATGGAGGAACATCTGGATCTGTCCATTCATTAAGAGCAGAGGTGATCGACTGAATATCAGGCGTTCCAGCGCGTTCAATACGAATATGCCTCCATCCTCGATTTCCACTTTCGATTCCAAGATCACGCCTGATCCGGTCAACAGACTGCTTCAAAAGAGCTACCGTCGAACCTGTAATTACTATCACCATGCGGTATCCATTATCCCGAGCAATCGAAGTTAGCGTCGTGAATGACATGGTCTTACCACTCTGAATTTGGCCAAGCACCAAGCCAGTCGTCCCTCCCGGCTGATTCGGAGGAGTGCATCGTCCGAGTGCTGAGGCTGCTGATTGCTGAATACGCTGGCGAGCCTCTGTATTATCTAACTCTGATGCTAAGTGCTCCATAAGCCTATGTGTTTCTTCCCCGATCACAGGTTGCCACTGCAACCCTGGAGGAAGGGCTTCAGGAATCATCTCAATATGCTCTGCTTGTGTATCATCTGTCATTTAAACACCCCCACTTGGCAAATATTAAGGACTTGATAAGCAATCCCTCAAGATTTCGTTCACGCTTCTCCTAATTACGCTGGCTCGTCTGACTCCGGTGGCCCTAGCAGCAACTTCACTAAGGGCAATAGCAACGGCTAAACGAAGAAGAGCTTCGATTGACTCTCCGCTTGAACCCTCAAATCGTTCCATAAATGGATGAGCGAGCGACAAACGAATACCAATTTGGCCTTTTGCTTCAGATTCGAGGTCGCCAGTTAAAGTTAGCCAATCTCCGACTCCCGGATCGTCGATAAGATCAATGGTTATACGCCAACGCTTTGATCGCCACTCGACCTCTTTCACTACTTGCTGAGCTATGATATGAGCCGACCGTTGAGATTTGGCAAGAGGCTGATCTCTCAGAGCCGCCTCTGCAGAAGCGGTATTCATAGCTTCAGCACCTTTCGCTGCTATAGCCTCTGCCGTTTCATTCACCGCCTGCTCAGCTGCTTGTTTAATTGCGTTACGCTTAGGCCTTACACGAAAGCCTTCTGCTTGCGCAAGTAAAGGCAGTGGTTCCTGGTCAAGGAACTCTTTCAGCAGAGAAAGAAACACATCCTCGTGCTCCTCCCAACGAAACCCATCTTTTGTATGGCTAACATCAAATCCCTCAAGGTGAAGCTCTCCGAAAAGACGCTGATAACGATAGCTATTAGGGCGGCCAAAGATAACTTCTGGCCGGTATCCTTCATCGCAACTGCCTTGAATAAGCCGATTTCTTCTGAATAGGGCAAACCCTGCGTGGGTTGTCGAAGCTGTGTCTCGGAGTGCTGCGAATCCCTTGGCTTTTTGACCACTGCCAAAGTCAAAATCAATTTTTTTACGCCAGAGCACTGAATCGCTTTGGGGCTTTTTGTAGTACGGAGCTTTCAGAACTTTTGGCTCAAAGTAGATTAACGGCTCTCCATCAAAAGTAAGTGTCAGCAATCCCTCTCGGACAAACACCCGATATATGCTTGCCAAGTGCTCTTTTATTTTTCCTAGGGTGCGGGTCTGAGGAGGTCTATGCAAACCCTGAAGAGTAATTTCAGTGAAGTGAGCATTTGCGTTTATCGGCTTAGATGTGATGGTCAATTCCTCGATGTTATCTCTGACAATTTTTGAAATATCAAAAGAAACGGTACGCTCGACATTCTCTCCAAGCGCTGAAGTTCTCACCGACCAATTTTGTGAAAACCAGCAAGCTGCGCTCTTCATTCCCATGCCAAATTCGGCTAATCCTGATCGATCTGGAGGAATCTCCGCTGGTCTGAAAGCACGCGCATACTCTGACTCATAGATTCCAGCCGCATTATCACGCACAACAATCCTTCCTCCATCTCTCGGATCATACTCAATCACAACATGCAGGCTTTGATTATTCACATCAGCTTTTCGAAGCGCTTCTTTGTGTCTCATAAAGCTTTCCAGCGAATTATCAACAAATTCTGCGATAGCAAACCACGGCCGATAATTCAGATGCCGCAGCACCGAAAGCATGCTTACACCTGGCCTGATGATTACTGTTTTAAGTTCATCAATTCCTTTTGTTTTTGCTTCTCTCTTTGCTTCCATTTATACCTCCACCAATTCCTCAGGCATACGGTCAGAAGATTGAGATCCTGGACTAAGGGGATATTGTGACTTTGTCGTCTTAGCCTTTGGAATGAGCGAGCCTGCAACCATTTTGACAACATCTGTATTTACGGCATTTCCAAGGGCTTTAAAAGCTCTTGTGTCTGATTCTGGAAGGTGTAACAAGTCACCGAAACTTTGGAGATATGCACATTCCCTCGGCGTCATATATCTTTTCTCCCATGCAATAATTGGAACTTGCGTCGAAGTCATCGCAATAAGCGATGGTGAACTGGTTGGTCTTTTTATGCGGACACCCGATGCACGGAATTGTATCACGTACTTCCAGATATCTCGAACTTCTCCCTTACAGTTCCATTCAAGCTTCTGCAGGCTTGATGGGAACTTCAAAATCTTCGGCTTCCATTTGTTTATCCACTTCTTATGCTGTCTGTACAACTCACGATTCTGACGAATGAATTGGATTTTCCAATCAGGAAACTTTTTCTCTTCCACACGGGCGTAAGATGGCAGCAACGCCAACCTATCCTTGGGAGCTACGGATTTGAGCCTCTTCCCATGATTCCCCCTATAGCTACGTAAAGCGGCATTACCAATCGCAAAAGGAGTTGTGTCTTCATAAGGGTACGTTGCGCCAAACTCCGTCGACCATATCGGAAACGATGGCAGTTCTTTGTCCTTGGGAAAGCAACGAATGAAATCCTGCCACACGTTCAGGCATTTAATGACTTGCGAAGATAGCTGCCTTGCATCAGTGGGATTCTTTTTGAGCATATTCACAATGGATATGGAAGCATCTCGCTTGACTTCTGGCCATGAGAACCCATTCAATCCTGAAATGCTACCGACGATGAAAATACGCTCGCGAACTTGGGGAATACCAAAGTGATGCGGTGACAACCTATGGTCATCAATGAAATATCCAGCGTTCTTAAGCCTCCTTTTCATCTTATCCCAAGTCTCACCCCCATCGTGGCGCGAAAGATTGGGAACATTCTCAAGTATGAAATACTTCGGCTGATGATAACGAAGAATTTTTATAACATAATTGAAAAGGTCACCCCACTTCGGACAAGATAGACCTTGCTGCTCTCCTGCTTTAGAGAATGGCTGACAAGGAAACCCCGCGCAGAGAATATCATGGCTCGGAATCTCCTTAATACGGATTTTACGAATGTCCCCTTTTGGCATAAAGCCAAAATTTTTGTCATAAAGCTGTCTTAAGCTTTCATCAAGCTCTGAAGCAAAAACACAAGTGTGCCCCAAGCTATGTAGAGCTACATGAAATCCCCCAAGACCAGCAAACAAATCAATAAATTTCATCTTTTATATTTCTCAACTCTTAAGTGCATTAAGGCCTTCCTGTATCTGCTTCTGGCTTCTTTAATGATTGCAATGAATTCCTCTGAGTAATAGAACTCTCTTTATAAACCTTATTCAAAAAAATGGTACTTTTTGACAAAAAATACTACTTCTTGTTCTTACCTAAGTCTTCCGCTATCTCTTCTAATTGCTCCAAAGCGTCTTGTAGGTCTTCTACCAGTTCGTTTGCTATTATTCCTGGCTCTGGGAGGCTGTCTACGTCGTCTAGGCTCTCGTCCTTAACCCAAAAGATGTCTAAGTTCGTCTTGTCCCTTTTCAGAAGCTCTTCTATCTCGAAACATCTCCATCTGGCATCAGGATTCTTTACTGAATAGGTCTGTTTGCGCTCAAATCTATTATCTGGATTAAAGCACTTGATGAAGTCTTCCAAATCGTCCTCTTTAAGCCTATTTTCCTTAAGCGTGAAGTGAATGTTTGTACGCAAATCATAAATCCACACCTTCTTTGTAGCACTATCTTTTGAGGCTTCCTTCTTGTCAAAGAAAAGAACATTAGCCTTAACTCCCTGCGCATAAAAAATACCTGTGGGAAGCCTCAGAATAGTGTGCAAGTCGCAAGTCTGCATCAGCTTCTTCCTAACAGTCTCGCCAGCCCCACCCTCAAATAATACATTGTCTGGCAGGACTATTGCTGCTTTTCCGTTGATTTTGAGAATGCTCCTCACATGCTGAAGAAAGTTGAGTTGCTTGTTACTTGTCTGCGCCCAAAAATCGTCCCGCAAAATAGTGAGACTCTGACTCTCTGCCTTGCCTTCATCAGTAACAATCTTCTCTGACGATTTTTTTCCGAAAGGCGGATTAGTCAAAACCATGTGATAAACGCCCCCCGGATTCTTTTTGAGAGAATCATCAGGGCTAATAGGAGACTCCTCACCATTCACGCCATGCAAATAAAGATTCATCACGCAGAGACGCGCAGCCAACGGAACAATCTCATTTCCCGTAAATGTACGGTGCTTGAGGTCATGCTTTTCATCTTTGTTAAGCTTCTGATTTTTGACAATATAATTGTATGCTGAAAGCAGGAAACCTCCTGTTCCGCATGCTGGATCATGAATCTTCATTCCCGCTTCTGGCTTCATAACCCTAACCATTGCGTTTATTAGCGGCCTTGGCGTAAAGTATTGACCTGCCCCACCCTTAACGTCAGCAGCATTCTTCTCCAGCAAACCCTCATAAGCATCACCCTTAACATCAACCTCAAGACTCAACCAATTCTCCCTATCAATAAGGTCAGCAATAAGCTTGCGTAGTTTGGCTGGGTCTTGAATCCTGTTCTGCGCCTTCCTAAAAATAACGCCCATGATGCCTTCTTGTTTACCAAGCTCAGTGAGCGTCCTTATGTATTGGGTTTCTAGCTCTGCCCCATCCTTTTCAAGGAGGCTTTGCCAATTGAGGTTTTTGGAAATGTCACTTTTCTTACTGTATGGTGGTTTTGTCCTCTCATCATCCATCTTCAAAAATAGCAAGAAGGTGAGTTGTTCAACGTAATCACCATACGAGAGCCCATCATCTCGCAATATGTCGCAGTAATTCCATAGCTTATCTACCAATTGTCTTGAATCACTCATAAAAATACCACCTTCTAATTTCTTTTATCTTCAGTCCAATCTTTTACTTTTTGTGAGAGCGGAATAATTCTTTTGCCCAGTTCCATTGTTATTAAACAGGCATATACTACTTCTCTGCATGTAAACCTGTGCCGCCTATTTTTTACTTCAAAATCGTGCTTTGCTGGAACGTATATTAATTCGTTATAGGTTCTGAGTGCGGTTATGATCTCTTCAGGCATAATATTAGGCATATATTTTAGGTTTGCTCCCAAAGAGACCGATTTATATTTTTCGTCTTTTAGCTTATCTGCCACAAATATTTTTACTAAAAGGTCAATATAGTCCCCTAAATATTTTGTAGAGTTTCTTGTCCATCTTGGCAAGTAATTTAGTTCCCAATTCATATAATACATTGGTCTCTTGGGTTTCATTCCTACAATTTTTTGCAATTTCATTACGGCTTCGGTTCTTTTCGCTTTTGAAGACACCATCGCTTGAGAGAGGCTATCAGCTAATTTAATTTGTTCATCAGTTAACAATTCTTTCGCAAGTTTTGCGATCTTATCATCAAGAAGCAAAGCTTCTTTTTTGGGACAAGTAAGATTCATCCATCACTCACCTCAACTAACTAGCTTTCCCTCAAAAGCCGATTTCAATATTGATTTTCGTAATGTTTCTGCTTTCGCAAGCGAAACATCAACAACACTCTCAACCTTCTCAATAACAGAAAAACGAGACTCAATCTCTTGTATAATTTTGTTTTGAATTGCTCTTTTGGGGGCTTTAATTCTCATGTCAAATACATCATTGTCTCGTATAGCAGGATAACTTGTACCCCGTTGTTTGGCATTTAAATAGCTTGTTACCTCGTCCCGTAACAAATAATAGAATAGAAACTTATTGTTTAACTCTTCGACAGGTCTTAAAACTGTAAATCCAGTAGAAGAAATGATTTTTTTACCCCCCATTTCTGGAACAATTGCTAAATTCATCAAATATACCCTCACAGTAGAATAAACAATATCGCCAGCAAAAGTTTCTTGTCTAGCTCGCGAGGGAGCCTTTTGCGCAGAAACAATTTTAGGAGAATCTATCTTATGTTTTTTATTATCAACCGAACCGATATCAATATAAAAAAACTCCTTAAAATCTTCCTGTTCAGGTTTTAACTGTCTCACCTTAATACAAAAATCAGAAATCGGTCTTTCTGGAATATCATCAAACGCAACTAATTTTCCTTCGAACGCCGCTTTGAGCACGCTTCTTCTATAAGCTTTGAGTTTGTTCTTTATTGTTTTGAGGTTTTTGATTGCTACGTCAAGACGAGTGAACTGGGTTTCAATAGTCTCAACAATTTTATCCTGAATATTTTTCTCTGGAACAAGAAAACGAATCGCTGCTAAATTCTTTTTTGATATTCTTTTCCTAGTCGTACCACTCTGTAATCCATCAATTTCTTTACGAAAATGTGGATTATTTATCAGATACATTAACCATTTGTTATTGCATTTTTTATTATCTATTCTAAGAATGCATACATCGACTACAGTTACTGCTTTTTTTTCTTCGCCAGGGTAAATACAAGCCCTCCCCAATGGGTCAGGTAATCTAGCAATTAAAACATCACCGTTTTCTAAGAAAGTGCAATTCAATCTCTCAGCTGTTTTTCCATTCAAATATCTATCTGATTTCCTTTGAAAATAGCCATCCTTAATGTCGGCGAGTTGGATTAAACTTATACTCCCTAAAGTATCTTGGTCTTTAGTTTCGACCCAATCTCCATCCGTTAGCAGACCATTATCTTTAGTTAAATCCCACAAAGTCATCGTTTTTCCGCTTATCAAATTCATGCCACCAATTCTTCACTTAGTTCTTCGAGGATTTTGTTTATTCTGTTGCCGAATATTTTGTTTGCTTTTCCTAGTCCGCCCATTGTGTCGAATGGTGCGTAGTCGAAGTCGTCGGGTGTTATTTCTACTGATTCGGCTATGTGGTTTTTGATTTTTTCGAGCCATTTGAGTTGCTCTTGGCTGAATTGGACGCCTGCTGTTCGTTGTTGTGTTAGCCAGCGCGAGAAGTTTTTGTCTACTGTGTCTGTGAATGGTTCGAGTTCGTCTTCTTTGCCCAACTCGAATTTTAGGAGTGATACGAAGTCTGATATTTTGTTTCTTGATAGGCCATGCACTTTGGAAGATTCAAGTTGTTTGTATGCTTGCCAGATTTTGGAAGGCGTCAAATTATAAGGCGGAGTTTTAATCTTCTCGGATAGCTCTTTAACGTCTTTCCAGTGCAAAGCCTTCTTGCTGGAATAAAACACCTGCAAAGCATCAAGCTCGTTCTTGTTCTTCTCAATAAATTCCTTGAACGATTTTATTATGCTTCTTGCTTTTTCTGTTGCTATGGGTGAATAGCCAGCAGTTACTACCTCGTCAACAGAAACGTCGTCAATAATTTGTTCTGTCTCTGCCTTTATTTGTGGCAGTCTTTCCATTAGTTTGCCGTTACCAACAAAGGGCTTTACTGCCTCAATCATCCTTTTGTCTGCCGTCTCGTTCAATTCTTTCTGAGTAGGTTTGTATTCGAGGTATGCGCCTTTTTCACCCTTTTCCTTCTGAACGTGCTCAACTATTCTGTCTTCGTCTATCGCGACAATGAAGTCGTGTGCGTATTCTGATAGTTTTTTGCCGTCCGTGAGCTTCCTGACTTCTTTTATTTGTTCTTCGGTGAGTTTCTTCTCAAGCCTGATGAGTCTTCCTGCGATTGATGATAGCTTGTCTTTTGTTGGTCTGCCGAAGCGTATAGACTTTAGTAGTTTCTCGAATGAGATTGTTGGGTTTTGTTCAAGCGGTCGAGTATCATTCAGCTCATCGACTTCTGTAACACCAACGGCATCAACAATGACGAATCTTTCTTTTGCTACTGCATCTGGTGTTACTGCCATGAAGTCGTCGCTCCTCATTACTCGTACGCCGCGCCCCTTCATCTGTTCAAAGTAGTTTCTACTCCTAACGGCCCTCATGAAGAAGACTATTTCGAGTGGTTTTATGTCTGTCCCTGTCGCTATCATGTCAACAGTGACCGCAATTCGCGGATAAAAGTCGTTTCTGAATTGAGATATTAGATTTTCTGGCTTCTCGCCTTCAGTCTTGTAAGTAATTTTTACCGCAAAGTCATTTCCTTCATCAAACTCTTCACGAATTATTTGTACAATTTCTTCTGCGTGGTTGTCGTCCTTTGCATAAATCAGGGTTTTGGGCACGTGTTTTCTTCCGGGAAAAATGTCGGTAAGAACTCTTTCTTTGAATGCTCGAATAATTGTCCTTATTTGGTCTTTAGACACAACATCCCTGTCAAGCTGCTCTGCGTCATATTTGACTTCGTCTTCCAGTTGTTCCCATTTTTTGCGCCTTGTCCTTTTATCCCTTTTCTGGACGACCTCGCCTTTAGGAATAGTAGAGCCGCGTTTCGTAATCTTTGTCCTTATGTCATAAACTGTGAAGTCAACGTTTATGTTGTGCGCAACAGCCTCTTCATGCGAATACTCCATGACGAGATTTTTGTTAAAAAAAGCAATCGTTCCTTTGGACGGAGTAGCAGTAAGACCTATAAGGAAACAATCAAAATAGTCCAGCACTTGTTTCCAAAGGTTATAGATTGAGCGGTGACACTCATCCACAATAATTACGTCAAACATCGAAATCGGAAACTTGGGATTATATTCGACTGGTGCTGGCTCAAGACTGTAATCGTCTTCAAACGCTGACAGTTCTTCGCTGGCTGGGTCAAGCTGCTTTTCGCCCTTAAGCATCGAGTAGATACGCTGGATTGTTGAGATACATATTCTGGACACGTCATCTATTTTGTTACTTTGCAAGTGCTGGACGTTGTAGAGTTCTCTGAATTTTCTTCCGTCTTTAGGCACCACGAAGTTGTCAAATTCCTGCATGGTTTGTCTGCCAAGATTCCCTCGGTCAACCAAGAAAAGTATTCTTTTAGCATTAGCGTGCCTGATTAAGCGATAACACATGTTCACGGCGGTAAAGGTTTTGCCTGAACCAGTTGCCATCTGTATAAGAGCTTTGGGCTTTGCGCCAGCAAGAGACTCCTCAACGTTACGAATAGCCGTCTTTTGCACATCCCAAAGACTAGGATTGTCAATCTGAGGCATCTCTGTAAGCCTTTTTCTCAAAGTCTCTTTGCCTGTCTTGACCCAAGCCTCTAATTCATTAGGTGTGTGAAAGTGAAAGACTTCTCTACTTCTAGGCTTGGGATCCCAGCAATTAGTGAAACGTATCTCGTTCCCAGAAGTCTCATAAACAAAAGGTAGCGGCAAATCTACTGACCGATAATCCTTAGGAAAACCCTTGGAGTATCTTGCTGACTGAGGCTCTTTGCCGACAAGCGTCTCGCCCTCTTTTTTAGCCTCAATAATGCCACAAGCCTCGCCATTAACAAACAAAACATAATCCGCCTCACCAACACCCCACCCCATCGGAAAATACTCAACAGCAACACCCTTAAAACTATCAGGGCTTGCAGACTTAAAAGGCTGAATATCCCAACCCGCAAGCTTCAAAGCTGGATTAATAAGCTCATGCCTCGCTTTATCCTCAGGACCCAAATTATCGTAAACCATACAAAAACAAACTCCTCATTTATAAACCTTAAAGGTTACTCCTTGACCTTATAAACCTTTCGAGCTCGTCTGGTTTTATTCTCCATTGTCCTATCTTGACTGCCTTTAGTTCTTTTTCGTTAATCAGGTCGCGCACAGACTCTTCGCTGATGTCGAGTCTCGTCGCTGCTTCTCGGACTGTTAGGTATTTGCGTAGGTCGTCCATAGAGAAAAGCCTCGTCAAAGGGTTTACTTTGTTAACTTTTTGTTTGTTCCTGATTAGTCCTTATTATCCCCTATTATATTCCTAATGTGTTGCATTAGCAATGGGTTTTGGTTACCAGATTTTGCTTAGGTAGCCTAGTATGGTCGTATAATACTGCACCCATCTCTACTGCTTACTTCTTTATTTACTCTCTACACCTTCTGACATTTTACAACTTTTATTATTCCGTTCTTCCAATCCCTAAAACTTTTCTTACGAGGTGGGTCTGGCACTAAATATCTGACTCCCGTTGACCGTCCTTACCTCAACACAGCTTCCACATATTTCATGAGTTCCGCGATGAATTATGAGTTGCATGATATTGATTTAATTTTATCTTCTATCTATAACCCTTTAAAATACACAATTCTAGAACATGCTTTATTAGAAATGGCTCTGTTTTACCGCTTTAGTTTCAGCATCACACAATATCTTCACCAATAATATGCGATTCGTACACATCTGCGGTTCGAGCAATTTCTTCCACAATATTATGGATCAAAGCGTCTTCCAACCCAACCGGAAATAAACGGTCGCAAAAACGTAACTCGTTATCCTTTCTCATAAGATAACCAAATTTCAGTCGCGCGTTTTCATCGAGTATCCAATTATTAAATACATCATCATTCCATACTCCATTCTCATCAAAAAACTTTGGGCACTCTTTAAGTGACTTAATTTCTCCCACCATAGATGAGACCACTATCAAATCCAAAAATGTTTTAATCTTGGTTGTATGTTTTCGCGTATTGAATCGAAAGGCCACTTTAATGCAATGCGGATCAATCTCGGTTACGACATGCTCATCTTTCACAAAATATTTGGATAACTTTTCCGTTGTATTTTCATCCCATTTACTTAAATGATCCGCATCAATAAGCAGCCGAATAGCAGAAAATGTGCGCCGAGAAAGATCCTCAATGATCGCATCCTCATGAATCAACACTCTGTGAGAGCGAAAATAACGATATTCTTTGCCATGTAATTCGCGATGCTCGGCAATCGGAAATTTGCTAGCCTTGAGCTCATCAATCTTAATTTGCTTGCTCAATTTGATGGCATATGACGAAATTTGGGGAATAAATTCCCACTTACACTCTAATACGATGTTATTGGAAGAATTGGATATTTTAAAAGGATCTTCAAATCGTCCAGCTCCTTTACATGATAACGTATATCCCTGCTTTTCGAGCTCTTCTCCAAGATTTTGAAAAATATTCTCATATTTTTTTAAGGTCGTCTTTGCATCTTGTTCTGAAAAAATCGGCAGTCCTGAAGATTTTATACTGGCAAACGACGGAGTAAAGGGATGCTCGCCTAAAACGGGTTTCGTGTTTAAAAACGCAACGCCCAAGGGGCGATTTGCAATAACTCCTAGGACAATTTGCCTGCCCTCAGTGTGCTCATCAATACCGATATTGTCCATGATCAATTCCGCTTCTTTCGCACGATTGATAACCCTTTCAATCTGATATTTTTCAACCGACTGAGTCAAGTGCGGGTAATAAATATTCAATTTTTCTTTTTCTGGTTTAGAAGAGCCGTAAAGCTTTCTTTCAATCATTGAAAAGTAACGATCTATCCTTCCCACCCGCTGTTCCAAGTCACCAGATGTCCAGGCTACACCATAATGAATAATCTGATCACAGAAGAGGTGAAGATCTTCGCCTTCCTTTAATATATCGGTGCACACAATAACTCTCGGGTAACCAGGTGTCTTAAACTGACTGAGGGCGGTCTTGTTTGGATTCCCTCCAGTCATACCAACGGCAAATTGAGGATTGCGCAATTCGACGTAGCTTTCCCTGGCCGCATAACCTGCTAAATCAAAATCATCATTGCTAAAACAATTTGTCAAAATAAGACCTATATGCTCTACCCATTCTTTCATTTGGTTTCTCAAAAGCTTCGCATAATCACTATCACCAAATAGATATTTGCAATACTCATTTACCGCATCTTCTACAGGCGCACTGGCGCCACCGGCAGTATCATTGGCGCAATAAAGATCAAGGATAGCATCTGTCAATCGAATCGTTTGCCACAAACAATTTTTAAGTACCTCTCTTTTAAGAAGATCATTCTCGTCATTAATATCCATACTTTTTCTCATCAAATCGAATATCTTTATTACCTCTCCTTGGGGTTCAGAAATCTTTTCACGAATGATGTCCCAGAAACCTTTATACGTGATCAGATTTTCATTCTTCGCTCTTTGTTTCTCGCCACAATGTTGTTCCGTAACCAAAGGATAGCGCTTTGAAAAGAAGTTTTGCCACTTGTTTACGGTTCCATCTTTTAGGCCAAGAATCTCGGGATATTTTTTTACAGTCTGCACTAATAAATATTGGAATCTCTCGGATGGAATCACTTTTGCTGTTTTGGCCCCTTTTTGCCTATTCGCAAATACCCAGCTTTCATTCCAAAGCTCATCGGGTATTTTCGAAACGATATCTTTTAAAGGTATATTATTAATTTCTGAAAAATATCTAAACCAATTCTCTTCAAACATCATGGCATTGCGACCGCTTTCTCTGAACGTTTGTCTATACCGAAAAAGCCAATTTCCTTTTTGATTCGCCTCCTGAAGAAGTCCTTTTCCGCGCGCTTCGAGACCATCGCTATCAGGATCGTCAGATATCATCTCGTCGGGATCAGTGCCTTGGTTCTTTGAAAGGGCATCAATATCGATGTTCCACACAGAATTAATTCTTTCCCTAATCCATTTTTCGTATTCATCATTTATTCTACGAACGATCTCGTCTACGGCGTTAATCCTTCGCGTGAAAACAACAAATTTTTCGCCATTATTGAGCGCTTTTTTCGATACCTGATCTACTACGAAGTCAACCTTTGGGTGCGGTATTTCTATGCCAAATGTATTTTTATAACGTCGTGCAAACCCATCCACGAATTTCATATCAGGTATATCTTTTAGATCCTCGGCATGACCTTTTTTTACATCATCCTGTGACACGTATAAGTCTGACGACTTCATTATTTCAGCTTCCTCGTTCGCATCGTCTTGTTCATCATCGCACGCCAGCGCTTTCTTGTTTTCTTGGTTGTACACAGAGGCTTGCAAGCTTTCGAAAGACGTCAGACATCCAATCTTAAACCTGTTATTCTTTCCTCCTAGTATTTTTACAAGATTCTTTTGGACTACGGCCATTACCAGCGACTCCATAGGAGACATATTCTTGATTTTGCTTTCTTCCTCATTATGGTAACGGTATTTGTATTTTGCCCATAATTTATCTCTGTCCGTACTATTTCGAACAAAATATTCGCGTGGACGCCGGACTAAGAACTCCTTCATTTTAATTTGAAGCTTTTTTGTATCAGCAAGATCGCTATCAGCAATATACTTTGGGCAGGCATATCGATTTATCACATTTTGAATGTTTTCTTTTCCGGAATGAATCGGCGTCGCACTCAGAAATAACCACTTATTGACTCTGCCTTCAAAAGCTTTAAGTATAACGCTGTTCGTCTGGTTTTCATTCCTTAGATATTGCCCCTCGTCAAATATCAGCAAATCGATCGCTTTTTTGCCTTTCTCTTTTTCGCACGCATTGACAAGCATTTCATTGAATGCTTCGGCAAACCATTCATTGAATTGAAGCGACATGCCATCGCCGCACCCCTCTACAAGTCTCTTATCTTTATGAGAAGGATGGATACCATAAAACTTCATCATCTCAACCGCATTGTTCCATGCGCCTAGCGGATCACGCTCATCTTCCCTTTTTAGAAACACGGGACGCGTAAATGAGCTATAGCGAAGAATACATAGTTGGCGTTCTGGGGATTGTAATTCCAACGCAAATTGCCGCAGATTATGGCAAATACGTGGATTGACCACTGGTTTATTCAAAAGAACGCTCTTCACGATATCATCGCCCTGTTTTTTCATGTGGCCGCGATAATTATTGATGATAAAATTTCGATAATCACGCTGCCATTTTATTTGCAGGTTAACCCGCGGACAAATCACTACTATACGCGCGTTTCTTTTGAGATTCCAAAGCAGCGTAATCAGCCCTATTGCCTGATAAGTCTTCCCCATTCCAACTTCATCCGCTAAATAAGCGAAATTCTTTTCCGTAAGTATGTTATAGATCGCCGCTACACCCTCTTTCTGCAAATTATGCATAGACTTGTATTTATCAAGGGCTCCGGGTGGATTAAAATTCATCAGGCTCTCTACATCATCTGGTAATATTTTCTTGATAAAAGGCTCGATTATCATGTTTTCCATGCGCGCTCAATTTCTCTTTCAAACCAGATTATTGCGTCTGCTCCTTTTTTATCTTTTATCCGCTTCTTGTCTTTATCTTCTATAAGCGACTCCACTTGCACCCTAATATTCGGAAGGTATTTTTTGATTTCATCTTTGAGCATTTTGTCAACTTTAACACCCATTTCATTTTCAACTTTTTTTACCAGTATCTCGCATTCCGTTAGAATGATGTATTTTGATATTATGTCTAAATTTGCGTCGGAGATTCTTTTTATTACATTATAAATACTGTCCGGTCGGGTTATCAGATATCGCGAGAGCGCTCCACTACCTTCCTTACCTGTTTCGAGTTTTTTAAAAAGACCATAAAATCCTTGGTAAATCTCGTAATAATCGAGCTCCTGAGGAGCTGAGGACTCTGCCCCTTCCTGCTTCTTAGCTTGATCTTCTTCATCGCCCTCCTTATCGCCATCACCCCCGTCATCTGGCACGTTGTCGGCCCAATAATCGTCATGGTGACACCAACTTTCAAAGATGTCGTGAAAACCGAGAGTGGGTGTATAATTTCGCTGACTGAACCGCATATTTATTTCATATATCAAACCATCAAATACATTGTTTTCGGTCTCAAAATTATACCTGATTCTAAAAGTCCTTGCTGACTTTGGAGAATTCGTAATCGGTATTTGTGACCCATTCTTTAAATTCAATAGATCCACATCGTCGTTTCCGGGCAAAGAGAGCATGCAAGACTGACACATAGATTTGGATTCCCACTTAAAATCCACGCGATATACTTCTTTTTCCCAGTCCAAAATAACATGGATAAAGAAAGGAGGTCGCTGGGGAGAATCCTCTTCTTTTGCCTCCTTTTTCATTTCTTCAGGAATCTCGAGTTTTTTGCACCGAATATCAAATTCTTCAGCCTCTTCCTTAGTAATATTGTATACAACCATCGATTCTACGTTGCCATTTTCTCCGGAGAGCCCCATTTCGGTAAAATTACAACTGCCGATACCGAGCCGTACTTTTCCACCAGAGCTACTATGCAAAAGATATACTTTCGCGTGCCAAAAACGATATCCCTCTTTTGACTCAGGAGTTTTTTCTATGCTACACTCCAAGGACCCCAGTTGAATCAACTGATCTTTAGTCAATCCGTACGTTTTTAAATCCTTCATGAATGCGGGACGAACGACGATTTGTGATGCCATGAATTTATCAGCTAAGGATGAAAGATTACCGCCCCAATATGGCGAATAGACCACAAGCTTCTCTCTCTTGTTAGCGGCCTCTTCATTGAGAAACTCTGGGAAGCCTTTCCTGTTTCCTGCAAGTGGAGAGAAATAAAGTTCGCCATCATAATCAGGGAAACGAACATTCGACTCAGGCATCTTGTTGAGAAAAGCGATCATTCTATTGAGAGCATCGCTATCTGACACCTTCAGTTCGTCTCTTAGATAGATGCAGAACTTGTATAGCGTGCGATATGCTTGTTGTTTTTTACTGTTGATTTGTATAAAGGCTGCGGCTTCCACATTACTACCCCATGCCTGATATTTCAGGTTTGCGGATGAGGCTGACACTATAACCATCGGAGCATCCTGATAATAACCTGCAACAATCGCGTTTTTTGGATGAAAGAATTTATCGCGTAGATGAATCCCTTTTGCCTGGTACCGGTAGATGCCACCACCCGAAGGCATTGTCGAATTATCATAAAACACAACACATGGAGAAGCAGCCAGTCTTTCATTAATCTGGGCTCTTCGCCGTACCTCACTGGCTTTTTCGATATCAAAAAGAATGGGCAATATGTTATTTTCAAAAAAAACTGGATCAAAAGTGAATGACGTAAATAGCGCACACTCGACAGATTCCAATATGCGTATGTGATCAGAAAGCTGTTCTCGTAATACAATGTGCATAATTTACCTTATCTCCTTGTAGATTGATGCCAGAACATCTAAGTAATAGGGGCTTCTCCAACCTTGCCCAGGCACGACTTTTAACTTATCGCTCGGGAAATAGTCTACTCGGATAGCCAAGCGGTCACCGGATAACTCAAGCCACGGAAGCCCACTTTTACTACGCGCTATTTTCTCATGCAGATCCAATATCCACCGTATTAGCTCTTCTTTCGTAGAAATATCGAAACTTCCAGTAAAAAGAGAATATCTTTTTCCTGCAACGATACTGGTCGGCGGAATATTCGATACCTCGCTAAAACTCTTGTGGGCGTTCTGGATATCTTTAATATTCAATGGAAGATTCGACGCAATTTCCTTGAGGTTCTTATCTTTTTGCGAATAAAGGTATGGAAAAATAGAGTCAATAGTGCCTATGAAGTCTTCACATTTAATAATATCTTTAAAAACATATGCATGTTCTTTAAACTTCGCTGAATATCTTACTACAAATTTTCGGTAATCATTCCCTTCGATTTCATAGTTCACTAAGTCTTCTGCCACGGCTTTCATGAGCTGAAAATCTTTGACCTGGTAATTATTTATTAAAAAATCGCAAAAAAGCTCCTTATTTTTTCCTATCCTGAATTTTTTATACACTTCGTTACACAGCCGTGAATTCAGCTTCAGTTCTGCGCCTGGGACACCATTACTATGCGCCTCATGAATTATCTGGAAAAGTGATTCTTCGCGCTCAAGCTCAAACGAGAAGAGTGAAGCAAATTTCTCGGTAAGACGCTTGCCTGAAGCATCAAGTATTTCTGATCTCATTGCAGCCCCACGATACAACCCCCATGTACCAGTAGCAAGCTGAGACCCAAGTAATTGTTTATGCAATGAAATCGTTATCTGATTCGGATTGTCTTTCATGAAATATTTCACGTTCCTGTCGCCCCGCAGATTCCAATCACCCGTATTGTAAAATACCGCATAGGCAAAAACCTGTTCTACTAGAATATAAAATTGCTCTACGGGCATAATCTTATTATTCTTTTTTTCAGCCCACTCAACATATTTTTCATATAATGACAATATTGAACACAATAAGTAGAATCCCCTTGCCTGGCCCGTCTGTTCTGTCAAATTAGGGATCAATGCCCTTCCAAAGTACGACCAAATGGGCAGAATCCCCATGGGATCAGCAAGGCGACTATCGCCAACTAATTCTTTATCTATTGCTGTGAAGCCAAATCGCGAAGTCATAAGTCCTCTACTCTATTTACAAATCTTTATTAATTCATCTAATATTTCTATCATGCCCGTTGTATCCAAATCACAATACTTCTCAAGAGCGGCGCGGATACGCTGACGATCGTTTTCGGCAACGTCTTTTCCAAAGGTTACACGACAATACTCAACACTCGCCTTGCCACCATCAGATATTTCCATATTGTCGTAGCTCGATTTTGTCATTACAGGAAGAACGCTTTTAAGCGAAGCGCTCCCTCCCTGATCTGGGTGGTAATAAAGAAAGCCGCGGAAAGGTGTAAGCAAATCAATAACGCGCTCCTCCACCGATGTCACCCAATCTTGATACTCAGGATATGCCTCGCTTGCATGTCGAAGCGTTGTCTTCTCAAATGTAGCGTTGTAAGCAATAACCGATCCTGAATTTCCTAACAACGCTTTTAATTGCTTCAAGATCTCAGGCCTTGGATCTTTATCCCCTGGTGCAAGATATGAGTGGTGCTCTGGTTTTGTATCTTTATCTTTGATTATATATAATGAGTATTGAAAAGGGATTGCTTCAAACGGCCTTGAATTATCATAAGCAGGTATTGCCGGGTTCATCGTTTCGAAGTCAAGGAGATAAAGAGGATACTCTAACGTGTCTAGAAAATCCCTTATCCCTTTCTTATCAATGTAAGGACGGCTTGTTTTATGACATTCGACCTGAATACTCTGCTTATCGCTCAACTTTACATCTTCTTTGATATCGGCAATACTCAATACCCCGCGCTCTAATAGCTCATAGGCCTTCTTTTTACCCGAATACAAACAAAAGATATCACCTTTTTCGGGCAAAAAACCCCAACATATAGCTTCAATAGGGCAAGGGTAAGGACTACTACAATGTTGGCCGACTTTTACATGCGGGGCATCTTTTTTTTGTATTGCCTCGAACATATCAGCCATATTTTCTTCTATTTCCGGGATAAGCTCATCTGCTTGTTTTGTAACGTCTTCAGTCGCAAACAACTTTTCAGGTTCTATGTCGCCTTTGCGCACGTATTGGTTATTGATATACATGAGATAACATTTGCGAATTTTTAAGCCCGCTCCTTCATAGGTATATTTCTGGAAGGCGACGTCTCTATAATGCTCGTCCTTTACGCTACTTGAGCTTTTTACTTCAATGAGATCCCAGGCATCCTTCGCAACAGGGTTAAGGATGTCGACTAACGCATAGGCCTGTTTATAAACAAACCCTGCCTCAAATAGCGGTTTACGAAGCTTGGCGGCTTCCAAGGACTTCTCCGCCTGCTTGTCTGGCATATAGTCTCTTTGGAGTACAATGCCTCCAGGGAAGAGCGTATGCGCTAGCTCTCCGACGCGATTGCCCTGATCCATAATAGCCTGTGTAGCGGCATCAAACTCTGGCAAGTCTTCCTTGCGGTTATACTCATACCATAGAAGCTTATGGCATTTAATCCCATCGAGGTATTTAGTTTTGGATAAAAATAGTTTTTTCGTTTCCATAGTATTCTAAGATTTTTATCTTACCACTATCGTTACAGATGAACTCCGACCATATAAATTCTACTATTCTTCAATAGCCTCCAGTCTGCCCATTTTTTCCATAACTCCACAGCATTTACTCTCTTTATAATCTCTAAAATCATCACGCGGTACTTACGCCAATGCTCACCAGATCCTACTCAGATAAGGCACGATGGTCGTATAATACTGCACCCATTGGCCAACCGAATGTCTTGATGTAAACTCGTCCTTTTTTATTCATAATTTATTTCCATAATATCAGCCGCCGTAAATCAATCTAGATATCGAAATGAGATGGCCTCATTCTCGCCGTTTGCTGCAGGCGAATATTTAACTTCCGCTCTCTTGCCTATGCGAGCTGGAGCAGCATTCATATCCCTGATAGCTATGTCTTTAGATACAAAAACCGTAAGTTTATCGCCTCTATCAGAACTGATCCTGATCGTGCGTCCTGGCGGAATGTGCAAACCTAAGCGCGATGTATATTCAATAGTGCCAATAAATGAATGAACCCCGCCCTGTCCTGATGACTGTGGCGCCGGGTTATTCGGTTTTCCTGCTTCTGCGGATATCCCGGGCTGCCCGACATAATCCGCAGGAACGAAGCGAACCGAGATCGCAAGCTGCTTATTCGCGTAACGCATTGTTTCTGCCGTAACCGCGTACTTGACCTCTACTCTTTTACCTATTATAGCCCTAATATCCTTCATACCCTTAATATTATTCATGACTGGAACAACCTTACCATCGACATCATAAAAGATAGTGGCACTCGACCCATCTCTGACTATTAGAAAATTGCTCTTTTCGCCATTATCAGCATTAACCACAATCATACCGACCGGCCACAAAGGAGGCCCAGACTTAAACTGACCGAACCCGCAAGGGAAAGATTCAATAGTACCTACAAATGTTCCGGCTTCGTCGGCTCTTGCCGAAGGCGGCTGGGCAAAATAGAAAGAGCTGATAGCTGTTATAATAAGTATTACAAAAAACATTTTTCTCATGTTAAATCCTCCGGGAGCATTTTTCCACTTACGTTCAGCTCCTTCTTTGCCAACTCTATTATTCACAGCCATTTATCTTATTTAAAAGCTTCAAAATCATCTCTCGCCACTTACGCCAACGGTCACCCAGAGACCCTCAGGAAAACTTTTTGTTTGGTCATCTCGATTTCAAAGCCCTGCCGCCTCTTTTGCCTGTAGTCTTACCTTTTTCAATTGCGAGCACGCCGTTTACCAAAAGATACTCAATGCCTTCGGAATACTTTGCCCGATCAGAATAGGTAGCACGATCGGTAAAATTCTGAAGGTCAATAACCACAATATCCGCATAATAACCGGTAACAATCTTTCCCCTGAGATTCATCTTGAACTTTTCCGCAGGCAGTGAGGTCATGGAGCGGATGGCGTCTTTTAAACTTAGGACCTTTTCCTCCAACGCATATTTCCTTATCTTTCTGGGAAAACAACCAAAAAAACGCGGATGCGGCGACTTGGAAGCGTCAAAAACCGTAAAGCCGTCGGAAGCCGTAAAAACGTACTCATGAGGCATATTTCCTCTGTTTGCTTCTTCGCTTATCTCAGAGAAAAGCGCGTAAGGCGCCGAATCCATACATACCAGGTCGACGTAAACCGCCCCCGGATCCCTGTTTTCCATCACGGCGATCTCCTTGATGGTCTTATTCTCACATTTTTCATTCCCCGGACAAGAAGTGATCATGATCTTTTCCGGGCCAAGGAAAACAAAAACCTTTTCAATGGCTTTTTTTATAAGGGCTCTACCTTCAGGAGTCTTGTATTTATCCTTGACGCCGACAGCGGTCTTAAACTCATCCGGTAGGCGATAGGAGAGGATGCCGAACCCAACATCGTAGGGATGTTGATCGGCGGTTATATCCACCCCTTCTCGCCGGGCTTCCTCTATCAAGCCATACATCTGTTTTGCCTGAACATCGTTCCATGGCAGATTGAGCTGAATATGCGAAATATGTACGGAGATCTTAGCACGTTTGCTGATCTCGATCGTCTCCTTTATCGCTAGCAACACTCCAGGCTGTCCATTCTCATGGATAGTCCCGGTGTTATCCCGGATATGGGCGTCGTAAATACCGCCGTATTTATTGACCACCTTGGCGATCTCGGCCAATTCATCGGTGGTGGTAAAACAATCGGGGGCGTACTCTAACCCCACGGAAATGCCAATAGCACCATTTTGCATCTCCCTTTCCACACTCTTCTTAAGGGTATCAAGCTGCTCGGCAGTCAGGGTCCGCGGCTGGTCCTGTCCAAAGAGTTTCCCCCTGATCATACCGTAGGGTATCAGATGATAAACATTAGTGCCGTATTTTATAAGACTGACCATGTCCAACCACTGTTTTGTGTCCGCGTATCCTCCGCCGCAAAGCCCAGTAACTATTGTCGTGACGCCCTGGGTCAAATAATTGTAATTGCCTTTCCACGCGGGAGTTATCAAGGCCAGATACCTCTTGTTGCCGGCAAAGAGAAACACGAGATCAGAATGATTGTGTACATCAATAAAACCGGGTGTAACAATCAACTCTCGGGCATCGATAATTTTCTTTGCTGTTTTATTTGAAAGGTCGCCAATAGCCGCTATTTTATCGGCTATAATGCCTATATCGGCAACATAGGAATCCCTGGTCGTCCCGTCATAAATAGTGCCGCCGTTAATCAAAATATCAAATGCAGCTCTGCGAGAAGACACAAAGTATCCCAAAAAAATAAGCAACGCGATTAAAACTGAGCTAAAAATAAACTTTTTCATTATTTTCTCTTTTTTTACAAAAAGCCCTTTCCACTTACGTTCAGCTCCTTCTTTGCCAACTCTATTATTCACAGCCATTTATCTTATTTAAAAGCTTCAAAATCATCTCTCGCCACTTACGCCAACGGACAGTCGAAAGTTTTAATATAGACCCTTCGACATTGCTCGGGGCAGGCTGTCATTTTCATTGATTTTTTTGGGGTATCCATGTCGTTGATATAGCCTTCTGCGCCATTTTGACTCAAGAGTTATAGCCTTAGTCACAGTCATCCATCAGCCAATATCTCCTCAATATCCTTTTCTTCTGCTTCTTTTAATCCTTCAGTATCTTATTTTGCCACTTTCGGTGAACTGAACGAAAAACATTTTTAATGATATGTGCTTCGCCTTTATTTATTAATGCTTTTAAAATTTCTATCGCAGTATTCCTATCTTTTTCCGCCTTATCCTTCTTAGCTCTGCGCTGAAATATTATCAATTTATGGAGGGCAAAGTTAGCGGGATGTGGTAAGGTTAGATAAAAATCATCAATTTTAACTTTTATGGTATTGTTTGACAAGAAACCAAAAAATCTCAGAGCAGTAGCATTTATACCAAATGCGGGAATTCGGTATGGTTTATCGATTCCCTTACCTTTCTCTGGAACTAAAAATTCAAGTATAAGATCGGGATGGTCAAGTTTTATATACCCTTTATCTCCGCGAAAATCTACCACAAAACCTAAATCTTTAAGTAACTCAGGGATATCAACTTCATGCTTAATTTTATTTGGTGCATCTATAAGAAAATCCATATCTCTTGTTTTTAACAACGATACGCTCAATATACGGATCGGGAGAAAAATAATCTTTATAAAAGAATAAGCACCAGCTTCCAATCAGAATAAGATTATCTAAAATTTTTTCTTTATGGAACCGCCTTAAAATCTCAAAACATAAATCATACTACTTCTTTTCCACGTAAAGAACTCCTTAAAAATCTAACTTGCCTTTTAACTTGCGCTAGTAGTTTGCGATATTTAGCGCGTAACACCTTGGTCTTTTCATACTTATTTTTCTCTTCTTCAGAAATTTTTCCTTTATAAATGTATTTAACCTTGCGGTCTTCTCTTTTAACGAGATAGTAATACTTGTGACCCCTTATCTTTCTTACTGCAAGACACCCCTTAGGCAATTTTTTTAAGGCTTCTTCGTATTCTCGCTTCATCCTAAGGGAATTCTGAAGCTCCTCTGCTAATGCCCCTTTTATCACTCCTCTCATAAGTCCCTCCTGTTACCTAACAAACCATACTACAATATATCCTGTTGGGTAACGGCTGTCAAGAAGAAATTACCCAACATGTTATAGAGTTAATAGGCATGTTGGTTAACATAGTCACTTCCGCCGCCGCTAATGAAACTTGGCTTTTTTGCTGCGTAAAAGCTCGCAGAAAGCTCTATTGGAAGGGTAGGGGGTCGCAAGCTCCTCTTAATAAAAGGGCGGGGCAAAGCCGCCCGCTCGATGAGCTTCCGAAGAGACAGGAATCAATATGGGTTAGTCGCCCTTCGGCTTCGCTCAGGGTGTGCTTCGACTCTGCTCAGCATCCTGAGCCTATTGAAGGAATACTGAGCCTGTCGAACGTATCATTTCCTTGAAGAAAATTAGGTACCCCACTCACTTCGTTCGGGGATAATTCGACTACAGCCCCGATAAATCGTGCCTAAGTCTCATTATTGTAGAACCTGAAGATAAGGTCAGCCGAAGGTCTTAATGAAGACTTTTTTTCATGAAGCTACCCATAAAGCAGGCGACACTTAAGCATTGGCGCCTGCTTATGCCTTTCGTTAATCTTTATATAAATCCACCACTAAACTAGTTACATGCAAAGGATGCCCCTCTCGAGTTTGTAGCTTGCGCCAAGTACATTTTGATCTTCGAGATAATATAAACATTAAATCCTTAAACATGCCCGTTATATGCTCGACAATCCCAACCCTTCTCAGCTCAAATCGTTATCGCTGGTTCTTTTTACCATTCCATAAGTATAATCGATCTTTTCGCATATAAATTTATCCTTATCCCAATAATGTCGGAACTTATAGCGCATGAATGGCGTCTCACCTATTATTTTTTTCATAAGATCATAGTAAGTTAAGGTAATATGTTCTGGATACCGCGGGTCTTTTCCTTGTTGAAGATATGGTTTATCTTTGGGGTTATTATAATCAGGCACACCAATCCTCATAACACCACCCGCCTTAAGCAGACGGAAAGATTCACAAATAATTTTTTTCATTTCTTCTGCTGTAACATGCTCAAGAAAATCTTCGGAAAGAATCCGATCCACACAATCGTTTGGTAAAGGAATGGGTTTTCGTAAATCGTGTTCTATATGCCAACCCATGGTCGATGGTTGAATGTCTACGGCTATATAATTTTCATAACCTTTGTGCGGATGGCAATTCCCATTACCACCTAAATTAAGATAGATCGATTGCCTTGTCTTAATGTCCTCCCAACACAACAAACCTTCTCTATTCATTATATTCTGGCCTATTACCTTTCCTACTGGTTTCAGAATTTCTCGGTTACCGTATTTTTTGTCATGCAACACCGGATGCTATCGAAATCTGGACCGGCTGCATCGTTATGAACAATATCGAGCACTTTCCCGCCACAATTACGAATCAAATCTACCATCTCACTCTCGCTAATACAGTGCATTTCAATAATAGGTTGACCACACACACCACCTCCACATTCTGGCTGGTTGGATACCCTACGATACAATCTTAATAAAAAGTTTGGAGTTACTTTCTTGAAAAAACTTCTAAATTTTGCGAATGCTGTTTTGTGATGTATGTTTCCAATTTGCTTAGTTATTAATTGAAATGTCGCTAAGGCGCCGGGCGCCATTATGCGTAAAAATTCTTTTATATATCTTTTTGTATAGATGGGTTCAATATGCTGGAACACGATGTTGGTATAAATAAAATCGATGCTATTGTCCGGTAATATCCGCAAATGATCGCATTCATTTAGAATATACTGGCATGTACCAGGATATCGGTTAAAATTCTTTGCAAGTTTAATCATTGAAGGAGAAATATCAATACCGTATATCTCATCGAAGTAAGGGGCGAGTGCCTGCGTTAAACGGCCCACGCCACATCCGAAATCAAGAGCTTTCCTGTTAGTATATGTAATATTAATCTTTTTCAGATAATCCATAACCTCTGATATTTCCCTGACACCAGATTTAAAGAACTCTTCTGCATTCCATTTTCCTCCTTTCTTGTCGGGATAAGAAAGGATCGCCCATAATGGATCTATTATGCCGAGTTCATTCCAATTCTTTTGTAATTCTCTTATGTTCATATAATGTTACCTATCGTACCTACTCTGTTTTAAAATGAAAAAATATAGCAGCATTGTTTATCGAAGTATGTATCAACGCACTGATACCTAATTCATTTTTTTGCTGCACAATACGATTAAAATTATCGATTGCCTTTGCAGGAGAAGCTGTTACATAATTAATCTTTTTACGCTCTAGCCAGTCCACAATCACCCCTCCCTCCCCACAAAATTCCGAAGGATCGCTGGTATGGAATACATCATCGACGCTTACGGGTATATTATTTTTTATCATAGGAAATATATGCTGTATGTACCACTGCGCGAATTCTTTAGAGTGATCCGAGTCTATAAAAAGATAGTCTATTTTTGCAGGTAACTTGTCGATATTATTCTTTATGTCTCCGAGAATGAATGACCATCGATTTCTAGATAAATAATGAGGGACTGTTTTTCGTGATGCATCTATCATGTCATAAGAATATAGCTTTCCGAACTTATTATCTTTTAAAGCGTGCAATATCCATGCTGTTGACCATCCGCCGCATGGCGAGAATTCAACTATTGTTTCCGGCCGGCTTTCTCTAACCAAAAGATAGGTTATTTCTGCCTCGATATCATCAAAGTGCGGGCTTAGCCTGGCTGAATCAGAAATTCTTATGCCCAGATGCCTCAAGTATTTTGCAAAAATACGTTTTGCCTCGCTATATATAATATCATTTCGATAAAAAGCCAATTGCTGCTTCCTGACTCTTTTCAAATCCTTACTATATTTCCTATATAATTCTAAAATGAAATCTATATCAAGATTCTTTAACATATCAAAATTCTGTCCAGAATATACTCATTACCCAGGAAAACACCATACATTTTGAAGGAGTTTTCATTGCTTTTTTTATTGTTCGATCCATCCCGTTTTTTCAGCGATAGTGTCCTCAAGTTAAAGGGTTGGTTGAAAGTCTTAACAAAAATTTTTACTCATTATTTAATTTAATCTTTTTAACTAAACATTTAAATATAATCTCGGCAGCCAGAATATTCCCCGCTTCGTTCCAATGAGTATCTCTTAATTTATAAAGCGACCCCTTCTGCCCTTCAGCACTAAATTCATCCGATAGATCCATATAAGCTATGCCTTCTGCATCCAAAAAATCCTTTAAAATTTTTTGCATTAAATTGATATCGTACTCTTCTCTTTTGAGGTTATATTTTCGATAGATTTGCTCCAATAAACTTTTGTCAACCTAAAACTCATCGGGATAAATACCGACTATAAAATCTATATTTTTTTCCTTAAGAATATTGCGCATTTCCCTTAAACTTTGAACAATATATTGCTTTTGTGCAGAATATGTTCCATTTTGATGTGCTTTTATATTACAAAATTCTAATCGAGCTCTTTCAATTTTAAGAAAGGTATTTTTTGAAAGCGTCCCCTCACTGCCGTCTTCTCTGACAATCTCTTTATCCCTGCCTTCATCCTATTCAAAGGCTACCTCCATATAATCTAATAGTTGGTATCTGCCAAGAAGATATCAGCTATAATTTCAAGAGTTACAATCATGATGCTTCATCTACAACTCCATTACCACAATCAGTGGGCTTCTTTAAAATACCCAAAGTCATCCCACAATACTTGCGCCAACGGTCAGCCATAAATGCATGTGCGGGAACACTTTCGGGGATTGCCGTAAACCTTAGATTTTCGCTCAATCAGCATTTTGTTCTCATCGCTTTTAATTGTTACGCTTAATGATTGGGCTCATGGGGTTCTTCCTTGAGTTGTTTTACATTTGGGCTGAAACCCTGAGAATTGACGAACATTTCGTCGATCATAAAACCTCTATACCTGAGCAAAGGCTGAAAGCTATTTATGGGCAAGGGACTAAGAAAGTTTTTAGAGCTCAAAAAATCAACGTGGTCCTGCCGAACATATACCCAGTTGTCGTCGATGACTATCGGAATATAGCTACTTTTGAAGAACTGAGACTTATAAATTCCAGAAACTTCCGACCATATGCTATGCGTTACGATGACGTCTGGTTTCTGTGCTTCAATGTAATGAGCAAATTCTTTATATCCATACTTTGCCAAGAAGGCATTTGCCAACAATGCGGAATCTAAGACTCTGACTCTTTCGTGTCCCAACGCCAAGCCTCCTATGTCCGGAACAAGGAAAGAAATCGTTTCAAGCCCCAGGGCTCTCCGAAGATGTTCAACCGCATTTCCGGTAATTTTAAAATTTGCAGGAGTGACGCTCCGCCACCCTATCGCGGCGTTAGACGCATGTACTGTTTTAAAATTCATCATACCCCCAGATGGTGGGTACTTGTTTATTGAATCGGCAATGCATATTATCATTGCGTAGATAAAACAAGCAGAAAGCAACTTCTTTGGAATTAGAAAGACTCGGGAAGATATCGAAAGAAGTAAATAAAATAAAAGCGGAAGCGCGGAGAGTTGTAGTCTCGCATCATAGCTCCAAGACTTACCAATGACTGTCGAAAAGATTAAAACCGCGACGCAATATCCGATAGCATAACGTTCCAAGGCTGACAGGGTTAAGATAAACTTCTTGGGTACCAATATCCTGCCCAGCATTCTCGTTAAGAAGAACAAAGGAATAAATGATAACCATAAGAACTTAAACGGGCTGAACATCTGCATACACCCATTATATCTGTCTTTTAAAAAATAATACCAGTGCAACACCGCGCCTCCACGATAATAGCTGTAGGGCGGTTGACACTTAGCCCATATTGTATTTGGCAAATATGTACCAAAAATATTTATTCTTACTAGAGTTAACAATACAAATCCACTCAAGGATCCCGTTGTCATCCATAAAGCTTGGCAGGAAAATCCAGACATTAGAAATAAAGAAGCTATAATCTGATAGAAGGCAAATTCAAATCTCACCGTGACAAGAATGAATGACAGAAGGAAAAGAGCAATGTTAATCAACATCGCAGGCTTTTTATCTTTACCCCTATCTATGAGCGTGGCTATAAAAAGAACTAACATTACCCCCAATGAATTTTCCATGCCATTAGCGGTTTCGTTAATAAAAGAGGACGAGCAAAATAGCAAGATCGATGCTAAAACAGCTGCGGCGCGAGGGATTATCTTGGCAGATAAACGACAAAACAAACAGGCGCCTATCGAAGCACAAACTCCCGCAACGATCTGGGAAGACCTGATAAAAACGCTGAAAGAAGGTCTAAATATTTTTGCTATCAATGAAAAAATCACCATCCAGGCCGGAGTAGAGAATCCCTCAACCACTTCCGAAACAGGGGTAAGCGCTATTTTCGAGCTATAAGCCAGAGTCCTTGAAAATGCAAGCGTAATAGCTCCATCATCCCATCCATAATCGCCAACCATAAAGACAAAGATAAGGTGGGTAGACAAAACAATCACAAAAACCGTAGCTAACTGCAATGCGGGGCGGTTACATTCTCTTATTATGCCAGCCTTAATTTTTCCCATTGTTTATTCAAAGATTTGGATACGGCATTTTTCGTATCACGATACGATACTAGATAAAAACACACGATAAGCTAAATCATGCCCAACATACAAAAAACACATACCGCAGAGTTTCTCCATACACAATATACGAATAATACAGCCCAATGATAATTATTACAATAGTCTATTTATATGTTGCCCTAATCTCATCTTTAATGTTACCTTAATGGTAATTTGCTACAAACTATTCTAAAATTAGTTTTATTTTTAGAAAATAGTATTAAACTTTTAATTAATTTATGATCTAAATCATAGACTTTATAATCCAAAGATACTATTGCTTCCTGCAGTTTCTCAATAGAAACCCTAAGCCTTTCTAGCCATGGGATATGTACTTCTAGGCAAATAATTGGGCTTTGTTCTTTCAAAAATCGTTTCCCTCCTGCCAAAACATGGTATTCATAACCTTCCACGTCGATTTTAATAATATCTGGAAAGATTCGATATTGCTTGATAAAATTATCTAGTGTCGTAGTTTTTATTTTTAGATAGTTACTATTCGTTTCGTCGATACCTAAAGCCACCAAATGCTGCCATTCATACTTCATTCTTATCTCTTCTTCATCAGCGCCCAATGCAATTTGAAATGATTTTATATTTAAATCTGGATTGTTTTGCTGACAAAGATTGAGGATCCTAAATGGTTCGGGTGACGGCTCAATAGAATACGCTATTCCACGAGGGTTACGGCTTGTAAAGGCAAGTGAAAATATTCCATACAAAGAACCAACATCTAAAAAACAAACCTTATTCTTAGATAATTTTAAAAAAGACTTCATTTCCCTAATCATATCATTATCTAACAATGTAAAATGTTCAAAAGCATTTAATGTTTCCGATGGTATATTAAAATTACAGTAACGGTACAGATTAAATATGATTATTTTTTTGCCTGCCCTTATCTGCCGCATTACCGGATATCTTCGAATCTTAAATAATACGCGCCTAATCAATGAATAAAGATGGTGCATTATCTTAGAATATTCGTTGATTGCTTTTTTAGTTTCAAATCCATCCTTCCTTTTTTGCTTAATCTAGCTGCTTCCAAACGAATTTTTTACTTACGTTCGGTTCGCTTGTTAACTAATTTTCATAACTCATTGGTTATTCCACTGTTAGGATAGTTTAAGCTAGCTTCTCCGTAGTCCGTCTATAGTACATCCGTCTGCCATCCGAAGGTGCAGAAGAATACTTTTTTGTTTGTAACTTCTTGATTCTTCATAAGTTAACTCGATTTGTACAAAAATCTGTTATATACAGCTTAACCGAATACCCGCAAACTATTATTAATCCTCATTAAGCAAGTATAGCCGGTTATCTTGGACCTGATAAAGCATGGGCGCCACGGAAACTTTTGGATACCTAGCTTGTAATCTTTTTGCCTCACTTAAAATAAAATCGACTTCGTTCCCAATTTCAAACATCATCGCATAATTTTCGAAATGTTCTGCCGCATCTTTCTTCCGCCATCCTGCGTTTTTAACAAGTCCTTTAATAAACTGCTCTTTCCTGGCAGCAAGATTGACCATACCGCACTGATTATGCCCGATTAGAACAATATACAAAACTCCTCCCACGGCGATAGCATAAGACACTTTAAACTCGCTATACCGCAAGTTAGCGCCACCTGACCGGATGATGAATGCAAAATTGTCAGGTATATGAAGATGTTTTCGATTATCCATGCACATGCCTATCAACAGCTGCGCTTGGGTATATTGTTCAAATTTGCGCCCAAGGTTATGATATTCCAGCAACAAACCTATTGGGGTTTTTTGATATTTACAAGGAATATCAGCAACTTGATTTATCTTAAAAATTCGCTTCATAGCACACCTCTCGTCACTATCGTGCGATTCCGTTTACCTACGGTTACCTTATATTATACGCTATCAACTCCACACAAATTAACCAATAATCACACCCACGCAAAGCGCTTAAAAATTTTAAAATAAATTTGCAACTCACGTGCTAATGTTAGTTAGAGATCTTAGTGTATGCTTTTCTACTACAATTAATTATGTTTATTTTTTATGTGTTCTTTTGCCTGCCGTAACTTACCCAAAAAATCATCTTTTCTAAACGCTGCCATCCACTTTTTTATAGTCATCCAACCGCCAAAGCGAATGAGATAATTACGCCAATCCCTATACCACCTTTTCCATCCGAACTCAATGTTATGCAAAAAGAATAGTAAATAAGGAAATGAAAAAATATTAAGAACGACCATAAACATGTATTTAAAATGGTAAAATTTTCCCATAATTTTCTTTGTGGAAGCTTGCATCTCTTCGGCGCTCATGGGCTCATCGGGTTGAAACAGCGAAAAATTACCGTCATAATACTCCCAACCGATATCGTTACGTGAATAAATCCTGTTTTGTTTCTCGAGTCTCCTCTTTAATTCCGTTCCTGGCAAGGGGACCGGTAATACGACCTGAATAGTGTCGAGTTTGGATTTTCTTATGAAATTCCTAAAACGTTTTACCCGCTCCTTTGCAGACATTTTAAAACTTACGCCTTCTTTCATAGGATAACCGAAGATAAACATACCATGCACTAAAAATCCAAATTTACGAAATATCCCCATGAGCGCTAACATGTCTTCAGGCCTCAGATGTTTATTCATCGCTTTCAATTCTTCTTCAATGGGAGATTCAAGTCCGATGGCAACAAAATTAATATTCGCCTGCCGCATCACTGTGAGAAGTTCTAAGTCATTCGCCTTATCCAATCGTATCTGAACACCTAAATCCAGCCGTCTACCCGTATTTCTTTGATACTCTTCAAGCATATGGCAAAACCTTATGGTTTCATCCCGCTGCTGGCCAAAAAGATCATCTACAATAAAGAACGTCCTGGCGTCTTTTGTTTCAAGAAGAAAACTGATACGTTCAAGCAACCGTTCGGGAGATGCATATCGCGGCCTGCCCTTAACGGTGCAGAACTCGCAATCCATACCGCACCCCCGTATCCTTTCAACGGGGTAAACAATAATTTTGGCATAGCGCACTAACGAAAAATCGGGTAGGGGCAATTTGTCAAAATCGGTTATCGGTTCTCGCGCCGGGGTTCGCGTAACCACCTTGCCTCTCATATATGCAACCCCCCTTACCTCATCGATATCCATTCTTCCCATTAATGCCCACAGGAGTTCCTTAATAGTCTCCTCCCCCTCGCCGATCACCACATAGTCAATCCCGGACAAAAGCGCCTCTTCTACGTTCTCACTTAAGAAATGCTGGCCACCGGCGATAGTCACGATATCTCTCTCTTTGTAAAAACGCGCTATCTCATAAAGTCTAGGAATAGTGCTGGTTAATCCACCATACAATCCGACAACATCCGCTGGTCTCAATTGTTGTAGAAATTCGTGATCAGCGCCTCTTGTATTGGCCTTGGGACCGTAGAGACGGAGATTATTTTCATCAATAACCTCAACATCCCATCCTTCCATCTCATTAACAGCGGTAGCCACACAGACAGGCCCCAGCGCTGTTGTCCGGCCAGCGCTATTCGAATAGATATTGAATGCCGGATAGGCTGGGTCTATGATTCTTAATCGGTATCTTTTTTTCGCTGGATCTAGCACGTTAAACCACCCCCTAAATTAATCTAGTCCTTAATAATTATTCGTTCTTCTCAATAATCCCATGGTTATATCTCAATCGCAACAACTAAAAGCTAGTCAAATGTAATGATGGATTTTTTCATATCTTTATCCTAGTAATGCCTCACGATAATTCTTTTCAATTCTCTTAGATTTTTATCTATATTAGGAAATTTTCTCCTTAATAATCTCATTATCTTGCGCATAGGTAACTTTATTATAAAAATGATTTTGCTTTCCTTTTTGTTCACAAGCCAGTTAGTGATGAATAACGAGTGAGGAAAATTTAATTCCTCAGCCGGTAAATTAATTCTTCCAACAATATCTTTTCTCACAAAAATCATATTGCCTGTATGACAAACTAACCGATACCCCTTCTCTTCACCTAAAGATAGGGTAGACGTGAAGCTAGCTCCGAAGATTGTGGTCTCTAGCCCAACCACATTGGCAGGTTGAACATGTTTTATACCCGGAGAAAAAGAGCTGTTAATCTCGATAATAACAATTTTTGGATAATAGTTATTCAAAGTCTTCCATACCCACCAATCATAAGAATCGATATCGATATTTAAAAGTCCGAATTCTTTCGGGATTTGCGTGCGAGACAACAACGAGTCCAGGCAATCATCACCCTCAACAGTCACCTTGGCAAAAATGGCAAATAACCTTGCGGGAAATTTATTGGCTGTTTTTAGCAAATCGTTGTACGAAGTATTATCTGCCTCAATGTCTACACCTTTCCAACCTTTTTGGAGTAAAAGAAAAGTATTGCTAAGATACCTGCCGTCCCAGGCACCGACATCTACAAACCAACTATCCTTAATATCTAATCGCTTTAATATTTCTCGGATTACCCCATCTTCTCCGTTTTGACTATAATAATTTTTTCTATATTTAAGCAAAGTTCTCATAACGCTCTTTCTAGGTTACGATCATTCTCGGAATTAATTCTTGAACCACTTCGATATAACCTTTTATCACAATACTTGAAAACCCGATAACGCCGCAAGAAAATTCATGATAGACCCAGAGATAAAAATAAGAAAAATAATGGCTCGCTCTTATCTTTATCACCATATCCCAGAAAAACTCTTGGGCAAAATATCTTACTAGGAAATAATTCTTAACAATTTTTTCTTTTATTTTTCGGAATATTGCGTATTAACCCAAAAGAAGCTTTTCCAATCTTTCCTCTTTTGTAAATAAATAGTCATCCTCCCTAAATACATAGTTTTCCGTCATGCCATCATGTAATTTATAATATCTTACTTTTTGCCTCTCCCTTACTTCATATACGGAATACCTCAGCTTCTTCATAAAACTAATAATCTCTGCTATATGTTGACCTTTTTCGTTGATTTCCACAAGCATGGTAGGGTTTACGTTAGATATAAAATCATACCCGCCTTTAATTACTTCAAACTCATGCCCTTCCACATCAATCTTAATAATTGCGTTTGAACATTTTGGCAGATATTTATTCGTGAATACATCAAGCGTGCTAAGCTTAACTGTTTCCGATTTAATCATCTTATCCGGACGGATAAGCTCTTTGCGCAATCCACTCTCATAAGAACTAGCGTCGTAATAAAATGGCGCTTCACCGTTTATGTTTGATAAACATATATTAAAGATTTGATAATTCATGAATTTGTTCATGTTGCAGCGCTCTTCATTCAAGATATTAAGCTCGACGTTGGGCTCAATCATAAAAACAGGACGGCCGGATGAAAGGTAAAGCAACGAACGCAACCCCACATTGGCGCCAATATCAACATAAGGAACCGAACAATTATAGTATTCATTTATAATTCGCTCTAAAGCATTAATGCTGGGTACATGCCATTTGTAAGCCAGCGCAGACTGCCACGTATAAGGTTTACCCCTGTAAATCTTAGTTGTCACTTCTTTTCCGTTGATAAGCCGAATCCGCCAAAATGAGTCCCTATCCGGGATTTTGATATGTCCGGCTACCGCACAAGCCACGCGGTACGGGGGCCCGCTCATAGAGGTAATTAAAAATACGGAAACATACTCTATTCTTGGCCAGTCGATTAGGGACAAAAAATAAAATTCCCCCTATCGTATTTTTTAGCTTCTGAATGTTTTTTAATACTCGTGCCGTAATAAACATAAATAGCCCATCCTCAAAATATCAGTTGCTATTTTTTGTAAGCACATAGGGCCTATGAAACAATATCTGCCGCCTTTTAAGACAAGCACCCGGCGGATCAAGATAGATCCCAACTTTTTTACCGAGAACCGCGAACAAAGCTATATAAGCGATTCCGTCCCGCTGACACAAAGATCCATCTTCCCGCATATTTTCTAAGGAAACGTAAAAACTTTCATATTAAAATAGACGAACCCCATAGTTCCCGCATTCCCGCATTTACGTTAAATGTATTTACCATGAAAATAAAGCGGAATAATAATACCTTATTTCTGAATCATAACAGAGAGATCTATCTTCTTCTGGGATGCATACTGCGGCATTACTGCTTACTTTCTTTATATCAGAGAAATCATGGCTAATTCCAGGAAATAAAAATCTACACCCGCACCATAGCCTTGTCGCTACGGGGATAAAAATAATTGTATTTAGGGCTCCCGTACGTGGGAGACCTATATAGTTTTTCTATGCTTTGAGGATAAAAATATTTCTTTGTATCAATATTATTAACAAAGATAGCGTCGTTTCCTTTACTGTCGCAACCCACCAAGGTATAACCCTTTACGCTTGCTAACCCAACAAATGCTAAAAGGCTTGCTCCGCAATAATCAGTGTAATCCCATTTAAAGTTCGGATCGTAACTTATGGCTACACTTTCATCCGGACCATACTTAGCATTATATTCAATAATAACCACTCGTGGGCGATAGCGGTTATCAAGCGCCTTCCAAACCCAATAATCATTGCCGTCTATATCGATTGATAAAAGATCGAATTCAAAATTAACTCTGTATTTATGGAACAACTGATTGATATTTTCGGCAGTAATGAATTCTTGTTTAATGTTGGGTTTTTTTTGTTTTACGGAATCCATCATAAGGCCTTTCCATCCGCAAAATTCAGACAGATATCGCGTATTACATTCGTTACCATCCCACACACCAAACTCAACAAAGAATTTATTGGTAGTACCGATCTTAGAAAAAATGCCGGCCAAAATACCGTCGACACCAAATTGAGAGAATATTTTTGCTTCGAATAACTCAATATTTGTAATTCTTTTTACGGTAAATTTCCAATATAATGTCTTGACCTTAAGCGCAGCGTGACAAAACATAATCCTTGCTACGCGCCCCACTCTCATTATTACCCTTTTTATCCTTCTTAAAGTTTCTTTTAACACTTTATACCACCAAACAACATTATCTTTGCAAAATTTACTTCGACAAGAAACCCAGCACCATGAAGTGCCATTTAGAAATTCTAATCTTTTCCATTATATCAGTTTTATATATAATTTACACAAACGTTATCGTACAGATCGCTCTTACAACGTATGTTTCGATACTAAAATATTTAGGGATATCAAACATATCTCGTGAATCCACGGTCAAGCTACATCATCCAAATATTTCGCCTTTTAAGCGTAGCCTTACCCTCATAACAATATACCAAAACATAATAACAAGCCAGCGTATAAGAATAAAAGCTAAAGCCGCGCCAGCAACGTGCGCATGAGGATAATTCAAATGCGCGATAAGCAAGATGACGGCAAAATTGCCTAACGACGCGCTCAAGGCCATACTGATACGATCCCGACGGTCACCACAACCACTATAGTACCCTAACACAAGCGCACACGTAACTACGATACCTATGGCGCCCATAGCTGAAATTGTGTAATGGTGAAAAGCCTTGAGACTTAGCAAAAGACCGACAACTGCTGCTATAGCAATTGAACATTTAGCAAAAACTGCCACAATGCGCTCTAATCTCTGCGATAAAAGAGGGTAAAAATGGCGGATAAAAATTCCCGCAAACAATGGAAGCAAAGTGAGCGGCGCAATAGTCTTAAACACTTCCAGGGGCGAAACCATAAGTTTGAGGTTAAACCATTGGCCAAAGATTTTTGTCCAGGCCGGTACCGTAAATGGCATAGCAAGACAAAGCCAGGCCATAATAACGGCTGCAAGAGTTACGCGCCCCTTCTTGTCTTTGACCTCAAGGAGTGCAAAAGAATCTCCGGGGGCTATCGACGCTACAAGAATAATTGCGGCCACAATGCGGGGAAGGTTAAAAAGTCTTAACACTCCGGCGGTAACCAACGGGACAAACACGCACCCCACAAGTAAAATCTTTACAAGAAGTACCGGACGCTTAAGCTCACCCAGAACGTCGCGCAGCGTAATTCGAGAGCTAATCGTAAAAACGATAGCCGGAAAACAAAGATGCGTTACCAATTCAAGCGCTTGGATGGCTATTGTTTTAAAAATATGTGCATCCATTTATATTATCTGTAAGGGGAATAGCCTTTTATAGAATATCATTGGACGATATGAAATGTTCGGCGATACTTTTATGATGTTTTAATCGAAGTAAAATATATTCTCTCGATTTTCTATCTTTCAGTAATATTGGAAAGTTTCAAATACAGTTATTATTTCATCTTATCAAACCAATTAATAATGATCCAACTTGCTTCCGGGGGATATTCATGGCCTATCCCGCCTAATTCCCTAAGCTTCACCTCGTAGCCAAACTTTCCAAGCCGCTCCTTGGCATAGACGCTTTCGCTAAAATCAAGCGTATTGTCATTTTTGCCATGCAGAATTAAAACCGGTATATGCCTGCTCTGATCGCTACTCATATCGATTCTGCCATCTATCTCTTTCTGTTTGAACGGCCCGGCAAAAGGAGCGATGGCGCGAAACTTCTGAGGATAATTCAAACCCAGATAATAAGCCATGCCGGCGCCGGACGAAAAACCGGTAAGAAATATACGTTTTTCATCAATGCGATATTTTGCCTTGATATCATCAATCATCCTAAAAATATCTTCGGATTCCGAGAAATACCAGGTTTTACTGTCTTGGGAATCAGGCCCAGCTACAATATACCCTTTTTTCTCGGCTTGTTCCGTAAGATAATCCACCATCATATTACCGCGGCCGGTAGAAGGGTGCAGTGTAATTATCAATGGCCAGCTCTGTGCTGAATTATACGAAGAGGGCACCAGAAGATAATAAACAAACTTTTGTGTCTCTTTTTTAAGGACTTCAGCGTTACCGGAAACCGAAGTAAGAGCAAAAAACCACATGATAAAAATTAATCCGAACGCACTCCTTGCAATAGATAGCTTGCAGTAAAGTTTCATATACTAAACGCGAAGAACGTTACTTCTTTAAGCTAACCCGTAAACCTTTTTTATGTAAATACTCTTTAACCTGGCCTATACTTAAAATACGGTAGTGAAAAACTGAAGCGGCTAAGAGAATCTGTGCGCCACCCCGGACAACTCCTGTATAAAAATGCTCTAGCGTCCCTGCACCTCCAGACGCTACCACCGGTATCTCGACTACATCGGAAATTGCTTTGGTAAATTCCAGATCATAGCCAGACTGTGTTCCGTCGCCATCCATACTGGTAGGAAGTATTACGCCAGCGCCGAGCTGCTCGCATTCTCTGGCCCAAACTATCGCGTCTTTGCCCACAGGCCTGGTACCGCCCGAGACGACCAATTCAAAACCGGACGGCATTACCTTATTTCTTTTAGCGTCAATGGCTACGGTTATTTTCTTTGAACCAAAAGTCTTGACTGCCTGAGCAACCAAATCCGGGTTTTTAACGGCAGCACTGTTCATTGAAACCTTGTCTGCACCAGAATTTAATACCAGCTCAATATCTTTGAGACTAGAAATTCCTCCGCCAACGGTTAAAGGAATATCGATAACAGCCGATACGTTCTTAACCCACTCCAATCTGGTTTTACGATTTTCTACTGTAGCTGCTATATCAAGCATAGCCAATTCATCCGCGCCTTCTTCTTGATAAAATATAGCGTTTGCGACCGGATCTCCGGCATCTTTTAAATCGACGAAATGCACCCCCTTAACCACTCTGCCTTCTCGTATATCCAGACAGGGCATAATTTTTATCGTTTTCATGATCTCTCCTCGCTTTTCTCCGTTGTCCAAGCATCCAATGCATTTTCAACCATATCAATAGCACCCAAACCAACTATACCTTTAAAAATATTTTCTTTAATATCCATTCCGACCGAACATTCTTGTATCTCCCTAATCACTTCTTTCATGTATTTTCTTTTAGAGTCCTTGCCAAAAGGGCATTTGCATAACTTAGCCGGAAAACCGTTATCTTTGGCAAATTGTTTGGTGACAGCTTCGTCAACATAACAAAGCGGGCGGATAAGCGTAATTCTTCCCTCAAAAAGCTCCTGCTTGGGGCACATCGCGGAAATTTTACCGTTGAAAAACATATTCATAAGTATAGTCTCGGCGATGTCATCCTTATGATGCCCAAACGCTATTTTATTGCAGGAAAACTCTGCTGCGGTTTCAAAAAGCGCTTTGCGCTTACTCCAGGAACACCAAAAACAATTAGTCCTGCCATTTTCATCCAGCACCTTGATATCTTTAAATACATACTCAACGCCCAATTCTTTAAATATGCCGCTCAAAACATCGGTGTGACAACAACTTGCGCAATGAAAATCTGTCCGTATGTGGGCAGCAAAAAGCCTGAGATTATTCATTTCTGTCTGCCGAAACCCAGTAAGCAATTTTAACAAAGTCAGGCTATCTTTTCCTCCAGAAACAGCGATCAATACCCGATCACCGCCCTGGATAAGATTATACTCAGCCAAGGCTTTTCTAAACTGCTCATGTAACCCTGTTTTAAATATTGCGTCAGCCATAGATACTGTTACCTGCCAAATCGGGAAGACAAAAAAATATTGCCTTTCCCGAAAGGGATAAAAAACTCTCCTACATAATCATCTTGAAAGTTTCTCAACGAGTGCTCGATCTCAGCAAAAGAAGATCTCATAGATTTTTGCCTTACTGCTTCAAAACATTAAAAATCGCATCGAGCGCTTTTGCCGCTGGCAAAGACAACTTAATATCCACCACGTCAGAGATAGCGGTATCCGTCGGATTAATCTCAACGGTAGGACATCCACGAGCCTTGGCATCCAGAATCGGCTCCTGGATATAAGGGAAAACACTGGTTGTCCCGATTGAAAAATAAATATCAAAGCCTTTACGGATCTCGTACAATAAAATCTGCACCTTATCGTGAGGCAGCATTTCGCCGAAAAAAACCACCTCCGGTCTAACTATACCGCCACAACACGGACAACGCGGCGGTATTTCTATCTTGGCATAGTCTTTTATTGTACTACGCCACCGGCAATTTGTGCAGAGTAATTTGTGCATATCGCCGTGGATATCAATTATGTTATGCGAGCCGGCGGCATGATGGAAACCGTCAATATTCTGGGTAAGTACCCATACACGCTGAAAATACTTTTCCAGCATGGCTATAACTTTATGACCACGGTTAAACGAACTTTTGCGACAATTTTTTTCTATTTGTGAAAGATATTTCCAGGTAAGTGCCGGTTTTTCCTTTAGGGTTTCTCCGGCTAATACTGTTTCTATAGGAATCCCTTCGTCGGTTATAGCATCATTATACAATCCACCCACGCCGCGGTACGTAGGCAAACCTGAATCCGCAGAAATGCCGGCTCCGGTAATAAAAAGGATACTTGTAGACTTTTTTAACAGCTGGACAATCTGCTTTATTTTCTGCGCATGTATAGCTTCCTGGTCCATATAATAGAAAATTTTGTGCCGTATATTAGCTGTCTACCCCTCACACCTGTCAACTCACTTATTCATCTATAAACCAATTATTCAATTCGCTAAGCGGTAATCCGCCAAGACAACAAACCTGTAACCTATTTTTTTTAATTCCGGTATCACCTGTTTCAGACCCTGGCTGGTCTGGCTACCAGGATGGTTCATGTGACAAATAATAATTGCACCGGCAAAAGCTCTCTTTAAAATAGCATCTTTCACCTGTTCTTTGGAATACGTGGCACCGGCATCACCCAAGATGCTGAATCCTACGACCTCGTAACCTAAATGGTATACGATCTCTACCGCCACTTCATCATAGTATGCTGTTCCCGAGCGATAAAACATAGGTTTGCGCCCAGTTAAAATCCTGATCTTTTCGGCATTCTTTTCTATTTCATCCACCACCTCTGCGGCATTACCTGTCCCCCGTATGCCGTAAGCAGATTTTCCGACAATTGAACAAGGTTTATGCCCGAACCCATGATTTTCTATCTCAAATAAATCATTACTGGATAAGCTTTTAAAGGCTTGCGGGTTTTTATCAATCCAACGCGCATTTATGAAAAGAGTTGCCGGGACTCGTTCTACGATGAGATAATTAATTAAATCAGCGTCGAAACCATCATTGGCAGAACCGCAGGCATCCAGCGTAAGAGCGATAACCTTTTCTTCTGTATCCAACCTGGTTTTAACACCAGGTACGTGTTCACCCCATGTAAGCGGAATTCGTGAACCAAAAGCTGCAATAATATCTTCTCTGAGCCTCTGCCTGGTATTCTCGTGCTTTTTTGATGGCCATACATACAATATGAGAAAAAAAATTATCGCCAGCAATAGCCATCTTGTTTTCATGGTTTTTACGGGGCAGAAACAGGCCTTCAAACTATTAGACTAACTGTGCTTCTGGGTAAAAATAATTATTTTATTCATCATGTCAACGCAAGCTACCGGATACTTACCCACCGCTGTTTCTGCCGACAACATAAGATAGTCGGAGCCATCAAGTATCGCGTTGGCAACATCGGAAACCTCCGCCCTGGTAGGAATGTAGTGTTCAGTCATGCTCTCGAGCATCTGTGTAGCAGTAATGACAAATTTTTTGGCGCGGTTACATTTCTTGATAATATCCTTCTGGATTAAAGGAACTTGATATATCGGAAGTGATATGCCCATGTCGCCCCGGGCGATCATGATTCCGTCACATACCTTGATAATTTCATCAATATTATGTATACCTTCACGATTCTCAATTTTGGCAATAACCCTGCATTTATAACGGTTGAGGGAAAGCTCTTTTTGCAAAGCAATAATATCATCTTGGTTTCTCACGAATGATTGGGCAATATACTCAACTCTGTTCTCTACACAAAAATGGATCGCAGCCCGGTCCTTTTCTGTCAGGCCTACGAAAGGAATCCGGAAATCCGGTATATTGATTCCTTTATGTTCCTTGATCAAACCCGGAATAATAACTTTCGTTTTTAAACGTTTTTTTTCTCCCGCAATAACCATAAGCGCGATATTGCCATCATCGATATAAACATGCTGACCTTTTTTAATCATATGTAACGGCCCGCAATAATCAAACGGTACGGAATCGCCTTCTCCTAAAACATCATCAGCAACAAGCCAAAGAACCTGATGTTTTTTAACTGTGATGGGCCGGCCGGCTTTAAGACGGCCAACTCGTATACGATAGCCCTCGAAATCTGCCAGTATTCCTATCGATTTGCGACATTGTTGGTTAAGCTTACGTACTAGCTTTAATCTCGCTAAGTGTTCTTTAAAGCTGCCATGAGAGAAATTTAAGCGCACCACGTCCATGCCGGCACGTATCATTGCCAATAAAATACTTGCCTTTTCTGAGGCTGGCCCTAACGTAGCGATTATTTTTGCTTTTGGCATAAAAATTCTTTTATTGCCCTACTACAATAAAACCTTTTGGCTCATTAACCCTCTCTGACATTTCTTTGGCATATCGACTAGCTGCTGCTTCTTCACCAACTAATTTAGAGGTACTTAGCCTCTCGCGATAAACAAACTTTTTTCCGTTCCAAATATACGCTTCATATCTTTCCGTGCCCTGAGCATGGCACCATTCCTGCTCATCCCATTTTTCTCTGCCCACCTTTATCTTGTATGGATAGTTATACCCCTCAATCCGTACCGAGCAAGAACTACCGTCATGAAATATCCGCTTTATGTTACCTTTGTGATATTTATATATATCAAGGCTGGTATAATGATCCCCGCCTGTTTGCCAAAAGACAATTTCCGATAAACCGTCGCCGTCCATATCTTTTAACTCAAGCTTCTCGAAGTAATCGTTTCCGGGAATAATATAATGTAACGCCAATCTATCGCCTGTATCGCTACCCATAATAAGAAATGAACGTGGAAATTGCTCTTGCACGCCTTCCTGATCTGCAACCGCCTGTAATCCCACAATGGTTTCTACCATCCCATCTCCATCCAAGTCATGCTGAATAGTAATATTCTTGCCGAAATTAATATGCTGGCTTATTTTATACTTTATTTTTTCAAATACGAAATTTTTCGGCATGGTACTAGCATCGCTAATAACGGCAGAACCGGCTGCGTCAAGCCTTATGACAGCAATACCAAGAATACATACAAACAATAATTGCTTTTTATTCATAAGCCACATATCAATTCTCATTTTAAGCTTTATTGTAATATTACCTTAGAATACTTGTCAATAGAAGCCGAATATATCCGCTCCGACCGACCGGCAACTACGCTGCTCTGGGGTTGGCGCTTTACCGCTTTTCTGCTTTTATCTTTTCACCGCATTGCGGACATTTAGCAATTTTCTTTTCCTTATCAATCCACTCAATGTCATGGCCAAGATACACCACCGAGCCGCAACGCGTGCATTCCTGACTATCCAATAATTCATCTTTATTTTCTACCATTTAAATGCTGAAGGCAATATAACTCCCCATAGAATAATGGATTAATCGACCTCAAAACGTATCTCATCAAGATAAAAGGTGATCCCATGCCCAGAATTCCCAGCTATACTGGCTGCCCAGCAAAAACCTCCGATAATACGGCTTAACGGTTCCATAAAGGGCCAACATTCCCACTTTTCTTTAGTAAAAATTATTGAACCGTCAATATAATGTAAATCTATAATATACTGTTTCCATTCCTGAGTTAATGTAACCGGACCTAAAGACTTAGCGCCGGTATCGCCATATTTACCGCTAATACCTCCAACCTGAAAAACGTTAATCGTCTCACCACCGACTTGCCCCTTAGCCCAAAAGATGAGTTTAGTAGCTTTTCTCAAATCGTAACCAGCAGGTACATCTCCCCAGTTATTTGCTGGTTCCTGAAAATATAATCCTGTCCAACCGCTGCCGCGGGAAATTCCTGTCTTATAAATTATTTTTATACAACTAGTACCCGAATAAGGATTCTCTTTATTATACAAATCAATAGTTAAGTCGCTGAAATCTCCCATTAATCCGCTTGCGGTAAAATGATTTTCGGGGGCATTGCCGTCTTTATACACATAAAAAGGAAACTCGTTAATTTTCTTACCAATCACGCAAAACTTTGATTTCTCTAACAACTGGTCGCTGGGCGGACTTTTCTTGCTATCGCTCTGAGCCGATACCTTCAACGAAACAATGGCAGTAGAAAAACACACAAAAAATATAGCTAGCCCTTTGAATACTTTCACAAAATCTCCTTTTTACTAAACATCTTAACTTGAAAAAAATATAATTATTGTTGCTAATAGCTAATCGCACATCGCTAAACGAGGATAGAAATTAATGCTTTAAAGAATAATCTTACTTTTTATTCTTATCTTTTTTATTCTTCTTAATTTTACGAACCATCTTCCTGAAACTCCCAAACACCGCGTCAAGCACTGTGTCCCAAAAAATGTTATATTTTTTATCAAAATGAATCGATTGATTCACCGGCTTACCATCTATCAATACGAGTTTTACTCCCGTATGATACATGCCTTTGTGTCTCGGCTCTCTAGGTATTTTTTTGGTCCACTGCACCCGGCCTTCCATCTGCACGGGCTTACGGACGTTAGGTACATACACTTCCAGCAAAACCATGTCCCCTTTGTTCAGTTTCTTCTTGGTAACAAAACATAATCCTTCGGCGCTGATATTTTTACTCAAACCACTGTATTTCCGCAAAGAGATTTTGTGGTTTTCGGAATCCAGCACCTGAAATTTAACCTTAGTCCTGATATCATAAGTAACTTGATAATAAATTTTCATCTCTGTATCATACCGGGAATATTTTCTTCTCTCTTGCTCAATCTTCACCATGCCACCCTCCTTCAAAAACTATAAGACGGGAAAATATCCGTTATGAATGCTAACAAAAACTTATCGCCCATTGTACGCACCACACATTATCTTTGACGCGCTAAAAATACTTCCTCATCTTTTGCTGGGATATGCACTTTAATATCCAACTTTTTAAGATTCGCGCGTAAAACTTCCGACTGATCGAGGTCTCCATGAACAATAAAAACCTTTTTCAAGCTACCCCTGAGACTTTTAACATAATCAACAAGCCCACTCTCGTCGGCATGTGAGCTAAATGCGTTCAGAACAACCACTTCAGCATTTAAGCGGTAGGGCTGCCCGAATATTCTCACCAATTTCTCTTTTTCTACAATACGCCTACCCAAAGTCTCTTTTGCCATAAAACCAACCACCACAATCGTGTTGTACGGATTTTCGATATTGTTTTTCAGATGGTGAAGAATACGGCCGTTTTCGCACATTCCGGAAGCCGAGATAATTATCATGGGGTTTTTCTGTTCATTTAGCCGTTTTGATTCTTCTACATTGGTGACATAGTTAATATTATCACAACCTAAGGGGTCTTTCTTTTGTAAAAAAGCTCTTTTAGTAACATCGTCAAAATATTCCCAGTTTTTTCTAAACACTTCAGTGAGATTGACCGCTAAGGGGCTATCAACATAAATAGGTATTTTTTTTATCTTCCTTTTCCTGATCAGTTCGCTGACAAAAAATACCATCAACTGAGTTCGTTCCAACGCAAATGATGGAATAATAATCTTGCCGCCGCGCTTAACTGTCCGATTGATAGTATTAGCTAATTCTTCAGCGGCTGATTGCATGCTTGAATGCGATCTGCCTCCGTAAGTACTTTCAATAATAAGATAATCAATGTCTGATGGGGTTTCCGGATCTCTTAAAAGCGGCATACCGTACCGCCCCAAATCTACCGCATAAGCGATACGCGTTGGCCTGGCTTCGCCAGTTTTGATATCAAAAACCGGCAAAGAAGAACCGAGAATATGACCGGAATTATAAAAAACCATATCGATGTCCTTAGAAAGCGTAAAACGCGTATGATATTCCAACGACCTGATATATTTCAAAGAGGCATCAGCATCTTTTTTGGTATATAAAGGGTATCTGGGTGGCATACTTCTTCCTTTATTAATCTTATTTACGAATTTAACGTCTTCTTCCTGAACATGCCCGCTATCCGGAAGCATATATCCGCATAATTCCTTAGTAGGAGGGGTAGCGAAAGCGTGTTGCCGATATCCTTTCTTGATGAGGGTAGGTAAATTACCGCAATGATCTATGTGGGCATGAGAAAGTATACACGCACATAAGTTTTGAGGGTTAAAAGAAAAGTTAGAATTTACCGAATAGAACTCATCGCGGCGGCCATGAAAAAGCCCGCAATCCAATAATACGTGCGAACGGTCTACCGACAAAAGATGCATAGATCCGGTTACCGTACGAGCACCGCCGCAAAATTTAATAGTTATTGTCAATCAATATACTCCGGTCTTGGAATAACTATCTCTGGAAAAGCTTTGGTCAATTTCACTTATTTACTGCCCCTAACCACACACACGTCAAGACTATTTTTCCGCTAAAGCTAAATAATAACTAAAACCGAGATAAATCATTATAAGTATATCCAAAAAACATGAATTTACAACCTAAAAGACAAAACAGGAATATAAAACCGGTAAGGGAAAATTTTTCGGTATTTTTGTCTAGATGCTATGGAAACTTTTGCCTGGCATTCACCAAACCACCAAGCTACTTCAGAAAAAGTGCTTAAGTGAGAACCTACTAAAAATTTATTCTTTGAAGCAAGCAGTAAATCTATCAATGTGTCCTGAACTCCCTCAACGGACGACCGATCGCCGTTAGCTGTCCTTTTCGGATAATAAATAATTCTATCGTTATATTTCTCCGCTAAAATACGGACAATTTCGGAAGAATCGCTGGTAACAAAAAAATTGGCGTCAGGAAAAGTATCCATGATACGATAAAATTCATTAATGTCGAAAAGTTTACTCCTCCATCCGGAGTCAACCCAAGTTCTGATCGCAACCGAAACTGTACTTTTATTAAACCTTTGAGAAAAAATATTTACTTGGTCACGAACGTATGTTACGGGAACAAAATTATTGAAATAGATTAAAAATTTTTCCCGGATAGCTTCGGGAACCCGTTCATATTCTAAATCGATACTGCCGCCACCGGACTCACCAAGCGCCTTAGGATACACATTGCCGAAACCGCGCCGTAATTCTTTTCCAAAAACAAGCAGCCTCCAGGTATCCATCAACGTATATTTATTATGAAAAAAAGAGAAGAATCGATGTTTTTCAAAATTTTCGTATACGTCGCTACCAATTTCTGTAATTTTATTCTCGAATAAATCTTGGAATGCGCAATTGCAGGTATAATCTTTCGGCCAATATAACGCCACTTCTCTTTTTAGCGCATTCGCCCACCGCAATGCGGAAACAACACACTTGATTCTGTTAGAAATTCCTCCGTGGGCATACGCGATAATATATTTTTTTGTTTTATCCAACAAACTATTCATCGGTTTGGCTGTGCACCCGTTCTCGCGCAATAAAAAGACGGTCTTTAATGTCTTTTTTTATGAGAGGCCGGGGGCATAAAGTATCTGAGAAATATTATAGCAGGAAGATGTTGCTTGGTAAGTTTTTTTTGAGAACATGCAGAGAAAAGTCGGCTTCCCGGGTTATCAAACAAATCGAGCAGAATGACCTATCAAAGGCGGAAAGCACCATGTAAAACAGCGGCCAGAGGAAGGCCGGTGGCTAACGCGAAGCAATCGCCACTTCTTTGATAAAATCGGAGGCATCTTCCATTTTGTCGGTTATTCCTTCCAAATATTCTGCCAGCTGAAAAGACAAAAGCAAACTCGTAGGCTCAAGCTTTGCATGGATAATCGACTCAATTAATACCCGCTTCTGTTCATCCGCCTCATGCTCCAAGCGATCCACTTGTTCGCAGTTGATAAGTGCTTGTTTTAAATTGTTAGCCGTAAGCGCATGAATCGCCTCTTTAAGCGTCGTGATTGATTTAACGATAATTTCAGTACCGACGGCGATATTTTTTAAAATGTTTTCCGGCAACCTTTGTTCAATAAATCCGAGAATTCTGCCTGCACCGTTTGTCCAGTCGGCAATTTTGTCCAGAGTTTTAACAAAGTGAAGCAACTCTGCCCGGTCCGGCGGAAGAAACACACCCTCAGAAAGCTCCTTAACCATTTGGGAGCGTAACACGTCTGCCTCGTGCTCGCTTTTCTTGACATTTTCTAGCGCTGTCACCTCGGTAGTTAAATCGCCCTGAATAAACGCCCTAATCGCTTCAGCGAAATACGTAACGGTTTTGTATGTCTCCTCAACGTGTTTCTGGGCACCTTGTAAAATTGACTGTTCTTCCTCCCTTCCTAACCAGCCTAAAATATTTCTTATTTCTCTCATTGCTCCTCCTCCTTACATCTTTACAAAAATCATTATAGCTTTTAATATTAAAAAACTGATGAGCCCTGAAATAAAAGGTGTTGCTAGCCAACAAATAATAATTTCACGCATCACACGCATATTAATGACCCGCATTCCCCTCACCAAGCCTACACCGAATATCGCGCCCACTATGGAGTGGCTAGTGGAAACGGGGATGCCAAAAATTGTATAAATATGGACGTTGATAGCGCTGGCCAACTGTGCGGAAAAGGCCATGATGGGCAGAAGCCGAGTTATCTGCGACCCGATCGTCTCAATAACTTTATAGCCCCAGGTTACGATGCCAATCAGAATGGCCAATCCTCCGAATAATAAACAAAACTTAACCGGCATGATATTTGCGCCGGCAATAACACCCACCGCGTTAGCCACATCATTCGCACCCCACGTATATGCTACATAGCAACCACTGACTATAATCAACGCAGCTAGAATCTTATTGATATAGCGGCGGGGAAAAATACGATAAAAAGTATTTTTAAAAATTTGCAGAAATATATATCCTAAGATTGCGGCACCGATAGGAGTAAAAATCCAGCAAATAAATATGTCAACGAGTATCTTCCACTTTATAGAAGTCTGTATGGCAAGACCACAACCGGCAACCGCGCCAACTATAGAATGGCTGGTAGAAATAGGCATCTTCCAGTATGTTGCCAGAACTACCCAGGCACAAGCCGCAAAGCTAGCCACCAGGGCTACGTATAAAGCGGTGGTTCTTCCTAGCGTATCGAGCGGGATGATGCCTTTACCGATTGTTTTTGTGACATATCCTCCCTGTAAATAGGCGCCGAGAAAACCAAAAACTGCGATCAAGACGATAGCTCGCTTTAACGTTACCACCCGCGAGCCGACTGCAGTCCCTAAAGAATTAGCGGCATCGTTGGCTCCGATGGACCATCCCACCCCAAAACCCATTAATAAAGTTAATGCGACAAGAAGCATATATTTTTATAAATTATTCACGATCCCCTGATAGATACCTTATTCTCGATAGTACATAGAATCTTAAAACATTTTCAAGTACTATGCAAGTTATTTTTATGTTAAGAAACGTTTCCGATGAATCAAAAAAATTTTGCGAGATAAAAAGCGCCCCATTACTTCGCTTCAAAACACCACCGTATAAAGATATTATATCTTCTTAAATACCACGATAGTGAACCGCTGATCACGAACGCTATATACCTGCTCGGCAATCTGTTCGTAAAAGTTAGTCACGTCTAAGCTCTCCTGACGCATTCCCTGCAAATAAAGATGCTTCTCTCTTGAAAATAAGCGCGGCCTTTTGACGAAAAGATTCCATTGATGTAAACCTGCCTTCCGGTTAAACTCCGCCGTCATTTCGTTAAATTGCAAAATAATATGGCTTCCTTTTTTTGCCACTCTTATCATTTCAGCGATGCACCGTAAAGGGTCATACATATGATCGATAGCGTTGGAAGAATGGACCATATCAAAACTATTTTCCTGGAATTTCTCTGACAACTTTTCGCCATCGCATTTTTGCGTCCTGACGGTCGGCGTAATATTATATTTCCGTAATAACATATCGTAGGTATCGGCAAGCGCATCAACCGCGCATATCTCTATTTTTGCGCTATTACATATCTTATTTACACGAGTAAGCGGACCAGCGCCAACATCAAGGATTTTTTTAGTTTCCAATCCTTCCGGAAGAAACATTAAAAATATATTTTGTAAGCTCGAGCGCGGGTCTCTTAGCCGAAGATATTCCTTGTCTCGCGCGGCTTCGGCAGTTTTGAGCCATTTTTCCCAAAAAATGATTTCGTCTTGCAGATGCGCTTCCCATGATGAAAGAGAATAATTTTTACTCGACCGTGCCTGTATGAAAAAATCGTTCAAGCGGGATACAATACCCACATAATACAATCTCCTCGCTTCATACCAAATATTCGCCAAGATATTTCTCATGTTACTTGAGAAAGCTTTGATGAGATCTTTCATAATCTTTAGCATGTAACCGAAATGCTTATTGTAAATGCCGGGGCGCGACACGAAAGCAATACTTTAATGATCTGCGTAAGCCTGAATCCTGAGATTTCGGCACAATTACGTTATAAAGTAACGCAACGATAACCTATCTGTCAAAACAGCCTGCCATAAGGCTTAAGATCCCGCGCTGCAAAACCACAAACAACTATTGCATTTTAATAAGGCGTTAGAATTGGTTGAACAAATTTATATTTTTTATAAGCTTTTTTCCATATACTAGACATTTTTTCTTTGTTGGTAAGTTTTGGCGGCCTAAAATGACCGCACAACCTACAAAAAGTTTTTAATTGATCAACCATCATATCTTGACGTAAGGGAAGTTTCTTCCTGCCTTTGTCGAAACCAAAGACCCGGTCAATACCCCCTGCAATATTACAAGGATAATAGCCAAAAGGCGTCAGCCCAATCCCACAATCAGAAATTACGGAACAACCATTGGTATAGTCGGCCCATTGATACAAAACAGAATCTACGGGCGCCATGTTAAAACGCCTGAAATCTTGATGAGGATACTGCTTGGCAGTATTATTAACTTCAACGCCTTCCGGCAAATTTTTAAGAATATCCTGGACTGTTTTACCGAAACCATTCGTAAGTATGACCACCTCAGTAGTGTGTGAATATTTTTTTTTATAATCAAGCAATACATTAAGAACTTCATATAGTTGCGGGTGTAAGGTTGGTTCTCCCCCCATAAGCCTGATCCGTTCCCAACACACGTTATTATCGATGCTTTCCTGGATAAACTTTTGTACCTGCCCAAGCCTCATATCTTCATCACTAGGAGCCTGTCTGCAAGAAACATCACAGTTAAAACACTTTAGATTGCAGCGATAGGTCAAATGAATTTCTATGAATCCCGAGCTACGCTTATACAATGGCCCGAGCAGCATAGTCGTCACCTTTTGTTTTCTCACATACAAATAGATATTCTTGGCGTATGTTCTTTTTAAAAAAGCTGACAACCTGGAAAAGAAGTGTTTTGCCCGCATGTGCATTCCCTTGATCATAAATATATTTAACGTGGTTTATTAAATTTGGTATTATATCCAATGATTAATTCTTGATAAAAAAAGTATTCAAAATGAAAATCTTTTAATAGCTTGCAGATCTTTTCTTTTGCGTGGACTTCTTCGTGAATCTCCATGGCCAAATACCGCACCAAAGGAAGAAACGTTGCAAGATGTTCGTGGTTGTCAAAAATGGACCACTCCGCCCCTTCAATGTCAATCTTCAAAATATCGATGTAGGGCAATTGATAGGTATACATTATTTCTTTCATAGCGATACCCCGAAGAATCGGTACCCGCGCCTGAGATGCTTTTACGGCCGCTGACCAGTCCCTGCCATCTCCAAGCTCCCTGGTAATTTCCAAGCCCGCATCGTCAACCCACAATCCGCGGTTCAGGGCAACAATGTCTTCTAAAGCGTTAAGCCTAATATTATCAAGAAGCAAAGCGTAGTTGTTTGACTCCGGCTCAACCGCAACAATTTTTGCCTGCGGAAACATTCTCTTGAAATAGATACACGTATAACCGGTATACGCTCCTGCGTCGATAATATAACGCACATCGTCTTTTTCGTTATCACGAACGATTTTCTCTACAAGCACACCTTGCTCACGTTGAATATATACTTGTCGAAAAACCGCAAAATCGCTGCTTCGCTTACGTAATATCGCCCGGAAAAACCCGAGCTGTTTATCGTTGATAGAAACAATAATTTTACCATGCTGGCTTTGCACAACATTATTGCCGGCATAGACATACCGCAAGACCCTCGTCATCTCAAGCATATCTCGCGCTTTACACCGTAAACGCCGCAGCATTCGTTTCATAAAAGTTTTAACCTCTGACCGAATTTTCATATATCCGTCACCGACCACCCACACATTATCTGCCGACACCCATACCGCTTCCCGAAAGTTAACGGTACAGCCATTGCGGAATTTTCAGGTACCTTGAAAGATTATTCCAACCAAGACGTTTACGATCATAAAATAAACAATTGTAATATTCCGAACCATACATAAAATTTATCCCCGCATGGATACACGAATAACCTAGCTTTTGCAGCCGATCGACGCAACTTTGCATTCGATCGCGCAACAAAGGATCTAAGAAATCGTGGAACTCTACGGATATTTGCGTAACGCGCGTAAAATCGCGCTTTGAGAAGTTTTCAAAAAGTTCAAATTCTGCGCCTTCAATATCAATTTTGAGTAAATCAATCCTATCAAGATTATACAGCGCGAAAAAATCGTTTAAGCTATGCATGCTAATCGTAACCTCACATGCACCGCTTTCCGCCAACCCTCCTAATTTACTCAAAGATTCATACAGAGAACTACTTATCAGGTCACGGCTCAAATAGAATTTGACACTCGAGGCAGAATGAGCACCAATAGCAGTATTGGCAACTGTCACGTTGCCTTTAGCGCCAAAGATGTCAATAAGCTTCTGCGCCAAATCAGGATTCGCCTCAGCTAGAAAAACGCGCGCATGCGGAAAGCGGCCAGTAATATAGGCCGCAAACTCTCCTTTACCGGCACCAAAATCAACAATCACCGTATTCTGGTTAAAAGTACGGATAAAAAAATGGTCATATACACACTCCAATCTAAACCATCCGATCACGATCGCCCTCGTAAAAAACTTTATCTTGCCTATTACCGAACTAATTTTTGTGCGTAGTTTTAATACCATAGATATTCTCATTTCTAGAGTCAATTTACCCAAGCCATGTTCGCCGCGGATTTTTGCGATATGACTCGATAGACACAAAATGCTTCACCCTGCTGTTCAAGTTTAAAAAGCTGAGGGTTTTGAGAAACCCACTCTAACTCAATTGGCCACGGCTTCTGGATGAAAATAAGATCAACCTTACTAGACTTGAGATTTTCTTTCCAGGCTAGATAATTTCTACGCTCGGCAAAAGTTCCAAAACCTTCGCTATCAGCCGCTACGTGGATAACTTTATTTTGTAACCGGCGCCCCATAAGAGGGTAAAGAAACCACCGATCATCCCAAGACCTAAAGTCGGTCGTAAAAGCAATAATCTGAGATTGAGCCGGATTGTCACACCACCCCCAGCCTTTTATAAATTCTCGTGGAAAATCATGCAAATCTGCACATTTACTCAAAGAGTTCACCCTGGTAATATCACGATATTTCTGTAAAACAGAAACAAAAAGTGTAACCGCGACGAGGCCCGACATAAATAACATAAATACATTACAGCGCGCGGTTAACCTAATTATTATGCGACTAAACTTAAAAACAAGCCACAAGAATATTGCCAACAATGTTAAAATGACCGGAAAAAAATAGAGCTGTTTATAACTAAATGGCAGCTGGTAATTAATCCGATGCAAATCCCACACAATAAAAAGCGCCAAGAAAACTTTCACTATTAATTTTTTCTTGATTATGGCGAGCCGTAATATTGCGACGATAGCCATAAGTGCAAATGATACCGATAAAAACCTTGCGGCATCGAAAGGCAAGAAGCGCCGAATAAGTATAATATTTGCGGAATTACTCGTATACATAAGTATCACCGGCAATAGCCAAAGCAGCGTTAAAAACCATATTATTTTTTTAGAGTTTCCGGCTGGACGAAAAATAGAAAAAAATGCAATAATACCGAAAAAAATAAAATTCAAACCGGCAGAGCGCGGTAAGTCATCCGGTGGATAAATAGATAGTTTTATAATGCTGAAAAAATCGTCGCGTAAACTAGTTACCTCCTTATCTTTAGCAACATTCTCCCAATACAAAGATCCGGGAAAAATAATGTGCTTTCCCATAGAGACCTTATTGGGATAAAAAGGATTGCGAGTTTCTTTCCAGTTAATGAAATATTGACTTCCACCTACAATAATTAAGACCAACAAGCCCACGCCGATAAATGAAATGGTTCTCCGTATCTTACGCGTTAAAGCGATATTACCGGAAAGCACCGACAGAGAAGAAAGAAAACACAATAACATTGTTAACGGTAAAGCGGAATATTTAGTACCTACCGCAAGCGCTAAAGCTATATACATAAAAAACACATCTATCCTTTTTTGTGTCCTTAAGAAGCGAAAGAAAAATAATATAGCGTTAATCAATGCGGTAAAAACCAATATGTCGACATACTGTGTTGTTATGTAGCTATAGAGCATGGGCGAAAAACACAGCGAACAAGTTAGCAGAGAAGAAAAACTTTTACTTAAATTAAGTTCTTTGCCTAACGCATAAATACTCAATCCGCCGATACCAATAAAGAAAAAATTCATGGTATTGACCATAAGATCGCCATGAAAAGGAAGCATCAACCACGCTGCGATTATTTCACCGTTATGAGGAAAAGAAGCAACGCACTTTATCACATCCGGCTCAAATAAAAGCCCTCCCCCTTTGTTCTGGACCCATGTCCCCGCAAAATATAAGTGATATAACATCGAATCCCACGATAGAGGCGGTAAGGTCAGGCTCCTTAATAGCGAGACCAACAACGAACCGCAGATCATAAAAAATAATATGCACCAACGCGAACGCATCATTTCTTCTTGCCAACTTTTTATAGTTGCTTTTTCGCTTAAAAAATTAGCATGTTTTCTCCAGAATAAATGGCCAAAGAAAGCAAAAAACAGGCATATGCCGGCCACAAGATACCGGTTAAAAAAATGTATATATGCGGTAATATTAAAAATAATCACGGCCAAACAAACAGCAACAATGCCGGCAGCTGCCCAGCGTTCACAGAATTTAAGCCCTGGGTGGAAACGGCGTACAAAAAGATAGGCGACATAAAGCGGACAAAAAATCATGACAATAAAAATAAGGGTACTACAACACGTAGCCAATACACCGTAAGTCGTCAGCACAACCATACCCGGAAAAGACGATAGTATACGTATCATTGCCGGTACTCTCCGCTTTGTTTCACGTCATAAGGAAGCTGATTAGAAAAATCTCTGAGACAGGTTACGAGCCTTTTTCTCTCGGAAGGATCAACCGCATACAAAGAGACAACTTCATCACCGCATATAACATTGCGCTTAATCCTCCACTGCCCCAGAAGCAACCACTGCGGCGGTACTGCGCCACAGGCCCAGCGCACCCATAAATCATACACGATTGCAACTTTTGCCTGGTTAACTTTGGCAAAATTATATACATACTGAGTGTCGCATACAGCGCTAAGCTTTGCGTTTGCTATTTCGCCATCCATTAACCCATATAAATCTAAACAGCGGATATCAGCAAGATAGTTAACAAGGCCTATGTCATTTAAAACAACGGTTTGCCCTTGGTAATATTTCTTGAGAAACAACCCCATATGATATTGCTGATCATACACATTCTTGGTTGCAAGGGGTGCAGCGAGAAAATAACACACTGCTCGCACCATAAGCAACCCAGATAAAAGTACAATAGCAATCAAAGAAAATATACGCATGGAAAGAAAACTCGGTTGGGAACGTCGCATCCTTAAAACAGGCAGGAAGCTATGCAATGTAAACGAAATACTAACTATACCAAAAGCTACTAAGTAAGCTTCGTAGCGCGAAAATCCGTGCCCCCTGCCCACAAAAAACATGTGCGGCAGACTAGCCATAATAAAAAGCGTTGACATCACGATAGCAGGATGCCAGAAACTTTTTTCTTTCTTCTTAAGCAGTATACCTGTGATAATTGCCGCCATAACAAGCGGAGATAAAAAAAGAGAAAAAAGTATTTTTATATTGTCATAATCAAAAGATATCAGGTTTTTAAGATTGTGCTGATACAGCTGAAATATTTTTGACTTTAAGATGATGGAGTTGGGCAGAAAATAAGCCCCTTGTTTTACCGCGATAAATCCATAGATTGCCAGCGGCAACAAGCTAATTGCAACAAGTAGGAAAGCAGACATGAACTTTTTGCGTGCTGACAACAAAAACGCTGCGGCTAAAATTATAAATATCCCCTCGTAACGCGCCATAGTAACCAAACAGGATAATATGCCTAATTGAAAAAATAAAAATACGCCATACGCTTGTTTTTTCCGGCAAAGAAGACAGCTCACATAATAGGCAAAAATCATAGTACAAAGAGTATGTAAAATGTGTTCTTGTCCGCCGAAAATAAGAGAAGGCAAAGGGGTTACAAATAGCAGAAATAGCAATATTACGAAAGAAAAAAACGGCGTAAAACCATTTTTTTTCATTATTACATAAGCAAACCAGATCAAAACATGCACAAAAATACAGTTAAGGATAAATGGCGCTAATTCATTCACGCCAAAAACAGCGTAGCAGGCCGCCAGAAGTAAAGGCCAGGAAAGCGAAGAAACTGCCGAGGAAAAACGATATTTAGTTACCCCCCACACACCGTGCTGCACAAAATTTTTTGCGACTGCCATATGAATATACGGATCGTCGAGAGCGTAAATGAGATGGCCGGAAGTTTTTTCCAAAGAAGCGTCCAGGAGAGTTAAAAGCGCACACCAAAAAATTATCAATACCGTCACCAGCGGCCAATGCTTCTTAAAAAGATTCATGATGGATAAAACATATTTCGAACGTTTTTGTATTATGGTTGCATACATATTAAGAATGCTGTTTTTTGATTGTCATCAAATATCTAACAAGCACGCCAGCTAAAAGATAAGCCCACACACCACACCAAAGCACATAACGATATCCGAAGTTTATAGAAATACCCATAGCTATCACTGAACCTAGGACTGAGGCACCAGCGTTAAGAGCCCAGGCCCAGGGAATATGTGTCGGATGAGAATGGTTCAATAGCCGCATCCCCGAAGGAAAAGCAGTCCCCATAAAAAATGCCATGAGGCCGGTACAGCACATAAAAATAAATATCTTAAGAGGGGGCATAAAACCGATCGTCCAAGATACTATGTACTCCAGGCAAAAGGTAACGACTGTAAGCGTAATAGTTGTCCAACAAAGGAAATAGAATAAAAAACGGGGCAAATTTTTGATATCGATACTACCGCTGTAATAGCTGCCTAAACCGCTGAAAATAAGCATTGCGAAAAGCACTACCGATATACTGTAGGTGGGGTGCCCCAAATATAAAGAGCCTTTTTGCAGCAAAGGAATTTCTACAAACATAAAACCCAGACCAAGCAACATAAAATACAATGACCACGGACGCGACATCGTGCCAGTCTTTCTGGAAATCATAAGCGGCACTATATAAAACGAAAGAATAAGTATAGACGAAATAATGAGTAAAATTGCTATAACGAGCTGGGCATAATAATTCATATGTTGCCCGTGCAAAGCTTTTCCCGTAAAGAGGTCAAATATTTTCGAGAAATAAAGAAATTGGAAGAAAAACGGCCGATCGTCAGTTACCGGCCTCACGTCATAATATGATTTTTCTATGATATTTTTAAGCGGTTCGGTCATCGCCATGCAAAAAGCAGCGTCTTGGCATTGGTCGGGCAGATAAAGAACCGAAAAATTCAATTGCCCGGCTGCATCTTGAATAGTTTTTATTTCCGGCGGTGTAAAGGGGCTTTTTTTGATGATCACCGTTGCCAGCCCTTGATAAGGATGCGTGGCGACAACAGCAATGTGCTGCCAAGGATATTGTATACCTGTATTCTCTAACGCTTTACGGGCTATTACCGCTACGCGCAAACATTGTGAGCGAGGCATAGAAAGGAAACGTGTTATTGACAAAACCCCATCCGGCTTAAGATGTCTTAGGTAATCAACGAATGCTTCTACGGTATAAAGGCTGTTTTCGCTCAAAGAAAGCGCTCCCGCAACCGTTGCTGCCCAGCTATCGATAAGCGACATCTGGATGATATCAAAATGCTCTTGAGAGCTTCTGATATAGTTACGCGCTTCGGCGACTTTCACTTGTACCTGCGCTAAATCATAAAGATTGCCCGAAAAACTACGATACTGATTTCTTAACAAATTAACGATAACCGGATTTATCTCGCATGCAGTCACCTTTGGCGCCCCAAACAAAAGCGCGGTAAGTATATCTCTGCCACCGCCTGAACCGATAACACAAGTGGTAGGTTTATCTTTCAGATAATATGCAAATGCAGTAACATCATACCTCAAAAAGTCTAATTTCCTAAAGTCACCGTCAAATTGAGTGATCGGGGTGCCGGCGCAACCATCCTGCTCAATCCAAAGCTGTTTTATGGGGCCTTTTGAGACGAACTTTTTACTCATTCCCCAGCCAAAAGGCGCATTTACATCCTTAGCCCAAAAGATTCCTGGATATACGGTTATCCTGGCCAACGGCGACCATTTTTCATACATAAGGTCTTTTCTTTCCCGGTAAAGTTTCGTATACTTAATGGAAAAAATATCTGTTTGCGTGTGGGTATAGATAACACCGGTTGCCATCATCATTACGATAAAAGCCGTGGGGACCGATAACAACCTTAGAAAAAAAGAAAAACACAAAAAAGCCGCTAACGCAAAAAAACCAGCGATGATAACTACCGCTGGAGCTGAAAAATAAGTAATAGCCACGACGAGGACAATACATCCCATCGCAGCGCCAATGAGATCAAAGAAATAAATCTTGGGAATTTTTTCCCCGTAAACACGCATAGTCAGAGAGGTAGTTGCGCCTGAAATCATAAAAGGGAACGAACAAGAAATATACAATAAAATGGTTCTAAGAAGCGTGGCCTTGTGAAAACCTGCTGTTATTTTGAAATTTAATATGAATGCAAGGCAGGATATAATACCTACGAATTGCAAAATTGCCATACGCGGCAGGACTTGAGTAATATTTTTCTTGAGGTAATTTTCAAAAAAAAAGGTAATGAGGCCGCCCGCTCCAATACCGAAAAGAGCCAAAGACACCACCAAATAAGCAAAATGGTACCAGAGAATTACGGAAAATAACTTGGTAAGAGAAATTTCAAACAAAAGCGCCGACAGGCTGCTACATAAAACGCCAAGATATAGTCCGCTCATATTTTTGCTCTTCACGCCTAAATCGTATACATGCTATACAAATATGAATCTTGGCAGGTTAATAGCATACCAACACCCGTGGATTTATGCTAAAGCTGTTTTGCAAGAGAAACCGCCTCTACCGCATCTTTAGCGTATGCGGCACCTATGGAATTTGCGTACGCACTATTCACCACCGCTCCGCCCACCATAAATTTACACTGCAACCCCTCTTTCTGGGCCGCCTTAACCACGCCCCCCATATGTACCATAGTCGTAGTCATCAATGCCGAAAGCCCCACAATATCCGGGTTATGTTTTTTAATCGCTGTAACAATCTTTGCCCTGGAAACATCTTTTCCCAAATCAATAACGATAAAACCGTGGTTCTTAAGCATTAAAGCTACTATATTCTTCCCAATATCATGAATATCGCCCTCAACGGTAGCAAGCAGTATTACCTTTCTTTGACTTTGCCCTGTTACTGATTTCTGTAAAAACGGTTCTACGACTTTAAAACCTTCCTTCATCGCCTGTGCACTTGCAATCAATTGCGGAAGAAAATATTGCTTTTTTTCAAACAACGTTCCCACTTTCACCAACGCAGGTATCATCACCTCTTGCATTAACACCTCAGGCGCCGCTCCCAAATGAATGGCGTTGCGTATGCTATCGCCAATACCATCCCGTTCGCCTTCCATGATCGCGGTAAATATCCTTTCTCTCGGAGAAACCCTGTCCACTTTTTTTGGCATATCGCCACTCTGATCCTGCTGTCTATATTTCTCGATATATTTTATACCGCCCCTATCTTTATTCCGTAACAGATTCCTGGCCCACGTGTCGCGCAAAGGCCTTGTATCCTCTGGATCGGCTATCGCAAAAGTAAGACCTTTGCGTCCAGCCATATCAAGGAATACCCTATTAATGCGATGCCGCTGAGGCAAACCAAAAGAAATATTGGAAAGCCCGATAATGGTACGGCATTTCAGGATCCTGGTACACCAGGCTATCGTTTTTAAGGTTTCTTGCGCACTCCCGGGGTAGCAAGAAACTGCTAAAGCAAGCACATCTACAATAATATCATCCTTGGGTATACCTGCCTTGCGTAGCTGAGCAACCAAAGCACGAATCAACAACCTGCGCTGATTGAAACTGTGCGGAATCTGTTTACCCGCAAGAGGCAATAGTATACACATTGCTCCATATTTCTTCGCTAATGCCGCAAGCTTGGGTAATTTATCGCCTTCTGCGGAAATCGAATTAATAAGAGCTCGGCCAGGGTACAGGCGAAGTGCTGTCCCTATAGTCTCTATCTTGGCTGAATCGATAACGAGAGGTAAATCGGTAGTGAGCGCTAAACTTGAGATAACCATACGCATTGTTTTTACTTCGTCAATACCGGGAACGCCGACATTGACGTCCAGAAGCTTGGCGCCCTGGACTTCTTGTGTTTTCGCAAACTGACGGACAAGAGTAAGCTTTCCCTTTAAAAGTTCGGCTTGCATTTTCTTCTTTCCGGTCGGGTTGATTTTCTCGCCGACAATAATAACTTTGTTCTTTTTACCGATAACTATGTGGCCGCGCGCGGAACTCAAAGCGCACAATGAAACCCGTGCAGACTTTTCCGGCCTTATTCTTGCTACTTGCGCTTTTAAATACCTGATATGTTCGGGCGTTGTCCCGCAGCAACCGCCAAGCAGATGTGCACCCGCACAGATTAACTTTCTGCTGATTTTTGCAAAGATGCGCGGTTGCATCGTAAAAACGGTCTTACCATCGATGAGCCTGGGTATGCCGGCATTAGGTTTTGCCACCAGTGGCACTGTCGCATACGGCTGCATGGCCTGAATACATCGAAGCATATCAAGCGGTCCGGTAGAACAATTACAGCCTACCGCATCCGCTCCTAGGCTTTGCAGCGTAATTAGCGAACTGACCGGTTCGTTTCCGTGCAAGGTTCTACCCCCCTTATCAAAAGTCAGGGTAACAATAGTAAAAATATCGGCCAATTCCTTAACGGCTAACAATGCCGCCCTGGCCTCCTGTATATCCATCATCGTTTCAATAACCAGCAAATCAACCCCTGCTTCAAGTAAACCGCGAACCTGCTCTTTAAAAATTTCAACCGCTTCCTCAAATGCCAGATCGCCAAAAGGCTCGACAAACCTGCCGGTTGGGCCAATATCTCCGGCAACAAGGCCGCTTTTACCTGCCGCTCGGCGCGCGATCTCGGCAAGTTTTTTATTCACAGAAAAGACATCTTTTATCTTATATTCGCTAAGTTTTATACGGTTTGCCCCAAACGTGCAGGTATACACAATATCGGCTCCGGCCGCAAAGTAATCGGCGTGCACACGAACAAGAACATCGGGATGATCAAGACACCAATTCTCCGGGCATACTCCTGGAGGCATACCCCGGTGCTGTAACTCGGTCCCGGTTGCACCATCCAGCAACAATACTTTTCGACGCAATAATTGTGCTATTTTTTCTTTCATATTTTCGCAGTTATTATACCAGTAATGGCAGTGACTGACTTTTCCGGTATCAACATATATTGCTTGGTCATAGTAATACCGCACCGTTTCAATTTCAACATACGATAGATAATTTTTTGATTGCTGAGCGAAAAATCGCTATAGCCGCAGGAAATACGCTTACCAAGAAGTTGCTTACCCTGACGCTGCAATCCTTGAGCGATATAATTTTGCAGCCAATCAAGGCAGGCATCGACAGCGACGCTGGCAACCGCGTCAAAAATGACCGCGCGCACAAAATCTTTTTTTTGTTCTTTTTGAATAGCTTCCACGATACCTTTACCGGCAGTAGCCGCCATACACACCATTTCATCACAATCTCGCAATAAACGCACCAGAAGCCTGCTACGAAAACGCACCCCACCAGACAGCACTATAGAGGTTTTATTTTTCTTTACGATAACTAAGCGCTGAAAACCTGCACATATGGCTAATAGCGGCCCGGCTTCCTGTATATAGCGCTCAATGAGATATTTTTGCTTACGCAAGATCCCCGTAACGCCATGACGATACCCAAGACGCTTGTATATTTCTTGATGCCTGGGCGTAATAATTATGTTTCTGAAATAACGCGGTTTTATCATAAAATTAATCAAATTCGATAGTGACGTGCTCAATATCGAAACGTTCGTTAACCGTATGTCTAATTTTATGCAATATCTCCCGAGCTACCCCGCGGTCCGGCTCGTCTTTAAGTTTGATATGCGCAGTGAGTGAATACATTTTCGAAGTGATCTCCCACACATGCAAATCAGTGATCTCCTCTATCTGAGGAATGGCACACATCAAAGAAATACGGATATCGTCACTATGGATACCTTTTGGTGCGGCTTCGAGTAAAATATTCACCGAGTCTTTAAATAGCCCCCATCCCCAAAATGCAATCATGCCGGCGATAACAATACTCAAGATGGGATCGATGATGTTCCATCCGGTGAAAGAAAGGACCACTGCACCGACGACAACCGCAACAGACGAAAGTGTATCCGCCGCCATATGCAAAAATGCGCTTTTAATATTGAGGTTGTGCCGGCGAGAACCGTGCAAAATCAAGACGCTGGCCACATTCACCACCAGGCCAATCAAGGCAACAACAAACATCTCCCAGCCAGCTATTTCTTTAGGGTACATAATCCTGCGTATGCCCTCTATAAAAATCCAGATGGTTGCCGCAAATAAAAATAAACTATTAAATAGCGCGGCGAGTATTTCGATGCGATAAAAGCCGAACGTACGGTGATGACAAGCCGGCCGCTCGGCAACTGCCATCGCACTCATACTCACCGCCAAAGCAAAGAAATGTGTAAACATGTGTCCGGCGTCACTAATCAGAGCTAAACTATTAGTCATGATCCCGCCAATAATTTCCACAAGCATAGTTATAAAAGTAATCGCGATGCAAACCTTTATCTTCTTTCTGTCTACCAAGCGATACTCGGATAACTTGTCAGCAACCAATACTTGTTTTGGCTTATGAATATGTTTCATATCTAACACCTGTTAGCGCACATCAAAAATATCTAAACCCATTTTGCTCAGCATTTTTGCAAGCTTGGCCAGAGGCAAACCAACTACATTATAAAAACAACCCTCGATCCGGTCAATAAAAATGCCTCCTAAACCCTGAATATCAAAACTACCGGCCTTGTCCAGAGGGCAAACCCGCTTAAAATAATTACGGATCTGCCGGCCAGTGAGACGATACATATATATTTTGGTCTTTTCGTAATCCATACGCAGTCTTTTGTTATCAATATCTATAACCGCCAAACCAGTATATACCCACTGCGGCCTTTTCGAAAGTAACTGCAGCGTTCTAAAGGCATCCTGCATATTTCTTGGCTTGCCGATAATTTTGTTTCCTACCAAAACCACCGTATCCGCGGCAATCACTATGCCGGAGCTGAACCGGCCTGCGACAACTTCGGCTTTCTTACGCGCATTTTCCATAACCAGGGCCGGGCATCCTTTTTCAAGCGAGTGGCTCTCTTTGACCCGCGCGACAGCAACCTTAAACGATAAGCCTGTTTGCCTAAGCAGCCTTTTACGCGCCGTTGATCGCGAAGCAAGAATTATTGTACGCATACTTCTTTAGGTACTCAACCTGTATTACCGTTATGCTGCGGCCGCTTCTCCTGCCACATGCCCCGAAGCCCAGGCCCAGGCTAGGTTATAACCGCCCCGGGCGCCGTTCACATCAAGTATCTCTCCGCAAAAATATAATCCTTTTTGCAAGTTTGATTCCAGGGTTTCGGCATTAATCTCGTGCACGTCAATACCGCCACAAGTAAATTCAGCTTCATTCCACCCTCTCGTACCGCTTACGGTAAAACGCATATCCTTCAATGCGGCAACGAGGACATCAAGATTCTTTTTCTGCACGATAGGCTCTAAGACAAGAGAAAATTTGTTCGGCAATATCCCTATGAGCATATCGGCCTCTCTAACCCCTCTCTTGATCCTCGCACATAACCATTCTTTTAACATCTGCGATTCCATAAAAGGAACTGTATCAACCGAAACCTGAGCTTGATTTTTGTTTCTATGAACCGCGATAGATATTTCGTCGCTCACATCTAATATCGCCGTACCCGATAAACCGTATTTCGTAAAAAGCAATTCACCGGCAATCTGGATGCTCATTTTGTCGGAAATAATACTCCGTACACGTGCCGAAATCTTTTGACCCTGCAATAAATGGCACAACTTGTGTTTTACCACCAAAGGAACAGCGCTTGGCACTGGCTCGACTATCGAATGACGAAACTGGCTGGCGATATCATACAGTTTGCCATCGGAGCCTAAGGCGGGGTAGGTTTTCCCGCCTCCGGCAATAATCAGGCGCGAAGCAAAAATATTCTTGCCCGATGAGGCCGTGATCACAAAACCTTTTTGCTGGACGACAATACGGATGGCTTCAAAATCAAACTCGACAGGCACCGCCAAACGTTTAAGCTCTATCTCCAAAGCTTTCACCACCGACGCTGCCTGGTTAGTGACCGGGAAAACTCTGCCCTCCTGTGCATACAGCCTTAACCCCAGCGATTCGAAAAATCTCACCATGTCGGCCTTGCCGAAACGAGAAAAAATATTTTTAACTAGGCATCTTGCTTCGGAATTATAGCGGTCTTCGTTTAAACACTCGTTAAAGATGTTGCACCTGCCGGAACCACTGATCATTACTTTTCTGGCAACGGCCTTGTTCTTTTCCAATAAAATTACACGCCCACCTCTCGATACCGCAGCGATAGCCGCCACGATCCCGGAAGCCCCACCGCCGACAACCGCTATATCATATTTATTCATACAATGAACCTCCGCGAGCTATCCACTAGGCCTTCGGTCTGCTGGACTAAAGCCCGTGGTTTCTCTGGATATTCCCGACTCGGCTGAATATGCGGGAAATTCTCACGCTCGTTTTACGAACAGGATAATTTCCCACAACCTCGTCGGCCAATAGGTTCCGTGATGCTCCGTGAAAATTTTGATAGAAAATTTTTACGGTATAAAGGCATCCCGGAAGATAATCTTTGGCGCATTTTAGCCCTGGCTTTGCCAGGGTTATCTGCGCGTCGATTAAATACCATTGTCTACTGGCGGTGCATTTTTGCCGCCACACGCTTTCTCCGCCACTTTACAATCTCACCTGTTATGTCAACCGCGGCGAATATAAAAAATAATGCTATCAATAACCATATTTTAGCGCTGAATGTTGCATGTTCGATAAAAAAATATCCCTTGAGGCGAAAAATTATTGCGATGTTGATGACCCAAAAAAATAATTTATACTCTGTGTTCTCTATAACTCTTCTTATGCTAAAAGCCCATTTCTCCCCTTCCGGATAAGGGAAAAAAGCAGGGAACAGCGCGGGAACTTTGGACTTATAACGCAAGTATTTATCGCCATACTTTTCGGTTAAGGCCCGCTCTTCGTTTTTCATGGTGCGATAATATACCAATAACATAATTACAATAAAGCAAAAACCAGCCAAGGAAGTACGCAACATAACCATAAAACCTATGGCCACCAACATAGTCCCGAAATAAAGCGGATGCCGCATAAAAGCATAAGGACCGCTGGTGGTAAGCTTTTCTGTTTTTATGGCATAACCGTTGGCCCAGACCCGCCAGAGTAAACCCGCCATAATAAACCCCATGCCCACCACAAAAGACCGGTGTGTGGGGCTACAGTACAACAAAAGAAAAAGCCCAAAAGGATAGGTGATCGCAAACCGCAGCTTAAACCATCTTCTCATCCGCTCCATCATCTTCATAATTTTAGTCTCCTTTCATTACCATATATTATTCTTTTTTTAATATATTCGGACCCCCTCCAGAGATGCCCTAAAGAATAATTCTTTTTTTCTTTTAACCCGGCAAATATTTCAAAGCGAAACATGTAGATAATATAAATGCTTATTAATAAATCTATTGTCAAAAGTATTCCTCTGGGCAAAAAACTTGAAAAGACCCAGCTATCCCAAGCCGTAAACACGGTTGCCATGCCACAAAATAATTTGGCGATAAGCAGAGGCACAAAAATAAAAATAACGAATAGCCGCCTGCGCAGCAATATGGAAAATAATGGTGCACAAAAACAGAAAAGAAAAGGCAAAAGGAATAGCACCATACGCTGATAAGCCGCAGCAAAAAAAAATGATACTATCGTGCCGCAAAACATAAGTAAAAATCCGACTGACAATGAAATAAATAATTTATTGGGTAATAAACCAATCCCGGCCATTGCTAACAACCAATATCCCCCCCATACATTAGCCAAAGCCCCCCAACGAGGTATGTGCGAAAATTGGCTGATAATATTAATTTTTGAGAACTCATCTACCACTTGTGCAAACGGCTGAGTAAGCGAACTCGATAAAAAAATACGCGAAAGAATATATGCCAGCAATATTATCACCAAAACCAATATTCCCCTCTTCCTTTCCCTGGCCATAACCCACCATGGCGCTATAAAAATAGTATTTTCTCGTGAAAATATTCCTATAATACTCGCAAAAAGAAATAAAAGAAAAAAACGATGGAGATAAGCCCAGATCATCAGTGTAATCAAAAGCAGGCCAAAAGCGTCGAAATAAAAAGGATTATGATATATATATAACTGCCAGGGTGCGACAAAAAAAGCAAACAGAGTAAAGAATGCCGGAAGCGGAGCAATATGCATATCTCTACAAAGCAATAATAGTAAAATATACAGAATAAAAAGGCTGGCATAAGAAATTAACTTAAAAGATGTGTGTGATGCGAACGGTAAAAAATGTGCGATAAACGGAAGAAAAATACGATAGCGAAAAGGCGCGGGAACAGTGGAGAATTCACCTTGAGCCATGCGTAAATAATAATCGGCGTCGCCGCCAATTTTCATAAAATATACAGATTGACCGTGAGAAAATTGCGCGATTGGCGGATTTACGGTTCTTTGCAGAACAAGGCTATCACCCAATAACACCAGTGAAAAACTTATAATTATTGATAAAAAAATATATTTGGATATGCTCATAGCCTCTTACTAAACTTATATCAATCCTGCTTTTTTCTGACCGCTTACGACTTCTTATGCGTTGGTATTTTTTTATCTGGCAGAAGACAAAACTTCCTTGTAAAGAGTAAATGTTTTTTCTGCCATTAAAGTGCTGCTGAATTGTGCCTCTACTCTCTGACGGCCGGCCTGGCCAAGCCGTGCGCAAAGACCGCTGTCGCCAAGCAATCTATTTATGGCCGCCGACAAGGCGGCGGATGAACGGGGAGGAACAATAATACCGGTCACACCGTCAAGATTGACAAAAGATACTCCGGTAACCAAAGAGGTACTGATAACCGGCCTTGCACAAGCTTGGGCTTCCAATTGAGTTATGCCAAAAGCCTCGTTGTTCGCCACAGAAGGTAATACCACGCATTGAGATGCATGATAATATATCGGCAGATCGCCGTCACTGATTTCGCCAAGAAAAATAACCTTGTCGGCTAAACCGCACTCTTGAACAATTTTTTTTAATCTTGGCGCCTCAGGGCCGTCGCCTACCACCAAGAGAACAGCCGGAACATGCTGCATGGCCCTAATTAAATACTCAGTGCCTTTATATTTCACTAACCTGCCCACAAATAGCACAAGCGGCTTACAAAATTTTTCCTGTATTGCCCTGCTGCCTGCACGCACAACCTCATTGACGTTAAACTTTCCAACATCAATTCCCAATGGTATCACCGTACATTTTTCCTTGAAAGCGCTCAAGAAAGGCGATTGCGCGACCATCGCTTCAGAGGTAGCGATGATCCGGCTCGTACGCTTAAAAAACTGCCGAAGAAAAGGCCGATATACGCTTAAGGCAACTCGGCGGCCGACGATATCCGAATGATACGTAACCACTATGGGCTTTTTCCTGTCGGTTAAGGCAAGACAGTACAGCTCTGCCACCGGAGAAGGAAAATGGAAATGTACAAGGTCATAATCGATTTTATTCCACCAAAAAGGTATACCAAAACTTAAATGTACTGAAGACATAATACTACCCAAACTGGCAACGCGTATAACCGGGTAACCATCCCGATTGTCCCTCTCGGTCTTACAGATGGTGTTCGCCGCAAGAACCGTAATCGCCACTTTGTCTTTTAATTCATTACAAAGCGTGCATACGGAGCGCTCCACCCCTCCCCGATAAGCATGATGAAGCTTGTTGAACATTAAGACTTTTATCATAGCGCCTTAAGTTTGGAAGAGCTAAATTTATACCGTGCCCACTCGATCATATTACGGACATACTTATTATGCCTTATCAGATACCTGAATAAGCTACTTGTGAGAATGTAGGCAGCAATAAAACCTATGATCTTATGCTTTATCATTTTTCGTTTAATAGTTTTGCGTAAAATAGCGTTCTCAACCCTGCGTAACCGGCGAAACAAATCTATTCTTTGCGCAACATCCAATTGCGGAGTAGTAAAAAGCGGCCGGTTAAGAAAGACCGAAGCATCATTAAGGTAATCTTGATAGTTTCTCAAAAAATAATTGTTTTTTGATAACCAATCAAATAATTCTGTACCGGGATACGGTATGATATTATAGAATCTGGCGTCAAAAACCGGATACTTTTGGGCAAGAGTTATTGAATCATTGATATCGGACAAACTCTCATCCGGAGAACCTGCCAAGAAGAACAGAGTTACATCATAGCCAAGCCCACACGCATCTTGTATCGCCTGCTCGATATGTTCGATGCGTTCATGTTTTTTAATACTGTCAAGAACTCGGTTATTACCAGCCTCTACGCCTATGCCAATATACGTAAACCCCACTTCCCGCATGCGTGTAAGTAAGGCCTTGTCAACCTTATCGGCCCGGATACCGTTGCCGCAACGCAAGTCTAAATTTCTTAGCCCGCGCTTTTGGATCTCATCGCAGATACGATGTACCCTGTCTTTTACAAAAGTAAAGTTGTCGTCACCGAAATTAAACTGCCGGTAATTTTTATTATACCAGTATTCGATTTCATCAACAACGTTTTCGGCGCTTCTAGTCCTAAGAACTTTGCCCATAGCCAAGCTCACCGGGCAATATATACAATCAAACGGACAACCCCGCGAAGAAATAACAAGTATTTCCTTCAAGAGATATTTGTTAAGTTCAAATTTATCGTATTTTGGGAAAGGCACACCGTCGAGCTCTGTGGTGAAGTTTCTTTCTCCGGTATAAACTACCTCTCCGGCATCGCGGTATAACAAACCTTTGATACTCGAAGGTTCTCTGCCCTGGCATAACTCTACCAGCGTATTCTCCCCCTCCAGTACAACCCCAAAGTCTATCTCAGGACAACCCTTAAGCACTTCCTTGCGTAAAGTAGAAACATGCGGACCACCACTGGCTATGGCAATAGCGGGATACCGCTGCTTGATAGCATGAATAAAGTTATATGTTTCTTTGTATCTATAGCTCCATATTGGCACACCAATAAGGTCAGGCTTTACCGACTCGATCTTTCTCCACAAGACAGATACTCGATAACCAAGACGCATATCGATAACGTCATACGCTATGCTGTGCGCAGCCAAATATTCGGCTATATACCCCAAGCTTGCCGGCGGACGGATAGGGCCAAGATAACTGCCAGCCACAGAAGGATTGATTAATAGTACTTTTTTATACATCGGGCTACCGAATCAAAGAAATGTAATGCTGAATTACTTATTTTTTAATATTTCCTGGTATAGACGAAAATGCTTTTCTGCCACTTGTTCCCATGAAAACTTTTTGGAAAGTACGAGGGCATTTTTTCCTAATTCTTTCCTAAGATTTCCCGATTCCGCCAAGGCCCTGATAGCCTTAGTCAAGCCTTGTATGTCCCCCGGAGAAAATGTCAGTATATTTTCACCCTCTCTCAAGCCCTCGGGCAACGCATTAACCTTAGTGCCCACAATCGCAAGCCCATGGCTTAAAGCAGCAAGGAAGCTGCCCCTATGAAAAGAGGCTCCGTCCGGATATATTTGAGTATTTATATCAGAACAGAATAAGTATTTTGAAACTTTTTCTTCGGCGCAATATCCGGCCCATATTACGTTTTTATCTAGCTTAAACTTAGCGACAACAGCTTCCAATGTCTTATGATATCTGTCTTTTTCTGGAGAAAAAGCGCTGACCAAGATTAGTTTTATTTTATATCCTTCATTAAGTAAACGCCTGAGGGCATAAAACAATACTTCCAGTTTCTTTTTTCTGAGAATATATCCAAAATGTGATATCAATATTTCGTCTCTTGCCACTCCCAACGATGTTCGAATTTCCTCTCTTGTTTGCTCGCTCATCGTATAGGGTTGTATATTCGAGCCAAGATTGATCACGCAAAGTTTAGATCTTAGAAACGGTAATCTTTTCTCTATATATTGTTTTTCTTCTTCGACAGTAAGAATAACTTTCCCAGCACTTAATAAAAACGGAACAATGCGCAACTTATTCAGAGGATGCGCGGTTTCCACATCATGCAGTGTGACCAAAAAAGGCGTGCTTATGCGGTAAAACTTTAAGAAAAATGGAAAAAAGTTTATTGCCAACTTGTTTTTATAGGCTTGCGTGGGGTATTGTAAATGCAGGATGTCGACCGGATCTTTTCGCAATAATTTTGCCAACGAAGCCATAGCGCGGAAATTCCATCCCTCCAGTTTCGGCTCGATACGCACACCGGCGATAGCCTGCAATGGTTCGTACTGCGAAGTAATAATACGCAGGGACAATTCGCTGTATGTTTTTAATTGTGAGCTAAGACAACAGGTATAATCGCCCACACCGCATCGCATATACGGAAACGTTCCGCTAATAATACAGATTTTCATATATTTTTACGCATGACTACACCGTCTATGGCCGCATCTGTTTGTCTCTCGCTATATGCTTGAACGCTTCTTGGGCGACCTCGTCAACCGTAATATTCTTCAAACAGCTCAAATGCCCGCATGTCGCCAAACCACAGGGGCTACATTCGATTTCTTTATGAATAACCGTTGCCTGCTCCACTAACGGCCCCCAATGTGCCGGCTTATTGTGACCGCCCCAGATAGCAACAACAGGAACGCCTGACGCACACGCAATATGCATGACCCCGGAATCGGAACCGATAAAAAGACGGCAACTACTCATCAGCGCCGCGAGTTGCTTTACGGTAGTTTTTCCTGTCGCATCAACAAAAACGGCTTTTGTTAAAACGCGTAATTTTAAACTAAGCTCCTTTTCCTGTGCACCGCCAACTACAACGATCTTCACCGGATACGCGCAAGTAATACGCCCGAGCAACTCCGCAAACCTTTCTATGGGCCAACATTTGGAAGCAAGCCCGCTGCCAGGATGTACGACAAGCAAAAAATCGCTTTCTGTTATGCCATTGCTGCGCAAAAATGTGTTGATATATTGTCGGTCTTCCTCACTAAAAAATATTCTCATTCGCAAATCGCTATTTATAGATTCGCGTGGGCCAATCGCCTCAATAAACGCCATGTTATGCGCAATCTGATGCTTCTCCTGCCTAAGATTGACGTCAAAAGGAATAATGTCCGTTAAGAGAAATCCTGCGCCGGCATAGACATACCCTATTCTTTTTTTAATCCCGCCAAACCACATCAAAAGAATAGTCCTTGCGTCACCACGCAAGTCAATCCCCAGATCAAAAGCTTTCGCGCGGATTATTTTAATAAAAGCCTTGGTTTCGCGAAACGAAAATGGCCTTTTAGTCTCGCGGTCAAACCATGATGCGCGATACACCAACACTTCGTCAACGTCGGGATTACCGGCTATCGCCTCCTTCGTCCAAGGACTTACGATAACTGTAATCGCGCTTTGGGGGAATTTTTTTCTTAAAAGATGCAGGGCTGGTGTGATGGCGAGCACGTCCCCTAAATGAGCTAACTCTACAACTACAATCCTTTTTACGGCCGCTTCAATGGCTAGCTTCTTGAAAAAAGAAAATATCCTGTAGAACAAAAAGCCAAAGAAATCAACGATGAAAAAAAGCAAAACATATCTTTTTTTTGTATATACATACCGCCTACTCATCGCCTATGCACCCCTGACTGGAAACTAAGCCTGATAGTAGCCAGGGCAATACCGAATATCGGCCAGACATGAATACGATAAAAGTTAAAAGTAACATAGTATTCACCCAAAAGCACCGCGATACCCAGCATGAGCCCGAGCGAAAGAGCTTTCAAAAACAAATCGTTTGTCCGCCACACGCCCTTGGAGAGAGCGCGGAATAAACTAAAGAAAAACCATACAAAAGGAATCATACCGGCAAGGCCAAGATCCGCCAATATTTCCCAGTAAAGACAATTGTATGACGGCCTGACAAACGTTTCTTTTTCGACCCGCCAACCATAACCTTTTTGTGAAGCAATCCATTCCCAGTTTCCCGGCCCAACCCCCACAAGCGGATGATCTTTGAATATCTTCTCACCCATAACACGGCCGGCCCAACGAGAATCCTGTTTGGCTAACTTATCAAAATAGTTGGCAATAGTTACTTTTATAAAATCAACGTTAGAAAATACACCTACCAAGAAAATAATATAAATGGACAATACGATAATAATCATAAAACGCATACCTTTACTGGTGGTAACAAGGCGGTAATGTTTGATGAGAAAAGGGATAGCCACAATCATCACGGTAACACCGGCTAAACCAGTGGTTGAGAAAGAAAAATAGTTGGCCAAAAGAAGAGCAAAGCTTCCCAGAATAGTCAGAAGCGTCCCCACGCGATAAACACGCAAAATAAATACCACTAATGCTATCGGAACAATAGCTGCCAAATAAAGAGCAAAATACTGCGGTTCGCTGAATGGCCCTTTTACACCGACAAAACCGGACCTGCCTATAAGCGTCCAAGTTGCAAATGAAATACCCGCGACATTACAGATCATAGCGACAAGGGAAAGGGCGCACAGGATTAACGTAGAAGTCAATAAAAAGCCGATAGCGTTACGCAAATCGCGCGCATCTCTAATCGAATAACAAGTCGCCATAGCTATTAAAATAGAGAAAACACACCAGGAGACCACCTTGATGGTTCGAAAGCCCGGTGAATTGAAATTCAGCGTTTCGGTGAATTTCATTACCTGAGGAAGATCTAATAAGCCCAGTACAATATTTACAAAAGCGAAAATAAGAATCGGCCGCAACACCCAGGAAGGAAACATCTTTTTTTGAGGTCTGGTAAGATAATTCCAAAGAAAAAAAACTACGCAGATAAGGCCGGCCCACTCTGCCATCTTGATATTAAGGCCGTATGCCTTGGTGACAAACGCGCGCTCATACGGCATAAGTATCAGCAATATGTAAATACCGTATATCAGACGCCTAGAAGTTAAGCCTAGATACAACAAAACTACCGCGGGCAAAAGGAATGTATACATAGAATTACTTAAAAGTTTTTCCGTTAATTATTTTATTATATACCCTTCTGTGGCTACTGGCTATTGTTTCCCAGGAAAATTCTTTAGCTAAAGAAGCTGCGCCGGCGGAAAGCTTATCACGCAATGCGCTATCACGATAAAGCGTTGCGATAGCCTGCGCGAGCTGACAACAATCGTTCAGGGGCACAAGAATAATATTCTCTTTGTCGCGCAAAAGATCCGGAACATAAGAACGCGCTCGCGTGGCGATAATTGGCTTATAATGTGCTAACGCAGCCATAAGCGTTCCTCGACGAAGGCTCACGCCGTCAACAAATGTGAGCACGCATATATCTGAAATAAAAAGCAGTTGTGAAACTTTTTCTGGAGTTTGATAGCCGGTAATCGAGATAAAAGCTTTAACTTTTAATGTTTCGATCATGCGCACGATATGGGCATGATACGCGTTGTGAGCTTGGTCGAGATCGGATATAGCCAGCACATGTACGGGGATGGGATCTCGAACGAGCTGAGCAAGTGCCCTTAAAAGACATTCGAAACCTTTATCTGGATGGATGACGCCAAAAAAAGAAACAATAAACGGCTGAAGGTTAACTCCAAATTGCTCGAGCAATACCCTTCTCACATTCTCATTTGGCATGCACGTGTTGATATTACTGCCTATGGGTATAATGGTTACCTTGGCCGTGGCGGCCGGAAGCAGCTTTACTATTTGAGCATATTCGTAAGGATCAGTAACGATAACCTGCTGGCTCAATATACTTAAAATGAATTGACGCAATTTATTAATGGGCCGCGAAACTGAAAATTCGTGCAGGGTTAAAACAACTTTTATCCCATGACAGCTCATACGCAACAAAAGCGGTAAGATGCAGAATAAAAATGTCTTACGATACTCAACCGACGGAAATTGTATATGAACAATATCGAAATGCTCCTTAAGCACGCAGTGAATAATGGCAGCAATACCAAAGATGTTCCACTTTTTGACTATTCGATGAATCCTCGGCGGCCCTTGCGTATCCTGAGATACATGGACTATCGACGTAATTACGCTTACGCGGATACTGTCATTGGTTTTTAATAACGCATGCGCCAATTGAGCGGTGTAATCCGCGATGCCATCATGCTGGGGAGGGTATGCTCCGCTTACAAAACAAATATTCATGGTTAGGTCCGACTACCACCTTCCGGCAGCTGTTGGTTCGTTACTTCATATAATAACCGCCGGTTTTTTTCAAACGTTACCTCCAAATTGAAATTCTCTACTGCTCTTTTGTTTGCCAACTCTCCCATTCTAAAAGCCAACTGCCTGTCGGCCAACAACCTCTTGATCGCCTCGGCAATTTTCCCAGTATCGCCAAGCGGCACCAATATCCCAGTTACGCCGTCAAGGATTAATTCTGAATGCCCCTGAATATTCGTCGCTACTGCGGGGATGCCGGCGGTCATCGCCTCAATTAATGCCTGAGGCATCCCTTCAGAAACAGAAGTGGTAACAAAAATATCTATTTCACCCAAAACATCCGTCATATCACGGGCAGACATAAAAGTAATTTTTTCTCCAAGGCCCAGCCGGATGACCAATGCCCGCAGGTTTTCTTCTTCCTGCCCTTCTCCAACCAGCAAAAACCTTACCTTGTATTCCGATACGATAGAAACGGCTGCTTCTATAAGAAAATGAATAGCCTTTTGAGCCGTAAACCTGCCAACCGTGCCCACCACTTGCTGCTCTTTTTGCTGTATGCGCATCCTATCATTCAGCCGCTTTTGCCATAACGGAAAAAATTTATCAACATGAGCACCATGATAAATCAAAACTACTTTATGACGGGTAAAAATGCTTTTCTTCATATGCTGGCTACAATACGCTGTTAACGCAATAATCCTGTCGCTGCAAAGACCGAAAAGCCATAAAAGATACCGCTCAAAAGGTTTCCAGCCCATGGCAGCATTCACCACCACTGGTATTTTTTTATATTTTCCTCTACATATACTCCTGCATATTGCTATTTTTGAGGCAAAAAAAGCATGCAGAAGCAGCCGAAAGGTAAAAATCATCTGCACATCTATTTTGTATTCATGGATAATCGAAACCATACGTGCGACTACAACACAAAATTTCCGCAAAGACGTTTCCCTTAAACCGTCAACCCGCACGTAGGGGATATTCCTTTCTTCGAGTAACTGCACCCTGGCAGTGGAAGGAACTGCCACCAGGCAATAGTCGCCTCGCGCCATAAGATAACCGCCTAAATCAGCGATATTGCGCTCCGAGCCTCCACCGCGCCAATCACTGAAATAATATGCGATAATTAATACTCTCATTGTTTACGAACTAAAGAATCTCTATTGTATTATTTCTGTAAACCTTCAGATCTTTCTTTTTACATCCTCTTTGAACTTATAATAACAACACTCGTCGCACGGTAAACTCATGAATTGTTTATTGTATAGCTTCCTCCTGACATCCTGAACATACTGGCTGTTCCACAGCAGCCGAAATGGCACCTCAAGGATGTTGCCAAAATTAATAATTTCTGGGCGAGGTTCCCAACAACACAAAACCCAATAGCCGTCCCAGCTAATCTGAACTATCTCCCAGAACGAATAGCAACCATCGGCAACATGAATGCGCTCAGTCCCAAGACAAGAATGATATCCCCACTTGGAGGAAACACCCCGTATCGTGTTTACCTCCTCCGGCAATATTCCCAAAGACCGGGCAAACTCTAAAAACTTTCCTCTTTCATGAAGATTCTCATCCATAAGACAAAAATCAAGCCGTACCTCAGGCGTTCGTGAACGATACTTCCTTTTCAGTACAAGCAGCCTTTTGATATTTTCGACAATACGATTGAAATCGCCTCCTTTGCGTATCGCTTGATAAGAAGAAGGCGATATCGCATCCAAAGAAATATTGACCATGGACAGCCCGGAAGTAATAATCCGGCAAGCTATGTCTTCATCCAGAAGACTTCCGTTGGTAAAAACCTGGGTAAGGCAGTGCCTGCGAGTTTTACGCACAAAAGAAACCATCTCGAACAACTCTTTATTCATAAAGGGCTCGCCAAAGCCGGAAAACTGTACGCTCATAAGATACGGAAATTGTTCGATAATTTTCCGAAAACTATCAAAGGACATAAAACCGCGCTGTGCAAGCGCAGCGTTTGTCCTCAAACACTGAATACAATGCAAATTACAGCAGTTGGTGGATTCAACCACAAGAATGGGCGGCCAGGAGCGCATTATGGGCCTGCGCCGATTTACTTCATAACAATGAAAAAAATAATTAACCGCCAGGACCGGGTTTTTCGGCACTCTATACCCTGTACGGCGAAGATGTCGGACGACCGAAGGTATGGCTTTACGAAAATGCATCAATATGTTTCTATCCTCTTTTCTGTAAACATTATTGTTCTCGCACTACACAATTTCTTTCGTCAATTTTCTCAACGGAAAACTTGCGCATTGCAGGCACCGGCGGATATCCCGGCCGGATACGTACGTATTCGTAACAATACCCCAGATGTTTAAGGTAAAGCGCACACGCCTTAAGGGGCGCGAATTGCAGCCTTGGCGCAATACGCAGCTTGCCTGCGGCGAACGAAAGCGGGACACATGCTTCAACAGGCAACAGTATCGTGCGTATCAGCAGAAATATCGGTATAATGATTACGTGCTTAAAATATACTCCGCCCTCTTTCCATCCCGGACATAACCTTTTTACCCTCGCTACCGAACGGCCGTAAATAAACTGCTGGCGCAGCATCAATGCATACGTCGACGGCGAAGGGTGATATATAAAAGCATCCGGTACAATATAATTTTTCAATCCCATCTTTATCGACCTAAAAAGGATTTCTCCGTCTTCAGCGCTTATTACTGATTCATTAAAATATCCCAATTCCTTGAATACGGTTGTTTTAGCGGCCATACACGGCCCACCGATACCTTGTGCCTCCGTTAACACATCAATGCACGCAGTAGACACATAAAGACCTTCCTGCCTGAGACGATTTTGTATCCAGTTTCCGTCAGGAACTAACTGCCGCGGTCCGATTATGCCCACATTCGCTCTTTGCTCAAAAGGCAAGATAAGTTTTTCGAGAAAATACTCATTACCGAGAATAACATCGTGATCAAAAAAGATTACAATGTCGCCTTTGGCAATATCTGCACCCATATTCCTGGCCCGGGCAATCGGCGCAACATGCTGCACAACAATAGTTTCGTAATCCTGGAAAGTCTGATTTAACAATTGTTTTTTTAACGCCGAGCCAGAACCTTTCCAGTCAATTATAACTATCGACACATATGGGTTTTTCCTACAAGAATCATTCATTTTTTGATATATGTTTTAAAAGCATTAACAATCGCCATTATTTAAGTAAACCACAGTATACTTCGTATGTTTTTTTGGCAATAATATCGTGGGTAAAATGCGATAAAACCCTTTGCCGGCCGGATCGCGCAAGTTCTTTGCGCAGTGCCTGGTTTTCCATAACCTCTTCCAGCTTTAACTGTAAATCTTTTTCGCTGCCCTCTTTAAACAATAATCCTGCGTCAGCCATTGTATACGGTATTTCTCCACAAGTAGAACCGACGACCGGCACTTCACAGCTCATCGCTTCCATTAATACCCTGCCAAACTGTTCCTGCCAATTCTTGGTACGCTCCGAAGCAAGCACAAATACATCCATACAGTTAAAATACAGTGGCAGCTCTTCATGAGAAACGCCATTTACAAAAAATATTTTATCTCTTATCGATAAACTGCGCGCCAAGTTCTCCAATGCCAACCTCTCGGGGCCGTCGCCAACCAACAAAAGCTGGCATGACTGTTTAATATTCGCAAATGCACGGATAAGCGTATCTAATCCTTTCATTTTCAATAGCCGTCCGGCGTAACCGATGGTAAAACCGTTGAGGCCGATTTTCTCCCGCAAATTATCCGCATTCATTTTTTTAAACTTGTCGGGATTTGTCCCTAACTGTGGGATGTAGGTAATCGGGCCATTGAAGCCCTTGTTTAGAATAACTTCCTTGCCGCGTTGCGGGCTGGTGATAATATGATCGAAATTACGCAAGGTATAGCGTTGACAGAAAGGATACAGGAAATATCGTGGATTAGGAAATTCCCAGGTATGAATAATATTCTCGCAAGTCACCATCACCGTTTTTGCTCGCAGCTTTAATCTCTTTTTCAACTTCATTATCTGATAACACGCCACGCTGTTGGGCTCTTCTTCGATATGTAATATATCAGGATCAATGCTTTTTAGATATCTGGACAGGCCGCGGTAAAAATGCAAGTACTGTTTACCGATAAAAAATGCTTTAACGGAGTAGAAATCAAAAGGTGCGTCGCTTTGTTTAGCGGCGCTGACTTTTCTTAAACCCTCCTCCCACCAAGTCGGCGTAATCAAAGAAAGCTCTATATCTTTATAATTAGTCAGTGCGGTTATTTTTTCCTGATGCCAGGCACTTACGTACGCATGGCCTATAAATAATATTTTCACGCGTGTTCCTTTTATAAAATATATCCCCTTACTACATAAGCGACTAAAAAATAAGGGTCACTATTTAACCGCGATAACCAGCAATTTCGAATGTATATTTATTCGAGTCAACGCAAAAAGCTTTTTAGAAAAGGCAATATACTTTTTGCGCAAATTAATACGCGCGGTATGCCCATAAGGAAACTTTTCTGGAGAAAGAAAAAAATCTAATTTTCCGAAACCGACCTTTTTCAACAATGAACCAAGTGTCTTTTTAGTAAAATGATTCAAATGGAGCGGTAAATCCATTTCATTGTAGGGAACGCCGGGAATATACTCTTTTCCGCTTTTTTCGTAATTCCAGAAAGGCAATAGAGAGATAAGACGGCTTTTAAAAAGATACACAGGCGTGTTCGGAACGGTAACGACAAGTATCCCGTCTTTTTTCAAGATGCGATATGCTTTTTCGGCGCAAGTAAGAAGCCCCTCGACATGTTCAAGGCTATCCAACATAACAACCACATCAAACTCTTCGCAGTTGAATGTTACCTCTTCAAACCTTCCCTGCACCACCGCCAAACCCAACACTTCTCTTACGTAGCGCACCATGGGATTAACTATATCTACGCCGCAAACCTCAAAACCAGCGCGATGCGCTTCTTGCAAAAATAATCCATAGTTGCAGCCAACCTCCAAAAGCTTTCCTCTTGTTTTTTTCGTTACGATATATCTTAATATCTCCTGAAAAGCTTCGATTCCTTCACGATAATATCCTTTGAGAAAATCTGGCTTATATAAATCATTTTCCTGCTGTGGCTTGTAGAGACCTTCGTAAATCATCCGTAGCGTTTCGCTTCCCGGAAAAGGAAGAGTGTACATAAAGGTACAGCCGGCGCATTTACGTATGCTATATTTACCGGAACGAAAAATTACTCTCCCCTCTTTATTCCCGCACAAAGGACATTTATCTTCGTTCACAAATGCACCCCCCAATCATTCTTAGCTATCTATTTTTTTAATCCCTATCTTATCCAAAAAATACTCTGCGGCAACGATTACTTCTTGCACGGTAATCAATTGCATACAGCGCGCACACGCACAGTTGTGCTGATCGCATGGGCTGCAAGAAAGATGTTTGCTGATACCAATACAATTCTCGGTATACGGTCTTACTTGTTTGTAGATAGTTGGGCCAAACAAAATTATAGCCGGAAGACCCATGGCAACGGCAATGTGCCTTGGCCCAGAATCATTACCAATAAACAACACACAACCCCTCAGTACTTCCATGAGCTGACTTAAGGCGGTTTTCCCCGCTATGTTGGTTATACCGCCACCAACCAGAGCACACAATTTTTCATTTAAGTCATAGTGCGCCTGGCTTCCGACAAGAACAATCTTAACCTCGTAATGACGCAACACATAAGTAATCAGTTGCGCATATTTTTCTAAAGGCCAGTTCCTGGATTCATTATTGGAAGAAGGGTGTATCGCCAATACTTTTTTATCCGTAAGGGCATGCTGGCGAAACAGCTCTCCGGCAAACAATTTATCCTGCTCGTTAACCCATAAATCCAGTTTGCACTCCTTACCTTCTATCCCTAAGGCTCCAAGCAAACGCATATTCACATCAATCTCATTCTCATTACCTTGAGAAACCAGCGACACGGTGTTTAAAAAGCTAAAAAAGTCACGGGCGATTGTTCCATTGCAGACATGCTGACTGAAGCCAATACGGTATTTAGCACCGCTCAAAAATGCCTTAAGCGCAAACCCAACTTCATACGACGAAGCCACGGAGATATCGAAACGCTGTCGGCGTAAATACTTAATAAAGTTTAATTTATCAAAAAAATTACGTTCTTTATCAACATCGTAAAAAATAACCTTATTAACAAAAGGGCATACCTCAAATAGTTCCTTGGCCGGCAATCTGCCGCTTAATACAGTGATTTCTGCCTGAGGAAAACTTTCTCTCAAAATCCGCAGCGTCGGTATAAAACACACCGCATCGCCCAAACCTTGCATACGGGTAACTAAGATACGTTTTATCTTCTGACAATCAGTTAATAATATTCTTTCTTTCTTCATATACTATATATTACTTTTCAGATATTCTGTCGTAACTCAGGAGACCATAAAATATATACGATCATTTCTTTTTTGCAAAGATTACATTGTCTAAAAGATATGCTACCGCTTTTATAGCCTCAGCCAATTCAATACTGCGTAACGATTCGCTCGCTACACAATCATTATCGATACGCTCTACGCCTTCTTTTCTCTTATGGATCACAATACAATGCGTACCGCGAGGCGCATATTGCCCGGCATTTAAACGACCAAAGAACACAACCGACGGTTTATCCAGAGCTGCAGCAATGTGGCTAGGCCCGGAATTATTACCGATAAATAAATTGCTTTCATTTATGAGTGCAATAAACTGGCCAACCGTAGTTTTACCGGCCAGATTACAAACCGGCAATCCAACCATCTTAGCCAGCCCATCATTTAATTGCTGATGTCTGTCGGAACCAACCAGCACCACCGAAAGTTCATAGGTAGTCAATAGATAGCGGATAAGCTGGGCATATTTTTCCTGCGGCCAATTATACGAATCGGTGTTAGCAAACGCGTTCACTATAACGCTGGGCGTATTATTTAGGCCATATTTCCGGAAAAGTTGTTCGGCAAATGCTTTGTCTTCAGGGCTAACCCAGATTGCTCCAGAGGCACCTTTATCTTCTACGCCCAACAAACTAATTAATTTGAGATTCATATCAATTTCGTGTTCATGGCTGTTACGCACCAGCGTTGCGGAATAAAGGAAAGCAAACTTATCCTTAATGCTAGTGCCTTGAGGAAAAACAAATTCGCAAAACCCTATACGATAAGGCGCAGCAATCAAAAATGCTTTCAGGGCAAAACCAATGTCAACGGTCGAAGCGACAACCAAGTCAAAACGCTTCTTGCGCAGCAACCGGATAAATCTAATTTTTTCAAACGCAAATCGAGGCAAACCCTTGTAGGGAAAATAAAGCACCTCATCAACCAAGGGACAACTTTCCATGAGTTCCTTTCCCCACGGCCGGCCAGTTAGAATACTGATATGTGCCTGCGGAAAATTTTCCCGCATAACCTTGAGCGTGGGGATGAAATTGATTACATCTCCGATACTTTGCGTGCGCGTCAAAAGTATCCGCCTGACCTTCTCTTTATTAAAACGCGCTCGAAAACGCTTAGCCTTACGGTCTCTTTTATATTCATACCACCCGTCCATTAATCCGCATACGCCTTTTCGTATTACCTGGACATCACGGATAATCAGGGCTCTCCGGATAATACCGCCAAATTGGCGCAACAAAAAAAATAAGAAATAAATCTTCGGCAAATGTTTGAGATAAAAGATCATGAAATTGTGGTAATACCAGTACATTTTTTCGGCAAAAGAAAGGTCATGGCAGCCACCCTCTTTGGCAAAAACATGGGTCGCGGCGGCAAGTGGTGAAAAAAGTATTTTATAGCCAAGCTTACTCACCCCAAACGTTAGATCAGCGTCATCAAAAGAAGACGTTCCGACCAAACGCTCGTCAAATCCGCCGGCACGTTCGATGAGTGCTTTACGAAAGGACATATTACAACCCCAAATATGCTCGACTTCCGTACTAAAATCAGCGTTAAAATTACTCCACATCTTGCCATCAAAATGCCTTATTCTGCCTACTCGAGCGCCAAGCTTAACCGGCTTATCATTATCGGTAAGCACCCTGCCGGCGACACCGCCAACATGGCTATCGGCATAACAACCAAGATGCCCACTTACCAAAGTTGGTAAAGCCACAATATCATCGTCACAAAACAAGATAATATCGCCCTTTGCCTGAGGCCAACCCACATTTCTGCCCAAAGCAGCACCCTTAGTCGTACTTTTTATATAATGCACCGTATCACAATGTTCTTGTATAAAACTAAGCAACCCGTCATCAGGCTGCGAATTCTGGTCTACGATAATTATTTCGCAAGCTTGCGCATCCTGCGCCAAAAGCGATGCAAGTGTTCGCAAAAGAGGTTCTTTCCGGTTAAACGTCGTTATGACAATTGAGATTTTGTTCATTACCTATCGCCTTTTTAGTAATTACTGCAAAATTTTTTGATAAAGTTCCTGAGTTGTCTTGATATTGCTCTCTATATTAAATCGCTGCACAACCATAGCTCTTGCCTGTTCACCTAACTGCTTGCGCACACTTTCATTTTCCAAAAGATAACGTATTGCCTCGCTAAACACAGCAATGTCGCCAGGGCTAACCAATATGCCGCAATTTGCAGAAATAATTTCTTCGCTGGCGCCAGCTTTAAAAGCCACTACTGGTTTGCCGCAGGCAAAAGCCTCGATAATCACCCGGCCAAACGGTTCAGCCCACGAGGGAACTGCCACAATATCCAACGCCGCAATCATATATGGCATGTCAGTTCTAAAACCAGTACAAGTTACTTTACTCTCCAGGCCTAACGTAACTATTAGTTCCATCATCTTTTTACGATACGCTTCTTTACCCAAGGCCGCATCCCCCGCAATTATAAAATGCGCTTCCGGATGTACCTTACTCACCGCCTGCGCGACACGTAAAAATAATTCCTGGCCTTTTTCCGGAACAAACCGCGCTACCATACCGATAAGCCTTTTTCCCTCCAGATGAAACTCTTTTTTGAAAATATCTGCGCGTATCTCCGGATTAAACTCTTTCGTATCGACGCCATTATAAATTCGTATTATTTTCTCCTCGGGAATTTCTAATTGCGCAATAAGGTCTTTTTTCACGGCCTCGGAAATAGCAATTAACTTTTCCGCCTTCTTAAATGCGTTTATGCGCATAGCGCCGCCGCCCAACACCGGCACCAAATCCCGTATGTGGCATACACAAGCAACTTTAGCCCATTGAGACGCAAAAAAACTTTGCTCGGCAGCATAGATAGAATTCACATGCACCAAATCAATCTTTTCCTGCCTAATAAAACGCGACAACTTCATCGTTGCAAGAAAAAAAGACAACACTCTACGGCGGGAAAATTCGCTCACCGCAAGATTCTTAACCGTAACCCCCATAGCAGCTAACGCATGGGTGAAAGGGCCATGCCCGGGCACAACCACAACGGGAAAAAATATTTTTCTATCAAGCTGCTTTATGAGATTAAGCAGGCTTACTTCAGCCCCGCCTATTGAAGCTGTTTTATTCACATATAAAATCTTAAAAATTTTTTGTTGCGGCGCACTCCATAGCGCAGCCAACAAACGAGCGTGCTCTGTCAGGCTAAAACTTTCCGTAATTGTCCGACGAGCTCTTCCCGCCAATGTTAACCGCAGCGTTTCGGACATTATCAACCGCTCAAGCGCTCCTGCTAAACCTTGTACATCTTTCTCTTTCACCAAAATCCCGTTCTCTCCAGAAACGACTACTTCCGGTATGCCGGAAGTTTCTGTCGACACCACCGCATTTTGAGCCGCCATAGCCGAAAGTAAAGTAATAGGCATGCCTTCCCGGTCGCCGTCACCGGCAATAATAGATGGCACCACAAAAATATCGTTTTCTTGTAAAAGGCGGATAAGTCCATCGCTATCGATTGCGCCCAGGAAGGCAATCACATCTTGAAGTTTTAATTTTGCTGTTTCATCGTAAAGCTGCTTTTCCAGAGGACCATAGCCAAAAATATCGCAATGAAAATTCAACCCTTTTTCTTTTAAATATTTACAGGCTCTTATAAGATACATGAAGCCTTTCTTCTCCACAAATCTCGCTCCGCTCAATAACCGCACCCCCTGATGTGTACTTTTTTGAGACGAAACCTTGGGCTGATAACGAGTTGTGTCTATGCCGTAGCGAATGATTGCGATCTTGGCCGGGTTTATGTGCGGATATTTCTCTAACAAAAAACTCTTTATATAATGTGTCCCCACCACGACATAAGTCGCAGCCTCAAGTTTTTCTTTTAGGAAGTCGTTTACCACAAAGATATCATAACCGTGCACCGCGAAACTAAAAGGTATATTCAGGAGGCGGGAAGCTATCATCGCTGCCGTAGTACTAAGACAGGCAAAGTGAGCATAGAGATGGGTTACTTTTTCTTTTTTAATGTGTCGGCATATATAAAAAATTTGTAAGAATTCTTTTTTTCCTATCTTGAAAAAATACTTTCTAAAATAGCTGCTATAGATTATCGGTGCACGTAGAAAAAAAAATAGATTAGCGAAAAAAACTGCACCTAATGCGTGCCAGCCTGCTTTAGGATTGCAGGCATACCGCGCCTTAGCCGACAATCCTTGGGCTTCTTTATGCACAAGTTTATTTCCGGGCTTATCAAAAGCAAAAATAGATACTTCAATGCCCATTTTTTGAAGCTGGAGCACTTCATCAACGATAAATATCTCAGATAAAACCGGGAACTGTCCGAGTAAATAAGCAACTTTCATGGTTTATTTTTCTAATACAAAGTGAATATTCTCAGCCAATAACTCATTTATCAATGGCCAGGTAATGATACTCTTTATCCGATGGTTACATGGCCGAATATCACAATACTTCACTTTCCAGCCGGTACGAGCGATATAACGCTTACAACGCCTGATAGCCATTCGATTGGTGCTGTTAAAATCATCCGATATTGACTGTGGAGTAAACCAGCCCTCTTTCGGCTCCTTACGCAGTAAGAGCCACTTGACGACCCTTCTGGGAAGAAGATGAACCCAGGGAACCGAAAAATAATAACCGACATGGCCTCCTTGCGGTCCGTAAAAAGGAGGAAAATTCATGAAAAGAATACCGCCGGGAACCAGCACTCTTTTACATTCCCGCAGAGCCCTTAGGGGATCACATACATGTTCTATAATGTCATTCAAAATTACAATATCAAAAAAATTATCCTTGAAAGGCAGACTGTGGATATCAGCGCGCGTGAAATGTACGGGCGCACCGGAAGAACGAGAAAATTTCCCGGCAAAAAGAAGATCGTCAAGATTGCAATCAACAGCAACAACACAACCGGCACATTGAGCGTATCGAACAGTTTTCCCGCCCAAGCCACAGCCAACATCCAAGACCTTCTTGCCTTTGAAAGTAACAAATTTATCGTACGAAGAGATCTCTTCTTCTGCGGCCAAAAATTGAAAACGAACGTAGTGTTCTTTCGATTTATGCCGCTCACTCCAGGCTCGAGAAATCTCATTTAATTGCTTACTCATCTTGCGATATGTGTTGGGCTAAAATAGTTTTATAAGCCGCATATAGCGCCTCGGCGCTACTTTGCCAGCTATACTTTTGAACTCTTTTCCTGGCTACTTCACCCATGCTGTGCGCAACTTGCCTGTTATTATAAAAATACAGGATCTTCTCTTTTAACTTTTCTAAACTACCGGCCGGGATCACAAAACCATCCTGGCCGTCTACCACCACATCTTTGGCTCCTGTATTCTCGGTAATAATAACCGGTTTACCACAAGCCATGGCCTCGAGCACTACCAGACCAAAACCATCTTCTATTGAAGGGAATACACAAATATCGGCGGTTTGGTAGAGAGCGGCGGGCTCAGATATAAAATCTTTAATATGAATATTTTCGACATTTCTGTAATCCTTAAGAATGTGCACGATATCGGGATGAGTCCAGCCTGCGACAATAAGCTCTGCTTGGGCGAGACGCAACTCTGACCAGGCTTGGAGTAAATAATGCACTCCCTTACGCAGGCCTATCTGGCCGACAAACACAACACGAAATATACCGTTGTGTTCTTCTGGCTGACGGACGCTAAATCGATCAGTATCTACCCCGTAGGGCACCAAAATAATCTTTTTACTCGAAACGCCTTGCTGCACAAATGAGTCATAAACAAACCGGGAAGGAACAACAATAAAGTCTACTGCTTCGTATTCTGCTAAATTTCTGCGAATAATGGCGGGGGTATCGGGCCTAAAATTCACTTTACAATGCTCGTATTCTCTTTCCAATAAACGCTGCTGATAGAGCGCATGCGCGCTTGGATGCTCAAGAAACGTAACCATGCCCTTTCTCTTAGCGTGCTTTATCGAAAAAAACGACTGGCCAAGCCAGCCATGAAAAATATCAGCGCTTTCTAGCCTACGACTAACCCAGCGATCGAAAAAACTGTCCCTTAAAGAGGCCCAATCATTCAACGATATAAAACGATTCGGCACTTTCAAGAGCCGAGAAAGCTGTCGAAGACCTGGACAAGTACAAACGAGCATTTTTTCTATTTCTGTGGGAACGACAGAAAGTGCAAAAAGCTTCTTTAAATACCCTTGTCCGTAAAAATGACGCACAAACTGATATGCAATATACCCTATGCCACTTTCCCCAAACCGAGAACCAATAGAATAGATAACATTCATTTTTTGAAATTTTCTGATCTCATGTCTTCTGTTTTTCTGCCTACCATGATCGAGATACGCTCCCCTAACTCATTATACTCACCCACGGACCGTAATTGCGCAAAGCTAAAAAGCTCCTGATAAACCCTTACTGGCCTATATTTCCAATGATCACACTCTTGTTTTTCGGTTGTATTCTCGACTAAAAATATAAGACCTCCGCCTTTTAGCGCTCTATGCATTTCTGAAATAGTATTGTGTAAGACAATTTCATCCATTATACCGCCCAAGACAAGGCATACCCACACAATATCAACGCAAGCTCCTGATAACGGGATATGTCCTGCTTGCATACATTTGTACACGACGTGCTTATCTTTGGGGGCTATACGAAGAAAATGTTTGACAGGATCAACGGCAACAACTTTCGCCATTGTTAAACGAGCAAGATCTGCACTAAATCTACCCGGCCCACAACCAAAATCAAGTACTAGTTTTTCGCTGCCGCGTAAATGTTGTTTTAAAAACGGAAACAGTATATCTTTCTGTGTTTGAGTAATAACAGCGAAATCTTGCAAAGAATAGCCTGAATTTAACGCTGCCCAAAATCCGCCATGTTTTGCTCGTTTTTGCCAATAAGCCAAAGCAGTAGCGTTGTTGTTTCTAAATAAAAACTTTGCAATGTCAGATAAAACCTTGGTTATACATCCCATGTGCTATTGTAATATATCACTCACCGCATCAATCACATCATTCACGTCGGTGTTGGTTAATCTTGCCGAGATAGGAATACTTACGGTTCTTTCTGAAACCCATTCCGCATTAGGAAAATCGCCATTTCTATACCCGTAACGCTCTCTGTAATAAGGGTGCAGATGTAGCGCAATATAATGAACGCCAACGCCGATATTACGCTTTGTTATCTCGTCTAAAAACTTATCCCTAGTCAAAGATAAACGGTTTATATCCAGCAGAAGGGTATACAAATGGTACGCGTGACGCGTGCCCGGCTCTACTAGAGCAGGAAGAAATACCGGCAAATCCGCAAACGCTTCATTATACCGCTTCCATATCGCCTGCCGTATTTTCCAATAACGATCGATACGCTTGAGTTGATGGATACCAATTGCAGCCTGGATATCCATCATGTTATATTTAAACCCCAAATAAATAACCTGATAATGTTTATAGCCGGTATCGCTAAATCGCTTCCATGCATCCTTGCTTAACCCATGAAGCGCTAAAATTTTAATTTTATCGGCAAATTCATCTTTATCGGTAATAACCATTCCTCCTTCTCCGGTAACAATATTCTTTGTTACATAAAAACTAAAACATCCCAAGTCGCCGAAGGTTCCGACTTTTTTACCATGGTACTCACTTTCAATGGCGTGAGCGCAATCTTCTACGACTCTCAAGTTATACTTTCTGGCAATATCCATAATCGCTTTCATATTACAAGGCCTGCCGGCAAAATGCACTGGTATAATTACTTTTGTTTTAGGAGAAATTTTCCGCTCGATATCTTCAATATCAATATTCATGGTGGTTTTTTCACAATCCACAAAAACAGGTTTACCCCCGGCATGAATAACCGCATTGGCAGTAGCGGCAAATGTCATGGTCGGCACAATTACCTCATCGCCAGGCTCGATACCCAACACGCACATCGCCAGGCGCAATGCTGACGTACAAGAGTTAAGCGCAACAGCGTTACGCGCGCCTTTGTAACGAAGAAACATTTCCTCAAATTTGTTCACTTTAGGGCCGGTGCCCAGCCATCCCGACTTCAGGGTTTTCACCACTTCTTTAATCTCGGCATTTTCAATTTTAGGCTGACCGAACACCAAAAATTTTTTTCTTTTTTTCACAACGCCCCCTCCTTATTCAGCGTATCATCTCAAAAGATATATCCAGAAAATATCTTATTTACTTCCTCAATCTCAATAATTTCAAAAGTTTTACCATACATACTTTGATATGACGTATCAAGGCACGACGCATAACTTCATCTTTTACCGAACCCCATCTCCCCCACCTGGTAAAAGCGGCATATCTGAAAAATAAACCGGGAATGGTTCCGCCTAAAGCTTTAGCATCATGTCCGCTAAAATGGAACAAAAATGGCTGTTGTCCCTGTATTTCCGGAAATTGATTCCACCGGCCATCGAGCTCTTTCCACTGACCGGAGAAAAGTACATTAAATACATATTGTTCTTCTTGCCAAAGATAAGGCATATTTTTTTCAACGCATGCCAAGACCATCTTCCGGATATCATGCTGGCGCCAATACGCTAGATTTACCACTAACACCCCGGCGTTAAAGTATCCGACATCGGGACAAATGCCAAGCTTTTCCCAGTTTCGAATACCTTCACGGGCATTCCGTATCCGCGAATCACGGATGGCAGCAAGCGGTGCATGTGCCATATCGGTATGCCACAATTTACTAATATCATCGCGTACGATAATATCCGAATCTAAATAAATAGCCTTGGTAACATCCGAAGACACCACGTACGGAATAAGAACTTTGTAATAACATACCGAACGCTTTGCATAAACCTCAAGGATACCCAATTCCTGCAATAGCTTAGTATCAATATCCACCCAATGGATGCGCAACTTATCTGAACGAATTGCTTCGGTTAACTTTTTCTTGTTTGACGCCGTAACATCCAAGCTCAACAGGTATAACTCAATACGCTCGCTATCCAAATGATGCATCAGCAAAGACTTAAGCATCACTGCAGTAAAAACACTGTACGCGTTATTGCTAATGCTTACTATAGTTATAGCGTCTTTGCTCGCGGACTGCGGAGTCATATTATCCAGGCAACTTCGAATATCGTTCATGCGTCGCATGTTTCATTAAGGAATAGCGCTCCAAGCGATATTCGCCGGTTGGTACACGCCATGTGCCTGTTGACTCAGGTAATGAGGGGTGTTTCCCACAATCACTTTGCGTTCGCGGTGAACAGCCAACACAATACCGCTGCGCAGGCTCTGTATTTCTACGTCAAATACGTATTCGCCAGGTAACAGATTATGAGAGGCGACCGTCAATTCGATGCGGCCCTCTTTTATCTGCGGAGAACAACCATACATATGTGAAAAAATGGTAAAGCATTTATAACCATCGGCTATTCTGTATACGCTCAATGAAAAAGTAATATCGTCAAGCGGATGTAAAAGACAGTTATAATCGAACCGTGTTACAATCGGACAACCATAATCAAAGTATAAAGCATTTTCAATGCGCTGAGCTGCAACAAACTGCACGTTTTGCAAGGACGCCCAACCCTTAGGTAAGTTAGCCGGTACATTGCCCACACCCACCCAATTCATTTTTTTAGCCATTTCACGCTCAAAAACACCAACCACGTTGGCCGGTTCCCCCTCCAATACCACACCGCCTTCATCCAGTAAGATCACCCGGTCAGAGTAATTCGCGATATGAATCATGTTGTGAGAAACCATAACCACGGTTGTTTCTTTCTTTTTTAAGTTATTCATATATTCAAGACATTTTTGCTGGAAACCAATGTCGCCCACCGCCAATATTTCATCCACCAACAAAACCTCCGGCTCAACATGCGCGGCGATCGCAAAGCCCAGACGAACCAGCATTCCCGACGAATATTGTTTAAGGGGGGTATCAAGAAATTTCTTGTATTCCGGCAGGCCATATGCCGCAAATTCAATGATTGAATCAATCTTTTTGTCAACTTCGCGCTTGCGCATACCCATGATTGAAGCATTCAAATAGATGTTCTCCCGGCCGGTAAAAAGCGGGTGGAATCCCGCTCCGGCGATGATCAAAGACGAAACCCTGCCATTCACCTTCATGCTTCCTCTGCTGGGCTTCATAATTCCCGCAAGAAGCTTAAGAAGGGTGGTTTTCCCGGCGCCATTGTGACCGACAATTCCCAAAAATTCACCTTTCTTAACTTGGAATGAAACATCCTTCAGCACCCAAAACGTTTTGCTGGAAATAGGGCTTTCTTTATGTCTCAAACGACGGAAAAAATAAGGGATGACATCGCTAAGAAGAGTGGGGCGCTCGCCGCGATGGAACCGCTTCCAAACTTTATGCGCTTCGACGCCGTATTGCGTAGAGGAACTACTCATAAACCATCCTATATTTTATAGGCAATTATAAATCACCCGCACGTATTATGTTGGCGGCAGAAGACAATCAGATATTTTCCGCAAACAAATGCTCTGTCTTGTGAAATAAGATTAATCCCGCAATGAAAAGCACCACACACAAACAAATCGGTATGGAAAGGGCCTGCATGTTGGGCCAGCGCCCAAACAATAAGACATCCCGATATGCGTCGGTAATAGGGACCATGGGATTAAAGATCGTTAAAGCTTGATACCACTGCAAAGAATTCACTTTTATCGGATATACCACCGGAGTAACAAACATCATAAGAGGAATCGAGACCGTGACAATATAACTCACATCATGATAAAAAAGGTTTGCCATAGAAAATAACAGAGAGAACCCCGCAACAAAAATCACCTGAAGCAGCACGATAAACGGTAAAGCCACAATCGTCACGGGTAATTTTACCTGATAATAAAGCGCGAGCAGAACAAAAATAACAAAGCCAATGAACAAGTCTATCAGTTTTGATACGATAATAGAAAAAGGAATGATTTCTCGTGGAAAATATATTTTATTAATGATGTCGGAATAACTCACCAGGCTAGTGGTGGCGCCGGTTAATGCGTTGGCAAAGAACGTCCACGGCAGGAGGCCACAGTATGCAAAAACAGGGTAAGGAATAGATCCCGATTCAATATCGATTATTTTCAGCTTATTGATAAAAGTGAAAATAAGCATAGTGGCAAGCGCGGGGAAGATTGACCACATAATACCGAAGAATGTCTGTTTATAGCGGGCCTTTATCTCCCGCGTACCCAAACTGAGCAGTAATTCTCTGTAGCGAACTACTTCGGTAAGCGCCTCAAATAAACTATTACTTCGTTTTTCTTCTACGCGACCCATAATAATAGTAGTAATAATAGTGGCTTCGCACTAAATTAACTTTATTAAAAATAACGCCGAGAACGTTCCCTTTGACATCTCGAAGCATACTCAACGCCCTCAATACCGCCTGTCGAGGAGTCTTTTCCGCCATAACCACCATGAATATAGCATCGACCAGCGCTGTCAAAATCAACGAATCGGTCACTGCCAAGATACAAGGAACATCCAGTATGATGACATCAAAAACATTACGAACCTCTTCTAAAAATAACCGCATTTTGTCAGAACCAATAATCTCCGAAGGATTATGAGGTATCGCGCCGCTGGTAATAACATGTAAATTATCAATTCCCACATTTTTTAGAACTTTGTCCCAGTCCTGAGCACCATACAACACCTCGCTTAATCCGTGGCTTTTATCGATACCTAATGCCGTGTGCACGGAAGGCCGCCGCAAATCACAGTCAACCAGCAATGTTTTCTTTCCTATTTCCGCCATAACAACGGAAAGGTTAACGCATGTAATACTTTTGCCTTCTTCCGGGTGAGCGCTCGTTAACATAACTATCTGAGGAGGACGTTCAATATTGGTGCTTAAAATGTTGGTACGTAAAGACCGATACGACTCCGCCTCGGGAGAACGGGGGTCAAGCTTGATAATAACCCGTTGGTCAAACGCCGCGAATATATCTCTCTGTTCGTCCATCATAACACCAGCGCCTACTCCCCTCTTCTTGGCCGCCTTTTATCCGCACGGATAAAAGGAACGACTCCGATAATAGGTAAATTCAAATAATATTCGACATCATCGAGAGTTTTCAGCGACGTATCGACATTTTCCTGTAAAAATGCGGCACTTAAGCCAAGGACCAACCCCAACGAAAGAGCGATCAAAATCGGCGGCGGGCCCTCGGGCTTTTCGGGTTTATCCGGCTCGCTAGCCGGCCGCAGCACACGTACCTTGGCGGCATTCAATAAAGCGTCGAGCCGCAGTTTTTCGCGTTCATCCAATAATGCATTGTATGTTTTTTCGTCCAAATTCAACTCTCGCGACAACTGCCTTATGCGCACATCCTCGCTCGCAGCCGCCTCGTCGACAACAGGCTGGTCCTTATTTTGCTCGGTAACAAGCGGGAAACGCGTTTCCATAACCTTTCGCAACGTATCTTCTTTTTCTTTATATTCGGCAATTTGTGCTTTTAGGTCATTGAGGGGCTGACGGATCTCCTTGTCAATGGCTTCTCTGGTCCGGTCTATCTCTAATTGTAATTCTACCACCTTGGGATGCTCTTCCGTAAACTGCACTAAAAGCACCTTGCGCTTTTCTTCAAACGTTACCAATTCTTCCTGCAGTTTGCGCAATTCCGGGGACTGCGCGAAAAACGTGGCTAAGCTGTCACCCTTGCTTCTGTCGCCGCGCCTGTCTTCCATTACCTTCAGCTGAGCCTCTGCCATTTGCCGCGCAAGCTTTGCATTGATATAATCTTGCTGCAATTTATCGAATTCGCGCGCCTCTGCGGGAGCTACACTTTCCCCTTCTTTTGTGCCTGAAGAAATGCCCGTCATTGTTCTCTTGATCTCATCCATTTTCTTGCTTAAAAGCTCAATTTGTCTTTCCACATACTTTAGCGAAGCCTGTGTTCCACCAGCCATGCCTTTGACGCTCTGTTCAACCACCACATTCGCTACGGTGTTGGCAAGATTCATGGAAGTCTTACCGTCGTTCGACAACGCATTAATTTTAATAACATCCGTGCCCTCTTCGTTTTCCACGAGCAAGAAATTCTGTAATGCCGCCGGCGTTATGCCGCGTAATGACTTCTTAGAAAATTCTCCTTCCTTCTTCAACTCCTTGGCTTCCTCAAATTCCATATAACGCAGCACTTCTTCGGCCAAAACAGTAGTTTTCACAAAATTTTTTATCGACTTCATCAGTTCGATATTGTAAGGAGAACCCTCAACAATGATAAGGGCTGTGGCCTTATAAAACGATGGCGTTGAAGGAACAAACAGGATACTGGATATAGTGACAATCGCCACAGATAAAAAGATAACAAATTTTCTTTTCTTGAGAATTTCAATATAATCCTGTAATGTTATCTCGCGCTCTGTCGTCTGCTGCATTATTTTCTCCTAGCGTGATAGTTTTTCTATCTGGCCTTTCGCTTCTTTCACGATATCCGGGTTAGCCTTCTCATTAACAACAACGCGCTGAAACATTTGACGCGCTTTATCTTTCTGTCCCAGCTCTATATAACAAAGTCCCATCTGATAATGCTCATAACCGTCACTGGAGAATCCCCTCATGTCCAGTATTTTGTCATACAACCCAATAGCTTCTTTCCATTTACTTTGCTTCTGATACATCATAGCTAATTCCCGCATTACAAAGGGAGTAAGCGGATGATTCGTGTACTCTTGCAGTATTCTCTGGTATTCGCCCTGGGCTTTTTCGTATTCTCCTAACCGCGCATAGATAGCTGCACGCCAATAATACGCATAGATAACCCACCGGCTATTCGGATAGCGCCGGACCAATTCATCGTAAGCGTTAAGGGCGTTTATTTCTTCTCCGATAAATTCAAGACACCCTGCAATATAATATTGCGCATCCGCAGCCTTATCACTATCGGGAAACTTATCGATAAAATTAGCATATGCCCCTATCGCCCTTCGATATTCCTTGCGATTATGCCATGTCGCTGCCTTTTCATACTGGAAAACAGGGTCTTTTCTTCTCTTGATACGGACATAAAGTACGCCGATGAAGAGAATAAATACAATAAAAACGGCCACTGCTGTCATGAAAATTTTTCTCAACTTCAGCATACGTTTAGCCAGTTGAACCATTTTTTCCCCAACTGGAGCAGAAGATGCTCGATGCCCATGCTGGCTAAACAGCTTATAGCTTCTTTCTTTGGCAAGCGGACCAATTTCCTGCGGCGTTTTGGCCGGACCAGATAGGTCCTGTAATCTATTAACTCGTTCTTGCTGCTTAACTTGCCACGTTTTATCGAGAGGACCAAATAAAATAAGCACAAAATCGGCACCGGTGTCAAAAAGCCTCGCATCACGTAAACCTGCCTGCTTTAAAACAAGTTTAATTCTGCGTATGCCGGTCCCTAGCTTTTCAATGTAACCCCCCGTACAAAGCAAGGCTTCCGCAATAATACGGTTTCTGGAATGCTGTGTATATTCAATATTCTCTACCGTTACGCCCGTTGCGAGCCCGCCCGGTGTATATATTTCAATACGATCGTCAAACAGAAAAATCCGTACCTGCGAACCATCGATAGCATAATCTCGGTGCACAATCGCATTAGTGATAGCTTCTCGTACGGCCACCAAGGGATATTCCATAATATCATCGTGCTGCAAACCCTCAATTTTTGCGCCCGCGCTAATATGCTTGATAACGAATCGGGCAGCATCTTCGATCATCTCCGGGATAGTTCCTCTGGCTTCCTTTTGATCAATAATAAGATTACCTGTTGTTTTTCCTTGAAATTTTGCCATGCGCACACCGCTCGAGACAAGAAAATGCTGAGGAGATCTGCCAAACATCAATATACCGCCGGCAGAAGGCACCAAACTACCCTGGACATCTACCAAAATTCCTATGTCTTTCAATAGCTTCTCTCTCGTTCCTTCAAAATTATGGCCGAATTTTTCGTTTCGCTTTGCAACATAATTCTCAATTTTGTTTGTATCTAAATCCTGGTAGGTAGCAGCTTCAACCGGCCAACCATCACCTTTTTCTTTTTTAAAAATAGTATGCTTCTGATACAAAGATTGTACTTCGCTATGACTCGCTATGTGTGCCTCTCGGCCTCTACGTACGTAACAATCACCTTGTGCATAGTAAGGACGTTCGCTGCCATGGCTTACCCTGACAATGCCCACAACACTTTCAGCCAGATATCCCACTTCAGCCTCAAAAAGCACCAAAGGGTTACAATACGTTTTATTAATTTCCGTAATTAAGTGCACAAAATGCTCGTGGTCGCCAAGGCCTATAATATTCTTGGTCATTTTGTCAACACCCACCAAGATAGTGCCATCGTTGGTGTTGGCAAAAGAAACCATGACATGCGCCATATGTTTTTTATCGCTTTCACTCACCGGCTCGGTATTTACCAATTCGATCCCTTGTCCGGCCCCCGTATGAATCAATTCAAGTATTTCCTGTTCTTTCATAGAATATCTTTTTTATGCACTCTCTGCACCCGTTTACGGTTAGCGAAGCTTCTCTCTCATCATTCTGTCACGTTCCAACTCCAGGCTATTTTCGGTGTATTTCCCCCAAGAATCTTTAATGTCTTTTACGTCTTCGTAGAGCTTGTATATTACATTATCGACAAACCCCATACTGGCATCACCGCCGGCACCCCTGCTGCCGCCGCCCCGCCTGCCAGCACTCGCCGCCTGTCTGCCTCTGGCCGTTGATGCCGTATCGTCAATAGCATCTTGTCCTGCTCCTCTCCTTGCGCCTCGCGTTCCTTCGTAGCGCATACGCATTACCGGCAACATCTTCTGCACATACCCAAAAGCCATGCCACCAAATAATCCAAGAATAATTACCGCAAGATAAATAAGATAGGTACTTCTACGCTCACGATTCCTCATTACACTCTCCCTAATTCGGTTTCATTCCGCATTTGTTTCTTCTGGCGTACCTTGTTGCGGATATTCCGGCACGCGTATCGCGTCTCGTTCCGAACGCATACCCTGCTCGGTATGCTTTTGCATCCAGTATTTTAATTCGTTTAATGCCTGCAAAAAATCATAGATCGTAACACGTTTTTCGCGCGTAGCCGACTGATAAATATTTTTGCTAGAAATTTGGGCATAGATATAATTGAATATAACGCCCACGATAATACCGCACGCGATAATAATAAAATAAAAGTTTGTAACGACTTTTTTCGCTTTATGCAGAAATCTATTTTTATGCGAACTCTCTCGATAGTATTGGCTGGTATATCCGGCATATTCCTGGGTATGGCGAAGCACGCGCGAGCGCCGATTGATATCTTCCTTCAACGAATCAATTTTTTTCTTATTCACCTCATCCAAGCTCATCTCTCCGCTTAAAACCTGGCCCATATATTCGGCATAGGGAAGAGTACGCGGCCTAATTCCGCCTATTACATAACGCACTAGGTGCCTTATGTAATCCAAATCAAACGGCTTGGAAACATAGTCGAATACATCGAGCTGTGCCGCCTCTCTGACGGATGCCATATCGCCGAAAGCGGTAATAATGACAAAGTTGATTCCCGTGTGAATATTTTTTATTTGCCGTATCGTTTCTATTCCGTTTAAACCGGGCATTTTCATATCAACGATAGCTAAATCGACCGGCCGTTCGGCAACCATTTTCAAAGCCTCTTCTCCGCTTGCGGCGGTCAAGACTTCATATCCTTCCCTGGCTAAAACCTTTAGCAAGAGCCTGCGGATCGCGGCTTCGTCATCAATAATTAAAATAACCGGTTTTGCCATCTTATTATTTCCTGCAACATCGCATCATGTGCGCGATACACCATAAGGCAGCCGCACGGTAAAAACAGTCCCCTTGCCTGGCTGTGATGCCACATTAATAGCGCCTTTATTATTGATAATAATACGCTGGCAGATTGCAAGCCCTAAACCAGCTCCATTAGGCCGGCGCGTCGTGAAAAATGGGTCAAAAATTTTGCCTATAATACTCTCAGGTATTCCGCACCCTGTGTCGACTAAAACAATTTCAACCTGTTGCGTTGATTCAATATTTTTAGTTTCTATGGTGAAATTACCGCCGGAAGGCATTGCCTGTTTAGCGTTCAAAATGATATTTAAAAGAACTTCTTTTAATTCGTCGGGGTTCATCGTAACCAGAGAAAGCTGCTCACTTAGGCGCAGCACAACCGTTATGCCTTGCTTTTCAAATTGTATCTTCACCAAATCGGTTATCTTAGTAATAATCTCATTCACGCCTACCAGTTCTTGTTTGTATTCCTGAGGAGAACAATAATTAAAAAGCCTGGCAATAATTCTTGAAGCGAGCTCAGCCGCTTCCTTGATCTCCATGATCTCTTCGCGGCCAAAACTGTCTACGGGTACAATATCCATAAGATACTGCGCATTGCCTATAATCGCGGTTAGCGGATTATTAATCTCGTGAGCGATGCCTGCAGAAAACTGGCCCAGAGCGGCCATTTTTTCGCGCGCGATTAGCTGATTTTGAGCCGCCGTAAACTCCTCATGCGCCTTTTTGGCTTCTTCGTATAATTTTACGTTCCAAATCGATATCGCGGCTTGGTTTGCCAACAATGACGCCAAAGTAAGATCGGCTTCAGTAAATACCTTTGTAGAATTTACTTTGTTGACATTCAACACGCCTATCACCCTGTTTTCTACTTTTAATGGCACCGAAAGGGATGATCTTATATTTTTATTTTCATCTAAGTGCTGAAAACGAGAATCTTGTTTTAATCCGCCCACCAATAAAAGCGGCTTTCCTTCTTTCGCTACCCAGCCAGAAATATATTCGCCGACTTTAACATGTACTTTTTCGGCAATGGCAGCATCAATACCGCGGCTCGCTCTTATCTTCAGCATTTGAGCGCTTTCTTCTATTAACATAAGAGACCCGGCATCCGCCTCTAAAAGCTCAAGCGATGCCTCTAATATTTGATTGAGCAGCTTATTGAGATTAAAAGCGCTCAACATCTTTGTGGTAATCGTCAAAAGTTCGCTTATGTATTTTAGTTCCTGCTCATTTAGTCGCATAATAATTATTTTATATTTCTCGCTTCTGGTTCAGAATTCCCGTCCTCCTATTGACCGCGGTAACTCTGGAATATTTCAGGCGGCAAACTTCCCGGATCATTCCTAACGAGAGGAACAATACTGGTTACCCCTCCGCTTCTCGCATCCTTATAATAATAAACACCCGTAACCTGCTTAACCACAATACCTGCCTTTAAGCCTTCGTTGTTGTAAAAACTATAGGTATTTCGTGTTTTCTTATCTTTCTTGAGCACCCCAATTCTATTGCCGCGGCCGTCATAATAATCATAGCCATCGAACCTGTTTTTCTTCGAATAGCCTGTCTTCTGTCCGCCAACACTACTGTAAAAATCATACCCGCCTTGCGCGTTCTCTTTTGCGCTACCCGCTCTCTGATACGCTTCCTGGGCGACTACAGACTGGAAAAAGAACAGAAACGCACACACTGCTGCGAACAGGCCGTTGCATAAACTTTTTCTTACCGTATCCTCCTTACGCATCACTCCTCCTTTTCTGAAAAACAATTATTGAAAATGGCGGTTTTCGGAACACACAATCTTAGTTTCCCGCTTGTTGCGCAGTCTTCAAGCACTCTTGACCAGCGATATCAAAGGGCCCTTCTATATAAAAATAAGGTTCCGTCAAAAAGTCTAAAATCTTTTTTTCTTTAAGCTGTTCTCCCTCACGATCAAAAATAATATTTACTTTTGGCCTCAAAGGGTAACCTTTGTTAGCCCCAATTACCATTCCTGTCTCACCGGTATTTAATGCCACCCAGCTTCCGACAGGATAAATTCCTATATTGTTTACAAACGCTTTTAATATATTTTGCTCAAAATTTTCCGTTTCTTTCTCAATCACTTCGCCTATTGCCTGATGTGCGGATCTTGCCGGCTTATACACACGCGGATGTGTTATCGCTTCATAAATATCCGCGAGACTGATAATCTGAGAGAATATATCACGCTGGCCCCTGCAATGATGCGTTTTTACCGCATTCAAACCATCCTCGCCCAGACAATCCATTTTGCGTATCATTTGTTCGCTGTATTCAGGATGTCTTTGGACCCTCATGCGTTCCTGAGTACTTAAACTGTGCTCTTTTCTCACGATGCTTTCCACTTTAATCATACCTACGTCGTGCAGAAAACTTGCCATGAACAACTCCGTAAGCTGCGATTTATTCAAACCGTACCACATGCCGATTTTTGTTGACATAAAACTTACGTTAAACGAATGGCTGGGAAGATAATCCTGGGGAGAACCTATTTCATAGAAACGCAAAGATTGTTCATCTTCTTCGGTAAGTACGTTTTCTACTAATATTTTCGCGAAATCAACAACAAGCCCAGGCCTGCAATCATCCTCAACTCTGGCTTTATTGAGCACATCTTCAATTAAGTTAATGCCTCTATTGTACAATTTCATACCTTCCAGTTTCTGTATTTCCGATTCTTTCTCGACAATAGGGATATCTTGTTTTTGTGTTTCCTTCAATAGAACTTTCTTCTCGCTGCCGGATTCGTTTACCGCATTCATTTTAATAATGTCGCTCATGCGTATCATAGCCAACCCTCCTCTATTACTTTTGCTACTATAGTTTCGTCGATAATTGTTTTCTTCTCAAACATTCCCTGCAAAAGTGATAATTCGCATACCGTGTTAATTTTACGGGGAATACCGCTGGTTTTTTCCGAGATAAATTTAATCGCCGGTTCATTAAAAATCATATCGTTGCGGCCGGCAACCGCACAACGGTAATCGATATATTTAGAAATATCATTTTCATTCAGTTTGTTCAAATGATAAGCCATCGAAAGGCGCTGTTTCAGCTGTGGCAGCCTCTCAACCCGCTGGGATAATTCCGGCTGGCCGACCAAGAGCAACGTAAGCAGAAACTGGTCGTTCTTTTGAAAGTTTAAAAGCAACCGAAGCTCCTCAAACATTGCATGATCGGGTATGGCTTGGGCCTCATCAACAATCACAACTGTTTTTTTACTTTCGTTCATACACTGAAATAAAATATCATTAAGCCGGTGCATCAACATCAATTTACTGCCGGCTAAAAAAGTATTTTCGAATTGAAAAATTATTTCTTTCAATAAATCACTGGGCGAAAAAGACGGATTTACAATGAGCGCTACTTTGTATTTCGATTCATCCCGTAGAAGCTCTTTCAAAAGCGTTCTGATCAAAACGGTTTTACCGCATCCATACTCTCCGGTAAGCATCGCAGCCCCCTTGCGCTCTTCTATACAATAACTCATTCTTGTTAATGCTTCCTCGTGATTCGCTGATTTATACAAAAACCGAGGATCGGGCGTATTCTCGAACGGTTTTTCTTTGAATTTCCAATACGCTAAATACATTGGTTGAGAACCGCCCCTTTCAGCGGAAGTTGCCTCTTTTTCTGGATAGCTTCCAACCGAGTCACGGCATTTTTAAGCATCGCCTTGGGAGTTTTGCCCGCGCCGTACACAAGCAAGGTAGCGTCGCACTTGGAAGCAAGAATCCCACTGTCAGCACTGGCCATAATCGCCGGACCATCAAAAACGATACAATCAAATTTTGATTTTAATTCGGTTAAAAACGCATCCATCCGCTCAGAGCGTAATAAACCGCTCGCATCCGCAAGAGGTGAACCACGGGTAATAATCTTGAGGCGGTCTAACCCCTTAAACTGGATCACCGCATTTAAACTAACCTTCCCCAATACTATATCGGTTACGTCCTTAGTAACGCTATCCAAGGCGACCCCCTGGTGCAAGATATCGGTAAACCCGGGGATAACCGTCACAATGCCAAACAACCGATGCAGGCAAGAGTGAGAGAAGTTCGCGTCTACCAATAACACCTGCTTGCCCGAGCGTGCCATGACCAACGCAAGATTGGCGGCAGTCGTCGAAGTACCTTCCCCCCTTACAGAACTCGTTACCAAAACGGACACACCGTTGAGCTGCTCGTTAAAAAGTGTTGACTGGACGTGCGAGAGCAGAATCCGATACGGCTCTATTATCGCATTATTACCCTCGTAATCCAAGAGCAGACTGCTGCTGCCTTGCATATGTTTATTTTGAAATGCCCGGACCAGTGGTATGGCACCAAGAACCGGAAGATGCGTATAAAAAATAAATTCTTCCACCGTCAATAACGAAGTATCCAGAAATATCGCGGTAAGAGCAGAAAATAGCCCCACGACTATCGCAATAATCAGGCCGAACAAAAACGTAAATTCCTTCATCATCATGTCCGCCGGCGCCGAAGGCGCTTGAGCGGGAGAAATAATACTCGCTCCACCCTTGATATCCTTTAAATCGTCTATTTTTTTGAGGCTGACCTCATCCCATCTTGACTGAAGAATTTCGTATAAACTCCGGTATTCTTTCAGCTCTCGTTCAAGCTTAAGCTTCCCCGATGGTTCCTCGGGAATTGTATTTATCTTTTCTTTTATGAGCGCGATTTCCGAGTCAAGTCGGATCACATCTGGGTGAGCAGTGGTGTAAATACGTAAAAGATCAGCACGTTCGCTTTCCATTCCGGCCAACTGCGCGCGCAGAGGTTCCTTCTTTGAAGCAGTTCCTTTTTCTTCCTCACGGATCTTCTCCATCTGATCTTCGTACTCTTCCAATTTTTTCTTAATACCGGCCAGCTCATGCTTAAGATTATTTTTGTATTCTTCCAATTCCTGTTCTTTTTTCTGTATCGCGCTGCGCCTCATCTGCTCTTTTCTTGTATTAATCTCGTCTACATACGCGTGCGCCAATACCCGTGTCAAGCGTGTGAGGATAGTTTGATCGTGACCCGTAAGAGAAACCTCCATTAACCCCGAAGAAGTATCTTTGTTTACTGCCACCATTCTTTTAAACCACGCGATTGAACGCGCCGGGTCTTTCCTGTCCAAGAAACCGGTGTTGCTCAATACCTTAGAAATAATTTCTGGCTGCAACAGCTCTACGCCAAATGAATTTTCCACCTTTATGGTAGTCACTACGCGATAATACGGTTTGTTCATGACGGTAGCGATCAAAGCAATAAATAGAATGAAGAAAAAAGGGATAGTAAAAAATAACTTTTTGCGTTTAAATCCTTCGATAAATCTTTTCATTTTCTGCAGCATACTATTACCTAAGGGTCATCTGGCTCTTGTATTTCCAGGTTTTGGTAGTGCCTCCATAGAATCGCTTCCAGGTATCGCCATAGTACGTCTCACCGTAACCTACGATTTTAGCAAATACGTTATCCATAAAATAGGTAAAATCATGGATAAAAGACCTGGGCACATATACGATGTCGCCGGAACGGACAAAAACGTTCTCCTGCAAATCTCCTTCTTTCAGCATTTTGTTGGCATTGGCATAAATTACTACCGGCTTACCGCCGGGCATGGTACGTAAAATAAACACCCTGTCTTTATTGGCTTGGTAGGTAAGATCTCCCGCCAAGCTGAGAGCTTCAGCCAAAGTAGTTGGACCGTTAAATCTTACCAGGCCAGGACTGCCCACCTCTCCCAATACCGCCACCTTTTTACCACCAAACTCTATGATATTGATAGAAACCTGCGGTACCTTGATATAAATTTTAATTTTATCAACAATATCCTGCCGTAATTCGTCAATAGTCCTTCCTACCGCCACGACATCTCCAATGAGCGGAAACGAAATCTTTCCGTCGGGCCGCACCACGACTTCCCGTTGTAACTCCTGGATCTGCCATACCGAAATCTCCAAAACATCGCCTATTTCAACTAAATAGTTCTCTGCCGCCCACGAATCTTCATCGAGATCTTTAGCCGCCACAAATTCCACTTCGACAACCTCTTTTGCCTTAACATCCTTTGTTTCCTTTTTAGCACTTGCGGCCTTGCCGGTATCAATCGAAGAAACTTTGTGCTGAGGCAAATGAACACAAGCAAGCATACAAACCATAGCCGCCAGCGCTAGTATCTTACAAGTATTATCCACCCTGTTTTTTTTCATTACCGTAGTACTAATAGTTATAGTTATAATAATAGCCGCCTTTTATGGTTTGAACACCATTAAAGACGCTGCCCAATATCTTTGCTCCTGAATTTTTGAGCAAAAGTTCTGTCCTCTGCGCGGCGCGCTTAGGAGTTTTGCTGGCAAAAAGCACCAAGAGCGTTGCATCGGTTTTAGCGGCTACGATTAAACTGTCGCTCACCGCCAACACTGGGGTTGAGTCGACGATTACCAAATCAGCCTGCTCGCTTAACTTTGACAAAATTGCTTCCAACCGATACGTTGCCAACAGTTCATTCGGGTTAGGAGGAATCGGACCCGAAGGTAACACTTTAAGGTTTTCTATCTCCGTATCGCATAGAGCGATATCGTCCAAAGAATCGTTACTTGCCAAGAGAGTACTTAATCCTTTTGCATTATCTATATCAAAATACTGGTGAACCATTGGTTTTCGTAAATCTGCGTCCACAATTATCACTCTTTCTCCGGCCCTGGCCATAATCGCTGCCAGATTCGCCGAAACCATGGATTTTCCCTCTTTAGGAAGCACGCTGGTTATCAGAATCGTCTTTATCTGTTTATCAACACTGACAAATTTAATATTTGTGCGCAACATTCGGAACGCTTCGCTCATAATAGACTTTGGATGGCGTAGCGTGATAAGGCCAAGCACATGCCTTCCCCCTGGCTGCACCACATCATCCTCGCGGCTGTGCCCTTTCCAGAAGGGCACAGTAGCTAAAACGCTCAAACCCAAAAGGTCTTCCACTTCTTCTACGTTTTCTAAGCTGACATTGACATGCTCAAGCAGCAATACTAGCCCCCCAGAAAAAAGAAGCGACATGAAAAAAGAAAAAATCATCGAGACAGAACGGGGATTCGTGGGGCCATCGGGAAGCGTTGGTGCGCGTAGAATCTTTAAAAATGGCACCCGGGAAAGTTTCGAAATTAATTCAAGCTGTTGAAGCTCCTGAATAAAATTATCATAAATATTTTTTTTCACTTCCACTTCCCGCCTGAACGCAGAATACTCAACCATCGTCTCGCTTAAACCATCCTTAATCAGATTGCGCAATTTATTCTCTTCCGCTCGCACCGAAACAATACTTATTTCCAAGCTTTGCACCGCCCTATCCAGCTCCATGCTTATTTTTTTATTCTCCTCATCTAACTGGCCTTTTGCCTTGATAACATCAGGATGCAGCTCGCTCTGAGTAAGAAGAAGCTTAGAAAGTTCTCGCTCTGCTTCGTAAAGTTTATCGCGCAATTTCAAATCTACCAGGCTGGGTTCCTTTTTGGCGATAAAAACCAAGGCCGCAACATCGCCGCTATCTTTTCTATACCTCTTTACATCGCTCAAAAAGTTTTCCGCATCAATACGTTGAGATTTCAAAGTTAAATATTTCGCATTTATTGTTGATTCATTTTCCTGCGTAGTCTTGCCGCTTTCCTTTTGATTAACGGCCTCCTCTCCAGCCTCGATACCGCGGGCGATAATCTCATGGTCAATAACAAATTTGGTGAGCTTGCGTTCCGCCTCTTCCAATTCTTTTCTTTTCTGCCCCAGCTGAGTGCTCAAGTCATCATAGGTACGCTTGATTATATTCTCTCTACGTTCTTCCCCGTCTTTTTGATATACCTGAAGTAAGCCTTTTACTATATAAAAACATTCGATAGGCGAAGATGCGCTCTTTGCCTCAATATCTACAATGCCGGTTCTCGGCCGCGGATAAATATCTATTATATTTTTAAGATCGTTAGCGCTTACATTCAAATCGTATTCCTTGTCATTTTTTAAAAAAAGCGCAAGTTTTTGCATCAACTCACCGCTACGCATCAGCTCAACTTCATCTGCGGTAACATAATTCTCCCTTAATAACATTTGCCGCTGTGATATTAACTGGACAGAGGGAGGTGCAACAATGACGGCGGCTGTCGCCTTATATCGCAGCGGTATAACAAAAAATACCTCAACAGTACCGATTGCCAATGTTATCGCAAAAGTTATCAAAAAAACGAGACGGTGCTTATAAAAAATCTCCCAATAATCACGCAACGTGACTCTGATTTCCTGTTCAAGCTTATTTTTTATGTCGCCCGCAACTGCCATTTCAGCTCTCTTCCACAGACTCGGTAAATTGAGTTATGATTTTACGATCCTGGTCCTTAATAGTAGTAAAAAAAATCCCTATGCGATAGCTGCCCGCATTCTTTTTATTCGCCTCAAAACGCACTACCCTTGCTAAAACAAAAATTGGTTTTTCCAGGGCTACAAAATTTATTTTTACTTCTAATTGCGTTCCTACCGGTAAATACTCCCGTGATTTAAACAGGAGACCGCCGCCGCTGATATTACGTATTGAAGCAAGATTCTCCGTGTATGCACCCTGGCTGTTCAACGCTCTATAGCGAATCAAACAGTAACAATCAATTCTCTTGTATTGCCGCCTCTCGCTATATTTTTTTCCAAATATCATACCGGCGCTTTCACCATATTTTTATACGACAAGATTACCTGTACATCACTTTCGGTAAAAATACGAAAATCATTTCTATCCCGCGCCACTTCCCTTATCTTCCCATCCCGAAACCAGTTATAAAGCGTAGCCCGGGATATTCCTACGATTTTTAGCACCTCTTTAGTCCGATAAATTTTATCGTGATCAGTCGAAAACATTTGTAAAATCTTTTAACAAAAATTACTCACTGCCCCGAGACATTACTAAACTATATTAAAGTATATCAACACATATTAAAGTATACTCACTAAAATTAATTCTGTCAATATGTTTTAGATTTAATTGACACATTAAGATATACTAAACTATTATAAGGTATATTAGAATATACTAAAATATAGTAATTGATTATAGCTGCCATTTCCCTTTGTCTTCACTATCTACTATATACTCAATACTCACGACTCAATACTACCTGTATAATATATACACCATATTTAAAAGTTATTATCGTGCAAATACCGAAGTAAGCTTTCCCAATCCTCGCCAAAACATGGTAAGATAACTTTTACTTTGCAGCGCTTCCCTGGGAGGAAAAACAAAAAAGAAGTAATCTCTCAAGCTGCGCGCCTCAACGAATCTAAAAAAAACGAAACCCAGAAACCTGTCTACCAAGCGCCGCCGGAAGCTTTGCCGCCGGAAGAAGACCAATTCATCCGTAAATACTTTTAGCAACATAATCTTGAACCTTGATATTTTTAAAACTTTCTTTATTTCGGGCGCAACAGAAATTTTAAAAAAGTATTGCCGCATCGACAGCGCGCAATACAAGGAAGTTAAAAGATTCCATTCTTTTGCCTTCGCAACGATGCGGTTCCAGTCGATCGCTGCATGCTCCACTACCAAAAGCTGATGTATATCGCAGATATGCCGTAACTGGCCGAAACAATGTTTGCTCATGCTGTGGGCGCAAAGATACAACAATAATTCTTCCGTTTGAAACACACTAAAAGTTATGTCTTCCTCCTCCGTTTTTTGTACGGCTCTCCAAAAACCTTCTAGCCTGGAACGGCTGCAATCAATAGTCTCGACTATCTTCCATTGTAAGTCAATACTGCCAAAACCTGCTTTCATAAACTCATTATACCCGGAATAATCGTCGTTACCCCGTAAACGCAAAACATACCCTTCTCTGGCAAGTATATCTCTCGCGCATAATTTATCTTTTTCTTCGATAAATAAATCAATATCCGAACTTAAGTCACGCAGGTGCACTTGGCCGTACAGACGTTTCGCCAAAATAGTCCCTTTAAGCGGCACGACCTTTACTTGCGCCTGAGCACACAATCTTAAAAGCTTTAGGGTCTCTGTATGTTTTAGAAGCGTTTTCGATACTATATAAAGGTATGCGTTGCGCAGCGCGTCAAAAACAAAGCAAGGAATACATTCGGGTGGTACGATCTTGTATATTACGTTATATACCATGACGGCAATCTTTTGCGCTACGCTAATATCAACAAAATATTCCCAGTCAATCCCCTCGGCGATGAACGCCATTGCCTGTTCCCGCAAAGATTCATCGCCATTATACTGCACGCACAGCACCACAAACTTTTCGGCATTGACCATGTGTGCGCTATATTGAGCCGGTATGGTTTGCGATCTTTTCATGTACGTCATAAGCTAATTCATCCTCCGGAACAACAGAACGGTAGCACAGACAACCAGCGACAACCTTCCGTTACGAGGCGTGCTGACCGGTAAATAATTCCTTGTACGCCGCGTTGCTTTTTACAAGCTCGGAATGAGCACTTCGCACAAGATGGGAATGGCCCTCAAAGAAATAAACCGCATCCATTCTTTTTATAGTAGAAATTCTATGGGAAACAACTATAACAGTGGTACCCGCAAGATGCCCATTAATATTATCTATGATTTTGTTTTCGGTTTCGGAATCTATAGAAGAAAAGGCTTCGTCAAAAAGCAGGACAGCCGGCCGTTTTATAACAGCACGCGCAATGGCCAGACGCTGTTTTTGGCCTTCGGAAAGCAAACAAGCCATTTCACCGATTTCGCTATCGTAACCGCATTCAAGGCTCACGATAAACTCGTGTATCTCGGCAATTTTTGCCGCTTCAACCATCTGCTTTTGAGTGGCACCCTCCATACCATACAGAATATTACACGCTATGGTATCGTTCCATAAAAAAGGCTCCTGGAGTACTATGGCGACTTGCGACGTAAGCGCCTCTATTCTCATATCCCTGATGTCCATTCCATCGATCAAAACAGCCCCGTCTTTAACGTCATATATCCTTAACATAAGCGAGAGCAAAGTGGTTTTCCCGCACCCCGAAGGGCCGGTAATGGCAATTTTCGAGCCAGGAGTAATTTCAAAATTCATACTTTTCAAAACAAAACTGTTTTCCTTATACCCAAAAGAGACGTCTTTAAAGTCGATACTCCCCTTTAAGATTTGATAATCTAAAGCGTCTTTCTTGTTTGCGATCTTTGGCTTGGTATCTAAAATTTCAATCAACCGCTCTACAGAAACCGAATTAATGGCGATATTTTCGTAAAATTTGGCTAATAATTTGGAAAGCCCTGTAAGCTGGGCTGAATAAATCATTATCGCGCTGAAACTACCAAGCGTCATAGCGCCGGTAATAACCTGATACCCTCCATATAGGGCAATAAAGCCATTGATAATTTTGTTTAGGACAGAACCGGAAAAAGCGCTTATACTCAACAACTTATCGCGCGTAGCCTCCACGTTGAATCTTTCCAGAGAAACAACCTCAAACCGATGCGTCTCGCATTCCTCTTTGCCAAAAGCTTTTACCAGATGCGTGTGGCTAAAAACTTCACAAAGATACCTGAACATTCTTTGAGATTTCTCTATCATTCCGGTAGTCGATTCTTTTAACAGTTTGCGGAAAAAACAGGGGTGGATGAAGCTTACAGGAATCATAAAAAATGCAAAAAGAGCGAGTTTCCAGTTAAGATGCAACACCACGATGAAGATACATAAAAATCGCACGACAAGGGTGACACCTTGAGGCAACGCGTTACAAAGAAAAGCACTTACGATATTTACATCATTATGTATTTTATATATGTGTTCACTGGCTGACTTGGTGTCAAAAAAGCTTAAAGACAGATTCTGGAGATGCCTGAAGATATCCCTTCCCATATCAAAACAAACCCGGCGGTTCATACGCATTAAAAGATAATCATTCAAAGAGCTTATAAGAGCAGTAACCACAAAGACCAAACCGCCTATTACCGCAAGAATAAAAAATAACGCCAGGTCTTTGCCCATATACGCCTTGTCGATAACCAGCTTCGCAAGGTAAGGGCTCAAAAGGGCAAGCGGAATAGCCAGGAGGCTTAAAACCATAACAGCAACCTGTAGCTTCCGATACCTGTATAAATACGGGAGAAAACGACGCCAGACTATATTTCTTATTTTCATCAGTTAACGAAAAACATTTTACACCCTGTACACATACTCACGCCTACGCCAACGTTAGAGAACCTTATCGCTTTGCGATAAGATCCGCGAAACCCTCCAATGCTTGACGCTGCCTGCTCATAATCCTTTCTGCTTCCTGCAGAGCTTTTTTCGAAGCTTTATTATACACCGCACTATCGGAATCTAACATGGTAATTAACGCCACATACTGTTGATATGTTTTCATGTGGTAGAGGGAATTATAAAAATAATCTTTCTTATCTTTATCTCTTTGATTGATATCTACAAGGAATCCTGCCTTTTGCAAAGTATTTTTTATGCCTTCTATGCGATTAGCGATAACCGGAATACCGTTCGCCATCGCCTCAACGAGAACCATGCCATAGCTTTCCTCCACAAGAGAGGGAAAAAGCAATATTTTTGTAAGCCGGTAGACTTTTTTCATGTCTGATTGCCGACGCAATACAGTGACATTTTTCAGAGGTGACTTAAGCGGAAAAAATCCGTGGTTATCGATTACCAAAAATCTTTTATGCGGCAATTTTCTGGCTATATTCCAGAATATCACTGCCCCCTTATGAGGATGACAGTTGACGAAAGTTATGTAACGCGGGTTTCTCTTCTTGGCCACGCATGAAATACGGTCAATCAGCGCCGGTAATAAAATTGCTCTTTTATTCCAGATATTCCTTATATCTCTTTTTAGAAAACAAGAACACGTAACTACCAGTGTTTTTGCCAAGCATGCGCGGAATTCATTTTTGTATATATTGAACGTATCGAGGAATTTAAAACACGCGGACGAAAAAATATGGCAACAAGGAATCCCTGATTCATCGGCCGCCCGTAAAGAAAAAATATCTTCCTGGCTGGTAATAATAATATCCGGCCGCGTCATTCGTAGTATTGCTTTTATGTGGAGCGTGAGGGCACGTAACGCTTTTTCGTCACGCGTATGATACAGCTTAAAAATATTCTCCTTGACGATGCGTGCTTCAATAAGAATATTTTTTACGTAAAACGATACGTAGCCTTTTTTTATTATGATCCTGCCACTGTGGGCAAAATCTCTCACTCTTGCAACATACGCCGTCAGAGACGCAACACTTCCCAAGCCAAGAAAAACTTGCACACTGCAGGAAGCGCCTCTTTTCTGTAATTCCCGCAACAACGTCAACGTACTGTTGGTGCCGCCGTCATCGAGATAACCGTTAAAATTACCACAGACTAACCAGGTAATTCTTTTATGCATTACGCTCATGTGTTTTGGAAAAAAGATGACATAAAGAAATGCCGGGCGAGAAGGAAAGCCTTGTTACAAAATTACTGGAATGCTTTATCTACCAGAAGACGAAACGGCCGGCGGATATGCCATGTGTTTTTTCCGGGCATACGGCGGCCAACGACAAAGCTATGGCCGAGCACCAACTGCAGGTCTTCTCCTCCAGGCCGGTTAAATACCACCAGCCGCGGTTTAAGAAAAAATTTACTCAAACGGTAGAACAGACTTTTTTGGGCTATATAACGGTAACACATACCAAAAATAAAAGATGCGCTTTTGCGCACAAAACACATTATTTTTATCTTGGTTACATAAAGCTCTCCCAGCACTGCACCATAAATACGAATTCTCTTTTTTCCTCTTTGTACATAGGCTACCTGACCAATAATATCCTGCGGGGTAAGCAACCAGGGATCCACATAGCGATTGTGGTCACCCTTAGTCCTGATATGCTGCTTTCCGGCGCAAATAACCCGGTGAGCAATTTTTCGGCCATTCAAGGGAGATATAAAAACCACCACATCGCCGCGGATAATTTTTCTCTCGTTGTACGCAAAAACAGAAAGAAGGTCATGCGCACATATCGTAGGCTTCATGCTGGGGCCTGCACCAAAATAAGCAAAATTAACGTCAACAGACTCTTTCAAGAGCTTCCTCCATTTTCTCCCAGAATCTACCCTCCCGGCTGACACGCAACATATATGCCGGTAAAGATTTGGCCAGCTGACAGGCATTATCAAACAAACAGCGGGATTGTTTCTTTCCTTCGCTGGCTTTGAGCCGTTTTAAGCCGCGTCCGTAAATTTGTAAAGACAGCTGGTGGAGAAATGCTGCCGATTCCGCCTGAGTTATAGCCGCTAACTCCTCGGTCTCTGATTGGGCTAAAAAAAATATTGCCGACAAAGGAATCCTTCTTTCTACATTCCATGTCCGCTCGGAACGCTTACAAAGATACTCGCTCCAAGTCGGAAAAGGGTGTGCGTAGAAACTTCCTTGGACATCACGCACCAGCAACGTTTCATCATCGCATAAAGCGTGCCAAGGAAAAGGAATGCGGCGACAACAGGTTGATTTACCGGTAGAACCAGGCGCTGCCAGTACTACACCCATCTCTTCTTTTTCTACTAGACCGGCATGTAAGGGCAAGCCTTCTTTTTCTATGGCTTTTTGATAGATAACATGAAGAGATAAGGACATTTTGTTGATATCAACCTCATATATAGACTGGCCGGAAAGCTGACAAATAATGTGCTCGCTATGTTGGTTACGCCAAAACTTAACCAAGCCTAAATCCTCAAACCACCAGTCTTGTGGAGGGAAGATATCGCCGGAACAATCATGCAGGGTGCGGGCTAATGCGGAAGATAATTTCTGGTCTACCTGCAGAGTAGTAAAAATAAGCTTCGAAAACCTGTTCGTAGAAGAAGGTTCTAGCTGCATGATAGCGGCAAATTTATGCATCCAGGAAGATGCGTCTTCGGTAGCGGTTATATACCACTTTAGTTCCTCTTCCAAGAACAATGTATAGACGGGCGTAACCATACTTATGGTATCTACTAAAATATTCTACTACTGAATTTGACAAACCATCAACCCATAGGGCAATAATAGCTAGAGCCATAGCCAGGGCAAACCGGAGGAGTATAGCTCGAGCCATAAGATGTACAGTCACCACCAGAAAAGCTATTGCCCATGCTACATGAGGTCGCATCAGAACTACCATCATTACACGACAAGGACACCCCTTCTCTAACATTCTTTAACCCATCTACCGGCCTCAAGAGTGGTTTGGTCCATTTGATTTTTTTGGGCATATCTCCTCCTTAATTACTCACACTAACGTTTTTATGTTTTGGGGATAATCGGCTTAAAGGGAAAAGGCCTTGTTGGTATGCTGCTTCACAATACCAGTACCCTGCCCACAAATTTTTGTGCATGGAGAAGTTTTCGGCAATACAATGGCCGCGGCAACGGCTTTTCATTAAACAAGCCTGACAAATACCTTCAAGTTTATGCGGTAACCCTTGCCGCAATGCCGTAAGCGCGGCGTTATGCTGCCACACATCAATAAGCCTGTCAGAGGCTGCATGGCCAAACACCAATTCAGGGACCGTCTGTCCAATACCGCATAGAGCGTAGGAACCGTTGGCAAGCACTCCCAGGATATTCAAGACCCCGCAGGCACCACAGAAATCTTTTGTAGTTGCATACAATTTGCCAAGCGGCTGGAACGCAGGAGGATGGCTATATACAATACGTAAAGAGGTCTTTTTCGAAAGCTCGCGCTCAATCCAGGTGCCCAACGACACCAACTCTGCGATAGTAAGCGTTTCGCCATTTTCCTGCAATGTGGTAGCCCGGGCAGTAGGCTGGGTAATATTGAATTTAACCGATTCGATACCTAGGCCTTCAGCCATTTTTATAAGCTGCTCGATCTCGCCTTTATTGCGGCGCATAATCGTCATGATAATTTGCGGCCGTATGCCGGAGGAAACAAAAGTTTGGATCCCTTTTATGGCGGCCGCAAAACTTCCCTCGCTCTGGCGTATCCAGTCGTGAGTCTGGCTGCAAGAACCATCCACGCTTACGCTGACAAAAATATTTTTTAGGGCGCTGAGCTTTTTGGCAAACTCAGTGCTGCAGAGAACCGCGTTTGTCTCCAGAACCACCGAAAATTCCTCTTTCTGCAAAAATGCCAGTATGTCCACGATACGGGGGTGCAGTAATGGTTCTCCGCCGGTCAGTTTTATCCCCCTAAGGCCAAAAGGTTTTGCTTGCTGCACGATTGACTTAAAAAGATCGAAATCAAGAAACACGCCGGGTATAGCACCAGGGCTAACTTGGGAACGGGGATTAATCCAGCAGTGCCGGCAATTAAGGTTACAACCATCAATAAGATAAAAATACAAGTAGCGTAAGAGAGGGGTTTGTTTTTTCTCTGAATCAACAGACGTACCGATACGCTCATCAGTTAACATACAACTGTCGTAGCCTCCAAAAATCCTTTTCGCGGCAGATATCCGCCCTCCGCAAGAAACTTGCGCAAACAGGTGTCGGGATTGGGATGATTCATGTTACCCACAACAGTATAGCTTAAGGCCGGACAGCCGCCGGCACAATAATCTACATAAAGACAATCTTTACAAAAGGCGAATTCGTTTAACGGAATCAAATGCCGGCTGCGTAAACTTTTTAGCGCCGGATGAGACTGCCAAATAGCTCGAAAATCATCTTTGTTCATCTTTCCTAGTTCTATATGGCTCAACAGAATACAAGGAACAAAGACACCGTCGGGACGAAGAGCAATTTTACTCATCGGGCCTGCACAGCCCGTTAAATATCCTCGCCCGGCTGGTTGAGCCTTTCTTGTGTGCCGGGCTTCTTCCATTTCAAGCCAACCTTTCGCTTCGGCTAAAGGCCCTGCCATAGCACTGATACGATTGGGATACTTATTGCTAAGCGTAAGAAGTTTTTCCATTGCCAAGGAACGCTCTCCGACAGTCAGTTGTACTTGGCTGGAATTCTTGCGGCATAAACCCATATACGAGGCGGCATTGGTACTAAAACTGCGCAGCCCTATTTCCTCTAATAAAAAATGCGTAAGTTCTTCAAGCTGATTCAAATTATGCTTATGGATAGTAACGCGGACCGCAACCGGTATGTTGTGTTTCTGAAGCGCCTGGATGCCTGCGAGAGCTTTCCGAAAACTGCCTTCACCCCGCAGGGCATCATGCGTAGTCGCAATAGAACCGTCCAGGGAAATTTGGATAAAATCACATCTTCGCGTTGAAGCCAAGAATGCAGCAATTTCGTCAGTCAGCAAAGTACCGTTACTTAAAACAGAGAAACGCATGCGGTTGGCAACGATACCTTGGATAATCTGAATTATATCTTTTCTGTGGAACGGCTCCCCGCCATCCAAACATACTTTCAATACCGAACAGCGGTTTAATTCTTCGAAGAAACAGAGCCAATCTTCGAGGGAAACATCCCCAGGAACATCAGCGGCGCTAGTGAAATGGCTGCAGTATGCGCAACGTAAATTGCAGGTATTGGTTATTGCGATCTCTACGGAACGCGGGCTACGTACAAGTTTTATACCCTCATCAGTTTTGAGTTGATTCATATCCAACTAAACCCCGCTCTTCCAACTGCCGGATAAAATCATTCACATACGTTCCGGCGTCTTCGGGTATATCGTCGCAGCACTCTTTTAATTCTTCCAGGATAGCCTTGCAGCTGCGTTTCCCGTTAAGAAGCTTCCAGATAAATACCGCTACCGGATCTATGGCGAAGATATCGTTCGTATCCGGGTCAAAAAGAAGGGCCCAATCGTCGAATTCTTCGCGCAATACGATAGAAGGGTTCGCCAGCGGATTTTGCTTTTTAGTTTCCATTATGTGTCTCCTTGCGATATAAGCTATGCGCAGCGTACTTAATAAAAATAAAGAGTGTCTCCCGCCCGCACATACGTTTGCGAAATATGTATAGCATAGAGATTAACCTTCTCATGCTCGCTCGCGCTGACCCTGCGGTCGCCTTGAAACTCCATTTTCGACACCAGAAACTTTTTGCCAGAGGCGGTTGCCCCCCATTCGCCCTCCTCAATCCGCCCTTTCAAGACTTCTCCTCCAATCAAAGTGCCGACTTCATCAATATAATGACAGCTAGCGACCAAAAACTCAGCAGACATGCTTGTTTTCCTTTTTTACGAATCAAACCTTATCACTCTTTAACACGTACCAATTTTACACAATCAAAATAATACATTCCCTTGCCGGGTAAACGCGGTTCAAACTGAAAACTCATGATCGGAAAATCAATGGTATCATTTTTTTGTGCTGTTTCTGGTTGCCAATCTTTGCGCACAAAAAATCCTGAAAATAGGCATACAATTTCTTTCCAGCCGCTAAAATCGTCATCAATCAAAAACCGCCAGACCTCTCCTCCGGCATCTTTTATATCAAAAGCGACGACACTGCCGGAATTACTCCCATACATCTGCAGACTAATAGCATTGTATTTCTTCCATACGATCTGCTGCGGTGTAATAAGCCACTGCGCCGCGCTTTTTACGTCTAAATTGTATCCTCGCGCTATCCACATATAACCCGAAGGTTTTAAATCATACTCAATCTTAAGCGACTGCTCCCCGCATACTTTCTGTTGTATATCCGCGCTCACCATCAATACCGTTCCTTCGGAGGTACCGTAGTCTATAGTCTGTTTATTGATCTCGCCTTCAAAGCTATCTATCAGAAGGCTCTCTACCGGAGCGGATGAACAACCAGCCGCTACGAGTAAAAAAAATCCTAAAGCTAAAATACCCAAGCCTTTCATCGCCCCTCCTTAATAACTGATCCGTTAATCATTTAATCGGTTAATTTTGCCTGCGTAAGCCCGCCGGAATATATCCTTCCAGATCAAAAGTTATGTACGTATAACCTGTCTTTTTTAGGCCTTTTAGCAATCTATTTATATCAGATTTTACCAGCTGCGTCCACCCTTTCTTTTCCAGCTCAATACGTACCAACTCATTATGGTCCCTGGCGCGCAAAAGGATATCATTGCCGAAAAAATTCCTCAAGATACGCTCGGCCTGACCAATCCGTTCGATGCGCGAAAGAGTAATCGCCTGCCCAAAAGGAATCCTTGATGACAAACATGACTGCGAAGGTTGATTCCAGAAAGAAAGCTTTAATAGCTTGGCCAAATTACGAACATCTTTTTTGGTAAATCCGCATTCATAGAGAGGACTTTTAACGCTATATTCCTTGTTGGCTATAAGCCCGGGGCGATGGTCTCTTCTGTCGTCAAAATTGGTACCGTCCATAATATAGGTGGAGCCGTAACGACTCGTCAGTGTCCTTAATTTCGAAAAAAGTTTTTTCTTGCACCAATAACAACGATTTCTGGAATTTGCCGTAAAATTCTTATCCTTGAATTCGTCTGTTTTGACCACGAGGTGCCGTATGCCTATTTCGCGCGCAATAATCTTGGCCTTGCGCAAATCGCCTGCGGGATACGTAGGAGAACATGCCGTTACCGCGATAACCTCTGCCCCTAAACAGTCACGTGCCACTTTTGCCAGCAAGCCGCTGTCGAGGCCGCCGGAAAAAGCGATAATACCGGAACCCAATCCCTTTAAAGTTTTTTTAAGTTTTGTGTATTTTTTCGTTAAGGAATTCATAAGACAGTGACGCCGATCATTATGTTTTTTTATAGATACATTCCGGCATTGCACACCCATGCTCATGCCGTATTTTTAGAGATGATTCCCGCACCCACCACCATATCGTTATGATAAAAAACCGCAATCTGCCCGGGAGTAATCGCTGCAACCTTTTCCTTAAGAGAAACGGTAACAACCTGGCCGTCGATTTTTAGCCGACAATCATACCATGGACTATTATAGCGTATCTTCACCTTAATGGTTCGATATTTTTCCGGCGGGCTAAACCAATTCAACGATTGCACTAAAAAAATATCTTTATAAAGATATTTTTTTTCTCCTACAACAACGGTATTCGTCCGCGCATCGATAGCTGCGACGTAAAGCGGTTCACTCCAGCCAATACCTAAGCCTCCCCGCTGGCCATACGTAAAGCGATAAATACCTTTGTGTTTTCCCAGCGCGGTTCCGTTTACGTGCCGGATATCTCCTTCATAACGTTTGAAATCACAGGTGTTCTTCTCTATGAAATGCGCGTATGACTGCTCCTCCACGAAACAGATATCCTGGCTTTCTTTTCTTGGTTTAAATATAACTTTTTCTTTTTGGACTATCTTCTTCACCTCTTCTTTAAGATAGTTACCTAAGGGAAAAACCAGTTTTCCCAGTACGGCTGGTTTTATCAAAGAAAGAAAATATTCCTGTGATTTTTTATTATCTTTAGCCCGCTTTAAAAGAAATACATCCTTTTTCTTCGCTATCCGGGCATAGTGCCCGGTAGCCACATAATCAATACCCAGGGATTTGGCCTTTTCAAGAAAGTATCCGAATTTAATGAAACGGTTGCAAAATGCACAAGGGTTAGGGGTCATTCCTTTTAGATAACTTTCAATAAAATAAGCGATTATTTCTTTTTTGAATAACTCTCCGGCATCTATCACGTAATGAGGGATACCAAGCTTATGGCACAACCTCTGAGCCTCATAGAGACTATCCAAATCACAACAACGATTCTCCTGGGGATAAAATTTCAAGGTAAAACCCACCACATCCCAGCCTTGTCTGACAAGGAGATAAGCGGCAAAACTCGAGTCAATCCCACCGCTTAGGCCAACCGCTATCTTCTTTTTCATATTTTAAAAGTAAATAAAAATAAAACCTAAATCAAAAAACCCTCAACCATAAATAAACCCAGAACCTAAATTTTCCAAACCAAAAACTTTTTTGCGTGCCTGCTCGCCTCGCGGCGTCCGCCTCGGCGAGTCGGGAAGCCGAGGGCCTGCCGGCAAGGATTTTTGGTTTTTAACTTTGGATTTGTTTGAAATTTGATCTTTTGACTTCGCTTTAGGACTAATGGTGAGTATAATCGAGCTATTGGATTTCTGATTTATAAAAATTTGCAGGTCTCTATTTTTAGTTAAGTGTAGCTCACCATTCTCTCTAAAGCTATGGTTGCTTTTTCTATTATTTCTTTATCGAGATGGATCTCATGGACTTCTTTCTCCAAAGATGTATAAAGCTCCAGAAGAGTGGTTTTTTTCATGTTCACACATATTTTCGCCGCACCTAAAGAATAAAACTCCTTACCCGGATTCTCTTTCTTCAATTTATGGATCAGCCCCTCTTCTGTCCCGACGATAAACCGTTTGGAAGAAGATTGCTTTACGTACTTGAGCATACCGGCGGTAGAAACCACGGAATCGGCTTTTTGCAAAATTTCTTTTCTGCATTCGGGATGAGCTAAAATTGGGGCGTCAGGAAATATCTTTCTGGCTCCTTCCAGTTCCTCTAAAGTAAACTGCTCGTGGACATAGCAGGAACCCTGCCAGAGAATTATATTTTTTTCAGGAACATTCTTTTGTACCCACCAGCCTAAATTTTTGTCAGGAACAAAAATTATCTTTCGGGAAGGTGCATTCTTGACCACCGTAACGGCATTACCGGAAGTACAACAGACATCGCTGGCTGCTTTTATCTGAGCAGAAGTATTTACGTAACTTACTACCCAGGCATCGGGATGCGTGGCTTTCAAACGTAAAAGCTCATCCAGGTTAATCGTATCCGCCAGAGGACAGCCCGCCGCCAGGGCAGGTAAAAGAACTTTTTTGCGGGGAGAAAGAATTTTTGCCGTCTCCGCCATAAACCTAACGCCACAAAAAACGATAAGGGAAGAATCCAGGTTCTTGGAAGTCTTCGATAATTCCAGCGAATCCCCCACAAAATCCGCTAAATCCTGGATTTCGGGAATCTGGTAATTATGAGCCAGCAAAACAGCTTTTCTTTTTTCTTTTAGTTTTAAAATTTTCTTTACTAAAGCTTCTTTGCTATCCATACACTACCTACCCTGCCAGGACGACGACATACTCCTTAACTTATCCACGATAGAGGGCAAAACCTTCAAAACTCTGTCTACTTCCTCTTTGGTGTTATATCTTCCGCAGCTGAAACGTATCGCTCCCCGCGCAAGTGCAGGAGATAAACCCATGGCCAGAAGAACGTGTGAGGCCTCCAGAGATCCGGAAGCGCAGGCAGAACCGCCGGAAGCACAAATACCTTCAAAGTCCAAGTTAATCAGAACGCTTTCGCCTTCCGTATGTTTTATCGAAACATTTAAAGTATTATATAACCTTTTTTTTGGATGTCCATTGACTTTTACTTCAGGAATATACTTCAAAATACCCTCTTCCAGCTTCTTACGTAACACCCCCACCCTCGCCTGATCTTGCTGCATATATTGCCCGGCAATTGTTGCCGCTTCCGAAAAACCCACGATACCGCCGACGTTCTCTGTTCCTGCGCGCATACCGCGTTCCTGTTTACCGCCGTGGATAAGCGGGTGCAGAGGAGTTTTTTTTCTTACATATAATGCTCCCACCCCTTTTGGGCCATACAGCTTGTGAGCTGAAAAAGAAAGCAAATCAACCCCCAGATCCTTCACGTTCAAAGGGATTCTACCCGCAGTTTGAACTGCATCGGTATGAAAATATATTTCCCGCTCCCTGCAAATACTTCCTACCTCTTCTATGGGCTGAATCGTTCCCACCTCGTTGTTAGCGTGCATAATCGAAACTAGAATGGTATCGTCTCTTATATTCTTCTTTAACTCATCTAAGCGCACCATCCCGTACTCATCGACACCAACATAGCTCACCTCAAAACCCATCGTTTTCAGAAAACCGCAGGGATTCAAAACAGCCTGGTGTTCTATTGCGGAGGTAATAATATGTTTACCCCGGGAACATTGAGAAAAAGCTATTCCTTTTAAGGCACTATTGTTTGCCTCGGTACCGCCGGAGGTAAAAATAATTTCCTCGGGCGATGCGCAAATTAATTTGGCGATGTTTTCCCGGGCATCTTCCACGGCCTTGCGTGCACTTTGCGCAAAACGATATATCGAGGAAGGGTTTCCATAGAAAGTTTCCAGATAGGGCAACATTTTTTCCAGAACCCTCTTATCCAGAGGAGTTGTCGCGTTGTAATCAAAATATACTTCCGCCCTCCCTCGTGACCGCCGCCTTTGCGTTTCAAGACGTTTTTTCGAGCTTTTTTTAAGTTTTAGCAACAAATACCTCTACATTGCTTTCCTATTGCCTTGATAAGCCTTTTCAAGTTACCTGAACCATCACACATGCTTCAAAATACCCGCATACACCAAAAAAAATAATGCACCTTTATGGTAGGTTATTATAAGATTAATCGCATCCGTGTCAATGCATTTTGCGCATAGGCAGTTCGGATAAAAATGGTTTTACAATCAAAAAGAAATACCGTACAATAAGGGCTATGTTTGGACAGTATGTAGCCGCGGCAAAAGACATTCTATTGCCATCATTATGTTTCCAATGCGAACAAAAGATCAACGAAGGCTATCTATGCCCTGCCTGCCAGGAAGCTATCGAATACGTCTATCCGCCCAGCTGCCGCGCTTGCGCACAATCCATAGAAAACAATAAAACAGGACTATGCGCAAATTGTATAGCCGGAAATATTCCTTATGACAGAATAATAAGCGTCGCTTTATACAAGGAACCATTAGTTAACCTGATTCATCTCTTTAAGTATAAAAATTGCGATTATCTGGCCGGGTTTTTCGCTACTCTGATGATAACGCACCTAGCAAAAATCGGTGTCACCTTGGCCGGCTGCGACTTGGTTCCCATCCCCATGCACGCCTCCAATTTGCGCGAAAGAGGTTATAACCAATCCTCCTTGTTGGCTCAAGAGCTTGAAGGTTTGACATTTTTGGGCGGTTTTGACAAAATAAAAATATAAAATCTTCTTTTAAAATTTAATATGGATTCCTTGCCTTTAATTATATCTTCTACTTTGATTATAAAGTTTTCTTTAAAATGAGTGTGCAGATCTTTTATTGAGAATGAATAAGGATGCGGTCTTTCTTTGAAAATCCACGATTTTTCGCCCAATATTCTTAAAAATTTCATTATAGGATTATGCATATAAACGCCTGCCAAAACTAACCCATTGGGTTTAAGTATTCTTTTCATCTCTTCAATAACCTTCCATGGCTCAAAAACATGGTCAAGCATATTGTAGCATATAACTACATCAAAAGTTTCATCGGGGAATGATGTCTTCTCAGCCATCTCGTTAACGAGGAATCCATCATCAGGAACTTTATCTTTATAAAATTCTTTATAAAAATTCATCAAGGGATCTATGTAAACTTTTCTACCTGTTTTAAAGAACCGAGCTAAGCAAGTAGGTCCGCTACCAACATCGACTATCCTGCTTTGCTCATTTATGTTGATCATCTTCTCCATCAATTCATAATATGGCAAAATTGCTTTTTTTGCAGAAGTAGTTCTTCTTTCAAGAATGTTGATATCTTTTTTTAAATGGTGGGAATTTCTCTCTGCGTCTTGAGCGACTTTATATCGTTTTAATGAAATCATAGAAACCTCTCCTTTTTAACTATTTCATACGATAATTCTATACAAACTTAAAGAAATAGTCTACATGTAAAACTTTATTATTGCAAGAAAAGACATGCCGGGGATAACAGCAAGAAATAAAAAAATAATTAAGAAAGATAACCTTACCATAATCTTAATTCCCAAGGTTTCAGTATAGTGGATGCTAATTATTTTGTTTACACCGCCAACGTAAGCTACCTGATATAAAAATGGTTTTACAATCAAAAAGAAATACCGTACAATAAGGGCTATGTTTGGACAGTATGTAGCCGCGGCAAAAGACATTCTATTGCCATCATTATGTTTCCAATGCGAACAAAAGATCAACGAAGGCTATCTATGCCCTGCCTGCCAGGAAGCTATCGAATACGTCTATCCGCCCAGCTGCCGCGCTTGCGCACAATCCATAGAAAACAATAAAACAGGACTATGCGCAAATTGTATAGCCGGAAATATTCCTTATGACAGAATAATAAGCGTCGCTTTATACAAGGAACCATTAGTTAACCTGATTCATCTCTTTAAGTATAAAAATTGCGATTATCTGGCCGGGTTTTTCGCTACTCTGATGATAACGCACCTAGCAAAAATCGGTGTCACCTTGGCCGGCTGCGACTTGGTTCCCATCCCCATGCACGCCTCCAATTTGCGCGAAAGAGGTTATAACCAATCCTCCTTGTTGGCTCATGCATTAGCAAATTATTTTAACATTTCCTGTAAAGATGATATAATCTATGTTAAAGAAATAAAGATCTCTCAAACCAAACTCGAAAAAGAACAACGCCAAGATAACGTCAAGGGCATATTCGGTATACAAAAACAAGTGGAGAATCAACGTATCATAATCATCGATGATATTTTTACAACCGGAGCAACCGTGCAGGAAGCAAGCCGCACACTCAAAGAAAACGGCGCCAAAGAAATTACGGTCATAACATTGGCAAAAACCATATGAAAATCATACGTACTTATATTTTAAAAGATTTCTTTATCACCTTTATTTTCTCTCTTTTATTCGCAAGCTTGTTGATGCTGCTCATCAATCTTATGATGGCCTCGCAACTGGTGCTGCAGAAAGGGGTCAACATGCTCGACGCCCTAAAAATGTGTTCCCCCTTTCTTGTAAATCTGCTGCGCTATACCTTGCCGTTCTCTTTTTTATTCGGCATTTTACTTTCTATGGGAAGGGTGATTTCCGACAACGAAATCGTCGCCATCAATGTAGCGGGAATTTCGTCACTTAAGCTTTTGCAGATGTTTCTGATTTTAGGATTCATACTGTCTCTTTGTTTGTACATCCTCAACGATAAAGTAGACCCCTATTTTCACTATATGTATCGCACCCAGATGAAAACAATGTATTCGAAAAATATCAATGCGCTCATAGAGCCCGGTACCTTCCTGGAATCATTTCCTAACTATATTCTCTACGTTTCGGATAAGGACGGCAACAAATTAAAGAATGTGTTTGTGTACGAGGTAAACGACAAAGAAGGCATCAGCAGGGTTACCTATGCAAAAAAAGGCGAGTTTGTCGTAGAAAAAAACATCCTGAAAATGAAACTGGAAAACGGCTTTCGTGACGAAAATTCTTCGGATAAAAAGAAGGAACTATACCGTTTGAATTTCCAGGTATTTTTTGTCGATCTTCCTATTTCCGACAAAAAGAACGTCAAAATCGAAAAAAAGCCGGCGGATATGCGCGTTAAAGAGCTTATAGAAAAAATAGATTATTTGCAAAAAAAAGGGATCAGCCCGTTAGAATTGTTCACGGAACTGCACAAACGCGTAAGCCTTTCCTTTTCGATGATAGTTTTCACCCTGTTAGGCTTCGGGGTTTCTCTCCTTGTACGGCACCGGGAAAAATCTATTAATTTTGGTATTGCTGCGGTTACCGCTATGAGTTATTTTCTCCTGTTTATCCCCGCGGAAGCGCTTATCGAATACCGCAAAATCACTCCCCTCTTGGGCATGTGGCTTCCTAATATAATCATCGGATCGATAGGAATATATATTCTGTCCAAAAATGCGCATTTTAGATAAATATATTCTAAAAAACATAATCTCGACGTACGTGTTTATCCTCCTCGTATTTATCTGCCTCTATTTTATTATCGATATATCAACGAATCTTTCCGATATCCTCAAAGCAAAACCGCCCGCCATGACGCTGGTACAATTCTATCTTAATATGCTTCCTCTCATATATCTTACCGTAAGCCCTTTTTCCATAGCGATAAGCGTCTTTTATACTTTTGGAGAGCTTAACCGGAATAATGAAGTCTTGAGTATGCGCGCTTCCGGCATAAGCGTATTTAATATGTCGTTTCCGGTAATATTCTTTGCTATTGTCATTTCTGGGGCATCGCTTGTCATACAGGAAAGGATTCTTATAACTTCACAGAAAAAAGTAGAAGATATCCGGATGCGTTTTATAAAAAAGAATTTTGCCCCCTCAACCGAAGAAACAAATATCGCGTTCTCCTCGGGAAATGCCATTTTTTTTTCCGGGAAATATATACCCCACAAAAAGATGTTTCAAGATGTTATGATTTTTGAAGAAAATGAAGAAAAAAATGTTTCGAAGAAAACTATTTGTAAATATCTCATCTACGAACAGAGCCGCTGGAAAGCCTACGAACTCATCGAATACCAACTCGACGAGAAAGGGAATATCACGGCAGCCCCGGCTTACTGGAAAGAAAAAATGATCCCGCTGGAAGAAAAACCGGAAACCTTGACGCTCAAAAAAAGCCTTTTCTTCCAATTCTCTTCGCTTAAAAAGCTGAAAAAAGATATCCTGCAGTTAAAAAGAATAAGAGCGTACGACAAATTGGCACACCTGATAATTGACTACCACCGCAGGCTCGTGGAACCGCTCTCGCCTTTTTTTATTATCATGGGGACACTCCCTTTTGCTTTAGAAATCAAGAAACGCCGGGCGGCGTTTTCTTCCTTGGGGGTAGGGATTATGTTCGGCTTTATTTACTACACCTTTATGTATTTCAGCATTGCTCTGGGAAAAGGCGGAGCAATACTTCCAATCTTTGCCCCATGGCTTGCTCCGCTATTCTTTTTAGCGGTCGGCGTAAGCGGGCTCATCTTCATAAAGTAAAACTTGCCATCGCGCATTCGTGTCGGGTTGACCGAAGAACCATCCGCATTCAAAACCCATCTTGTATTCTTATAGTTACTTAATTATGGGCAGGAAAAACACAAAAATTAAGGGGCTGGATTTATCTAAACGGTAGCGTTCAAACTAAAAAATTTTGGTTACGGGCAAGCTAAACACCCATCTTTAACTCCTAGCCCCTACCCGAACGTGCATATTTATACGTACGCGGGATTCTCAACGAGAGACGGCTGACTATTTCATACGGTATGGTTTTTGCCCACAAGGAAATTTCTTCCGCACTGATTTGCAAGGTATTTTTTTTACCGATCAAAATCACCTCTTCGCCGACTTTAATATCCTCCCGGTTACCGAGATTGACCATCACGTGATCCATGCACACCCTTCCTACTACATTGAAAAAGCTATCCTTGATAATCACTTTCGCACGGTTGGACAGGCTCCAGGGATAACCATCGGCGTAACCAATCGCTACCGTTGCCACAAGCGATGATTTTTTGGCTACATAGGTCCGGCCGTAACTTACCGTCATTCCTTTGGTTATTTTCTTAATAAAAACTATTTTCGACTTCAAGGAAAGTACAGGCTGCAGGGTAAAATCAATGTCCGGCGACGGCCGTATTCCGTAAAGCATCAGACCGGGCCTGACCATGGTAAAATGCGAATAGGGGTAACACATGATACCGATACTGTTCGCACAATGTTGGTGTTGGAAAGATATTCCTTCTTTTTTTAGCGTAGCGATAAAATCATTAAAAACACTGATTTGATAAATAGTAAACTCCGTATCCGCGTCGGCATTGGGAAAATGCGTGAATACGCCTTCCAGCGCAATATGCTTAAAGGCTGACAGTTCCCTGACAAACCGGTAAGCATCTTTATAGTAAGGCCCAAGTCGGCCCATACCAGTATCAATTTTGACATGCACGGGGAAAACTATACCTTTTTTTTTCGCAACAGCATTAATTTTTCTGGCAAAGTCGATATCCACGATTGCAGGCGTTATGTTATAACGCAGAAAATACTCGGCAAATTGCGGTAAAACGGCGGTCAAAACCAGCATTCGCTCTTTGAATCCGGCTGAGCGCAAAATAATACCCTCTTCGATGCTACCAAGGCCAAAATACGCAACCCCCATCGCCGACAACTCTCTGGCAACCGGAACTAAACCATGCCCATAGGCGAATTGTTTTACGGTAGCAATGATCTTGGTCCTTTCCCCAACAATATCTTTAATAATTTTAAAATTCTTGCGCAGCGCACGCAGGTCAATTTCTATCCATAGCGGCCTAAACATTTCTTTTTTTCCTCCACCGTTCGTCGGATGCCGTTTATTGTATCATGATGGTTAACAACCGACAGTTACGGTACGCGATTTACAATTTGGCACGTTTTCGGATGAAGATATAACGGCTCCAATCTTGATACAGGGGTAAACCTTTTTTTATTATAATAATCTTTCCCGATAAAGCAAAGATGTTTCGCGCAAGGATAGCAATCGGTCCGATGAAAATGCATGCGAGGATACTGCGCCAGTGCTTTTTGCCGTATTGAATGGTCGTAGGTTAGAAAAAAATAATCTTTTCTGCGCCCAATACATTCTTCAAGCTTCATAAGTTGTGTGTGCCCCTCGCTACGCAACACTCCTCTTTCTACCGTAAATGATCCGGTATACACCAAGTCTCGACGGGCATCGGCGATAACCGTAATACGCCGATGCTGCGCGGCAAAAGGATACGCAACAGCATAAAAACTTGGTATCGCTATCACCGGCTTTTGCAACGCCAAAGCAAACGCCTTTACCAAAGCAAACGATATCCTCAAACCCGTAAATGACCCAGGACCACTGCCGATAATAAAGGCGTCAAAATCACCGAAATCAAGAGAAGCCTGCTTAAGGCTTTTTTCGAGATAAAGGATAATTTTTGACGCGCCAAAGCGAAGGCGACGATTATAATTAACTACGATACGATCCTGACACATCGCGCTAAAGGAAAGATTGGCCGAAGACGTCTCTATTGCCAGTACATTCATAATTTTTTATATCGTAAGCCGGCGGCGGGGATAGCCTTTGATTGAAAATACTATTGCGCGGCGGGCCTCGCTTAAAAAAGAAAATCTTATCTTAATGCAGCGCGGTAAATACCGCTCAATTTTTTCTCCCCACTCTATAAAGGTAATGGTCGAAGGGCTATATAAATAATCTTCAAGGCCAAGCCCAATGATATCCTTTGCCTTGATACGGTACAGATCGGCATGACAGATATGTATTTTATTTTTTTTATAGTGGCGCAGGAGAGTAAACGAAGGGCTAAGGACTCGCGATCTACAGCCAAGGCCGGCCAGAATACCCCGGATAAAAGTGGTCTTTCCTCCTCCCAACACGCCCTCCAAAATCACCACGTCGCGTTCTTTGAGCATACGGGCGAATTTCGCACCCAACACCGCTGTGTCTTTTGCGGAATATGTGGTCATTCGCTTCATCACGCTGCTATCCCCTCTCTAAACAAACTATCCACACAACAGAGCGCCGGATACGGCCGAAAACGCTCTCGAAATCTTAGAAATGCATATAGCCTTTCGGCTCTACAACGCGTACCTTTGAGCCGACTCGCATCTTATATCCATAACGTTTTTCCATAATGCGGCCAACGCAGTAAAATCTTTTTTTTAACATACGAAGCCGGGGTTCTTTCTCGTCGACCGTAAAAAGCAACTCGTAATCTTCGCCCCTATAATAGTCCGCGTCGCCGTGAGTAACCGGTATGTGTTCCTTGTAAAGCAGTGCACCCTTGCCGCTCTCTTTTAAGATCCTATAAAGATCGACCAAGAAACCGTCGGAAATATCGATCATCGCGTGCACTTTAAAATTACCAGCGAGATAACGCGAATCTTTCAGGCGCGGCTCGAACGTATCAGAGAAATTTCTCGCACCAAGTGTTCCGGTTATAAAAATATAATCGCCGACTTTGGCTTGGCTGCGTAATATACATTTGTGTACGGTGGCGAGCGCCCAGACATCCAAAAACAACCGGGGAGCCCTTGACGTATCTCCGCCCACAAAAGAAAACATATACCTTTTGGCGCTCTGATTAACACCCGCAACTATTTCTCGCAAGCTTTTTTCTGCGATATAACCAGGCAGCCCCAAAGATATACCGATAAATTTCGGAGTACCACCGCAAGCGGCAATATCGGAAAGTACCCTGGCTATTGCGCGCATACCAATTGTCCGAAAGGACATATCGGGCAACCGGAAATGAACACCTTCGATAAACAAATCGCTTTTTAACAGCGCTTTTTCCTGGCCAATTTTTACTAAAGCGCAATCATCGCCAATACCGACAAGAACATCTTTTCTGTTTTTGACGGTACGTTTTAAAAAATCGACCCACTCAAGTTCCTTCATGTACGTAGCGTTTTTGATATATTCTGCGTATACGGTGGATATATAATACCTTTATCGCTTACGATTGCACTGATCAGGCAAGCCGGAGTAACATCAAAGGCCGGATTGTACACTCTCACATTCCTGGCAGCAACAGGTGTTTTAAAGAATAACCGCCGCAACTCATCAGCCGCTCGCTGTTCAATGGGGATACGGCTGCCTGCGGATAACGTCAAATCAAACGTGCTGAAAGGTGCCACCACATAAAAAGGAATATGGTGATAATGGGCAATAACCGCAACATTATACGTTCCGATTTTGTTTGCGGCGTCGCCATTAGCCGCAATCCTATCCGCTCCAACAAATACCTTGCTGATCAAACCACGCTGCATTAAAGAAGCGGCCATGTTGTCGCAGATGAGCGTACAGGGGACTTTTCGCTTAGTTAGTTCCCAGGCGGTTAACCGCGCACCCTGTAAAAGCGGCCGCGTTTCATCCGCATAGACATGTATACCCTTATGCCGTTTATGCGCCTCATAGATAACCGCTAAAGCCGTGCCCTCACCGGAAGTGGCTAAGAAACCGGAATTACAGTGCGTAAGAATGGTGTCTCTTTTATGAATAAGCGAGACGCCATAGCCGGCCATACGCTCACAAAGCCGTACATCTTCACGATGAATCGCTATGGCTTCTTTCAAAATCGCCTGCCGTAGATAAATAACATTTTCATGACCGCATCGCCACACAACCTTTTCTATCCGTTCTAATGCCCAGAATAAATTAACTGCAGTCGGCCGGGACGAACGAAGATACGCAAGCGTCGCGGAGAATTGCTTCAGAAATAAATTCTTTTGGCCCGAAAAAGATTTGGCGGCGATAAACATAGCATACCCCGCAAATACCCCTATGAGAGGAGCTCCGCGCACCTGCAGCTGTGTAATGGCAAAATAGCCTTCGCGGGCAGTTCTACATTCTTTCCAGACTTCTTTTAAAGGGAGTTTGGTCTGATCAAGATAAAACAGGCGGTTATTTTTAAACTTTATCGAAAACATTGGCGTATAGTTTTAACAACTTTTAACAACATCCCCTCTGCCACATTTACCGCGCCAAAGCGGCACATCTCCGAACAACACATACACATGATACATTTAGTATAATCAATACAGGCTTTTCCTTTTTGTAAGTCTATAGCCCCTTGAGGACAAACCGTTTTACAAAACCCGCATCCGGTACACTTTTTTTCGGAAACAGCAGGCCTAAACGAAAAAAATGCCTTAAGAGGCACCAACAAGGGGTCAGGGATCGCATTAAGAATGAACGGCGCGGGAAACTTAAAGTTTTTTATTTCATGATCGCCTATCTCAGAAATTATCTCTATGTTATCGCCAGATATAAGGCCATACTGCTTTGCCTTCTTCATTAAGGGGTTATTGTCTTCCTGCAACCCCAGCAGTTTTGCAATCGCATAATCCGTAGCCAAAGCATCGTCTCCTATTGCCACCAACCCCAATGCCCGGGGTTTTCCTCCCTTAGCCGGGCCGTGGCCCTGGAGCGCAAGTATACCGTCAACAACATGCAATGTTGGCCTAATCATCTTGTAAAGCTGTATCAGTATTTCGGTAAAATAGTCGGCTTTGGGATACATCCGATGCAAATAACTCTTATGCAATCCGCTGATACAACCGTAAAGATTTTTTACCGCCAAAGTCAACATCATTATATCATGGGTTTTAAGCTTTGGGAGATTTACCATCTTAAAATCATCGACCCATCGGCACAAAGGCAAACCTTGTCTCACGACACTTTCTTTGGGATAAAGAAGCTCAAAGCCTCTTTCCTCGGCAACGCGCTTCAATTGGGTGGTTTCATAAATAACATCCATATCTGGGTTGTCTACCAGCCCCCCGGGGCTATCGCCGATAGCTACCGTACAGCCCATCTCTTTCAAAATACAACCAACCGCCTCGACAAAAACCGGATGGGTTACTATTGCTTCCTCTGGAGATGCCGGCATAAGAAGATTTGGCTTCAACAAAACCTTGTCTGCAGGAGAAAAAAGCTTCGCCGGTAAAAAGTACTTATCGATACTTGCGCCAATACGGTCTTTCAGCACTTTGAAATCATATGTTCCTATCTTAAGGATAACCACTCTCTTCATAAAGAAAAAAACTTTTTAGCGTTTAACAAAATATTGCGCGCAAACTCTTCCCGGTCTATTTTTCGTAATGACGCTACAAACTCATAGAGCGTTTTTATATCAAAAGGGGTGGAAGGCTGCTGGTTTATTTTCATATAAGGAGAATCTGTTTCAAGAAGCATCCGCTCTAGAGGGCAGGCGACTAATGATTGTAACACTCTCGTTTGTTTACGCAGGACATTTAAAGAAAAGGAAACATACGCTCCTTTAGCGACGACCGCATGCAGTAACTCTGAATCGTAAGAAAAACAGTGGAAAATAACTTTCTCGTAGGAAGGGAAAAAATCGTTTAAGATACCTAATATGCCGTCGCCCGATAACCGGTTATGGATAATAACGGGCAAACCGGTTTCTTTGGCAAGCCTCAAGAATTCCCGTAATACCGCTTCTTGCTGCGATAAAGGAGCTTGCGCTTTCTCGTCTAAACCGATTTCTCCGATAGCAACAATTTTACTGTTCTGGCTGATAAAATTTTTGTACGTGGTAAGTATATCAATGCTGAATTCCTGCGCACAAAAGGGATGGAAGCCGATAGAGGAATACACCCGCTCCAGCTGCGAAGAAAGGCTTAAAGATTCAATCGTAGTAACGCAATTTATACTGGAATCAATACAGATACCCAGAGAAGTTAAGGTAGGGGTCAAAGCCTGGCGTGTAACGGGAGGAAGTGCGTTAATATGGCAGTGAGCGTCTACAAACACCTTAATCACCTCATGCGTTGTTGTGTAAATTCATACCCTTTCATCCAACACGTTGTCACAAGTCAATGCGCATGCTCGCTAAAGCTAATCCTCGAGGCGGGGGAAAAGAGGCTGTTCTTTTTTAGTAATAAAATTATCCGCCATACTCCATTGTGCCTGCGAGATGAAAAAAGAAGAAGGATCGGCAATGCCTAACTGGCGTCTTATAGAAATAGCGGTAGCGGGCATAAAAGGATAAAGATAGACGGCGATTATTCGTATTCCCTCTAAAAGTGCGTACAAGAACTCCTTGATTTCATTTTCTTTTTTTTCTTTCCATAATACCCACGGCTTCGTATCTTCGATATATTTATTCATAACGCTGATAAACTTAAAAATACATTCTAAAGTGCCGGGAAAATCGCTTTCATCCATCAACGCTATATAACGGACAGTAAGTGCCGCCAAGGGCTCTTTGAATTCATCAGGCATTGCGCGAGAAGCTTCTAGGTGGCCGTTGTAATACTTCTCCACCATGTTAAGCGTGCGATAGACAAGATTACCGAGATCGTTGGCCAGGTCACTATTGGTACGGCCGATAAGCGCTTTCCAAGAAAAGTTTCCATCCATACCAATAGGTACTTCCCGCAAAAGAAAATAACGTAACGCATCTACCCCGGAATCGCCGCCGCCAAGTTGCGTGATAACTTCAAGCGGGTTGACAATGTTCCCCCGCGATTTGGACATTTTTTCATCTCCCATTTTCCACCACCCGTGGGCAAAAACCACCCGGGGCGGTTGGAGATCGAGCGCCTTAAGCATGATCGGCCAAAATACCGCATGTTGTTTTAGAATATCTTTGGCCATAAAATGAATATCAGCCGGCCAATAGGCAGTAAATTTCTTCTGATCGAGATGGAATCCCGCCGCGCTGATATAGTTAAGTAGGGCGTCAAACCATACGTAGACAACATACTGCTCATCGAAAGGAAAATTAATCCCCCAAGAAACTCTCTTTTTGGGACGGGAAATACATAAATCATTCAATTTATTATTCTCCAAGAATCCCATTACCTCGTTGTAGCGTATTTTTGGTTTGATACATTGCGGATGCTCGTTCAAATACTGCCGCAGCCATTGTTCGTATTTGGATAAAGCAAAAAAATAGTTTTCTTCCTCGATTTTCTCAACGGACCTTTTACAGTCGGGACATCCCCCCGCTTCCTTCACTTGAGATTCCGTCCAGAAACATTCGCACGGCATACAATAAAAAGCCCGATAACTTGCTTTATAGATATCTCCTTTCTCGTACAGGATACGGATGGCTTCCTGAACAACGCGAATATGAGAATCCTGCGTGGTCCGGACAAAGCAATCATAGGAAATATGCAAAGTTTTCCACAGCTGGATGAAATTACCCACGATCTCATCCACAAAACCCTGAGGATCCTGGCCTTTTGCTTCGGCGGCTTTTCTTATTTTTTCTCCGTGTTCATCGGTGCCGGTGAGAAAGAATACCTCGTCACCCTTGATACGCTTGAATCGCGCCATGCAGTCGCTAATAATAGTCGTATAGGCGTGGCCAACGTGAGCGGAAGCATTCACATAATAGATGGGAGTAGTGAGATAAAATTTACTCATTCTTTTTGTCTTCTGAAAGAGGCGGAAACACCATCTTTTCTATCCTGCCATCTTCGAGCTGCGCGTAAGCGATGCGCCTGAGCACATTGACAGAGATAACCTTACCCTTACCTTCGGATGTTTCCACCATGTCTCCCTCTTTTGGTAATCCCTTTGAAAGCTCTTTGTATGTTTTATATTCGTAGAAAAGACAACACATGAGCCTGCCGCAAATACCGGAAATTTTGCCGGAGCTCAAAGGAAGTTTTTGTGTTTTTGCCATCTTCATACTAACCGGCTCAAAATTCTTTAGAAACCGCACGCAACAAAGCGTCTGGCCGCAGGGGCCTACTCCTCCAAAAAGCCGCGCCTCATCCCTTACCCCGATTTGGCGCATCTCTATCCGTATCTTGAAAACTTTTGCCAGATCTTTTACCAACTCTCTGAAATCTACCCGCGTATCAGAAGTAAAATAGAAAACAATTTTTTTACGGTCAAACGAATATTCGGCATCCACAAGCTTCATTGAAAGTTTATATTCCTCTATTTTACGGCTGCACTGGCGCATTGCCTCTTTGGCCTGTGCATCGTTCTCCTTAATCTGTTTCACATCGCTCTCGGAAGCTTTACGCATGATATTTTTAGCGGCTGCTTCGCCGGCAGTGCCGTTTTTTGCCGGACAGGAACATTCAACATCGCTAATCTCGACAACCTCGCCGTAATCAGTACCGCGGTCGGCTTCGACAATAACGTAATCACCGATCACAACCCCCTCGTCAATTTTATACGTAACAAGCTGTCCTGCACCCCTCAACCTTACTAATGCTACTTTCATTGCAACCTCATCTTTATTAACTGTAATGCCAAATTCTCGTTGACACTGCTGTGCGCCCCGTATATCTTGAGCATTTCGGCAATAAAAGCCTGCGCTTCTACTGCGCTATATTTCTTTCTGCCTTTCAAAAGGGTTAGAATTATCTCATAATCTTGAATTTTAAGCAAACGGTTGTTAACGCCTCCTATGGCGTCATTGACGAGATAATCGCGGAAAAAAACAACGAATGTCCATATGAAAGCGGCAAAATCGTTACGATCCTTGAATGCCGGCTTCTCTCCTTTTAAAAACTGCGGGATGAGCGCAGAAACTTGAAGCTGTGTAGCCGCCGAATCACAAGGAAGAAATATTTTGCGACAGCGTGATATGATAGTTGGAAGCATACCGTCCAGCTTAGAAGTACATATCGCGATGAAGGAATGCTTCGGCGGTTCTTCCAGTGTTTTAAGAAACGCATTCGCCGCCTCTTCCCCGAAGTGTTGGGCTCCCCTGACAATCACTACTTTGTATGGTGCACGAAAGCTGGTCAATCTTAAGAATTGCTGGCAATTCCGGATATCTTCAATGGTGATCGTCAAACGCTTCGGTTCAACAACACATAAATCCGGATGCGTGCCGGCCGCGATATGCGTGCAATTATAACACGTACCGCAAAAACATCGTGGCCCTTCGCAATTAATCAACTTGGCGATGGATTCTACTACGGCAAAATTGTCGCCGATAAAAAGATATGACTGCCCAATACTGCCTTTTTGTTTGAGTAGCGAAAAGTAATTTAAAATTTTATCTGGTTTCATATACTCACCGCGAAACTAATGCGCAAAACGTAACGCTTTCAATTTCTTTCTCAAAGCACGCTCTACCAACCGGTAAATATCTTCAAGACTTCCGCTTGCATCAATCACTTTTATCCGGCGAGGATACTTCTTGGCGAGCGCTCTATAGCCTTTGCGTAAAGTATTATGGAAATGTAAAGGTCTCGATTCGATCCGGTCTTTATGTTTAATCCGGCCCAAACCCTCTCGCGCGGCTACGTCAAGAACGATAGTCATGTCCGGAATAATACCTAAAGAAAACAAGTGCACCGATTTCTCAACGATCGCACCCAAGCCAAGGCCGTAACCTTGATACACAAGCGTGGAATCGAAGAAGCGGTCACAGACAACAAAATCACAAATACCTAACGCCTTCTGTAATTTTTCCTCGATAAGCTGCGTCCTTGCGGCCAAATATAAAAGCAATTCGGTGTGACGCGATAAGTTTTTATTCTTTTTATCCAAAAGAAGCTGGCGTATTTTTTCACCTATCGCAGTCGAGCCGGGCTCGCGCAGAACCAAAACAGAATATTTTCTTTCTTTAAGAAACTTTTGTAAAAAGTTTATTACGCTGCTTTTCCCGCTTCCTTCCAAACCTTCAATGGTAATGAAAAACGCTTTCCGTTTCATGTTTTCCTTTTGCATGCAGTAATCCCTTTGTGGTCTTCTAAAATATATCCTAGGTTTTCAATCTCTTTCCGCAGGCGATCGGCTTTGCCGAAATCTTTACGGATACGAGCCGAATCTCTTTCGTAATGCTTCGCGAGCAGTTCCTCTGTCAATGTAATTTGCGTTTTTACCTCTAAATTAAAAATAGTAAACAGTTTTTCCATACAATCCCGGGCGTAAGCAAATGACGCGCTGTTGCCCAGAACCACCGCAAAATCTCTCAATTCAAATAGACAGCTCAAAACCTGAGGCGTATTAAAATCGTTATCCATCGCTTGTATAACTTTTTCCAAGATGGCGTCAATTTTTCGCTTATCTTCAACCACAATTTCCATCGTAGGGCTATCTTTCGGCACTATATACCGCATCTGGAAAAAACTATCAAAACTATTTTTTTGCTTTTTTGCCTCTCCTATCTTCTCTTCGCTGTAATCTATGGGGTGTGAATAATGCGCCGACAAAAAGAATAGTTTCAATAAATCGGCATTTTTATATGTATCGATAAAATTTCTTATCGTTACAAAATTGCCCAAGGACTTCGCCATTTTTTGTCCGTTAATAGTCAGAAGCCCGTGGTGTATCCAATATTTTGCAAATGTCTTTCCGCTAAAGCTTTCTGCTTGCGCGAGTTCATTTTCGTGATGCGGGAAAACCAGATCTCTACCGCCGGCATGAATATCCAATGTATCGGTTTTTAAGAATTTTCGGCTCATCACTGAACATTCTATATGCCAACCGGGTCTGCCGTTACCCCAGGGACTGCCCCAAAATGGCTCGCCTTCCTTGGAAGCTTTCCATAGTGCAAAATCCAGCGGATCTTTTTTAAATTCCGTGGGAGAAATCCTTGTGCCCGTTTCCATCTCCTCTATATTTTGTCCAGAAAGCTTTCCATAGCCAGGAAATTTCCTTACATTAAAGTATACATCACCGCCGGATTCATACGCGTAGCCTTTTTCAACGAGGACCGCTATATACCTAATCATATCCTCAATGTTTTCGGTCGCCCGAGGTTCATAGTCAGCCTTTTCAATACCAAGTATTTTCAGATCCTCGTAATACCTCTCTATATATTTTCCCACCAACTCATGCCAATTAATTTCCAATTCGTTAGCGCGATTAATAATTTTATCATCTATATCGGTGATATTACGCACGAACGTAACATCAAAACCGCGATACTTCAGATATCTCCTTATCACATCAAAGGTATAAAGGCTTCTCGCGTGCCCTATATGACAATCGTCATAAACCGTCACGCCGCAGGTATACATACTTACCTGTAAAGGATTTTGCGGAATAAAATCTTCTTTCCTTTTGGTTAAAGTATTGGTAATTCTTAGCATGTTTTCACCAAAACTACGGCAAAACAACTTATCGCATCCTTACCGCCTAAAATATTTAATCCTTCTTTGGATTTTATCTTTACATTGATACTATGAACAGGAAAGATACTCTTGAGAGATTTTACAATATTTTTTTTATGAGAAGAAAGTTTTGGTTTCTCCGCAACTATAGTGATATCCAAGTTTATAATTTTTACTTTTTTCCTAGATTTTCTAAGAATAAATTTAACAATTTCTTTGGAATCTATCCCCTCATATTTCTTGGAAGGAGGGAAATAATCTCCGATGTCACCCAAAGAACAAGCCCCGCATAACGCATCGGCTACTGCGTGCAGTAACACATCTCCGTCAGATACGGCTTCGAGGCTAAAATCGCAGGGGATCTTTACCGCGCCTAAAATTAACGGCTTATTTTTTTTAGAAAAACGGTGGACATCAAAACCGAAACCAACTCTATAATTTTTCATGACAGATATAATGTGCTAACTCGATGTCGCCGGGATAGGTAATTTTCATATTGGAATAATCACCCTCCACAACCCGTACTTTTTTACCCATTAATTCCACTGCCTGCGCATCATCGTATAGTTTTGTATTCTTTAGGCGGCTATATGCGCGCAAAATAAGCTCTTTTTTAAAACCTTGGGGCGTTTGCACCAAAACAAGGGATTCTCTCGATAAAGTCTTACGCACACAACCATTTTTTACTGTTTTTACCGCATCTTTAGCCGCAACAGCACAAATCACCGCCGGATATCTTTTAAGCGCCTTCAAGATACGGTTAAGTGTTTCGTTTGAAACAAACGGCCTGGCTACATCATGAATAAGCACATAGTTAATATCTCCTCTTAACGCAAACAAGCCTTTGCGTACCGAATCTTGGCGTTGGCTACCGCCTTCAACAACGGCAATATTTTTATCATGCATCATTTTTTTTGCCGGTGCACAATACCGTTTTCCCAATACCAGTACTATTTGTTTAATTTCTTGCAGGTTCTCAAAAATCGCAACCGTACGAAGGAATAGAGGCTTGCCCGCAAGCGGTAAAAGGGCTTTATCTATTTTTAAACCTAGTCGTTTTCCTTTTCCCGCGCCAACAATTACTACGCCAACGTTAAAACGCTTTGCGCTATCGCTCAAAAGATTCGCCTTTTATTGTGCCAGTTTTGTAAAAACAATCCTTCCGCTGGGGCTCTGTAACACCGAGGTAACTTCTATTTCCACTGTCTTACCGATAAGCCACTTCGCGTTCTCAACCACCACCATAGTCCCATCCTCTAAATACCCCACAGCCTGATTATGTTCTTTTCCTTCCTTAATAAGCTTAATGCTAATACGCTCGCCGGCGACAAAACTAGGCTTAAGCGCATTGGCAAGATCATTAATATTCAATACCCCCACTCCTTGCAACTGAGCGATGCGATTCAGATTATAATCGGTAGTAAGAATTTTGGCGTCGAGGTTCTGCGCCAACATAACAATTTTTTCGTCAACACTCTTAACTCCTTCAACATCTTCGTTATATACTTCAACCTCAATATTCTGCTCTTTTTTTAAGGTATGTAAAACTTCAATGCCTCGTTTTCCTTTTTGCCGTTTCATATGATCTGTGGAATCCGCCAGGGCCTGCAACTCATTCAACACAAAACGCGGCACGATAAAACGAGCCTCCACAAAGCCGGTCTTTACAATATCGGTAATCCTGCCGTCAATGATAATACTGGTGTCTATCACTACTGTTTCTTCTTTCAGGTCCTGACGCTTAAACCGTACATAAGGAATAATCAGGTTAAACTCGTGTCTGCCTTTAAGCCCCAGGGTTACGCCAAGATAAATAAACACAAACGTAACGAACACCCGTACGCTGGTGGTAACGTTTCGCGGAAGCATAAAAAGTTCAATAGTTTTTGAAAATATCCACGCCAACAATAAACCGAAAAGAATTCCAAACACAACCGACGAAAGCCCTTTGAGCGATACCTGGCGAGCGAACGCTTCGAAAAATACTACCGCCAATCCGACCGTAAATCCGACCATAACGGAAACAGCCGGGTTACCTTCTCCCAATTGGAAACCTGCCGCCGTACATGCAAAGACAAAAAATGCCCGTAAAATAAATAAACCTTTCATTGCTACCTCCACACTTTTTCGACAACTTCTTGTAACGAGGAAAACCCACACAAGGTACAATCGACCTTTTTATCCACATCCTTCATATTACTTTCAGGAATAAAACATTGCGTAAAGCCGGTCCGCTCCACTTCCTTTAAGCGTATATTGATATTATTCACCTTCCTAAGCTCTCCCGCAAGCCCCACTTCAGCGATGAAAACACTGCCCCGAGGCAGCTCTTTCTCTTTATTGCTTGACAACATCGCCATGACTGCGCCTAAATCCGCTGCGGGATCGTTTATCTTCAATCCGCCGGCAACGTTTAAAAATACGTCTTCACTCGACAATGATACTTTGAGCCGCTTTTCAATAATAGCGATCAGGAGAGAAAACCGGTTGAAATCAAAACCAAGACTTCTGCGCCGTACCACGCCAAAGCTGGCTCGGCTCACCAACGATTGTAATTCCACCAATAACGGCCGCAAGCCTTCGATAACACACACCACAGAACTACCCGCAACCCCCGCATCTTTATGCGGCAGAAAAAGATCGGTTATTTTTTTCACCTCCTTAAGGCCATCCGACTGCATTTCGAAAACCGCGATATCCCCGGTAGGGCCAAACCGGTTTTTTACAGAACGTAGTATTCGGTAATTCGAAAGCAATTCGCCCTCAAAATAAAGCACACAATCGACAATATGTTCGAGCAGCTTTGGCCCGGCGATAACACCTTCCTTGGTAACATGGCCCACCACAAAAACAATTATTCCTAATGATTTTGCGATCTGCGTAAGATAATCAGCGCAACCCTTAAGTTGAGTAACGCTGCCCTTGGAACCTTCACAGCGGCTTGAATAGACCACCTGTATGGAATCGACCACCACGAACTGAAAATCTTGCTCTTTGATATAGCTATACACGGCTTCAAGATTATCTTCTCCGACAATATACAGATTCCCGGCGTCGGTTCCTAGGCGCTGGCTTCGCAAAGCTATCTGCTGAGGCGATTCTTCGGCACTCACATAAAGCGTTTTGGCGCGCGAGGCCAAACGAGCACTTACCTCTAAAAGCAATGTTGACTTGCCTACACCCGGCTCTCCTCCCACCAGAACAATCTCGCCCTTCACCAATCCCGAACCGAGGATACGGTCAAATTCTTCTATTCCGGTTGGAATTCTCTGATAATCCTTTTTTTGGATATTCTTCAGAAGCTGCGGAGGGATTTTTTCTCTTGCAAGGTCTTGTGACGACTCTTCTTTCTCTTCGACAAAAGTCTCCCAACCTTCACAAAGAGGACATTTGCCGAGCCATTTTAGCGATTTATAACCACAACCGGAACAGTAAAACATGTTACGACTCTCATTACAGGTTGCACTTTGGAGGCTTTACGATACCACTCAAATACGTAGGCGCGTGTGCAGCAAAAAACTTGCGACATAACAACCGCAAAGATCAATGTCTACTTTCCCGCGGCTTATGTAATAGTTTCCAAGGATTCTCTTTGAGTTCATCAACAAACTCTTCCGTCTTGGTATATAACGAATCGTCATAAAACAGCCTGCCAATGGTACCTTTTTTATTTTTCACGTTTGCCGTCACTTCTTTAATGTCAGAAGTTATCTGTTCCGTATTAGTAATAATATTTTCAAAGGAAGTGCGGACTTTTCCGTCTTTCACAAACTCATTAACTTCACTCATTGTTTTATTGAAGTTGGTAAGCACGTTAAAAAGAGGCGTGGGGGAAATACCTTCGACCGTCTCACCCGGACTTACATAACCTTGCGGATCTTCCGGTGGGACAATTTCCAGATATTTTTCTCCAAAAAGGCTTAAACTGTTGATAAAAAAATATGAATTTCTCGGGATACGCGCCTGCTCGTCTACCTTGATATGAACATATACAAGCGGCTGTTTATTAGCATCTTGCCGTATCTCGACCTCTTTCACCTCGCCGATATCGACGCCGCAGAAACGTACCGGTGAGGATGTACGCAACCCTTCAGAAAAATTAAACTTCACCGTCAGCATACGTTTTGTCTTAAAAAAGGTAATTTCCCGCATTGAAATGAGGGTAATAAAAACTAAGATAAGTGCGCCCAAGAAAAAACCGCCTAATTTCATTTCCAGGAAATACTTTTTTATGTCCGAAAAGTTATTTTTCATCCTTTACCTCCTTAATCTTAATATAAATAAATACCAAACAGTAAAGACATGCTTGATCTTTGATATTCAATTTTCAATATTTCGGCCACGGCGCTATCACTAAAGGCGGCGGCGTTGAACATTAAAACTATATTTGATATTTGATTTTTAATATTGAATATTGCCATTATACTTCCATTTCCTTGATCGGACCGGAAGAACTGCCGTTAAGAAACTGCAGCACCCGCGGATCGGCGGTAGCATGTAAATCACTCTTTTTACCCTGAAAGATTATTCTTCCGCCCAAAAGAAACGCGATACGTTCAGATATTTTTAAACCAACCTCCAGATCGTGCGTGACGACCAGGGAAGTAATAGCCAAACGCTTGTGTAGATCTTCAATAAGCGATACCACCTTATCAACCGCGATAGGGTCAATGCCGGTCGTCGGTTCATCGTAAATGATAATTTTTGGGTTATAAATAACCGCCCTGGCTATCGCTACCCGTTTTTTCATACCGCCGGACAACTGATACGGGTAGCTGTCTTCTATGCCTTCCAAACCTACCAGGGCAAGCGTATCTTTTACTCGCTTTCGTATCTCGCTACGCTTTAGGGTAGTGTGCTGATAGAGAAAAAAACCAACATTTTCTTCGATAGTCAAAAAGTCAAAAAGAGCGCTGCTTTGGAACACGAGGCCGAATTGAAGCCTGACTTTTTCCAGTTCTTTTTTATCGAATGCGGTCGTGTCTGCCCCATCGACAAAAATACGCCCCGCGTCGGGACGTAAAAGCCCGATAATGTTTTTAAGCAGCACTGTCTTGCCAGCGCCGCTTCTGCCGATAATAAGAAACGTCTCGCCTTTATTAATAGAAAGATTAACGTCGTGTAAAACCTTTTTTACCCCAAAACCTTTAGAAACATTCTCTAATTTTATCATTTCCATAATAACATCCCGCCGGGCACAGACTGCCTTATACAAAAATAAAATAAAATAGCGCGGTTAAAATACAGTCACAGACGATAATAAGGATAAAAGAACGCACCACCGCGTGTGTTACCGATTCAGAAACATCCGTCGATGAAAACGGCCGAAACCCCTCATAGGAAGCCACAAGAGCGATAATGGAACCAAAGCATACACTTTTAATCATACCGCTCAATAGATCCTTCATCTTGAGCGCATCAAAAGTTAACTTAAAATAAAATTTGAAAGGAATACCGAATTTAGCGCTACCGACGACATAACCTCCAAGTATTCCTAAAAAATCAGCGTAGATAATAAGAATCGGCATCGTGATCAAGAGCGCGATAAACTTTGGCACAACCAGATAGTCAACCGGAGCTACCGCAAACGCCTCAAGCGCATCTACCTGCTCGCTTATTTTCATCGAACCGATGCCGGCGGTAATAGAGGCGCCACTACGCGCGGCTACGATAAGAGAGCCAAGCACCGGGCCAAGCTCTCGCACTAAAGAAAGCGCAACTAAAGATGCGGTATAGATTTCCGAAGAAAATTGTTTCAGCTGATATGCTGTCTGAAAGGCGATGATGATACCGACAAAAAAAGAAATAAGTGAAACCAGCGGCAGGCTGTTGATACCAATTAAAACAATCTCCCTGACTATCGCCTTAATGTTTCTTTTTTTCGCAAAAAGCCAGAAAAAGACATCGCCGACAAAAAGGCCTACGCTGCCTACATACTGGAATAAAATCTTTATTTTTTGAAGAATGGTATTCAGAACTCTTTCCTCCTTTCGAAACCTACAATCGTTTTATCGTCCTGCATGCGTAATCGTAAAAATTGATTCTGTTTCATCTTATAGCGCACTTCCGTTCCGGAATTCATGAACGCATCTCTCTGGTATGTATCAAACACCACGTCGATATTATTATCTACATTCTTCTTGACCCCGGCATTCTTATCGCTTTCTCCTTGCGGCTGCCAGCCGCCCAGCATAACTTTTCTGGAAATATATTCCGCCTTAGGAAACAGGTTGGTAAAATCATTTAAGTCCATCACGCCTTCAATCCTAAAAATGCTGCCATCAGGAAGATAAATCTGCGAATCGGTCAAATTAAGTATAGGCGGTTTTCCCAAGAAGTTCGCAGAAAACCTGGAAAAGGTCAGATTCTGATATCTACCGTTGATAACCTCAAATGAACCATTTACCAGTATATCACTCATCGTACCCCATACACGTGCCTGGGCTTTCACGCGGCCCTCCATAAGAAGCGAATCCTCCTGCCAGTTACCGTCGACATCAAGAGAAACCTCTTCGCTGTCAAGATTTATCTTCCCCTTAATTAGGAATTCGGGCGAATTCACATAGTGAATAAACAGAATATTATCTCGTTTAACCAAGCGCAGCTTCAGCCACGAAAAATCTCTTTTTTTAAGCCATCCCCCTTCCGACGGCGAAACGCAATCAAACAGTAAATTTTTACCCTCCAGATGGAATATCAAAGAATTGTCTTCTCTCTTGGTATCGAAAAGCAACGCTCCATTAATATTATAATTTCCGAAACGAAACTCGTCGAACACTATCCGTTGTTTCGTCAAATCAATCTCGACAAAATGAGAAGGAAACCCAAATAAAGATTGTGGTATAAAAAGAAGAAAAATAAAAGCCCACAAAAATCTCATTCAAATCTCAACTCTTCCCCTTTTTTGACCGCTTTAATAGTAACTGTTTTGGCGTTTTTAAGTCTCTCCGAGAATTCCCCCCTAATAATATCCTCAGCCAAAGGATCTTCCAGAAAACGCTGGATAACTCTTTTAAGCGGCCGAGCGCCAAACGCGGGGTCAAATCCTTTTTCAACAAAAAAATCTTTCGCCTCCGGCGTCAATACTACCTCAACACCTTGTTCTTTTAACCGGCTGTTAACGCTGGCGATCTCGATACCAACAATCTGCTCCAAATCTTCTTTTCCGAGCGGCCGAAATACGATTGTTTCGTCGAGCCTGTTTAAAAATTCTGGCTTAAAAGCCTTTTTTACTTCCTCCATCAATAATGTTTTCATTTCTTCATAGCTAATATCTTCGCCAATAGTTTTAAAACCGAGCGAACCGCGCTTTCTAATGATCTCCGCGCCGACGTTGGAGGTCATAATAAGAATAGTATTTCTAAAATCGATCCGCCTGCTGAAACTATCGGTGAGTCTGCCCTCCTCAAGAATTTGTAAGAGCAGGTTAAACACGTCGGGGTGGGCTTTTTCAATTTCATCAAGCAATATTACCGAATACGGCCTTCTTCTCACTCGCTCCGTTAATTGTCCACCCTCTTCATAACCCACGTAACCCGGAGGAGCACCGATCAACCGGGATACATTGAATTTTTCCATATACTCGCTCATATCCAGCTGGAGCAGAGCGTCTTCATCACCAAACATAAATTCCGCCAAGGCTCTGGCAAGCAGCGTTTTACCGACACCTGTCGGGCCTAAAAACATAAATGAACCTATGGGCCGCCGGGGTTCTTTAATGCCTGCACGGGCACGACGAACACAACGGGCAATAGCCCCAAGCGATTCCTTTTGGCCGATAACTCGCTGAGCGAGTTTTTCTTCTATCTTTAAGAGTTTTTCTGATTCGCGCTCTTCCAGACGATAGATAGGTATACCGGTAATCTGGGCAACGAGACGAGCGATATCTTCCGCGCTCACTGTGGGAATAATTTGGTCTCGTTTTTTACTCCAGTCTTTACGCAATGTATCCAGCTGCAATCTTAGTTTTTTCTCTTCGTCGCGTAAGCGCGCTGCTGATTCAAAATCCTGCTGTTTTATCAGCGCTTCCTTTTCTCGATCAATACTGCTTAATTTATCTTCGATATCCTTTATCTCTTTAGGCGCCGTTAAAACTGCTAACCGCGCCCTGGCGCCTGCCTCATCGATTAAATCGACCGCCTTGTCCGGCAGAAATCTTCCGGAAACATACCGATCAGACAATTTTGACGCCGCCTCTACCGCTTCATTGGAAAATTTTACGCGGTGATGCGCTTCGTACTTATCTCGCAAGCCTTTCAAGATTCCAACGGTCTCCTCCACGGAATTAGGCTCAACAATGATAGGCTGAAATCTACGCTCAAGCGCAGCATCTTTTTCGATATGCTTACGGTATTCATCAAGCGTGGTGGCCCCGATACATTGGATCTCTCCCCGCGAAAGAGACGGCTTTAAAATATTGGACGCATCAATAGCGCCTTCGGCCGCGCCTGCGCCAACAAGAGTATGCAGTTCATCGATAAAAATAATAACATCCTTTGAACGCTTAATTTCCTCCATGACAGCTTTGATACGCTCTTCGAATTGGCCACGGTATTTTGTGCCGGCAATCATCAACGCCAAATCAAGCACCACAATTCTTTTATTACGCAGTAATTCCGGGACTTCGCCTACGGTAATACTCTGCGCAAGCCCCTCTACGATAGCGGTTTTACCCACTCCGGCTTCTCCTAAAAGAACAGGATTGTTTTTGGTACGCCGAGAAAGCACCTGGATAACTCGTTCTATTTCTCCTTTTCTCCCGATAACCGGATCAAGCTTTCCCTCTTTCGCGAGTTTTGTCAAATCTCTGCCAAATGAATCAAGGGCAGGAGTTTTAGAGCTTGCCGCGGCTTGAGCTCCCTGAAAAGTTTGGCCGCCGCCCAATAATGCCGATATCTCTTCGCGAATCTTGCGTAAATCAGTACCTAACGAAAAAAGAACCTGAGAGGCAAGACCTTCGCCCTCTCGAATAAGCCCTAACAGAATATGCTCGGTCCCAATATAGTTGTGGCCCAGGTTATGCGCTTCTTCCGCAGCCAGCTCTAACGCTTTTTTCGCGCGGGGCGTAAAAGGAATGTCGCCCAAAACGGATGCGGAGCTCCCGGGAGAAATAAGCTTTTCAATTTCCATACGCAACCGCTCAAGATCTATACCCAGATTTTGTAACACCGCGCATGCAACCCCCTCGCCTTCGCGCATAAGCCCTAACAAAATATGTTCTGTACCGATATAATCATGATTGAAACGTCTGGCTTCCTCTTTAGCCAACACCAATACTTTTCTTGCTCGCTCAGTAAATCGATTAAACATTATTATCCTCCTTTAATTAATAAGACTGTAATTTTTTAAGTTATAAAACTGAAATATACTCCCGTAAGAAACTTTAGCGCCTACTTTCAGGAAAAAAGGCATGCGGCAAAGGTTAAGATAAGTTAAAAACCCACTTTACAAACCTAAGCCTCACTTAATTTTTCCCGCAAAATTTGCGCCCGGATATAATCCCTTTCACCCTCCTCTAGTAACCTTCCTTCTATCTTCTGTAAATGCGCAGGTTGAATCATAATGAATAAATTATTAACCACCTGTCTGCCTTCCTTACCGTCAGGCAGATGTGTTCCTTCCATTATACCTAAATCTAACCCCAAAGACAACATAGAAAGATGACTTAAGGCTTCTTTACTATTCATCAGACGACAGCTGCGTAGCGCTCCTAAAGAACGCCATACATTATCTTCAACGCGAGCTTTATGTTTTTTTACGAGCGTATCGCGTGCGTCCATTTCCTGTTCTTTCACCTGATTGACCACTCCCGATAGATTATCGATGATCTCCGTCTCAGAAAGACCAAGGCTTACCTGATTGGAAATCTGGAAAAAATCTCCTAGCGCCTGGGTTCCTTCGCCAAAAAATCCGCGGGTAGTAAACGATATTTTCGCTAAAAGCTCAAGTATTTTATTAATCTGTTTCGTCAGCACTAAAGCCGGCAAATGTAACATACACGACGCCCGCAGGGCTGTACCTACATTAGTAGGACAGGCAGTAAGATAGCCTACCGGAGGAAGAAATGCAAACTGGATAAAACCGCTTAGTTCATTGTCGATCTCGTTAAGCACCTCCCAGCATTGTTTCAGATCAAACCCGGACGTCATAACTTGCATACGCAAATGGTCTTCTTCGTTAATCATAAGAGCGATACGCTCATCTTCGGATACCAAGATGCCTTTGTTCTTAAAAGACGTAACGTGTTCCTGGCTTACAAGGTGACGCTCCAACAAAAATTTACGATCGACTTCGTTTACATCCTCCATATTCACAAACATTGCCTTTTGCAATCTCTTCACATGCGTATATGCTTCCTGCATTTTACCTAAAATAATTTTCTTTTGTACATTCGTGGCACGCGACGGAAAAGGATGTTGAGAAAAGTTTCTTGCCAACCGCACACGCGAAGAAAAAATAATCTGAGAAAAAGGGCCTTTACCGTTCAGCCAGCTCTCTTTATTGGTTAAAAAATTTTCAAACATATCTCTCAAATTCCATGCCTCTTGTATACACGCACACGTCTATGTCTTAACGAAGCTTCTCGCCCTCTCCTAATTTGCGCATTTCATCTCTAAGGCGTGCCGCCTCCTCGTAATCCTCCAACTGGATTGCCCGATGAAGCCGATCCCGTAACTCTTTTGATTTCGCTTCTGAAGCCAGGGATGAAACCATCCGGAGAGGAAATTTACCCGTATGGTGAGAAGAACTGTGAATACGTTTTAAGAGAGGCATCAACTGCTGGCGAAATGTCGTATAACATTGTGCGCAGCCCAATCTTCCCTTTTTACGAAAGTCCGTATAGGTAAGACCACAGCCAGGGCACTTAAGAGCAGTTTCTTCCTTGTGTCCTCCTGTCATGCTTGCCAAACCGCCCACTAAATCAGCGATACTTAATTGTTCTTTCAACTCATGAGCTTTTTTCTTCGCACAGGAAGAACAAATATGCATCTCTGTGACCTTTTCGTTGACAATCTCGGTCAAGTGTATAGTGGCATCATGTTTGTGACAAATATCGCACAGCATAAAATAAATTATTGGGTGGTTAGGTTGCTATGTTATTAGGTTATTATGTTGTTAGGTTAATAGGTAAAACAAAAATTCTTACGGGCTATTAAGGTCTTGCATGTCAACCTATAGCTGATATTTTACTCCGTCGGTCTTCGTAATCTTTTTAAATTCTTGCATCAAAAGTTTGGTGATTTTACCGGGCTTTGCCGTACCAATAGTCCTTCCGTCAACTTTTACCACCGGAATGATCTCAGCTGCCGTTCCAGTCAAAAAGCATTCATCGCTGTTATAGAGCTCGTGCCTGGTCAAAACGTGTTCATGAGTCGTGATTTTCAGCTTCCTGGCAATAGTTAATACCGCATCCCGGGTAATACCGCGTAAAGTCCCCATGCATTGCGGTGGCGTATAAAGCTCCCCGCCTTCAGTCACAAAAATATTATCGCCGGTACACTCTGCAACATAACCCATATGATCCAGCATAAGAGCTTCTTCGTATCCGGAATTCACCGCTTCAATTTTTGCCAAAATATTATTTAAGTAGTTGAGTGATTTGATCTGCGGGTTTAATGCCTCGGGAAGATTTCTCACTGTCGGAACGGTAACAATCGCCATGCCCTCCTCATAGAGCCGCTCGGGGTAAAGAGAAATTTTATCCGTGATAATCACTATGGTTTCATTACCTTTGCATTTTCTCGGATCAAGCCCGAGATCTCCCTCCCCACGGGAAACAATCAAGCGGATATAGGCATCTTTGAGCTGATTTGCCTCTAATGTTCTGACAACTGCCTCAATGGTTTTTTCTTTGCCAAGCTTAATATCCAGCATAATTGAGTGTGCCGATTCAAAAAGCCGGTCGATATGCTCTTTAAGCTTAAACACCAAACAGCTATAAGAACGGATCCCCTCAAACACACCGTCTCCATATAAAAATCCGTGATCAAAAACTGATATTTTTGCCTGCGCTTTATCCACCAACGCACCGTTCACATATACCTTCATCTTCTCCTCCTGTCTTTATCCGCGATTCAACACCAAACGATTATAAAAACCGTGAACTAACTTAATTTGAAGCGTTTTTAATGACCTCTCCGCTTCTGATAAAGACTGTTCGTTTAGCCCGCTTTGCCAATTCTAAATTATGAGTGACCAAAACGATTGTCTTTTTCTTTTCCCGGTTAAGTTCCTCCAGGAGCCCAACGACCTTATCCTGAGAATCCTTGTCTAAGTTACCGGTCGGTTCATCACAAAATACCATACGCGGTTCGTTAATCAACGCGCGCGCAATGGCAACTTTCTGTTTTTCTCCACCGCTTAACTGTGAAGGGAAAAAATTCTTTCGCGGCGCCATATTTAAATATTTTAGCAACTCCTGTAATTTTTTAAAAGAGGTTTTTCTCGCAACAAAGCTTGCCGTGAGCAGAATATTTTCTTCAACCGACAGCTCTTCAATGAGATGATAGAACTGAAAAACAAAACCAATCGTTTTGTTCCTCCAGTGGGCCCGCTGGGTATCGGACATGCGATATATATCGCCCGATTCGAACAACACCTGCCCCTCGGTAGGAGTATCGAGCCCGCCCATAATATGTAAAAGCGTTGATTTACCCGCTCCCGAAGGGCCGACAATCGCAAGATAATCTCCCTCGTCGATAGATAAAGACACCCTAGAGAGCGCCGCGACCTCTTCCGTGCCGTTATGATAGCGTTTAGTCAAAGAAACAATGTCCAATAGCTTACTCATAGCGCAGCGCCTCGCTTGGTTGGAAATTTGCAGCTCGCAGCGCCGGGAACAAACTTGAAACCAGGGAACACAAAAGCCCTATCAGACCAATAAATGTTATATCGCGGTAATTTATGGCAACCGGTAAATACTCCATGTAATAAATATCCACGGGTATTTTAATGAAATGATATTTCGCCAGCAGCAGGGACAAACCCAAACCCAACCCAGTACCCAAGAGAACGCCGACGAAGCCTAAAAGCAGCCCCTGCAGGCTAAACACCAGCAAAATCCTTTTGTTGGTAAATCCCAGCGCTTTTAAAATTCCTATATCTTTGGTTTTCTCAACTACTTTCACCATAAGCGTAGCGAAAATGTTAAACGAGGCCACTAACGTTATCAAGCTTAACAATACAAACATGGTAAGCTTCTCCAATTTCAATGCCGAAAGCAACACCTGGTTGTCCATCCACGTACCGATATATAAATCATTGCCAAATTCTTTCCGCAACATATCTCTCACAGCATTGGCACGATAAGGATCTTGTAATTTTACCCCCAAAGACAACGAATAGTGCGGTGAAAGGCTTTTTGCCTTTTCGAGATCGGTGATAATATAAGAGTTATCGATATCATAAAGTCCGGTTTTAAACGTGCCGCAAATAACCTCTTCTTTTAGCTTAAAAGCTTTATCCAAAGGATAATATTCCAGCTTATCCTGTAAAGACAACCTCATTTTGAGCCCTTCACCGACAAAGAATCCGTTGGCCTTGGAATGTTGTTTTACATAAGGGAAAAATGTGTGCATTTCGTTTTTATTGCTGAAGTCAATTCCCTTAACGTATAAAGGATAAAAATATTTTCCCATTTTTGCAAAAACCTGCGTCATGAGCGTCAAAGAAGTATACTGCACCCCTTTTTCCCGAGCCAATACTTCCTGAGTCAACTGCAGTGTTTTTTCTTCAGAGCTTACTATGTTAAGATGGTAGTTGAATTTAAGCAGCCTCTCCATCAAATCACGGTCAAAACCATTCATGACGGAAATAACAATGATCAAGGCCGCAACACCCAAGGCAACTCCGCAACAAGAAATAATGCCGATAAAAGAAATGTGTTTGGCTTTACCTCTAAAAAGATAACGCCGAGCTAAAAATAGTTCTGTTCTCATATATTATCCAGGGAGCAGATACCAAATGTCAGAAGCCAGATATCAGAGGTCAGATGTCAGAGGTCAGAAGTCAGGTGTCAGATACCAGAAATCAGAGGTCAGATATCAGATATCAGAGGTCAGATGTCAGAAGTTAAAAATCCGCCTTATCTCCTCTGTCTTCTGTCCTCTGTCCTCTACCTTCTGTTTTCTGCCCTCCGTCTTCTGTCTTCTGTCCGTTGACCTCTGTTCTTTGCCCTTTTTCTTCTGTCTCCTGTTCTCTGTTTTCCGTCTCCTGTAAAGGCTTGAGAAGCGGAAATAAGATTACGTCTCGTATTGAGGGTTGATTTAACAGAATCATCACTAAGCGGTCCATACCGATACCTAAACCCGTAGCCGGAGGCATTGCATATTCAAGGCTCAAGAGAAAATCGCTGTCTATCTTTTTCGGAAGCTCTTCCTCGACTTCAAGCTGCTTTTCAAACCGTTGACGCTGTTCTATGGGGTCGTTCAATTCCGAATAAGCGTTAGCAACCTCAAGCCCGGCGATAAACAGCTCAAAACGCTCGACAAGATAAGGGTTATCCTTTTTCTTTTTTGCCAGCGGCGAGGTCCAGGTAAAAAAGTCGACGATAAACACCGGTTTATCTTTGGGATAATGTTTTTCAATCAATTCTTCCGTGATATTTAAAATTTGGCTGCGGCTTAAACCCTTGGCAGTTAGATTCAAGCGCTTGGTAATTTTTTCCAGGAAAATTTCCTGTGAATCGCTCGGCTCGATGCCAAACTCGTCCTTAAACAGCTGCGCGAAAGAAATTCTCTGCCACGGCGGGGTAAGATCAATCGTCCCACCCTGATACGGCACCAGGAGCGAACCATGCAAGGTCTTAGCCAATAACGAAAACAGATCTTCGCACGCTTTCATCATGTATTCATAATGCTCATAGGCGCAATACGCCTCCAACATCGTGAACTCGGGGCTATGCCGGGTAGAAATACCTTCGTTACGGAAACTTCTGTTAATCTCAAAAACTTTTTCTAGCCCGCCGACCAAAAGGCGTTTCAAGTATAATTCCGGAGCTATACGCAGATATACGTCAAAATCGTTTGCGTTATGATGTGTGATAAACGGCCTGCCGCTGGCGCCGCCGGCGATCGGATGCAGCATCGGCGTTTCTACTTCAATGTACTTTAAATTATTAAAAAAATCTCTGGTTAAAGAAATAATCCGGGAACGCTTTATGAAAACCTCTTTAGTATCCTGGTTGGCAATCAAGTCGAGATACCGTTGGCGATATTTCACCTCTACATCTTTCAGACCATGCCACTTCTCCGGCAAAGGCCGCAGAGTTTTTGATAAAAGTACTATATGCTCGGTAGCTACAGTAAGCTCTCCGGTTCTCGTCTTAAAAAGCTTGCCTTTAATACCAATAATATCTCCTATATCCAAATCCTTGAAAAGCTCGTACAATTTACCGAGCATATTCAATTGGGCATACAACTGGATTTTACCTGTGTGGTCGCAGATATGCGCAAAGCCGGACTTACCATGTTCCCGCTTGGTCATCAACCTGCCGGCAACACTGACTTCCTTATTCTCCTCAAAACTATCCAGTATTTCTCTGATACTCAATGGCTTAGGAAAGCTGGTTTCCAGAAAAGGGTACCCAAAGTTTTGGCTGATTTTGTTTAATTTCTCTATACTCATTGTGTTAGATTATAGTAAATATACCTGCGCCTGTCAAACTAAATCCCTCTTAGGAATCCTGGCAATAACTGCCGTCGAATTTTTAATTATAACCGGGAAAGGCACAATAAATAATATGTATTATAAGGTAGTATTGGGAGAAACACACTTGGCAGGAAATTATACTAGCCCTTTACCAGCCGCCGCCACCACCGCCGCCACCGCCGCCGCCCGAGCTGCCTCCACCGCCGGAGCCGGAAGACGAACCAGGAGCAGCCGAAGACGATGTTATGGCACTGCCTAAAGAGGCCCCCAGGCTAGATGCAAAATTCGAAGCCCCGAAAGAACTCCAAGAACTCCCCGTATACCAGCGTGGATGATATGTCTGGCCGGTACTGCCAGCGGAAGCAAGTACCGCAGCAAATTGCTCGCTCCAAGCCTGTTCTACGTCGAGAGCAAATGCGTAGGGCAGATAGCGTTCGAACAGCTCGGGTGTTTTTTCCCGAGGATATAAAACATTGAGCCGGTCCTTTTCTACCGCCGCAAGATACGCCTTAAACCCTTCGATTTTATCCATGATTCTTCTGCCTTGAATCGTTGGAGCTTTAAGCAAGTGATAAAATAAAATATTCATTACGGCTACCAGCAAAAAAAGTATTGCTACCGCAGGCGATACTGCGTAAGTTAGTACTCCAATGCCGATAATTTCCCCACACACAAACGGCAAGGAAAATAAACTCAAGAAAACTGCCTGCCCCAGCAGGGACGATTTTTTAAGATTAGCGGTAAAAATCTGCCGCCACAAAGAAAACACCTGCATCAGTAAAGCAGTAACCCCCAAAGACCAAAAACTCAACCATATGCTCATAAAGATAGCTATGGGTAACTTCTCGACGCAAACTAAGGCAGCGCTTCCTAAAACCGTAACGGCGGACAAGATAAGCCCTTTGAAAAAGTAGTCTTTATTAGTATTAAAATATATTCGCTCAAAGCTCTGCTGAAGCGAACGTTTCATATTGCGGATAGCGGCGCTCACAATTTCGTGGTTTGTATTTTTTAGCTCAAGAGCCGTGTCTGGACCCAACAATTGACCGGCGATAACTCGCTCCTCGCCCGTGAGCGTCGAAACATCCGCGTTGTTCTTTTTAATCGTAAACACGCCATCAGCCTCAGAAATAGAAAGATATCCTTTTACTGCCATGTTAATAACTGCCACAGTAAGCACCTTATTGTCGTAACCCATTTTCATAATATAGCGCATTGCGGCAGGAGAAAATCCTGCCGGAGGATCGTATAATGTCACGATAGTGCCCGATGCCGGGTCCTTGCCTACCCTGGACCATACCGTCATATAATATACAAACAAAAGCAATATCCCCAGAAGGCCGACAAATAAACCTCGATTGTCGCTTAGAAAATAAAATAACTTCTTTTGCATGGTTGGTTCGCTGATGCAGCCTTTAGGCCAAGAAACCGCGATAGTCAACCCTTGCCGAGGCCCGAGCGGTTGCGTAGTTGTAAAAATGATTCTTCCAAATTCATCCCGCGATGCTGAAAAGTTTTTTTCTCGCGAGCCTTGATAACCGGTATAGCCATCCATAAGACGAACTTTTCTGGATATGCCGTCAGGGAGCCTTATTCTCACCTCTGCCTCCTCAATAGTAAAGGCCCAGCCATTTCCAGTCACATTCCAGTACAACTCGTCGAAATCTTTAAAGAAGCCGAGCTGCCGGTTTGTTTCGTAGGTAAGGACGTAAGTATACTGTCCGGCAGCCAACAACGCGTCCTTTCGCCCCATATAAATGCGTACGCCGTTGGAGAGTGGCTGAAGGTGATAAGGCTCATGCATACCATCCCGCAACACACTCGTTACTTTGAAATCAACCGTATAGGAATTGCCAAGCTTATCCTTATAAGTAACAGGAAAGTCACGATAAATACCGTGCCGGATAGACACACCAGCGCTTTGCACAGTAATAGTTTCGGTAACAGACATGGAACCGTCTTTATAAACCTGTATATCGCTTTTAAACGCCGAGATGCGTTCGCTCTCCTGGGCAAAACAAGTATTTCCGCCAAAAAGGAAAAAAATAAAAGCGGCAAAGAACAAGACCACCTTTATGCGTTGAAAATATAAATTATGTATCATGTTACACCGCCTTTACGGAATAAAATTTTTAATAACACTACGTTCGCGCCAAACTATGTGTACAACCCTTAATACGTTAAATTAATACACTACCCTATTTGCCAACAAAGCCCAGCTGCGAAAAATACGGTTACATTCCGGCAGCAAAAATCCACCGATAACTTTTACAGAACTTCTGCCAAGCCGCTTCATGGCTTTGGCAGAAATACCGAGCTCATGAAATCCTATTTTTTTCGCATCAGCAATAGCATTACCGTAGACAATGCCATCGATGCGTGCCCAATGGATAGCGGAAAAGCACATCGGACAGGGCTCGGTAGTAGAATAAATAATACAACCGGACAAATCGTAGCTTTTAAGCTTTTTTGCCGCGCTGCGTATCGCGTTTATTTCTGCATGAGCCGTAGGATCATTAGTAAGTACGCTGTTATGGCCGAGAGCTATGACTTTACCGCCCCTAACAATACAGGCGCCAAAAGGCCCTCCATGCATACGAGTCAAATTCTTCTTTGCCTCTTTCAGCGCAAGCCGCATATATTTTTTATGCGGAGAAACCGCAAGTTCATATTTTTTCATACGCAATACCCTCTTGTCCATGATCCTTATTATAACGAAAATTGGCTTTCTAATCAAAAAAAACTTGCGCTCAAGCGATATGCCCCATAACTCGCAAAAAAGACAACGAAGAAAGAAAAAAAGCCGCTTTTTAAAAAAGCGGCTTTTGTATTATCCATAGCGCCACGACAAAAAAATTTATCTGTCAGGGTATTAAAAAACTCAGGCAGGGACAAGCTTTTTTCTAACCAGGTCGCTTACTTTTTTCGCGTCTGCCCGGGCACCTGCCGTTGCCATAACCTGCTTCATTACTCTACCCATATCCTTAACCGAGGTAGCGCCAATTTCGGTTATCACCTGATCAATAATCACCGTAAGCTCACTGTCGGAAAGCGATACAGGTAAGTATTCGTCAAGCAGAGAAAGCTCACGCTCTACTTCGCTAATGGCGTCAACCCTGCCGGAAGAAGAAATCGTTTCTTTTGTTTCTTCAAGGTGTTTCTTCTGTTTCTTAAAAACAGCCAACACTTCATTGTCTTCTAATTTATCCTTCTTAAGCGCAAGAGCGCTGTTTTTAAGCTCCGCCCGCATAAAGCTCAAGAAAACAGTTTTATGCTTGTCTTTTGCTTTTAACGCCTCTATGTAATCTTTATAAATTTTTTCCTCTAACATGGTTTTATCATATCACAGATTTCTGGCGTTATCAATAACTTCGTGCCATCTGACCCCGCAGGCCATTACCGCTACCTGCAGGAATAGTTGTTACGTTTCGCTATTTTTTCTTTTGGAAAACCATTCAATATATTTTTGCATCAAATTTTTCTGTATATCTGTTATACGGATAAATTCTATCCTGGTGAGATGGGAATCGGGCATCAAGGTACCGGAAGGAGCTTCTAAATCTGAAGAGACGATCACCTTTCCGGAAAACTCTAACCAATCAAATGGTTCTAGCGGAATTATAACACGAAACTTTAAAATTATACCCGCCTTAAGAATTTCAGTAGTGGTAATCTGCATGCCCGTTTCGCTAAAATCACGCACGTGAGAGATATCCCACGTTTTGCCGTCACGGCTATATTGCACTACCAGTGGTTTTTTTATACGGCTTGCCTTTCGCTTATCGTTTTCCATAAAATATATATGCAAAGATTTGATGCTATACGAAATACGAATTTATACCTACGGTCATTCCTCACTGGAAAGTTTTTTCAACTTAAGCACAAAACTTTCTTCAATCTGAGCGCCTAATGATACTGCATGATTAGCGTCGTGCCACGCTTTACGATACTCGCGTTGCAAAGAATAAACAATTGCTCTACTGCTATAAGCGTCGGCACAGTTGCAATCGAGCGTTATAGCTTTGCTAAAATCAGCGAAAGCCTTACCTAATTCTTCCTGATCAAGATAGACCCTGCCTCTGTTAACATAAAATTGAGCGCTCGTAGGCGCCCAGCGCAAAGCTTCATTATAATCGAGAATGGCGTGATTACTGTTGCCTTTTGCCTTATAACAGTTGCCGCGATTGTTATAAGCTTCGGCAAACGTTGGGTTTAACTCGACAGCTTTACTGAACGCCCTGATTGCTTCATCATATTTTTGTTGATGATAATAATTGTTTCCTTCATAAAATTTTTCTTCATAAGATGTAAGTGGCTGCGCATATAAATTCGCGTTAAAAATAAACCCCAGCATAAATAATACTACTGTCAATTTTTTATGTTGTCTCGCGACAAAAAACATTTCTACGTCTCTCTTCTACAATTACCAACCCTGCCCGATACTGGACTGCCCGTATTCGATTTCCTTAATAATAAATGTGTCTCCGTCGTAGGTTAATTGCAACTTAATGGATGTACTGACCGTATGTAGATACGGCTCAAGGCTAGAAACTGCATCGGAGTGGTAACGTTCAATACAAAGTTTTTCAATGACCTGGGCCGACGCACCATAAGAAGCCAAGGGCGAATCTTTTTTGATAATATCGGCCGCGGCAATAGCATATTCGTAACTACGCAGATAATAATCATACGGCATAGGCGAAATCAGCATCAACGCATTCTTCCATGTGTTGTGCGTCAGTTTATTAAGCTCCCGCTCTTTACTCTGCTTGGCCGACTCAATCCACTCGTTAAGCACAGACTGTAATTTCGCCTGCAACTGGGCATCTAACTGTTGAGCGCGCTGGGCTTTTTGCGTTTCCAATTCATTAAGGGTATTAACAAAAGTATTTTTTATTTCCTCTAGCGATATCGGTTTTTCTTTTGTGCCCTCTTGAAGCGCATCTTGGGCATGCCCCTCAAACAGAACAAACGAGAACGCAACACACACGCAACCATACAATAACATTTGCAATTGTTTCGTTATAAAGGTAGAAAGCATCTTAGATAAAAAGTGGCTAAGGCTGTGCTGCCGCCACAACAATGCGCCACTGAGTACCGTGAAAATCCACGGTCGCCCAGCACGCATTTTTTTGTACCGGCTTCGCAAACCCATCCTGCCAAAATGTATAGTTTCCCTGGCCTTCGCGTTCCCGCGAAATTCTTTTCGCTAAATTTAATAACTGGGGGAAATTTTGATAGTCATTGTCGGTAAAGATATTTTTCCCGATACCCTCTGCGTTTCGATCGTACAGAATCATACCGTCTTTCTGCATGACCCACACCTCGATGTTATCTCCTTTTATAAGCGGGGTGATAATGCCTGAAAGAAAAATATGGGGCTCGCACAACATACTCAAGGAACCGGCGAAAGCCCCGGCCTTAAATACGGGATACGCAATATCTACCGCACGGAATCCTTCTACAGAAAGAAAAGCCTCGCTCATCAGCGGCTTCTGCGTTTGGTGTAATCGCTGCACGTGCTCCTGCCGGCTGATATCCTGCCCCTGAAAGTTCTTGTATGCCTCCGGCTCAACGACAGCTATCACTCCTTCGCTATCCACAAAGGCACAATCCACTATATTCTTATGCGCCTTATAAAGGCTGCTCAATACGTTTCGCGTATCATAACCCTCCCGGGCAGCCGGATAAATTTCCCGTGCAGCCCGAGACATATCATTGTCAATCGCATCAAAAGTTATTGAAACTTTATCACGGATATTCTCGACTACGTCGGCAATATCATTAGTTGCCTGGGTAATAGCATTGCACACAAAAAACATGAAAAGCGCTATCGCGAACAAGACGATCTTTCTCATTGTTTATTCCTTTCTCTTTGAATACCCCTCCTAACCACGTTCAAAAATACCAACGCAGCCCATAGTCCCCTCCAAAAAAAACGCCCTCACAGAAAACAAAGCAAAAAGCTTACGGTTCTTGATAAACGGCAAAAACCTCACCACTGTCTTTATCTATAAAAACCCACACATCATTAAGTGGTTCTTTAAAATCAAAAAATACTATCCGGTAGTTTTTTAAAAAACCTTCTTTTAATATTCCGTAATTTGGAGAAGTATTCTCGGCACGTACCGTTCCCAGCCTTTGCGCCCAAAGTTTTCCACCTTCATCATAGATGATGTCTACCTCGTTGATGTCAAGCCCTTTTGCCTTTACCGCTTGCGTTGCAAGCCCGACAAGATGCTCCTTAGTAAATTCTTTATTCTGGCCATATGCAACAAAAGAATTAAGAATTAACGCGAGACAAGCCACTCCCAACAAAATCCTCTTCATCATGCAGCCCCCCCCTTCTTAACAAACCAACTCAATATGTTTATTCCGTCCACTGTAAAATATTTTACCGTATATTTACAAAAACGCACTATAAAACATAAAAAAATTTTACACAACACCTGCGTAGATTTATTTTGCAAGACAAAAGAATATACACGACCATAAAAAAATGCTTGCAACCTATTTTGCAAAAAGGTATATTATTGTTATATATAAGGGGGTAAGATGAAAAAAATGATAAAGGTTTTTGTGTTTTGCTTAATCTTTGTTTTTGGCGCGGGTAGTTTTTCTCATGCCAAAACCACAGATATCGGGGAATTGGTTGATAATTTTCAAAAAGCAACCGATTTACAAAAAGACCAAATACTACAAGATAATTTAGGAAAAGAGCTTTCTGCCACAGGCACGGTTAACAACGCCGGGGAATACGATTTCTTTGATATCACAAACGATATTAAAGGAACATACTATCAGCTCAACACAGAACAACAGAAAACAAAGAACGGCGTACCATACCAGGTGATATTTTTGTTCAAAGACAAAGAGAGCGTGAAAGACCTCGATAAGGGGCAAAATATTACGAAAGACGGAAAAATAATAAGAATAATCGACGAACGCCTGCAGATTGCGGTGTGGCTTTTTTGCGGTGACTTAACCGAGAAAGAAAAAACACTACTTAAATAAAGCTGTCTTTTCTTGCTACCTATCCTTCAATTTTTAATTTCTCATAAGAAATTATTTTTCTGCCTGAATATATTGCCGGATATTTTCTGCATAAAGTATTCTACATGCAAAACCAATATAATTATATTCAATTTGCATATATATCATCAGGCAGCTTACGAGAACTGTGCTTGAAATAATAAATAGCTGTCTTCTGCGCGCATGAAAAGATAAGACGAAACCTACCAATTTTATTTTATGGCTGAAAGATGTTTTATGCGAGAAGGTGTTTCTTGCGGATTGTTATCGCTGGCTAAAATGTTACCGAGAACAGGATTTTCAAGAAAACTACCGTAGTGAAAAACTACACAGGTATTACCACCGGCTTTTTCACAAAACTTAAACTCCTCCCTAAACGTCTCGGGTAAACGTACCAACTTGTAGGCTCCGATTCCGATATTTACTTTTTTAAAATCACGAACCTTTTCTTTGGCGGCAGAAATCCATTTTTCAAACTCAAAGGGATATGGAGAATAGCTCATAATTGTGACATAATCCACAAGCCCATTTTTAAGCCACGATGGCCAATCCTGGAAAGCTTCATAATATGCGCGCGAATACGGCATACACCCCGTCGCGGCTATCGAGATATCCGGATGGATAACTCGGGTTTTTTTGACAAGAGTTTCAAGAAACTCTGTTACCTGGCTGCGTTTCCAATCTTTCCAAACCCGGCTATCTTCTTTGATTATTTTGTTACCGGTCGTTTTTTTAAAACGTGCTACGTTATTCTTTGTATATCCGTAAGCCGGATTTCTGTCCGGATAACGGATATAGTCGAATTGAATGCCGTCTAACTGAGGATAAGCGTAAAGAACCTCCTCCGTTATGCCCGAAAGCTCCTCCCGGACACGTAAATCACCGGGCTCAAGAAAATACTGCCCATCGATCTTGTAATCGTCAAATACTTTCTTATCTTTTAGATTCCTGGTAAGAATACCGCTTCCATATTTTTCAAGAAGCCTGGCGTCTTTGTTGGCGCTAAGGCTCAACACATTAAGCCACGCATATACCTCAATCTTGGCAGCATGGGCTTGCGCGATAAGGAGAGCAAAAGGGTCACCGGAAATATTCTTTAAACAATCTTTGTACGGCCTGGAGTCCGCAATCTTAGAAGGAAACCACGCTTTATTTGCCCGGTAAACCTGCACAAAAAGAATCTTCACATGGTTCTTCTTGGCGAAATCAATGAGCCTTGCGATATCCTCGCGGCTGGTAAATATCGGGGGGTCCTGTATCAGCGAGACAAAAAGGCTGCAACGCAAAGGCTCGGCACATTGTACTGAGCCGGAAGAGACAAAAAGTATACACAAAACAAATAATAGAGTCTTCCAAGATTGCCGGACTGTTCCTGGAACCTTCTCAAAAGAAAATTTATCGGAATTAACCCTTAAGTTTTTAAATACCTTACTATTATTATATAGATAAAAAAATCCCATAACTTCCAGCTAAAGAAACCGGCGGACACACCGTCACCGCAACACGCCGGGATCAATTTGGATTATTATTTCTGCATACTGGCGCTTTTTTCAGAGAAACGGCTGTGTGCTCATCGAAAATAATTCATAAACCAAGCTGTTTACCTATCGTATCCAGAATATTGACAGCGCGTTCCTTATCGGGAGACGTAATTGAGCCCACCTGAACTTCCACCGTTGAAGACGAACCGTTAACATTCGTTATCGCAACGTTAACGTATTTACCGTCATTGTATACGCCTTTTACCTTTGCCGTCTCCTTCTCCATAGTATCCCCTTTTAAAGTTATACCCAAAGAGACAAATGCGCTTTTGGCGGCCTCAAACACTTTATTGTATGGTGCATTAAAATCACGTGCCGCCCTGCCGGCCTCATACATTCCGATCGCACCAACAGCACAACCATAAATATTTACAATCACCAAGACACTGAAAATTATAAAAAGTGCTCTTTTAAACACCTATACCACCTCCTTTCAAAACGCGCCCCCCCCCAACACCTCAGAACAAACCCCATAAAGAGAAACAAATTTAATTCCTAAGTATTCTTGCCTATTATGTTTTTCCTTCTTCAAAGATAAAGTTAAAATAAGACGCAACAACACAACTACTTACCGTAAAAATACAATTCCAGACCGCACTACATAAGTTTTCTTATTACATAGATATTGGCAAATAAAAAATAGAAAAAGTAAGATACCGATCGCACGCTTGAGTTTGCGTGCTCAAAAAGTCTTTATATATTATTTCACTCAAAAAGATTAATGAATTTAAAATATATGGAATCGAAAAGACCTTTATCGCTTAATTTTATTTCCGGCTCAACCAATAAAGCCATAAACGATAAAGTCATGTATGGCGCTTTTAAGTTACAGCCAAGTTTCCTTGCTGCGATATTTAACTCCGAATATTTTTTAGCTATCTGGTAGCCATCCCGGTTAGACATGAGCCCTGCGACAGGAAGCTTAAGTATTTCTTTGTATATACCGCAAGTAAGAGCGAGCCCTCCGTGATTGTGGATAACTAAATTGACGGCACTAGCCAGATCCTTATCGCTGGCGCCAACAGCCACGATATTATGCGAATCGTGCGCAACCGACGAAGCAATGGCGCCTTTTTTAATTCCGAAATTTTTAATAAAACCTACAGCGACAGGAGCTTCCCGATATCTGTTCACAACTGCAATTTTTAAAATATCCCCTTCTACATCCGATACAATATAGCCATTTGAAACCTTAGGTATAATTTTTATTTTCCTTGTAATCAATTCCCCGTCTATTACCTCTATAACATTTATAAGGCTGTTCTGGGCTTTTATTGCAAACTCTGACACTTTCTTTGGATGAGCATTAAAATTATTTATGCCGCCTTCTGAGGCCTTTTCAAGAAAACTTTTACCTTTTTCCGCCACCAGCCGGCCGTTAATATATGTTTTGATGATATTAAAATTCTTAAAATTATCTATTACTGCAAAATCCGCCCAATCGCCCTTTTGCAATAACCCGACTTCTAGGCCATAGTGTTTTATCGGATTGTAAGAAGCGATTCTTAGAACATCCATTTTATCATACCCTAAATCGAGCGCTCTCTTAACCAGCTGATTTATATGTCCATGCATAAGATCATCCGGATGCTTGTCGTCGCTGCAAAACATCACAGACCGCGGGTGCTTAGCGATTAAAGTATGCAGGGCATTAAAATCTTTCGCAGCCGAGCCCTCACGTATCATTACTTTCATCCCTAAAGTTATATCTTCAAGAGCTTCTTCCAATTCATAAGTCTCATGGTCTGTTGTTATCCCTGCTTCGGCATATTTCTTCAAGGCCTCTCCTCTAAGGCCGGGCGCGTGGCCATCTATAGGTTTCTTATATTTCTTGGCTACTTCTATCTTTGCTAAAACCTGCGGATCGCCGTTTATCACGCCGGGATAATTCATCATCTCGCTAAGATATTTTATCTGGGGCCGGCTGAGAAGCTCATCCAACAACGCAATGTCTATTTCTGCCCCCGAAGTTTCAAATTTAGTCGCGGGGACACAACTGGGTGCCCCAAAATAAAATTTAAAAGGCACCTTTCTTGCGTCGCTAAGCATATACTCTATTCCGGCGACTCCAAGCACATTAGCTATTTCGTGCGGGTCAGAAACCGTAGAAACGGTGCCATGGACTACGGCCAGGCGGGCAAACTCACTCGGCACCAACATTGAACTTTCAATATGCACGTGCGCATCTATTAAGCCCGGAATTATGAAAGTATTATATTCCTTATTTTCCCTTACAATCTCTTTTATCTTCCCTGATTCTAAAATAACCGTGGCGGGATATATGGTTGAATGTACTACATCAACGATATTACCGGATATTTTTTCTATTTCTCTGGCTGGCTTTGTGAAACTTTTCAAAAAAAGTCCTGCGTTCATCTATTTGTTACATTCGATTACAATCACGCCCGGCTGTCTTAAATAGTCTTGCCAAAAGTCCGAACCAAATTTTTCAATACCTTCTTTAGATACTTTTATATCGCGCCAATTAACACCATCAAATCCCGCTCGAGACAAAGCCGCTTCATAAGTTCTTTTTGCCCAATGATAATTATCAAATGAGCAAATTTTGCGGCTATCGAGATATAAAGTAACCTTCAATACCGCGCCCTCCCTCAAAGGGCCAGTAGCTATAATGGTAGAGTCATATCTCTTGTCCAGTTGTAACGGTTGTGCAGGATTGAGATTCAAGGTAACAAACTTTCCGCCCGGCTTAAGGTTAAGGCAAACATTTTTACAAATCTCCGAAAGCTCTTCTTTGGTTTTACTGTAATGCAACAAAAAAGCTGCCGTTACCACATCAAACTTTCCCAACACGGGAAGGCTCGCTGCGTTAAAACACTCGTATTCCACCCCTAAGGGTTTAATTTTTTCTTGGTCTCTGGCGATAGCCAACATGCTTGCAGAAATATCAACGCCAACCACTTTATTGGCCCCGCGCGTTTTTAATAACCGGGCATAATAGCCCTCTCCGCAAGCTACATCCAAAATATTCTTGCCTTCGATCTTACCTACACAATCAAGGAATGTTTCTTCGAGGGTATATTTTCTTTTGATACTTTTGAGAGCTTCTGCATATTTTTGCGCAATATCATCGTAAATTTGTTTCATAAATTTTTTTTGAGTGTGCCGTTGGCGACGCTAAAGATTATCCTAAAGTTTTTCGAAAACGCAAAGCGCTGAAACTGATAACCAAGACGCCCATAATTACTAGCGGTACCAGCTGGGTCCAAAGAATATCAAGGCCTACGCCTTTTAAGAATATACCCCGTATAATCACTAAAAAATAACGTAAAGGGTTAAAAATAGTAAACCACTGAATAACCTGAGGCATATTGGCTATGGGGTAAGCAAAACCGGAAAGCAGCATGGTAGGCATATAAAAAAGAAAAACCGACATCATTGCTTCCTGCTGGGTAGCGGATATCGTAGAGATAAACAAGCCTATGCCTAAGGTAGTAAATAGATATATGCACGCGGACAATAACAACAAAAGCAAGTTGCCTCTTAGCGGTATATGGAACCAAAGCACTCCCAAAATAGTAACAAGAACAATCTGAACAAGCGCAATTACGCCAAAAGGGAGGAGCTTACCGATGATAAGCTCTAAGGGTTTTAGGGGGCTGACAATTAGCTGTTCCATTGTACCGATTTCTTTCTCTTTCACTATAGCCATAGCTGTAAGCAATAAAGACATCATTGTTACAATAGTAGCAATGACACCGGGAAGATAATAGTCCCTCGAGATAAGATTACCATTAAACCAGGCGCGATCTCTTAAGTCTACGTTAGCACCAGACCTCATCCAGCCGCGGCTTTCCATCTTCTGCTCTAATAAATCATACTGAAATTTAGTTGCGATAGTATTGGCATAACCCATTATAATCATTGCTGTGTTTGAATCTGAACCGTCAAAGGCAAGCTGTATGTTTGCGTCTTTTCCGGCATTAAGGTTTCTGCCAAAGCCACGGTCGATATGGATAACAACACTGGCTAAGCCTTTATCCAAAATCCGATTTTGCTCTTGTTCGCTACTAATATAATGCTCGGGTACAAAATATTTGGAGTAAGTAAAACGGCGCAGGAGCTCTCGGCTTTCGTAGGTATTATCGCGGTCTAAAATTGCCGTAGGGACGTAATTGATATCCTTATTTGCCGCATAGCCAAAAAGAATTATTTGGACAAGCGGACTGACGAAAATAACCGTTTTCATCCGCGGGTCACGGAAGACCTGTTTAAATTCTTTAACGAGAATGGCTATTGCTCTTTCAAACATATTTGTTTAAGAGATTACGCAGATTATTTTTCCCTATCTTTCTAAAATCTGTGTAATCTATATTTTAATCTGTGCAATCTGTGTTTTATGCGACTTTCTTCCTAAACCTCCTCACCGCAAGAACCAACATTCCGGCAGCGAATAAAAGCAAGAAAAGCGCTTCATCCCACATCGTCTGTATGCCATTACCCTTCAAGAATAACTCCCTTAAGATAACGATATAGTAACGCGCGGGAATTAAATAAGTGAACGGTTGAATAAACTTGGGCATATTAAAAATCGGGTAGATAAATCCAGACAGGAGTACGGTCGGTATCATCGTGCTTAAGCTTGCCAATTGAGTGGCCATTAATTGGGTCCTGGCAACCACAGAAATTAATATTCCCTGGAACAAGGCTCCGGTTAAAAAAAGCGCGCTCAAAACAGTAAGTAAAAAATAGCTGCCCCTAAAAGGGACGCCGAACAAAAACCTAGCCATAAACACTCCTATAGCAAGGTCTAAGAGCCCGATGGCAAAATAAGGTATAAATTTACCGATAACTAGCTCTGGAGTTTTCACGGGCGTAGAGATTAGCTGTTCCATGGTGCCTCTTTCCCATTCCCGGGCAATACAAATAGACGTAAGCAGCGATGAAATAATCATCATAATCATCGCAATCACTCCTGGTACAATAAACCAAGTACTGTTTAACCCTTCGTTAAACCAAATTCTGGGGCGGGCGTCCACTAACCTGGGAGGTTTTAAGCCATGCTCGGCGAAAGTGCTGGTTAATAAATCCACATTATATTTTGCAACTACCGAGCGCACATAATTCATCGAAATAGTCGCAGTATTAGCGTCACTTCCGTCTACTATCAGCTGTAACGGTGCGGGCTTGCCCGATTCAAGATAACGCGAGAATTCTTTAGGGATAATCAACGCCATCAAAACTTCTCCGCTATCAATCATATGCTGTATATCGCGGTAGTTATCGGTGTAGCCGACTATTTTAAAATATTTGGAATTCTTAAAATTAAGCAAAAAATCGCGGCTAAACTGCGAGGAAGCATCCTGGTTCCAGACTATAGTCCTCACATGGTCAATGTCTAAGGATAGGCCGTAGCCGAATATCAAAAGCATAAATACCGGAATCCCTATGGCTAAACCCAAAGAGCGGGGATCGCGTTTAATTTGGACAAATTCCTTTAAGGCTATGGCACAAATTCTTTTTAAATTCATATTAAAATGTTTTTCTACCCTTTATGGTCGTTATCGTAATTCTCTATCGAAGAAACAAATACGTCCTCCAGAGAGGGAAGAATTTTGTCTACTCTGAATTCTCCTATTTTCTCTTTTGTCAAAAATTCTTTTATTGTCGGTATGGCCTTGGAGCTATCGTAAACAACCGCATGGATGCTTGCCCCAAAGAGCGCTGCTTCCTTTACGCCTTCTACTTTGATTAATTTTTCAAGCCACTCTTGAGCATTTGGCAAAACAACCTCAAGTACTTCATTCTTCATACACTTAGTCTTCATCTCGTTAGGTGTTCCGGAAGCAATAATCGTGCCGTGGTAAATTAAAACCATGCGGTTTGCATTTTCTGCTTCATCCATATAATGGGTAGTAATAAAAACTGTTACTCCCTGGGCGGCCAACTGTTTGATAATACTCCAAAAATTAGCCCGGGTGATAGGGTCAACGCCCGAGGTGGGCTCGTCAAGAAAAATTATTTTTGGCTGATGCAGGAGCGCACAGCCTAAAGCTAAGCGTTGTTTCCAACCACCGGCAAGAGTGACAGTCAAGCTCTTCTCCATCCCCTCTAATCCGGCGCTACGTACGACCGCCATTAAACGTTCTTTTTTTTCTTTTTGCGGAATTTTATATATGCCGCTATAAAAATTAATATTTTCTTCTACGGTTAAATCGTTATAGAGAGAAAACTTTTGCGACATGTAACCGATATGTTCTTTAATTTTATACTGCTCTTTTCTAATATCAAAACCGCCCACTTTTCCCGTTCCGGAAGTAGGAGGAATTATGCCACAGAGCATTCTGATGGTAGTAGATTTTCCCGCGCCGTTAGGGCCTAAAAACCCGAAAATTTCCCCCTGTTTTACTTCAAAGTTGATTTTGTTTACGGCGATGAAATCTCCGAATTTTTTTTCTAAGTCCTGAACGCTTACGGCTATGTTTTCTGTAGACATATTTTAATGATAAATGACAAAACTCAAATGACAAAATTTATTTTGAAATTTTGATTTTGTCATTTGGATTTGACGCTTCGTATTCTTTAATTATCGTCACAAACGCTTCTTCCAATGTTTTAACATTACATTCTTTTTTTATTTTATCCGGAGATTCACAGCGCAAAAGCTTACCCTTATGCATTAGACCGACTCTGCCACAGCGCTCAGCTTCGTCAAGATAGCAGGTAGAACAAAATATAGTAACTTTTTCTTTTAAAAGGTCGTAAAGTATATTCCAGAAATCCCGCCTAGAAACTGGATCAACACCGTTTGTCGGCTCATCAAGAAATAAGACCTTAGGAGTATGAATAAGCGCGCAGGCAAGGCCTAGCTTCTGTTTCATTCCTCCGGAAAGTTTCCCGGCAAGACGTTGCTTAAAAGGCAGTAGTCCGGAAAACCCTAGCAGCCGATCAATAGCAGGCTCGCGGTTCTCTTTGGCTACGCCGTAAATATCGGCGTAAAAATGGATATTCTCCAGCACCGTTAATTCTTCATAAAGCCCGAAACGTTGCGACATATAGGCAATATACTCTTTTAACGGTTCAGCCTCTTTGACAGTATGTTTATCGTAAACCCAAGCCTCTCCTTCTGTGGGGTCTAAAATTCCGGTTAGAAGCCGCATGGTAGTAGTTTTACCCGCCCCATCTGGTCCAACTAAGCCAAAGATTTCCCCCTCCTGAACCTGTAGATTCAAGCGATCGAGAGCGGTTAATGCCCCAAATTTACGGGTGAGATTTTCGGTTTTGATGGTAATCATAATTTCAGAGGCCAGGCGCAGAGGTCAAGGGTCAGACGTCAGAAATCAGAGGTCAGATTTCGATTTTTACCACCGTCTTCCGCCTTCTGTCATCTGACTTCTGTCTTCTGTCATCTGTATTATTTAATATGTATATACGCGTCCGCAGGCATGCCGGGTTTTAGGTCAAGACTGGAATTGTCGACTCTTACCTTTATCCGATAGACGTATTTAACCCTTTCTTCGGTAGTTTGTATATATTTAGGGGTAAACTCTGCCTGGCTGGCGATAAACGAAATCCACCCGTTATATTTCTTGTTGGGATAACTGTCTGTTTGCACATGCGCTTTCTGCCCTAATTTCACCTTGCCCAAGTCAGTTTCGTTAACATAAGCAGTAACCCATAGGTCATCCAAGTTTATGGCGGTAAAAACCGGCGTGCCTGCCTGCACCACTTCGCCGGCTAAAGAGCTCTTTACCAAGACATAACCGTCAAGGGGGCTGGCTAAATCTGCCCAGCCTAATTTTGTATTGGCTAATTCCAAGGAAGCACACAGACGTTTGATATTTGCCGTATCGGTGTCCATGGTGGTCTTGGCAGCATCACGCTTTTGTGCTGAAATTGCCCCGGCTTTAAGAAGATTTTCCGCCCGCACATAATCATCATAATCAAGCTTATACTGGTATTCTGCATATTTTAGGGCTGCTTCAGCCTCAGCCTTAACCTTGCTCAATTCATCTTTATTGAGCCTGGCCACAATATCATCTTTTTTTATTACCATGCCTTCATCGCTCAAAAGCTCGGTAATTTGGCCGGCCACCCTAAAAGAAATGCGTACCTCATCACCTTCAATACTACCGGAAACCTTAATAATTTTAATGTTACTGTTTATTTCTTTCTCTATGAAAATAACAGCTGCCGAGATTACAGCAATCAGAATCAAGACTATAATTATCAACTTTTTTTTCTTTTTCATTTTACCTCCTTAAATTTTCCGCCGAAGGCGAAAATTTAACCCCGAAGCCGATATGTAGAGGCAAGGGGGTAATGAATACAGCATTTCTTACAACACTCGGGCGCGAAGAAAAAATGCTAGTGTGAATTAATAAACCCTTTATCCTAAATTTTTATGTACCTACACCACTTGATAGATATCCGCACTATTTTTGCGCAAATCCGCCTCTCAAGTTTTTTTCTTCTGTGCTGCTTACTCCCATTACTCTATCTAATTTTGCTTTCGCCATAATATAATCATACATACCTTCGGCAAGGTTCTTTTCCACGTTAGCTAAAGAAACTTGCGCGTCTAAAACGTCTAGATTTATACCTACGCCATTATTGTAACGGACATAGGAAATTTTTAAGGCCTCTTTTGCGTCTTCCAGGCTGTCTTGCTGTGACTTTATAACTGTAGTTGCTTTTACTAAATCAAGGCACGCTTGTTTTACATCCACGGCTACTTGATCGGCTAAATTATCTTTACTTATAACTGCCTGAACATATTTTGCCTTCGCAGAATCCACCTTTGCCTTAGTAGAGAAACCGTCAAATATAGGTATACGCACCGAAAAACCTATATTCCAATTGCCATGTTCATTATTAAACATATTCCCTATGTTACCGGATCTGTAGAGATACTCCGCGTTTGCGCCTACCTGAGGAAGCCAGCCGGCCCTTGCGTATTTAATTGCCCACTTATCCATATCTATACCTAAAGACTTTAAAATCATTTCCGGTTCGTTCGAATAAGCTTCTTTTAAAAAATCTTCTTCCTTTATTTCAATTGCGTTATAAATCAGTTTATCGTTGATAACTATCTCGCCCCCTACTTTTAAGCCAAGCAATTTATCCATTTCCGCAATAATTAACTCTATTGCATTATTGGCATTTATCAATTGCGGCATAAGCAAAGAAACCTGCACTTTTGACTGTAACACGTCAAACTTGGAAGAAGTCCCTTGTTTAAAATTATTTTCCACTTCTTCATAGTGACTTTGGGCCTGCTCTACTAAATCTTCTGCAATACGCTTCGTTTCGTAGGCAAGCAAAAGCCCATAATAAAGCCTTTTTGTGTCTAACTCTACATTAAGTTTTGTGGCTCGTAAAGTTTCTATCTGCTCCTTCAAACCAAGCTGTGTTTCCCGGAGGGCGGCAATATTGGCTCCGCCGTTATACACAATCTCGTTTATGTTTACGCCAAGAGCATTATCGTTTTTATATCCGGAAAATATCCTGACATCTTTTTTATCGCCGGGACGAGATGAAGCATTCAACACTGCGCCATTATGGGTGTAACCGGTATTCAAGTCTACCTTAGGTAAAAAATCACTTTTTGCATACAAAATATCCGCATTTGCTACTTTCAACATACACTCTTGTATCTTGATATCTTTATTATTCTTCAGCGCGATGTCGATAGCATCATTGAGCGACGAAAGTGCCAGAGTTTCTGATTTTTTTTCTTCCCCGAAACAATTGTCAAAGCCCAGCGACAGAACATTAAGGATAATAACGGCAATCGCAAGATTGGCGGCCTTACGGACAATACTTTTAAACTCATTATAAAAACGGTAATCTTTATTGATGCTGAAAAATCGAGCATTTGCTTTATAATCGCTATTGAGGACGCCTTCTTTCTCGAGGCTATAAAGAATTCTCTGGAAAACCCCTGGTTTAACCTTGAGAATCCTTCCGAGCTCCTGGATATAAAATTGTTGATGGGGGTGGGTGTAAAAAACTTTTAAGAGTTTTATGGTATTTTTTGACAATGGTTTCATCTGTATCTGCAAATATATACTTTTAGCATATGAATATATACTCTACAGATATAATTGTATGCATACTACATATGGCTGTCAACTACTTTTTGTGTTTTTTACGGCACGCGTTGAGTGTGAGCGCGGGTACCCGACTCTTTCACCGGAATACGCTAATGCTTTACCGCACAGAGTCAATGTGCCGCAAGAACTCCGCGCTTGCCTCAGGCAGCGCTGCGTTGATAAACATGCCGGAACCAAGTTCAAACCCGGCTGGCTGGCTTACGCGCGGAATAATACTCAGATACCAATGGAAATATTTTGTTCCCTTCTCGTTTACCGGCATAGAACGGATGGTATAGTTATAGTCCGGGTTGTCCAAACCATGATATAGTTTTGCCAGCGTAGTTTTTAAATTAATTGCCAGATCTTTTATCTCTTCAACGCTTATATCGCCGAAGGAAGGCGCGTGCCGGCGCGGAAAAATCCACACATGAAAAGGAGACATTGCAGCATAAGGGATAAAGGAAACAAATTTCTCCGTCTCCAGGATAATCCTCTCCCCCGATTTCAGTTCTTCCTGAAGCGTCTGGCAAAAAAGACATTGCCCGGTAAAATCAAAATAGCCTACCGCCCGCTCCACGCGTCCCCTTATCTGCGGAGGAACTATCGGCGTAGCAATAAGCTGAGAATGGGGGTGCTCCAGGGAAGTCCCTGCTGCAGGGCCATGATTTTTAAAAATAACAATATTTTCTATCCCCTCTTCTTTCTGAATCGATTCATAACGATTTTTATACGCGGTTATAATATTCTCTACTTCCTCGTTATTCATAAAAACAATGTTGGTATCATGACGAGGGTGTTCGATGATGACTTCGCAATCCCCAAAACCACCCATCGAGCTGCTAAGCCCATCCATATTCCTAAAGCGTGGCGCTTCTTTGGAAAGCGCGCCAAATTTATTATAGACCGAACGCACTTTCCAGCTATCAGCAGGCCCCAGGCGAAAAGTTTCCTGAGGGGTTTGGTTTTCGTTCCCCGGACAAAACGGACAGTTTTCTTTGTATGCAGACATAGGCTTAATTTCTTTTTTAACTTTAACAAAATCCTGCGGCCGTTTCGCTCTCTCGGTAGCAATAATTACCCATTCTCGCGAAATAAGATTATAGCGGAGTTCTGCCATAAAAAACCTCCTTTCTGTCTTTTTATTCCAAACACACCCACGTCTAGTTTATATCACAAAGTCGAGACGGTCAAACCGAATTCGTTACGAAATATTTGTATGCGATAAATTTTTTCTGTTTCGCTAAAGATCTATTGGGCGGAAAGGCTGTCTTGTATCACTTTCTGGCAAAGATTTCCCAATGCCTTACGATCGCCTATAGCGGCACTCTTGACGGGTTCTAAAATACGCACCTGCACTTCGATGCTGCGCAAACCCATAAGCTGGAAAAGATGCGGAGCAAATTCCATATCGCCATACCAAAAAATTGAATCTTTATTATTCGCATCAAGTGGACGGCCATTGACCTTAGTATAACGAATAGTAAACGGAACAATACATGAGCCACTCTCTATGGGCGCTTGGAAAAAAGAAGACTTAAAAGGGATCATACCGTTTCCTTCGGTAGTTGTTCCTTCGGGAAAAAGGATCACGCTAACGCCGTTCTTTAGCGTTCCACCAATGCGCTCAATCTCCTGGCAGATACCGCTTGAGCCTATTCTGTTTACAAATATGGTTTCTGAAAGCGAAGAAAATATGCCGAACAGCGGCCAAGTTTTTAAATCTCCCCTGCTGATAAATATCAACGGGAACATTCCCGCAGCAACAATACCATCGAGATAACTCACATGATTTGTAATAAAAAATACGCCCTTGCGCAGCGATGCTGCCGAACCGTCAATGCTCAACCTAATACCTACGATAAAAAGTGCGACGCGTCCGAAAGCGTGAATCGCATAAGACATAACAAGCTGCCGGCGGCGCTTGCAAGAGAAAAAAATACAGCGTATAAAGGCAAAAATAACAATGAAGACAAGGATACAATACACAAGCAGAACGGCCTTACAAATTTTCAACATATAAATCGCATTTTATAGGCCGCGTTCATTTGCCTAGTATCCAGCAACATAAAAAAATCGGCAGTGCCGAAATCTTTATCCCAGGCAGGTTCAGAACAAGCCACTGCGCCCATCTTTACATAACCCCTGATCAAAGAAGGCAGAAGCCGGTAGGCTTCCGTTGGACTTTTAACTTGGGTATCTTTATCGTAATGATATATTTTATTTTTGAGCGGCTCGACCCTGAAAGATTCCGGAGCAAAATAATTTTCCTTAAAAAAATTAAATATTTTCCCTATCGTTTGTGGCGAAGGATTTTCGATACTGGGACAGCCAAAAACATACCTTACTTTATATTTTGCAAAATAGGCAATTATTTCTTTCCATAACAAATTTATTATATGATATTTTCTGTATGATTCCAAAACACAGGCTCTGCACATCTCCAAAAGCTCACCTGAACAGTTCTTTTTGATATTCACTAAATCAAATTCAGTTTCAGAATAAAAACCTTGATGCTTGGCGGCAACGGAACCTAAAAGAAGCCGGTAAGTGCCGACAACCGATCCATTACGTTTATCCACCACCGCCAGATGATCGCAGAATTCATCAAAGATATCCTCATCCTTTTCTTCTTTGTCGAAAAAAACTCTGCCACGAAGATATTGCACTTTATCTAGTAAAGATTTGTCTTTTACCAGTTGTATATCGAAATTATCTGATTCCAAGGATTCCTTTTTACTCATAATTTACCAATGTCCTCATTCCACAATTCTGGATTCTTGGCGATAAAATCGCTCATTAACTTTTTACATTCAAGAAGATCGAGGTCAATAACTTCAACGCCATGCGCTTCCATAAAAGAACGTGCACCTAAAAAAGTTTTTGATTCACCGACAATTACTTTTTTAATACCAAATTGTACAACCGCTCCGGCACACAGATAACAAGGCATTAAAGTAGAATATAAAACGCTTCCCTGATAGCTGCGGATTCTGCCGGCATTCTCTAGACAATCTATCTCGGCATGTAAAATAGGGCTCTTTTTTTGTACACGCTGATTATGCCCGCGGCCGACGATTTTTTCTTTATCTACCAGGACCGAACCGATCGGAATACCTCTTTCGGACAAACCCTTGCGCGCTTCACCTATCGCAGCTTTCATAAACTTATCCATACGCTTCCTCGTATACGATCGTTCAGGAAACTATATTATTTCCTCATCCTCCGGCTTCCAGGCAGGATCAACAATACATAAAAATTTTAAATCAGAAACACCCGTATTCTCGATGTGCTGACATGCGTGCGGGGCAATATACACAACACAATCTTTCGTAACCGGCTGATTTAACGCATCTATATATATAAGGCCTTGTCCTTCTAAAATATAATATACCTCGGAAGAAACAAGCTTGTGCGGCCTGGTTGCCTCTGCGGGCTTAACTGTTGCGTGAGCCAAGCTATAGCCAAACTTAAAATCTCCCTTGGCAGAATGTAAAAGCTCGCGCAACAGGGCCTTATCGCCGGAAATAAACTCTTCACAATCGCCGAGCCGTCTTATGATCATCTTAGCGCGCACCCCCTCCTGCATAACCTCATATCTGCACATCTACCCTAAATTCGGTGTACAAACCGTTCTCGATACTTACTTTGCCGCCTTCATCTCTGTACTTTATGTAACGGTTAAACGCTCCTCCCACCGCCAAAGAAGCTTGGACGAATTTATTAGCTTTGTATTTTATGCCTCCACCGGCAAGCATCTCGTTGTATTCTAAAACCACACCCTGGCGCTGGCCTCTTTTTACTTCAAATTCGCTTCCGATAGGGCTTGTCATTTCAAAAAATAGATCGACTTTATTGTTGGCTGAATAGGTAATGTTAGAAGCATCCGAGGTCATCTCAAAAGCCCATTTGTCATTAGGCTTATAGATGCAGCCGACTATCGGAAGGACCACATTTTTAAAATCCGGGCATACAGCAACTCCACCGATAAATGTCAATTGCTCTTTGGGATTATAAATCAAAAAAATGTCGGTAGGCATACGAAATGCCGAAGTCCTGGCATTCCAGCCGTCGCTATAAAAAGAAGGATTTATCCCCACATTTATATAAGTCTTTTCAAAATTAAAAAACGGCAGAGTTGCCTCTATACCAGCGCTTAAACCCACCAGATGAGAAGGAAGTTCCAACTCAACAGTATCGTCTATGCCTATATATTCGTTGTCTAGCGAAATAGTTACGGGCAACTGGCCAAACAATTTTAAATTATAACTATATTCGAGTTCGGATTCTATGATACCTATTTTGCCGGGAGAAGACTTAGCTTTTTTGGAAGGTATATAGCATACGGACGAAGAAACTTCGTGGCGGATAAACTCTTCGCCCTCGCCGGGACGTAATGCAACTTTTTCAGGAAACTCTTCCCTATCTTCCCTAACCAGCCCGCCTTGCGGATAGCTTTCGCCTTTCTGCTCAGGCAGATACACAGGGTTCCGGGCATCGTCTAACTTTTGAGCCGATGCCCCGACAAAGCATAAACCACATGCCATACATACCATACAAAGGAAGACAATACTTATTTTTAACATCTAATGGGCTGCATTTTCCGGTAACATCCGCTCACACAAAAACACCCTAAGAAATCGACTTAATTATACCAAGGAAATTCCCGCTTGGCAAAATAAGCTTGTTTCTCTCAAAAAAAATGACAAATATTGTAATGGTTAGCTGACGGATTTTTTATGGTTAGAATTCAAAGAAAAACCTAGTTGCCAGTAAGCGCTTTTAACGGTGGCGTTTTCGGTTATTTTCACTTCGGACTCAGCATCAAGCGTTACGACACCGTGCCACACTCCTTTACAGAGCACTATCGGCTTATCAAGATAAAAACATTCTATGTGGCGTGGGTCTTTCTTCTTAGCCACATAAAGTAACGTCCTCCCTTTTACCGGCTCAAAGCTTTCTAAGGTACACTGGTGCTGCTCAAGCCTGGTTATTGCCCTATCCCTCACCACTAAATAAGCTATGCGCCAGCCTACAGCGCCATATTCTTTACAGACTATGCGAAAGAGATTTTTTTTCCTGGCTTGCGCGTGCTTATTGGGATAGGTAATAATCCGGCCGAAGGAAAGAAAATTTTTACAACTAAGTTTTTTGGCTATCATTTCTTTCTCGTACAAGGAAGCTCTCGTCTTGACAGAGAGCGTTGCGAAAAACGAATTGTAGCATAAAAAAATATTTTTGCAACTGTCGCAGACAATAGCCCTATCGACAGCTGATTAACGGCGCCAATTATTCCCGCCCTGAATATCAATTTTAAGAGGCGGGGAGTGTTTTTCTTCTGGTTGCGGATATCCTTTTTGCGCCGCTATCACATTGGCGATTTCTCTCTGAAATTGCGTGTAATACTTCCCTCCGTAATAATACAGCTCAGTCTCGTGCGCATCGCAATCCAAAAATAAAGACTCGGCGTCGGAAGCCCCCTGCCAGGTATACTCTTCGGTGTACGGGTTTTTAGTCGGCTCGCCGTATTCTTTAGTTAAACGATCTTTAATAACTTGCGCCACGGCCGGCGTCTTCCATTCAATTGAAACGCTGGCAAGCAGTTTCCCTCCTGGCGTAAACACAAACGTTACCACTGCATCGTAACCCAGCGCTTCCTCGGAATAACTTAATGTATAAGTGCTCTCTAGGGTATCTTTTTTTTCTTTGTTTATCTTATCCCTCACCTCGGCCCAAGGAATCCCCCAGGTATAGTCTTGAAATTGGAAAGAAAATGCTTCGGGGATAACACAAAAGAAAAACAAAACAAGAAAAAATAGTTTGCTGTTTCTCATACAACCTCCTTCATCTTTTGAAACTGCTCAAACGAAACCACCAGTCGTTCAGTGCGGTTTTTTTTGCCAACTGCCAGAGTACTTTCGCACTTTTAGTTTTAAGAAACTTTGGAGCCTTATGCATAAATTTAGCTGCCTGTAAAAATCCGTGCTCCTGGTATTCCTTCGCCTGAATTAAACATTCTAAAATATCAGCGTCTCTGGCAATAATGCTCTCTTGGGAATGTTGCCGGCGATATTCACAATGTAAACTTTCCAATTCCGTACGCATCGAAAATGGGAGTGGGCGGACTTGCGCTGTGTAACAAGTATCCTCCGCCTCTTGAGTGTCGAGATACGTTTGCGCCATTTTGTGTAAATCGGTTATTCGGGCTTCGTGAATATCATTAAAAAGCGTCATCAATAACACCTTATAGGGTGACACCTTTTCCATGTGTGCAAGTACATACCCAAGCACCGCGCAGCGAAAACTATGATCGGCCACACTTTCCGCACCCTTGATGCCTAACACAGACCAGCCTGAACGCTGTACTCTTTTAAGCATTCCCGCTTCAGCGATAAACTCAAGAATTTTTTTAAGTTGTCTGGCCTTTTTCATAATACCTGCGTACTACACAGTCAAAAGACTAGCCTCGTTGTTTGCCTATTTCATAACAAAAAATTGCGCAGGCAATGGTAACATTAAAAGAAATAGCCGCCCCCTTCATCGGAATACGCGCTTTAATGTCAAGATATTTATCCACTCCGTAACGCACCCCTTGACCTTCCGAGCCCATCACTAACGCCAAAGGAAAGGGTAAGGAAACGGTAGTGATATCCTGGGCTTGATCCTGCGTCACTGCGCCTAATATCCAGCAACCGCTCTTTTTTGCCGCAATAATTGCGTTAGAAAGGTTGGAAACAAGCGCGACCGGCACATAATTCTCCGCGCCCTGTGCCACATGTAAAACCACCTCGGTAACAGGACAGGCTTTATGCTTGGGGATAACTACCGCAAAATTACCGAAACACGCCGCAGTTCTGATGATAGCACCGAGATTCTGCGGATCATAAATTCTATCCAGCAATATCAGAACGGTTTTTTTATCCTGCGAAGCGGTGAGCAACATATCGAAATCCGCGTACGCAAAATAATCAACCTCAGCTACTATGCCTTGCAGATTTTGGCCTGGTTTAATCTTGTATAATTTATTTTCCGGTAGATAAACGGTTGCTACTTTTTTTTCTTTAAGCAGGGGCTCTATGTCGCTGTCTTTAAAATTGTCTTGCAGAAAAATTTTTCTTATGCTGCGAGAGTTTACTTTCAGCCGCTCATACACCGAATTTTTTCCGTATAAAAACATGCGCTCCATAAAAGAAACAAGTTACAGCGATTTAACAACGTAATAATTTTATTGCGTGCTAACCGTATTTGACCTTCATCGCCACAATCAACAATGCCAGCACGAGGGTCACGGAATTGGCTACAATTATAGCTGCATCTTTTATCAGTAACCCGTAAATCAGCCACAGGATAATACCGAACGAAAAGAAAGAAAAAGCGAAAAGAGAAAGATCTTTCGCCTGTTTGGTTCTAAAAATCTTGAGCACCTGAGGAACGAAAGAAATAGTGCAAAAAACGCCTGCGATCATACCGACTATTAAAGGTTTCATAAAATACAAAATTACTTTTTTATTAGTTTAGTTAAACCTTTTTCCCGCAGCCAAACCCCACAAGGAACGAAGATCCATTATCTTGTTTCTGGCCAGAAATGAAACTTGCGGGCCGACTGCGAATCAATAATAAAGTGCCTGTCGGGAGCAAATTTAAGGCTGTCGTTGATCGCCATATCAAAGGTGAAAAGCTCTACATGCTTACCGTACATTTCCTTGATTTCTCCAATAACTTCGACGAAATCGGAATCGCCAGAAATAAGCGCCGCAACATCGTATTGGTTGGTAACAGCTTTTGAAAACATATCTACCGCGATCTTAACATCGAGGCCTTTCTGAACCCAATCATGATATACGCGCACCAGCCTTCCCAATCGTACCTCAAAATAAGGAATACTCATCTTTAGCTTTCCAAGATGTTCCTGCTGTTCATGAAACGTCTTCGCATTTTCATCTTTACTTAGCTCTGCCGAATAATAGTAACTACGCACCAGGTGTCTGGACCCCACAATCCACTTAATGATGTTTTTCCACTCGATATCTTTCCGGCCGATACTTTTACGTGCGCCAATCTCGCGTATTTTCTGTACTACATATTCAGCGTCGATAAATATCATAATACGTTCCAACATACTACTCCTCCTTTTTATCGTTATATATCAAACGATCTCAGACACACCCAGGGAAACCTTAAGATTTTCATCCTACTCTAATGAGCCGACTTTTATAAAACACCATTATTATACAGAAAATTTGAGATTTTGGAAGAAAATACCTTAAAAAAGATGGTTGCAAATTCTTCTTGTAAAAATGGCAAAACATGCTATAATTGCGCCTTACAACGGTGGTGCTATGGCGGAAGTGAAAATCGAGATAAGGGAAGATTTTGAGAAAGCGTTGCGTAAATTTATGATGCAATGCAAACGAGAAGGCATTGTAAGAAATTTTCGGGAACGGCAACATTATACCAAACCATCTCAAAAAAGGAGGGAAAAGCGGAAAAAGTGTTTGTAAGACTGCTGTTTAGGCGGTCGACAAGAGCATGGTTACACGCTCTTGAGGGAAGTTTCTCACAAAGAAACGGATTGTAAAAGTAAGTACATTGGTTTACGTAAAGGCAAAAGGAGTCTGATCATGGAAGAGGAAAAAAAGCTATACATAGGGAATTTAGAGTTCGGCGTACAAGATGCTGATCTCAAAAAGTTTATTGAAGAAAAGGGATTAACTGTAAAAGAAGTTAAAATCATCAGTGACAAATTCTCCGGCAGATCAAAGGGTTTTGGATTTGCGGAATTTGAAACTGAAGAGCAAGCCAAGCAGGCAATAGATGTTCTAAACGGTCAAGATATGAACGGAAGAGCACTACGCGTCAGCAAAGCACAGAAAATGCGTCCACGCAGAGATAGTTTCGGCGGCGGCGGCGGTGGTGGTGGTGGAAGTCGCGGCGGATACTCTGGCGGCGGATTTAAAGGAAGATAGTCCCCAAGGGGTAGAGAAAGAATACCGTTCCCTTCTTTTTCTACCCCTTTTTTATTTTCTTATTGATTTTTTTCCTGCCGTTATTTCTTGATTAATAAAGCCTTCCGTAATTATAAGATTTCATCTTTGCTTCTTGAATACTTTATTATACTATAGCCTGTCCAAAAAAGCGCTACGAACGACTCCGCAAAAACATACGCCTTACATATCGGTCAGTGGACGGACAAATCAAAACACCAGGATAAAATAGTTGGCAGGCAAGCTGTATTAATTTGACACTGAAGGATTATCGGGCAATTGTACCCTTAATCTCTACGGCCGGCAACACACATAGCAGATAAAAGATTTATCTGTCGGGTTAAATTTCCGCGTCTTTTATAAGTTTGCGGTAATACTCAATACATTCTTTACAGGTAACATCTTTAATCTGCCACTGCGGATGATCTTTTTTAATAAGATTAATAAGATATTCCTCCGCCTTAATATGCTCTAAAGCGTGCTCCTGATGGATAGCTCGAGCACATATTTGGCATTTATATTTTTTTGCTTTTATATTATCGGCTTCCTCTTCCAGCGACTGAGCTGGCTGTTTACCGACGCATTTGCTACACACCTCATGATCCTGCACGGAAGGCCTAATATTAAAAACGGTCTTGCCAATTACGCTCAATAAACCACTCAATGGTGCTTTACAAAATTTGCATCGTATCATGCCCTACCTCCTTAGTTCGACTGACTACGCAGACAAAACCACCGCGTAAGAAATTATTCCATGAACTTTATTGCTTCCTGTATGAGCGGCAGCAAGGCTGTAATTTCACCTTTTGTCATTCTACCTAACTTCGCAAATCTGTATTCGCCTTGATTATCTTTGTTTTCACGCGTAAGCTGCAACTTTTTCTGCCCCTTATTATAAGCATACACGCTGACCGTAAGACGTTCTTCTTCTGTTTCATATGTCTTTGAAAACAAACTCTCGTCTAAACTCGCATCATAAGGCATACTCCCCTCCTCTTTTCTGATAATATACTTTCGCTCCCGGTATTACTATATCACAAACTTCTGTCAAGAAAACAAAAACTTCTAAAAAGTCGCTTAATGCCTGCCACCGTGCATTATCCTGCTCGCAGCCCTACAAATACTGTCATCGCCAAACTTTGCTTTAATACGCTCCATGGCCCTGTATATCTCCTCCTTCCTATTGTCACTCGCATCCCTAAAAAGACTGTCCTGAGTATCGCCGGGAAGAAGGCCGGACGTCTTTACTCCAATAAGCCTTACTTTCTTATCTTTTATCTCAAACATATCATATAGCTTTCTTGCAACCTTATATATATCCTCGGAAAAGTTAGTTGATTTATGCATCGTCACGGCCTTGGTGTACGTATCAAATCCTTCAAATCTTACCTTAAGAGTAACAGTCTTGGCCTTACACGCTTCCTTACGCAAACGACTAGACACGCTTTCGCATAACGAAAACAAAGCACCCATTATGCGGTGATTATCAAGGGTATCTACCATAAATGTTGTCTCGCTGCTGATGGATTTTGCCTCGGTAGCAATCTCTATGTTCCGCTCATCAATACCGTTAGCTAATTGCCATAAAGTTTCGCCGTTTCTTCCTAAAAGCGAGATTAATTCATCCTTATTGCGCCGGGCGAGATCGCCTATCGTAACAATACCATACTGCTCAAGAAAAATCTTTGTTTTTTTGCCTAAACCACATATTTTGTCCACAGGAAGCGGCCATAAAAAATCCAAAAGAGAGGTTTGGCTAACCTGTACAAAACCGTCCGGTTTCTTTAAGTCAGAGGCAATTTTCGCTGCCATTTTCATCGGCGCAAGTCCCACCGATGCGGTCAAACGAGTAACTTCTTTTATTCTTGTTTTAAGCAATATGCAAGTGCAAGCAGGACCGTCAAAAAGATGATGACTTGCCGTTATATCCAAATATGCCTCGTCTAAACCGGCAGGTTCAACCATAGGCGTAAATTCATTATATATGTTGTAAAGCTGTCGAGAAACATCCGTATACCTCTCCATATCGACAGGAAGAAATACGGCCCGAGGGCAGTTACGATAGGCGGTCGAGATAGGCATGGCGGAATGTATGCCAAATTTTCTCGCTTCGTACGAACAGGTAGAAACAACACCCCGGCCGCGGCCGGCCTTAGGGTCTGCCCCCACAACAACAGGTTTGCCCCTAAGCCCTGGATTATCCCGCTGCTCAATCGCAGCGAAAAATGCATCCATATCTACATGAACTATATAACGCTCGTTGGGCATAAATGACATGTATACGCGCCTGTGGCGGAAAAAACTATTTTATTTCCTCAAAATCGGCGTCAATAATTTCTTTTTCTCGGCGGGGTTCGTTCCGGGCACCAAAGTCAGTTTTGCGGCGGTTGCTATCCATTGAGTTTTGTCGCAAAGAAAACCTCAATAAGAATAAAACAACCCTATAAAGAATAATAAAAAGTAAATAGAAAAGTAATAAGTTAAAAATTATTGTCGTAACCATATCTTTATTTTCCTTTAAGCATGCTGTTCATTCTATGCAGCCGAAAACTTTTACTTCCGGCCACGCACAAGCCGGCGGCCAAACATAATTGCTTTTTCCTTCATCACGGCACTCTTCTTTAACATTTCTGGGTGGTTGACAAAAGGAATTAGAAGCGTTTCCACCTTAACACCAATAAAACCGGCCAGAACGTCGAATAACTTCGTCAGAGCGCCAAACTCGTTACTGCCGGCGGTGGAAATGACCGCAAATTTCATATGATAAAGATGGTGTATTATGGCCCCTTTTTTCTTATCAAACTTAAAAAGCGAATACATACGATCGGAGAATATCTTCATCTGTGCCGTTGGCCCGAAAAAATAAAGAGGGGTCGCAAATATCAAAATATCGGCCTTTGGAATACGCTTAAGAATTGGCTGCGCTTCATCGTTGACAACACACACAAACTTATCCGATTGCTTACAGCCCATACACGCGATACAACCACTTGTCTTGTATCTCAGGGAGGTTATATCAATACTTTCGGCTTGCCCTCCGGCGGCTTTTATCCCCTCGCTCACCCACTGCGCAACAGTATTGGTGTTACCATTCTTATGCGGGCTGGAACACAGTATCAGCGCTTTTTTTGCCACGGTTTCTCCTTGGCAGGTTTTTTACCAGAATCTTCCGACGATATGACAGCTGGCGCTACTTCTTTTACTTTTGAAAAACCGACAGGACAGCCGCTGTCTGCGTGGGTCTGCACCTTGGCCGTGCCAACTGCGTCAGACCGGCATAAAACGCCGCTTTCATCGATATAATAGGTGTGCCTTAAGGATAAATCTTTTGGCTGAGCAGTTACAAAAAAACTTTCCGGGCCTGCAACTACTACATTAAAAGCATAATCATACTGGAAACATGTCGGTTGAGCGCAGGCCAGGTTGGAATCGATATAAGAAGAACCGGCGCTGCCAAACTGATCAAGCGTTATGTAAGTCTGATAGGTAAGCCTGTGTGAGGTTTCGGCAGTATAGATACTGCGCATCGCCGCGGCTGCCGCAGACTCCTGAGCCTCTCTGTTCACCCTCAAAAAAGCAGGAGCATTAAGTTCAACGGCAATCCTGACCAATAAAGGGTTGAGTAAAGATAAAACCCCGAGAGCGATTCCTCCGATAGCAAAACCGATGCCTTTTCTCTCCTCATCTTTATCTTTGGAAATCTGCACGAACGCGATAATGCCCAAGATAATCGCCACAATTCCCAGAACGATCCCAACCGGCCAAAGAAAAAAGCAACCACACAATAAGCTTGCAATACCAAAAAAAGATATGTTTTTCTTTGGCTGTTGCTTGGTAATTATGGTTCTCTGAGGTTTGATAGCCATAAGCGTCTCCTTTTAACTGGCCCATACGCGTATATGCCAGACAGATACATCTAAAATTTAACCTGGGGATTTTTTTGTTCTGTTTCGGGATTCTCGAGCTGAAAAAACTCTTTCTTGGTAAAATGGAACATCTGAGCGAGAATATTATTTGGAAATACTTCCAGCTGTGTAGCAAAATCACGCACTACGGCATTATAATACCGCCGAGAAGCCTGAAGCGCTTCTTCAATTTCACCAAGACTCTTCTGTAATTGCAGGAAATTCTCGTTGGCTTTCAATTGCGGATAATTCTCCGCAACGGCAAAAAGCGTTTTTAAGGTACCGGAAAGCGCGTTTTCGGTAGAACTTTTCTGATTTATGTCTCCTGCGCTCATTGCTTTCATGCGCGCTTTCGTCACTGCCTCAAGCGTCGAACGTTCATGCGTAGCATAACCTTCTACGGTCGCCACAAGATTCGGAATAAGATCGTAACGACGTTTCAGCTGTACATTGATGTCGGCCCACGCACCGTCAGCCCGCACTTTAAGTTGAATAAGTGAATTATAAACCTTAATGAGCCATACGACAACCGCCAAGACTGCTACCGCCAGAATTATGCCGATAACGCCACTAATCATCAACATCATTTTAGCCTCCTTCTTTTACGCTACTCTTTATGAGTCAACTGACTGTTCTTTGCACGAAGCATAGCCTGGGGTATCGCAACTTTTAGCGCCGCGACGCGTTCTTCGATATAAGGATGTGTGCGTAAATAACTTGGCACGTTCGCACCTTGGCCGGATTCTTTTTTGAGCTTTTCCAAGGCCGATATCCCCGCACGCGGATCATACCCTGCCGACAACGAATAACGCACACCCAAACGATCAGCCTCTAATTCATCTTTTCGGCTATACCCTAGTTGTACTAGATTATAAACCGCATCGGCACTTTGCGCCACTGTTTTTGCATTCGCCGCATCAGTCTGCGAGCCAACAGAAAAAGCCAAGGCTAAAAGCAACTGGTACCCTATATTAGCCTGCATTTTCTTGGCGAGGTGCCTTGCGGCTACGTGGCCGATTTCATGCCCCAAAACAAACGCAAGTTCATCATTGGTCAAAATTTCCACCAACCCTTTATTGATATAAATAAATCCACCGGGAAGAGCCATGGCATTAAGCTCTTTATCGTCGATAACGCTGAAAGTATAAGCGATATCTTTGCGTTCAGAAACAGCGGCGACACGGTTGCCTACCGCTTTTACACGCTCTTGTATATTCACGTCTTTTGACTCGGGGTGCTCACTTAAAAGCTGCCCAACTACATTTTTCCCAATAGCCGTTTCCATCGAACTGTTAATGAAAATAAATTCTTTCTTTTCGGTAGCAGGATTATAGAGCGTTGCGCAGCCCGCACACAATAACAATGCAAGGATCGCTACGATACGGCACATAAATAACTTTACCATATAAACTGCACCGCCACCTGTTTCCCTTCGGGATATATGCGCATCGTAAACATAACATTTTCTTTTTTAACGGACATGTTAAAAATATCTTTGCTCTGCTCAATCATTGTCGAGAAACCTCCGGCGGCAAAAAAATCTTTATAAAATTCTACCACCTGCGTAAAGTTCTTGTTGACCCTGTAGGTAGCAATGTGCGTGTCGGCAGAAACCTTTCCTTGGTTTTGTATACACCGAGCATTCTCAATAACAGGAATTGCTGTTTGAGCTATAATGATTGCTTCTTGCGGCCACGCGGGGCCGGCACAAACATCCAAGCTAACCAATACAATCAACAGCACCGCCCTATACATACGTCTGTTCACCATAAAACCACCCGCCCCCAACGTCGGTGATAAATAGTTTCCAACCCGCTACTCGGCTTTTTTTGATTGAAAAGTAAAAGCACAAAGCGCTAAAGCGCACTCACAATACGCGCGATAACTTCTGGCTTGTTGAGCGTAAAAAAATGCAGCTTCCCGAAACCGTTCTTGATGAGATCCCGACACTGTGCAATGGTAAAATCAAGACCAACCTTTTCCATGTCTTCGGGCCTACCGGAAAAACGCATCATTTCAACTTCAATCTGACGGGGAATCGTCGTTCTACAGATAGAAATAAACTGCTTTACCTTAACAATATCTACCAGCGGCAGGATCCCTGCGATGATCGGAATAGCAATACCTTTCCTTTTCGCCTGTTCTAAAAAATTATAATAATACGCATTATCAAAAAACATCTGCGTTACGGCAAAATCAGCTCCTGCGTCAATTTTTTGCTTGGTATATTCCAAATCTTCCTCGAAAGAACGGCTCTGAATGTGGCCTTCGGGATAAACCGCAACCCCTATGCAAAAATGATTGTACCGTTTAACCGTTTTTACCAAATCATAAGCGCAGCGAAATTCCTGCCGGGAAAAATCAAAATCATTATTATCCTGAGGCGGGTCGCCCCGTAAAGCCATAATATTTTCAATACCCTTTTTCTTATAAGATTCAAGCACGTCAGCAATGCCGCCTGAGGTGGCATCCACGCAGGTAAGATGCGGCATAACTGTAGAATAATTTTGTCCAAGCAATACGTCGACGGCTTCCTGAGTGTAGCCCTGCCGCGATCCGGCAGCCCCGCAAGTCATAGAAACGTATAACGGCTTATGCGCTTTTAATGCCTTGGCAGTAGCGGCAAAAGTATTTTTGCCGGCTTCGGTTCTGGGTGGGAAAAACTCAAAAGCTACCCCTTCTGTGTGTGTGCCAAGAATATCTATTATCTTCATAGTGCGATATTATATCAAATCCGGCGCAAAAGCAAACATCTTCTCATGCAACCATTCAGGAATCGATGTATGAACTTGAAATAATTTTTCTATGCCTGCCAAAGAATATATAAAACAGATATACAAAAATTCCTATTCTCGATATGGTTTCAGTAATTCCAGGAACTGAGGATTTATTTTGTAGCCGTGCAAGGCTGCTTTATCGCAATATTGGATTGCCAAAACGTACTTATTTTGAGAAGCATACGCAAGCGCTATAAAACTATAAGCTACGGCTAAATCGGGATCCAGCTCGACAGCTTTCTTAAAATATGCGATTGATTCTTCATCTCTTTTCATGGCAAAATAAATCTTTCCCAAGTTAAAATAGCTCTCCGCAAATCCGGAATTGATTTTTATGGCTCTTTTATACAATAGTATCGCCTCAGAGTATTTACCTTCCTGACTATACGTATCTGCTAAACTATAATAAGCATCAAAATACGCCAGATTATTCGCAACTGCTTTTCTGTAAAGAGAATATAATTTATCTGCCTCCTGTCTTGTTTTGTATAAAGAACCCAGCTGATAATACGCCAGCAAGAAATTAGGGTTAATGCGCAACACTTTATTAAACATCGTTATTGCCTGTTCCGGCTGCCCGAGTTTCTTATATACAATACCGAGATTATAGTAGGCCTGCTCTCCTTTAGGGTCGTTTTCTATCGCTTTGCGGTATAGACTTATAGCTTCTTTTTCGCGTCCTGTTTGAGTTAATATATTAGCAAGACCAATGTACGGTTTAGAAGACTTGGGGAAAAGACCCATCGCTATTCCATAAATTTCGGCGGCATCGTTTGGCTTACCCCACTGATAGTAGGTGTTTCCCATGCTGATATAAGCATCGAAAAAATCATGTTTTAACGTTATGGCTTTTTTATACGCGACAATCGCCTGTTCTTTATTTCCTGCAGCAAGATATTCATCGCCAAGCAACATATAAAGCATGGAATTGCTGGGCGAATAGCGCAAGGCTGTTTCGAAAACAGTTACAGGATCTCGCCATTGATTAACTTGGCCTATCGCGCTGTACGAATAGAAAATAAACAATGAGGCCGCAAATAAAACGGCAGCACTTTTCAATAGCTTGGTTTTGGATATTAAAAACAGTGTGTACGAAACAATCAAAAAGAATCCTATCGAAGAAAAATAACACCAGTGCTCCATCATATATGGATAACTTATATTTAAAATATTACTTACCGGAATAAGCCCAAGAAAAAACCATAATATCGAGAATAACACTATGGCATTGTACTTCTTTATCCATGCCAATCCTACCAGGAAGATACTACTTACTATTCCTGCGATAACAATAGGATCGTAAATACTAAACATCCTGTGGTCATATTCAAGATGCAGCCCCAAAGGAAATGATAAAATTTGTAGATAGCGGGCAATCGAACGTAAAAATCCGGGAATCCTTTGTATCATATCACCTAAGGACGCGGAAGAAAACAATATAGGATGAACAACGAGCTGTCGAAACAACAGATATGCGGCTAATAAGCCGAAAAACGGCAACAATGCCCGCGCGGCCGGTTTCTTTCTGTAAACAAAATGGACCGGAAAAAGCAAGAATGGCAGAATAACGCTATTCTCTTTAGATAAAAGCGCGACAACAAAACTTCCCAAAGCAAAGATATAGAAACGGTAACTTTGACACAAGATATATTTCGCATAGAACACAAGCGACAACAACATACCTAATGCCGCGAGCGAATCGGAACGGCCAGAAATATAAGAAACAGCTTCTACGTGGACAGGGTGGACCACAAATAACAAAGAAGCCACAAAAGAAATATTTTTCTTGTTGAAAAGCACATTAAGAAGCCAGAATAGCACAAGTGCAGTTAAAATGTGGAAAATAAGATTAGTAATGTGGTAGCCTAGAGGGTTCACCCCCCAAAACATATAATCAATTTTGTTAGTTACCATCTGCAATGGGCGATAGTAATTTGACTGAACATTGCTACCGACGCCCATGTCGCGAGTAAAGAAAACCGGTATATTTACGTGATGGGTAATATATGCATTGTCTTTAATCAATCCAAAATCGTCCCACATAAATTTTCCGCCCAAAGAATTCCAATAGACGACAACCGCTGAAAGTATAATGAAGATAATTTGCATAAGAATTATTTTTGTATCTGTTTGTATTTTCATCTCTTCTTTGTTGTCTGTTTTATTGTTTTAGCAAAAAATTATATCACAAATAGCAAATTAAAATACAGTGTTGTTGCCGATCCAAAGGTTATAGACACTTTCCCGGTTTATTGCTCCGGCTCTATGTCGAATACCGCAATTTCCGGACGGGAAAAGAAACGCACACGCGGCGCACAACCGGCTTCCATCCCTATTCCTCTATGCACATAAAGCGCTGTCTGCGACAGCCGATACAAGCCTGCCTCATACTTTTTTCCGTGCTTGGCAAGGGTCATCAGTGCGCCATACAACGGTAAAGCAACCTGGCCGCCGTGAGTATGGCCGCATAAATATAGATCAATATCGGTACCGCTTACATCTTGCGCTAAATTCGGAGTGTGGCTAAGTAGCACGCGATAACCTCCCCCCAGATCTTTCAAAAAGTATTTCCATCGCTCTTCGCTATCAAAGCGTATGCCGATAAAAGATATCTTCTCTCCTTCTTTTAAATACTGTATGCACTCATTATCCAAAACCTTAAAACCGGTATGATCAAAGACTTTATAGTTTTCCCACCACCACACATCAAAATTCCCGCGTACGGCAATTTTTGCCATAGAAGCCTTAAGGCCGGACATCATGTTTCTAAAAGCCGGCAAAGCTTGCTCCGTATTCAAAGTATCACCGGTAAATACTATAATATCCGGTTTCAACATGTTTACTAATTCAACTACCCTTTTTTCATTTCTTATTTTTTGGTCGCAATGAATATCTGAAAGATGCACTATCCTTATTTTAGTATTTTTTAGCTTATGAGTAGAAATGCGGTAAGTATTGGTTTTGAGCCAATATGGTTCAATGAAATAGCCATAGAGAAAACACAATATGCCCAAAAAGGCTACTGCGTGCAAAATGTTTTTTCTCTTGCTGAATAATATCGGTTTGCGACATCGACGGGTAAGGCAACAAAAGATAAACCACCCCAGTAAGCGTATTTCGCTTATATATACCAGCGCCGTCAGGAGCAAAAAAATAAAAAGAGAAAATAAATCCCACGGATACATAAGGATATTGTATCAAAGATTAGCCAGAAAAAAGGAAAATTTTAAAAGTTGAAAAGGCAGGAATATGAAAAAAATGTGCGGTGTGTATGTAAAGATCTGGCCGGTTTTACGCTATTTATTGGCCTCTCGCTCTTTCGTCTCTTCGATAACTTTTTCGGAAATCGCGGCAGGGACTTCCATATATTTTTCAAAATGCATGGAGTAAGTAGCTCGGCCGCTAGATAAAGAACGTAAAGTCGTAGCATACCCGAACATTTCCGAAAGAGGAGCTTCCGCGGAAATTATTTGCTGGCTTGGCTTAGCTTCTATGCCTAACACTTTTCCTCTGCGTGCGCAGATATTCCCCACTACGTTACCCACATATTCTTCCGGCGTAACCACCTCTAAAGACATGTAGGGCTCAAGCAATATGGGGCTGGCTTTTCTGAACGCCTCCTTGAAACACTCGATAGCGGCGATCTTAAAAGCTATTTCCGAAGAATCAACGTCATGATAAGAACCATCCACAAGGCTTACCTTTATGTCAACCACGGGATAACCGGCTAATGCTCCTTTCTGTAAAGCTGAAATGACGCCTTTTTCTATTGCGGGAATGTATTCCTTGGGGATAGCGCCGCCGAAAATATTATTCTCAAATTCAAAACCTTGTCCGGGTTGGGTAGGAAAAATCTCAAGTTTTACATGCCCGTACTGGCCGCGACCGCCGGTTTGTTTTATGTGTTTATAGTTAGCTTCCGCGTTAACCAATATTGTTTCTTTATAGGCTACCCTGGGTTTACCCACAATCGCCTCGACACTAAATTCATGCTTTAACCTGTCCACAATAATTTCTAAATGCAATTCTCCCATTCCGGAAAGAATCGTTTCTTCGGTTTCTTCGTCAACATGTACGGTAAAAGTCGGGTCTTCTTCGGAAAGCTTCATAAGGCCTTTACTGAGTTTGTCTTGCTCCGCGCGACTACCCGGCTTAACGCTGATAGAAACTACCGGTGAAGGAAATTCGATCGCTTCCAGCACAATAGGGTGTTCCGGATCACACAAAGTATCGCCTGTCACCGTATGCTCAAGGCCTATGGCAGCTCCAATATCACCCGCACAAATATCTTCTTTATTTTCTCTCTCGTTCGCATGCATTTGCAAAATTCTACTTATCCTCTCCCGCCTATCTTTGGTGGCATTAAGTATATAAGAACCTGCACTAAGCTTTCCTGAATAAACCCGAAAATACACAAGTTTGCCCATATGCGGGTCTGCCTGGACTTTAAAAGCCAAAGCGGAAAAAAATTCGTTATCGTCAGCTTTTCTTTCAATTGTTTTCTGCGAATCAGAAAACTCTGTTCCCTTAACTGCGGGAAGGTCTTGCGGAGAAGGTAAGTATAAGGTAACGGCGTCAAGAAGTCTACGTACGCCTTTATTTTTAAAAGCAGAACCGCACAATACGGGAACAACTTTATTCGCGATAGTCCCCTTACGGATGGCACGGATAAGTTCTTCGCGGGTAATCTTTGTTTCCGATTCCAAATATTTTTCCATAAGGCTGTCTTCCAACTCAACCGCCTTCTCGACCATAACATGATGATACTTCTGCGAAATTTCTAATAATTCCTGAGGAATCTCTTCAACGCTAAAGCCGTTCAAAACAGAGGCTTCTTCGCTAAAAATATAGGCCTTCATTTCCAAGAGATCAACAATTCCGCGGAAATTATCTTCCGCCCCCACGGGAATCTGCATAGGTATAGCATTAGCGCCTAAATCTCTTTCTATTGCTTTTAACACATCGAAGAAATCCGCTCCTACGCGGTCCATTTTATTAACAAAGGCAATTTTAGGCACATTATATTTTTCTGATTGCCGCCACACTGCTTCGGACTGCGGCTCTACCCCGCCTACCGCACAAAAAACTGCGATAGCACCGTCGAGAATCCGCAAACTTCTTTCAACTTCTACCGTAAAATCAACGTGGCCCGGAGTATCAATAACATTAATCCGGCAATCATTCCAAGAACACGTAGTGGCTGCGGCGGTGATAGTAATACCTCGTTCGCGCTCCTGCTTCATCCAATCCATGGTTGCCTCACCATCGTGGACCTCTCCCAGCTTATGCGAACGGCCGGTATAGAAAAGGATCCTCTCGGTAAGCGTAGTCTTCCCGGCATCAATGTGCGCCATGATCCCTATATTTCTTTGTTTTTCCAATGCTACTAAGCGAGGCATTCTTCTTTCTCCTTACTTAATATAAGCCAGAGTTAAGTAATATCTTGCAATCTTAAATCTTGACCCGAGCCTCAGCCTTTTTCGTATTAGCCTTAGCTTTTTCCCGTTATGCCTAAGTTTTTACTGGTTTTAAGTAAAACCTACCGGGGCGGGTTGCTTTTGGCAGCCTCAAAATATACCACCTTAAAGAAAAGCTATTATAATAAAAAAAACAAATAAAGCAACTATTATTTTTATAGCTGTAAATACTCGATTATCAACCGTTAACAGCCGATTCCCGACCTTTTGATATGCATACCAGTGCAACCTTGGCAAGTGGACGGGAACATATCTAGATAAATGCTTGAGCGGATGAGACAGGCGGCGTTTGGATTTATTATTTTTTTAATTTTTCAAAAATATTTTTTGCAGCATATTCAGCTAAAGTCCGACTTTCGCTAAACACACTTACCTTGCACTTTCCAGCCTCAATTTCTTCAATCAATATACCCACTTCGGTTGAAGCGGTGGTGGGCGGCTCATTTTTAAAATTACTCCCGACAATAAAACGATTCTTTTCATCCTGTTTCAAGACACAAACCCCCATCTGTTTAAAAATATCCAAAATGCTGTTATAGCAATCGCCCGGAGCGATCGTGACTATTTGGCTGATTTTAGAATCAATGGTTTGCGCGTCGTTTTTTGATAAACCAAAAAATACGCGACGTATCTGAACGCCACTGCAACCAATACACAAAGTAAGTAGCAACACAAAAAATATTTTCTTCATATGCCTCCCTATAGGATTTTTGGCGCCCGCTGAACCGTTTTTCCTTGCTTACTATTCATGTATTACGATTATACCTAAATAAAAATCATCCGCAATAGCTTTATCGCAGACCCACCCAAAGCCCACCCCGGGGGTGGGCTTTGGTTATTCAAGCAAAAAGTTTCTAATTTTTTCCAATTCTTGCTGATATGCAATCCTGTCTTCCACAAACTCCTTGTAAGAATGAGGAATTATATTCAGCAGATCATCATATCGACACATTTTATCTTCATTCGCTTGCGACAGATACTCTTGATATGAAGAAAATTTCCAATTTTCTGGCCTATCTATAAGCATAGCGGTAGTAGGATTTAAATGAATGTAGCGGGTTAAATGGATTAGATATTCGTCGGACTCCACCAAAACGCTCTTAAAACGCGTTTCCCACAACGGCCCTTTCCTCTTGTGCTTAGTATTGAAATACTTTGAGTAACTATTCAAAATATTGCCCATAAATACCGATATACCGTTTTCTTTTAATTGTCTCAAGATTAAATGCACATGCGTGGGCATAAGACAATAGGCTATTATTTCAATCAGTTTTTCTTTGCCGGAAAAAGATTCTTTTTTGTTACGTTGTGATCCTTCTTCCAAATGTATAAATTTAGAAAATTTTATTTCAGGTTTTTCTCGCTGATAATAGCGAATCGCCTCTAGCATTCTTAGGAACTCATTTTCATTGTTAAATATCCTAAACTCCGCGATACTACGGGTAAATACATGATAAACGCTATCAACAACTAATAAATTTCTTCGCATAATGCAAATCGCGTTCTCTTCTCAACCCAAAGCCCACCCCGGGGGTGGGATACGGTTTTGAAGCGTGCGGATATACTACACGCGCAAACAATGCTATACTTATTGAAAAATTACGTATTTTTCCGCTTTTCTTAACACTTTGGTCAGCCTTCCCAAATCACTTAAGGCGTGGATTTTTACGCCGTTTTTACGAAAATTAAATATTCGCTCAGCCATTATCTGGCCTATGCCGGGAACACGCAAAAGACTATATATATCGGCTTTGTTGATATTCACAGGAAAAAATTCCGGATGAAACTTCGCCCATCTTTCCTTGGGGTCCGTTTCCAAAAAAAGATTACCGCCGGCTTCAAAAGGAATTTCCTCCGCCTTAAAGCCGTATTTACGGATAAGCCAATCCGCCTGATACAGGCGGTGCTCACGCGTAAGCAACTGATGGTTGGTATATTGAGAATGTTCGCCGGGCAGCTCTTCGGAACCTGCGCCACGCTGGTAAGCACTAAAATAAACGCGATTTAAACGTAATTCTTTATATAATTTCCAAGAATAATCAACGATTTCTTTATCGGTCTCCTTGGATGCGCCAACCACAAATTGAGTAGTTTGCTTAACTCCGCTATATACAGAACCTCTGGCGGTCAACCGGCTGATCAGCTGTATTGGCCGGATGATATCGCCAAGATAATTCTTTGTGGTGCTCAAATGTTTAAAGTTATCCTCGCCGGCAGTTTCTATATTTAAAGATACGGCACTGGCTAAAGCAAGGCTTTGTCGAATTGCCGCGTCGGACGAGCCGGGAATAATTTTTAAGTGGATATAGCCTCTAAATTGCATTCTGCGTAAAATCAGCGCTACACGGTTAATGCGCTCCATGGTGATATCGGGACTAATGGTAACCCCACTGCTTAGAAAAAGCCCGCTCACCCGGCGCTCTTTATAATAGGAAAAGAAAGTTTTGCTTAATTCTTCGGGACTAAGCGAGCAATGCCTCGCCCCCATGCCTGCTCTTAGCGGACAATATTTGCAGTTGTTCACACATTCATTGGAAAGCAAAGTTTTAAAAATAAAAGTAGTGCCGCCGGCAGGTAAACTTACCGGGTATATCCATTTGTCTTCTTTTGAACGCTTCCGGTGTTCATCTTCGCGCGTCGCGCAGGCACAAGCCAAGTCATAGCGGGAATCGCGCGACAAAATGTTAAGTTTTTCGGTAATATCTGGGGTTTTCTTTATTAGTATCATTGTAATGCCTTATAAAAATAGAAAAACCTTCGCTTGACCATACGCGATCTTACGAAGGTTTTATCCTCCTTTGCCGAGGCTACGGAGGATTTCGCATCCTTATCGTATAGGCTAAGGAAGCTCAACTTTATAAAATGAAAAAACCTTCGCTTGATCATACTCTATCTTACGAAGGTTTTACTTTATTATAGTCCGGGATTTAGTCCTTCAAACGCGGGACTTTTGCCTGATTGTATTTTAATTTTACCGCAAAACTTAAGCTTGTCAAGAAAATGTGGCCCGGCATGCTGAATTATAATTTACGCTACGCTCTTTCCTAGTTTTACTGCTTTTTCGCGGACACCTTTATTCTTTGCTATCTCTCCGGATATACCGGCATTAGGAATAAGTAAAGACTTGAGTTTCATGCCGGTGTAAGCGGCAGTTAAAGCAAAAGGTTTTTTAAGCGCATCTAGCCCCACGTCTTCAAAGGCACTGGCAATTAAGACTAGTGTTTTTCCTTTGAGGACGGTTTGCATCGTCCCGGCGGCATTATCCCATTTATAAAGCGAGAACATACGGTCAAAGATAATTTTTAATTGTGTACTGGCAGAGAAAAAATATAACGGTGTGGCCATAACTATCACATCCACTTTTGCCATTTTTGCTAAAACCGGCTTAGCCTCATCGTTGATAACACATGTATATTCTGCCAATTTCTGGCAAGACCGGCAAGAAGTGCAGCCTATAGTTTTATATTTTAGGAAAGCAGTACGGACAAGTTCAACTCTTGCGCCTTTCGAGTGTGCACCCTCGATAAACCATTTAACCAAGATTTCCGTGTTGCCGTCTTTCTTTGGGCTGGCTGAAAGCACCAGTATTCTTTTAAACATCTGTTTTCTTTTCTCTAATTGCTTCTATCCTTTTTAAAACTGGCGGGTGGGTATAGTCAAGAAACACTTTCAAGGGATGAGGGGTAAGATTAGAAAAATTAGCCACACTCAGCTTCTTAAGAGCCGAAATAAAGGCCTCGGGCTGTTGATAGGTAGAGATCGTAAAAGCATCCGCTTCATATTCGTGATGACGCGACATAATATTATGCAGGATCGCAAGAATCATATTGATGGGGCTGTAAAGGAAACTAAAGAATACGATACTGCCGTAAATTGAGATATATTGCATTCTGAAAGCATCGAACAGCTTTTGGTTATTGAGAAAAAATTGGAGAACAAAGAACATGAGACCCGTCGTTATAAAGGACAGGGCCAAAGCTTTAATAAAATGTTTTTTCTTATAATGACCGATTTCATGAGCAAGTACCGACACGAGTTCAGAAGTCGTGTGTTTCTGGATGAGCGTATCGAACAGGGCAATTCTTCTGAACCTGCCGAAACCGACAAAAAACGCGTTTGATTTGGTAGAACGACGTGAAGCGTCCATTTTAAAAATACCCCGTAAAGCAAACCGCTGAGATCGAGCGTATGTCTCGATGGCAGTTTTCAGCTCTCCCTCTTCCAGGGGAATAAATTTATTAAAAAGCGGTAAAATTACCACCGGAGCAATGAATGCTAAAAATAACTGGAATGCCATTACGGCCAGCCAGCAATAAGCCCAAGCAAAACTACCTGCTCTTAGAAAAAACCAGATGATACCTGTCATCAATATACTGCCAATAAGCCCACCCAGCAGCAAACTCTTAATAATATCGCTCACAAAAGTTTTTACGGTAGTTTTATTAAAGCCATATTTAGCTTCTATCACAAACGTGCGATATACGCTAAAAGGAAGCCCCAAAAGGTATGAAACTAAAGTCAGTATGCCGGAAAAAATCAAACCCGTGGGAATAGGCCCATGGACAAGCCGGCGGGCAAATTGATCGACCAAGTTAAAGCCTCCGGCCAAAATGAAGCTCACCGTAACCAAGGTAACGACTGTTTCTCGTATAAGAGAAAAACGCGTTGTGTCTTTTAGGTAATTTTGGGACTCACTATATTTCCCTGCGTCATAAACTCCAGCGAATTCTTCTGGCAATGTCGGCGATGCGTGTTTTACATTTAGCACCTCAACTATAAGAGTAAGTACGTACTCAACTAGAAGAATAAAGAGAATGAACGCAAGATACATATTCATACCATTACCTCCGGGTTACTTATTCGATAAATTTCTTTTTAAGTTCGCTTATCTGTCCCTCTATCTCATTTATTTGCTTGTCTAGATCTTCGATAATACCGCTATAATAACGAATAATTTCCTCACCGTGGCGCGGATTTGAAGTAATACGGCTTTTTGCATAGCGCTCAGTTTCAAGTTTTTCTTTTTGCTTGCGTAATTTTTTTATTTGCTTGGAAATAGCGGCATTATGAAATTTGTTCCGCTCTTCACTGCCCATTCCTTCTACGCTGGGTGCTTCTGCCGCTACATTACTTTTTGTGCGTGCGGAGACGTGCGTTGTTGTGTGAGAAGCCCCAAGGTTCATTTCGTCTTTTGCTTTTTTGTGTAAATAATAATCGAAGTTTCCGGGAAACTTGGTAACATGGCCATTTTTGACTTCAAAAACATTGTTGGCGATAGATTTTACAAAATAAATATCATGGCTGATAAAAACAACCGTACCTTTATACTCCTGCAAAGCTTTAATGAGCGCCTCAACCGCATCTACGTCAAGATGTGTCGTCGGTTCGTCCAAAAGAAGACAATTCGGGGGATTGATAAGTAATTTCGCCAATATAAGACGGCTTTTTTCTCCGCCAGAAAGAATACTCACCTTCTTTTCGATATCGTCCCCGGTGAATAGGAAGGCCGCCAGAATCGTACGCAATGTTTCGGAGGTCATGCGTTCTTGGGCGACAGAAAAAGCCTCTTCCATAACCGTGCGTTCAGGGCATAATACATCCGTACGCGTCTGAGAAAAATAGCCGGTTTGAACATTATGCCCCAGTTTAAGTTGTCCACTATCGAGAGAAACCACTCCGGCCAATATTTTTAGCAAGGTTGACTTACCTGCACCGTTCTCGCCGGCTAATACCGCCTTTTCTCCCTTAATAATTTCGAAATCCAACCCTTGATACACCTGAATATCGCCGTATGCCTTTGCCGCCGCTTCAAGCGCAACAACCCGATACCCACTTTCCGTGGTAAGAGGAAAATGAAACTTACGGATACTCTCCCTGGGGTCACTGGGAACCGTTACTTTTTCCATTCGCTCCAGCATCTTCTTTTTTGCGCGTACCTGAGAAGCCTTGTTGGGCTGTGCGTGAAAACGGTCGATAAAACGCTGGTATTGTTCTACGGTTTTTTCCTGCTGTCTGAACTGCCTCGAGAGATACTCTTTACGCTCCTGCCTCAATTTATCGTAATCATCATAGTTACCTTTAATTTTCGCAAGCATGCCGTTTTCTAAAATCAACGAGTAGTTTGTCACTTCATTTAAAAATACCTTATCGTGCGAAATCATCACAAAAGTACCTTTGTAATTCGCAAGATAATCCTTAAACCACACAGCCGCATTCAAATCAAGATAGTTAGTGGGCTCATCCAAAAGAAGCAAGTCGTAATGGCAAGTGAGAAGCTTGCCCAAAAGCACTCGCATCTGCCAACCACCGCTCATTTGCTGTATCGGTCTGACAAAATCTCTCTCTTTAAAACCGAGGCCACTTAATACCTGCTTGCCTTTATATTCAAGCTCGAAAAAACCTAACGCCTCAAGCCTATGCTGGATATCGCCGTAATGCCGCGTCGCCGTTTCATTACGCGCCTCCAATTCATCCTTCTCTTTCTTTAATTTGATAATCGCAGGATCGCCCTCCATAATTTCCCCTAAAACCGTACGATCGGACTGGAAGCTGGATTCCTGCGGCAAATAACCGATACGCAGGTTTTTGTTCATTTGGATGGTTCCGTCGGATGGCGATAGGTCATTCAGTATGATATGAAACAATGTCGACTTACCCGCACCGTTAGGCCCGATAAGAGCAACTTTTTCGCCGCGGCCGATAGTTAACGATATATCCTTAAAAAGGATTCTCGCACCATAACTTTTTGAAATACCCTGGAGTGTAATCATTTCAGCCTATGTACTTTAACGTCACCTGACAATATGTGTTGGTAAAACCGGAGGGAAATTGTTGGCTAGGGAGAGATGCTTTTTATTATTTGTGCCACATCATCCAGCACGATCGGCTTTACGAGGTAGCCGGCAGAACCAAGCTGTTCTGCTTCTTGCTTAAAACTATTATCGTCAATACCTGTAATAAAATAGATTTTTGCCTGCGGGTTGAATGTTTTAATGCTCTTACAAACCTCGATACCGCTTATGTCGGGTAATTTCATGTCTAGTAACACACAATCGGGTCTATGTTTTGCATAAAGTGCGATCGCTTCCTGACCGGTTTGTGCCTTTAAAATTTGTTGGCCCCTGCGCACAATAAAGTTTCCTACAATATCCTGCACGGAAACTTCGTCATCAACAATCAAGAAAGTACTCATACTTACAGGATACCCCTTACTCCTGATCGTTTTCTGTAGCTTGTTTTAGTTTTTTAAGAAACAGATCTACGTCTTTCACTCTTTTTAAACTTCGGTCACAAGCATTAACAAGATCTTCCGGTTTACCAGGCTGGAACGTAATACGATGAAGAAATTTAATCATAAATCCGGAGAACTTTAAAATCCATAAACGATGAAAACGCAGACCTCCAATAGCCAACGAGATAATATTAATGTCATTTCTGATATGATGATCGACCAGCTCCCATATCAACGGGTGGATAGTAATGTGTTCTTTCTTGAGCTGCGCATAAATTTCTTCCTCGTTACGTAAAGGATTTGCCATCAGGCTCCTTCTGCCATCTAGCTGACCGATACAGCCCTTAGATGCTCAATAAGATCTTTTATCTCCTCGACGCTTACGGGTTTAAGCAAGTATTGTTCCGTTCCAAGCAACATTGCTTTCTTGATCTTCTCCTTGTCGTCAATACGGCTTATCACGACACACACGGTTTTTTGATTTATGTCCTTTACGCGCCTGAGCACCTCCATACCGTCAAACTCGGAAAACGGCATATGGATATCAATGATACAAACTTCCGGTTTTTGCTTAGAGAAAGTAGCCATAGCATCTTCGCCGCTTAGGGCGGTAAATGCCTTCAAACCACTACGTTCAAAAATATCCTTCATAAAAAGACATACGTTTTCTTCGTCGTCAACGATCAGCACTTTTTTTCTGTCCATCGCTCCTCCTTGGCGCTTACCTAGTGGGGTGCCGGCAGAAAAATGCCCGTACTCCACGCCATCGCCCGGACGCGCCCTTTATCTCATTAAACACTTCAGAAAAGAACGACTACCGGTACTCAAGCGGATTTGTCCTGCAGCTTCTCAAGCAAATCGTATACGTTACGTAAAGAACGAATATTGGGAATTTCTTCTTCAGGAATAACTAACTTATATTTTTTTTCGATACTGGCCACAATTTCCAAAGCCATCATACTGTCAATGCCTAAATCTTCGGCAAATTGCGCGTCTTCCTTGACTTCCTCTTCTGTCCTTTCGGCAATTTCCGCTACAAGCTTTTTAATTTCCTTCTTTGCTTCTTCCAGATTGATTTGACTGGCCATTCTACCTCCTCTTACCTTATAATAAGCCTATGATTATTGATTATAATACTCTTTTCAAGAATACCTACAAAAGTATCGAACTATTTTATTATATCAAAAAACCCTTAAAAATAAAGCATTTTCTACTTTCCCAAGCTTTTCTACCCCAAAAACACCTTACCAGGCATAAAGAGGAAAAGCTTTATTAAAGTGGAAAATGACACGCAAATAAACGGTCATCGCGCAAGGATAACGGCGGCTCTTCATTCCTGCATCTGTCTTGAACATATATGCAGCGAGTATGAAATCTGCACCCCCAAGGCGGATTTATCGGCGAAGGGATTTCTCCTTTCAGAATAATTCTTTTTGATGACCGGCCGCCCAATGCAGGAATATCGGACAAAAGCGCCTGAGTATAGGGATGTATAGGATGAAAATATAGATCTTTTGCCGGAGCAATTTCCATAATCTTACCTAAATACATCACCATTATTCTGTCGCTCATATATTCTATAATACGCAGGTCGTGACTGATAAATAAATACGTAAGGTGAAATTCTTTTTGCAGCCTGAGAAATAAGTTTAAGACTTGTGCCTGGATAGAAATATCCAACGCAGAAATAGGTTCGTCCGCAATAATAAGTTTAGGATTCAGCGCTAATGCCCTGGCAATGCCGATTCTTTGACGTTGGCCGCCACTAAATTCATGGGGATAGCGGTTACGCGCGTTTTTGGAAATTCCGACAATATCTAACAACTGATTAACTTTTTCCGTCAAGACCGTACCCCCGGCTATACCATGGATGGACAAAGGTTCAGCGATAATTTTAGCAGCGGTCATTCTGGGGTTTAAAGAAGAGTACGGATCCTGGAATACAAATTGCAGGTTGCGGTGGAAAGACTTCAATGCTTTTGTGTTTAACCGCGTCACATCTTTTCCTTCAAAAATAATTGTTCCGCTATCAGGCGCGATGAGCCGAGCGACTAATTTAGCGAGCGTAGATTTACCGCAACCACTTTCCCCCACTAATCCAAGAGTTTCTCCTTCTTTCAGAAAGAAACTCACTCCGCTGACAGCATGTACCACACCGGCTTTTCCTCCGAAGAAACCGGACGTGACCGGGAAATGCTTTACCAAATTTTCAGCTCTCAACAATTCTGACATAATACAATCTTTTTAATGAAATTCATTAATCCTTTAATTCGTTAATCCTGATCGTAGAGATAGCATGCCACCCTATGTCCTGGCCTGCATTCAATAAGTTCGGGCTCCTGCTCTCTGCAAGAATCTTTGGCCTGAGGGCATCGATCATAGAAACTGCAACCTTGCGGGATATTAATCAGCTGGCCAACCGTACCTTTTATCGTTTTAAGCGGAATTCTTTGACTGCCTTCGATTCTTGGCAATGAATCCAAAAGCCCTTGGGTGTATGGGTGAAACGGTTTGAGAAAGAGTTCTTTGCATGAAGCAATCTCTACAATCTTTCCGCTATACATAATTGCTACTTCATCCACAGTTTCTGCAACAATGCCCAAATCGTGCGTAATCAACAACATGGCCATCTGCATTTCTTTCTGCAAGTTACCGATTAACTCGATTATTTGCGCCTGGATAGTAACATCCAGGGCAGTTGTAGGCTCATCCGCGATAAGCAAGGCCGGATTACACGCAAGCGCCATGGCAATTAAAACGCGCTGGCGCATTCCTCCGCTTAGCTGATGCGGATAATCTTTCATGCGCCGGAGGGTTTGAGCAATACCAACGCGGCCCAAGACATCGGCGGTTTTTGTAAGTGCTTCTTTGCTATCCACCCCTTGATGCAACATCACAGCTTCTGCTATCTGCTCTCCTATGGTAAATACCGGGTTCAACGCCGACATCGGTTCCTGAAAAACAAAAGCTATTTCTTTTCCTCTGATTTTACGCATCTCTATCTCATTAAGTTTAAGCACATCGCTACCCTTATATAATATCTCTCCGCCTTTAATACGCCCGGGATAAGGCACCAAGCGTACAAGGGAAAGTGCGGTAGCAGTTTTACCACACCCACTTTCACCAACCAACCCTAAGGTTTTACCTTTTTCTAAGCTAAAACTTATGCCCCTGACGGCTTTAACCTCACCGGCATCGGTAAAAAAAGAAACTTCTAAATTATTTACTTTCAATAAACTCATATTTAAATTATTAGTGAATTAACGGATTAAATGATTATAAAATTAACAAATTTGTTTTTAATCAATCCGTTGATTATTTAATTATGTTTTAAGCCTTGGATCCAGCGCTTCTCTAATTCCTTCGCCCAAAAGATAATAAGAAAGACAAGTAACTAATATCGCCATGCCAGGAAACACAACTAACCACCAAGCAATTTCCATGTTTTCTCGTCCGGAAGCCAAAATATTTCCCCAGCTTGGGGCCGGCGGCTGGACCCCCAATCCTAAAAAACTCAAAGCCGACTCTAATAATATCGCCCCGGCTATACCTAAAATAAAATAAACATACACCGGAGATAACGCGTTAGGCAGTATGTGGCGCAATATTATCCGGGTATTACTGGCACCGACAGATTTAGCGGCTAAAATGAATTCCCGTTCGTTAAGGCTTAAAAACTCTGCGCGCACTAACCGCGCCACCCCCATCCAGCTGGTTACACCGATTACCACCATAATATTCCAGATACCCGGACCGACAAAAGCAATTACAGTAAGAATAAGAAAAAAACTGGGTATGGTCAGCATGATATCCACTAAGCGCATAATAAGAGATTCGATCAAGCCCCTATAATATCCCGCTATGGCGCCCAAGATAACTCCGATCAGTGTTGCTATCCCTACCGCCACGAAACCGACAGCTAAAGAAATACGCGCCCCCCAGATCATTCTGCTTAAAACATCCCGGCCCAAATCATCTGTTCCCAGAGGATGAATTACGCTTGGCAGCTGTAATATACTGTCCACATCAATGGCATTGGGATCTTGCGGTGCAAATAAAGGAGCAGCTATGGCTACGATAACCAGCAGAAATACAAATATAGCTCCACCCACTGCTAACTTATTCTTTTTAAATCTTTTCCAAAACATATTCATAATTATCATTTTACCCGGATACGCGGGTCAGCTAAAGCATAGCCTATATCCGCAAGAAGGTTGCCAATTAAAACCAGAAAAGCATCGATAACTAAAAGTGCCATAATTAGGGGATAATCCCTGGTCATAACCGCCATATATGAAAGTTGGCCCATGCCCGGAATAGCAAAAATGGTTTCAAAAATAACACTGCCGCCTATCAACCCAGGAATAGAAAGCCCAAGGATAGTTATTACCGGCAATAAAGCATTCCTTAGAGCATGTTTATAAATAATCGCTTTTTCAGAAAGTCCCTTGGCCCGAGCGGTCATAATATACTCTTGGTTAAGCACTTCAATCATATTTGAACGCATATACCGCGAAAGCCCGGCTAAGCCGCCAAAAATTGATATAAATATAGGTAAGATAAGATGACTGGTAAAATCCCACATCTTGCCTAATAAAGACATGCCTTCGTAACCTAAAGATTTTATTCCTGAAATAGGCAGCCACCCCAGGTATACTCCAAAAATCAACTGTAAAATAAGCGCAAGCCAAAAGGTAGGCGTAGCCAAACCTATAAATACCGATACTGTGGTTATATTATCATATAAAGAATTCGGCCGGATAGCACAACGTATACCTATGGGGATAGCGATGAGAAAAATCAGTATAAGCGCAACAAAGTTAATAAAAATCGTTATGGGCAAACGCTCTTTTATTTTATCCCAGACAAGGCGCTTATCCTGCGAAAAACTTTCCCCAAAATCGCAGGTAATCAGCCGAGAAAGCCATTTTGCGTATTGCACGATTATGGGTTTGTCTAATCCGTAATATTTTTCAAGCCGCAACCGTGCTTCTGGCGTCATTTTAGGATTCAGCTCAGACATAACGTCTGTGGGTTTACCAGGAGTCAGATGAATTAAAAAAAACGAAATAAGAGTAATACCAAAGAATGTGGGAATTAATTCGAATGCCTTCTTGGATAAATATTTCAGCATGATTAGATCAGCCTATTTCTCTATTGCGTGCTTCTGTAATCTCTTTGGCACATACCATTTATGGATATTATAGCCAATGCCTGTCGCCGCAGGCTCAATACCATAGAAACGCGAACTGATAATCGACAAAGAATCAGGAACGTATAAAAAAATATACGGCAATTCCTCCGACAGAATCTCTTGAATACGGTAATACGCTTTCTTCCTTTTTTCTATATCAAATGTCCTTCGGCCAGTCTCTAACAACTCGTCCACTTCTGCGTTTTTAAAACTGATAAAATTTAGTTCTTTCTCTTTAGTTTTACTGGAATGCCAAATATCGTATTGGTCGGGATCAAGACCAATGCTCCAGCCCAAAAGAACCGCCTCGAAACGTTTTTTGTCGATAAACTCATTGATGAACGTTGACCACTCAAGCTCTCTAATATGCACTTTAATTCCAATTTTACTTAACCGCCACTGAATAATGGTAGCGGTTTTCATCCTTAAAGTATTACCCATATTCGTAAGAATGGTAAACTCGAACGGCCGGCCGTCTTTTTCTAAAATACCATCGCTGTTAGTATCCTGCCAGCCTGCACTTTTAAGTAATTCCTGTGCTTTTTGGGGATTAAATTCGTATTTTTTCACTTCCGGATTATATGGCCAGGTGTTCGGAACATAGGGCCCGGTTGAGGGAGTAGCCAAACCGGATAAAACCCCTTTTATAATTTCTTCTTTATTTATCGCATAAGCAAACGCCTGGCGAATACGCTTGTCCTGGAACCAAGGATGCTTGAAATTAAAACCTAAGTAAGTGTAGGCAAAGCTTGGGTAGCGAAATTTTTTATAGTTTTTCTTAAAATAATCTGTATCCGTCTGGTTTTTATATTGTAGCGGCGTCAATCCCATCCAATCAATCCCGCCGGTTTTAAGTTCCAAAAACATAGTAGAAACGTCTGGGATAATACGGTAAACAAACCTGTTAATGTATGGCTTGCCTTCGAAATATTCCGGATTAGACTCCAAGATAACTCTCTGCCCAGGAATCCATTCTAATAATTTAAACGGTCCGTTACCTATTGGTTTACGGGAAAAATCATTTTTTGTAATAATTTTTCCTTCAAGTATATGTTTAGGGAGAACAACAAGGCTTCCCCAGCTGCTTAAAGCCGGTGCGAACGGCAATTCATAAGTGACACGAAAAGTATAGCGGTCTATTGCCCGGGCTTCTTTTACCTGCAAATAATCTTCTTTATACGCAGTAGGAGTACGCTCATCAATGATGGTGCGGTAGCCAAACATAACATCATCAGCAGTTACCTCTACACCATCTTGCCATTTCACTCCTTTTCGCAAATGAAAAATGATAGTCAAACCATCAGGGCTTATTTCCCAATTTTGGGCTAAATCGCCGGCAAGTGTAAGGTCTTTATCATATTTCACCAGGCCATTAAAAATCATCCCTGAAATTTCATGAGAGGCGCTATCCGAAGAAAGCATAGGAATTAAGTTGCTTGCCTCCGCACTAGTGCCCGTAACAATGGTATCACCGTAAACTGGCACATTATTATCAGTCGACTGGATATTCTGGCCACGAATTATAAAAGGTAATAGCAGAGAAAAAGTTATAACTAGGGCACAAAATATAGCAGTAAAGGCGGGGTCTGTTGAGGCGCGCCGCCGTAAGAAATTCTTCATATGGCAATAATATGTGCTAGGCATCGGGTAAGGCTGCGCATCAGGAAGGTTACACAAGCCTCTCGAGCTCAAAAGGTAGAATCTTATCAAACATAATACCGGCCTGCCAGCCTTTAGAAACTTTCTTACACCAGCGCACCGTTCCTTCTAGCGATAAAAGTCCTGACCGCATAGTATTAAGCTCAAGCGTAAGCCCATGATCGATAGCCAGAGGCTCACTGGCAATAATACCTGCGCCCTTGTAGCTGATGTCATAACAGGTAGCCTGACATTGCGTTACTTCATGTGTCTTGTATGTCGCCGACAAAAGACAAGGCAACCGCTTATACGCCCTTCTGTAACCAAACTGCTCTTCAGACACCATCGCACACCTCCTATGCTTTTCGTCGATTATTATTGTACCAAGCCTTCCTTTTAAATAAAAGCAAAATTACTACGGTTTATATAGTACAAATTATTTTTTTACCCCGCAAAAAAGTCCTAATACCGGAGGTAGTGCCGGCGAGTTGGCTTTATACAATCGTAAGTCATGAGTTGCGGTTCGTGGACGAAAATCCTTTGGCGAGTCAGCACTCCGGCTTACTCGCGTTCGCTCAGCGCTGATATAGGACACCAAACCATGTTCCGATGCGCCTGCCTGCCGGCGAGGTAAGGAACAAGGTTTTTCGTGAAACGGCGAACCGGCTTTATCTAGTCGTGGGTAACGGGTATTGAGTATTGAGTTGTAATCTTGTGGTGAACCCGCTGGTATACGGCGATGTTTTCCTGAAGGTAACCTCACACAATTACCTCTACAGAGTTCCCATTCCAAAGAATCGTTTATGGGCTTTCGATAACGCGGCAAATGCCGAAAATTACCCGTGGTACTTATTTTGTCTGCAAGCCTTGCGGCTATTGCCTGAAAATCATCTTTACATAAAGCCGAACTGGCAAGAAATTGTTTGACCTCTCCAATCAATAATTCATTCAGATGTTGCGCTTCTCCTAACTTTGCAATAGCTACTCCATCTAAGATTTTTTTCAATTTATTTTGAATCTCTCGGAAAAACATCTCCCTTCGCGCTACAAATTCGCCTGATACCCTCAAAATCTCTTGCTCAAGAAATGCAGGATCTGTGCCCGGATAAAGCCCAACAAGCGCTTTAACAAATTCAAAGTCCATTTTTCTTCCTTCAATTTCAGTTTCTTCGGGTATGGTCCAGCATTTTAATAACTCCCTAGTCACTGCTTCCCAGCGGCTAAAAATTATTTCTATCTGAGCAACTTGACGATTTTCATAATCGCAATCATAGCTCAGAGAATCAAGATCAAATTCTCCTAATAAACCTTTTTTCCGCGCCATCTCTACAAAAGGACTTCCGGCCTGAACCCGCAGACTGCCCAGGATACGAGAATTAATCTCTAATAGCCCGGTTTCTTCAATAAAACTTATATTGTTTCGTAAATCATCCAAGGTAGCTAAAGGGTCAAAGAAAATAAATCCTACATCGAGCTTAAATCCAAGTTTTTTTACAATCTTTATCGCTCTTTTATTTTCAGCAACACTCACCCCCTTGCCATACCGCCTGAGTTGTTCATCACTTCCGGATTCTATTCCTAAATAAAGCATATCAAAACCGGCCTTTCGTAGTTGTTTATAAACATGCCTGCGTCGTTTGTTTTTTTCTCTTTCACCTTGTCGATAAATGGTATCAACCCTCACTGAAGCGGGTCGAATGATAATTTTATATCGTAATAATCCGAGAAACTTAAGAAAAGTTAAAAACTTAATGATCACAAAACCTAAGAATTTGCTGAAACTCTTAACTCTCTTTATTATTTTTTCTACTTTATTCTTATTAAGAACTATTCCAGAAAAATCGCCATTAATCTCTTTTAGACCTTGTGCAAATGCCTCCATTCTTGACATCGTTTTATCAAATGAAGCGGTTGTCCTTACCGGACCAAAGCTTTCTGAATCTATAATATAAAACTGATGATCTCCCTCACTTACTTTGTGTCTGACAACCTGAAGCATTCTCTTAAGAGGAAATGGCCTCCAGCGGTTAGCATTACCTTTCCCGAATTGTTTACAAGCTGAACAAAATGTACAACCCCTCCATGGACAGGAACGACTCATTTCTAACCCACGAGCATCGTCTATCACAAAGAAAGGATAATCGTCTAAATCCAGCACTCCACTATGCAACTGGCAGATATTGCCTCCTATGTTTACTGCCACATTAGCTATATCTTTGTAACGGGAAGAGTCAGTAAGTCCTTGGGGGCTTTGTGACCCTAAGGCCATTTCTGCAATTGCCTCAAGCGCCTGTTCACCCTCTCCCACCACGGCTATTGTGTCTGTAAAAGGTTGCCGATTAAGAAGCTCTTCGTAACCAAAGGTTGCGATGATATTACCGATGACAAACAATGGCGCCGCTACGTTTACCTTTGCTAATCTTTCGCGTACACCTTGGATAATAAGCGTTGCTGGAAGCATTGTCTGCCATTTCATAGATAGGCCCACCACGGCATAGCCGCTTTGACAGATAACACAAATCTCTTGAATCACTTGCTCAACAACATCATAAAAATCTCTCTCTATGACATCTTCTCCTGCCTCCTGATGAGCATCGCTCACCTTATCGTACATTTCTTGCATATCAAGCATACGCACTATTATTTCTTTTCTTTTTGTTTGTCTTTTCTTCGCCTCAAGATAACCTGTTAAAGTCTTAATCGCAAGACCTGATTGACTACGTGTTATGAATTGTAAGGAAATCAAATTAACTAGCGTTACATTTAAAATTTTTTCCGGCGCTACGGTCAAACATGGGGGACCTATCACCGATGAGCTAGAGGCACTGCCATGTTCTCCTCGCTGAAGCTTTGGCGAAGCGGACCGATGTCCTGAGTGAGCGGAGCGAATCGAAGGGCTGGAGACAGACGCGCTTATTACCGAGTTTTGGGTAAAATGCCTGTTACGTTCGCAATTGTTAATTGTGCGCTTGGTGCCGGAAGAATCTTCTTCAAGAATTATCCACACCTCATCATTATCGCTACAATAATACCACTTTTGCTCCGGCGATAATTCTACTAAAGGAATGGCTAAACCATCGCGCAAGCTTTTAAAGCGGTCATACTGACTGATTGTCCCATCACTAAGCCAGCGTACGCCATCAACAGTAACAAATTCAACCCAAGCATGCCCAATTGATGTGTGACATTTCGCATCGCATAAAAACATCAAATACACTTCCTTAATCAACCCCTTCTCTTCTTTAAGATAATTTTTCAATCTTCTAAATGCCCACCGCGCCCACGGTTCGCACTCGCCGGATAAAGCCCTTCCATACTTGTTGCGATTTCTTTGAAAACCATCTGGCAGCTTAGAATAAAAAGAAAGTTTGCGCGGGTCACCTGGCGAGTCCGCCTCATTACTTTGCGACAGGCGAGACTTCGCTCGCCTAGTGGCGAAGCCGCTGGCCTGCGGCGAGCTGGCTTGACCGGCACCTAAAGGTTTTTGGAGCAAGCTAGTCGGATGGTCCGATTGCGACCAAATATAGTAAGAAACCACCTTGCGTAAACCGACCTCCAGTGGGGTAAGCTCGATACCACACGTATTAACTAGCCGACTATCCAATGGTTCATTGCGGAAAATATTTTGCTTAGGAATAATAAGTGTTTCACTAGTAGTAGCGGTAAGGTCTCCATACATACCAGCAACCATTTTTGCCAATTCATACCTTGTGACTGGCTCTAAACCGTTAATATGGCTAATGCCATAAGCGCTGTGTTTTACTATATCAAGCGTATGCGCCACAACATCATCAATCAAAACAGGATATCTGATCTGATAGTTATCGGCTTCAATCGTTGCCTCGCCGCGTTTAAGCCTGTGCACGATATCGCCTACAACATCCATTCTTCGCCAAAACATACTATAGCCGTAAAATAATCCGGCGCGTACTACGCTTGAACGTACAAAGCTATCTCTGTGACGACCAAACAACATTGCCTCTCCGGCAGCCTTTATTTTTCCGCGCTGGTTGATCGGATCAACAGGATCATTAACGGTATAAGGTGGATTCTTTCCACTATAAACCTGGCTGTTGGAAAAATAGATAAAATGGCTTCCAAAGTAACTGGCAATATTATCAATGGCGGCAATATTTAACGCTTCTATATTTTCCGTATTTCGTCCTTCTTCTTTTGATGCAACAGCTCCTGCTGCATATATAACTACTGCCGGACGGTGATCTTGCATGAATTTTTCTACCTGGCGTGCATCGGTTACATCAAGATAACACATATTATTCGCCAAAAGCGGCGCGATCTTGGTGTGACAAAAAGTCCCAATAACGCGAGCGCCGAGCCATAAAAGTTTTAGATATATATAGCTACCAAGAAAGCCTGATGCGCCAATTACGGCAATAGTACCGTTTATTTTTTTAAAATCAGCGGGTTCACTTAACCGCGTATTAACCTCATACTCAAGCCCCTGACCTACGGCACTGCTCGCGTTCGGATCATTCGGGCCAGAATCATGCAAACCGCAAATTGATGAACTAATGACTTCGCTGGTCGCGAACAAAACATCAACCATAAAAATTTCTGCTTCTACATTTTTTGGCATACTAATCGCTTCGCCCCTTTTATTCTCATCCGGAGGGCTAGTAGTACATGAACTAACTTCTTGAAACCTTTTTCGACTGGCACACTTAACGCGTAAAGTAACCTTGGTGCCTATTGCCGCACAGGAGGCGTTAAGAACGTTTCTTCTACCTTGTGTGCTCTGTATAAACCTGTAACCCCGTTGCTCTGGCTGGCAGGAATCAATAGTCACTTGAAACTTTCCTATTTCAGCATCAAGAAAAAACTCCACCATTCCACCTCCGCGTTGACCAATATATAAACCCGAGATTTCCCTATTCTTTGTTGAAAAAGATGAGGGGATTGGCAGGTATGCTCTTCCAACGGTATTTTCAGTATATTGAAATAAAATATCTCTTGTCCATGTGGACCAAGTTCGCATAAGATCTAGTGATATGCCTACCCCATTATCAGTTAAAACCGCTTCATACAGAGGGCCATCCCCATCGTATTTACACAAAGAGAAAAGTATCTGAGCCTGGGCCTGGGCTATAGACTCTTGGGGATTATAACGCGGATGCCCGGATTTACCCCGGTCAATTCTCTCAAAAATTGCATCAACACTGTTAACAATAATGTGGTCAAGTAAACTACTGAAATAGTTCATTTGTAACCCCTCATATCTATAATTAAAATATTTAAAGAGTTCCAATTGTTTCAATATTGTCTGAACTCTCTCCAGTAGTAAACAATCAATAAATTGGCCCTCTACTATCGCAAGCAATTTATCTTTCTTTTTAACGTTAGGTTTTCTTGGCCATGCATACATATCAGAAATCTCTTTCCAGAAATCAGTTTGCACTAATATGGTGCACTCTTTAGAAGTCACCGGCGAGCTGGCGGGCAGAGATGGAGAACTTGCAGAGGCAAACCCTAAGCGCCTGCGCACCTCGGCTGCGGCTTTAAATCCTTGCTGCTCTAAAGCGCTTAATTCCAGCTCTACTCGCTCTCGACGCCACGACTCAACATCAGCTAAATTAAATTTATCTACGGCATCGCACCGGGCTTTATAGATATTGTAATCTGTACGCGTTTTTAACGCTAACGTGACCTTATAATGCTCTACCAGTTCTTGAATTCTTTCTTCTGCGAGTAATGATTGCTCGGAGCATCCACACTGCGTAATCAGGCTATACCCAAAGCCAAGCGAGGAAAAATAACGTTTAATATCAGCAGCTTTGATATTTAGGCTGGCAGGAATACCCATCCCCCCCAAACCAATGAGATAAATTAAATGTAAAGCATCATCAATGCCTGCCGGCCCGATAGATGTGTCAGGGAAAACCCTTGGAATAAAACCCTGGACATGGCCCATACACATATTACAAAATAACCAGGTTTGCCAAATGAGCTGAGCTTTCCAGAAATCCGGCACCCTGAATGTATCGGTTCGTAATCCTATAATCTGTAACTGTGTAGGTTTAACCAAACTGTCTGTTTCTTTTTCAGAAATATAACAAAATTGCCTGAAAAATTCATCCTCTTTAGTTCCCGCCTTAATCTCTAAGTGCTTGCGTACCGAGATTTCGATGACTTTGTATAAGATACTAACCCATGGATTATTCTGAGGGGGGTAGGTTTTCCATGCGAATTCAAGGTAGATGCGCGGAGTAAACGTATCATTCCAAATTGCTATCTGCGGCTCTTGCAAGAGACGGCTGGCTTCCGGCGACAAATTACCTGCATAAGATTCAAGAAGAATACCTTTTTGCAGCTGGAGCCAATTATAGTCACACTCCAAAGGAATACCTGGCGAAGAAAATTTCACATATTTCACAGAAAGGCCGACGCTGCTGTCCAACATAGATGAACTGGCGTGATTTCGCCCATAGCCCGTGTCTGGCCGGCAGGCAGGTATAATCAATAGCCTATCACCAAAATTTTGCATTTTTTCTCGACCGTTGACTGTAGACCGTTGACTACAGACTGATTGAGACGGCGAGCTGGCGTAGCCTGCACCTTTATCGGCACCCATCAAAATGCTATCATCATCTTCTATTACCGCTCCTTCGGCTATCTGTGGAAGAACCAATAACGGATCCAAGCTGTTCGTTTCTCGACTGTATTTAATAAAAGTCCACCGCCTGTTTATTTCCTTATCTTCCAACGTATCTTCTCCTTCACGCGGAAATGCCTCTGTGGATATTTCCATATTTGCTAATAATTCGAGGTGAAGATGGGATGGATGTATTGATGAATGCATTACCTCACCTATAACATCTCCTTTCGCCAATTTCTGTCCGGTATTTACTCGAGGAATGACATGCATATACAAGGACAGCATTCCCTTTCCATGATCAACAACAACATATTCACCTTTTTCGTGTTTATATCTTCCTATAAATACCGTACCCTCGGCAATTGCTCTTACTTGGGTAGAAGCTGGAACTAATAAATCTAAACCAGTATGCACATATCCTTTCATTTCATACTTTTCACCTCTTAAATAATTCCATTGCGACCCATACGTAACCCCTTTAGGGAATAGGCGTGGCAACTTATTCTCATCAATAGGAGAAACAGGATTAAGCGCTTTCCATGCTTCGATGTCATCTTTTCTCCGAAACAGGCCTAATGTCTTACGATAATTGGAGCTATTGCTGGTGCTGGGGGAACCCGGCGAGCTAGAAAAAGTCTGAAGCTTTGTGTAATAATATAGGCTATGTTGATTTCCCGGTCGCTGACAGATATAAGGCTGGGCTAATCTACTTGCCAATTCACAAGCCATGTCAGACGGCATAGCTTTACCTGCCACCATCAGTGTTCCGCCGGGCGCCAAAAATACATCAACATTTCGGGCTGCTTTTCCAGGGTCAATCTTGCGTAAACCGGACTTTATAGAACCTCTTCTGATGGAAAACACATATGCTGCATATATCATATTAAAGCTGATTTCCCGGAATAATTCCGGAATTTCTTCTATGATACCTTTTACAAAGCGCCCGCTATTATTATCAAAATCTTTGCCGGGTTCTTCCATCATAGGATCTATCGCATAAACATTAGCGGAATCAAATTCTAATTGGTCGATTAAAAAGCGACCGATTAGACATTTTTTACCCGAGCCTATTTCTAGAAACTTACCAGCCTTTAATTCTTCAAGTTTTATTCCCAGGATATCAAGATCATCAAACTTTCCCGATTGCCCAACAAGAGCATCTCCAAATATTTTTAGTTCCCGGACTCGCCGGTTGCGCAATAATAGATCTTCATGGCATACATCGCTGCGATGGGTAATAGTATTGTTAAAAATTTCTGCCATTCTGGCTGCCGTAGCTGAGATCTTTGCATTGGGTGAGCTGGCTTTATCTAGTCGTGAGTAGTGAGTCGCGAGTATTGAGTTAGGTTTTTGCGGAGAACTGACCAACGAAACGCTCACAGACGGAGGGGCTTTATTAGCAAGGCTACTAAAAAGATATGATTTTGTCATCACAAAAGACATTACTCTGTAACCATACGAGACGGCTGCGGCAGGCTGGTCAGCTCCCACCAGCCACGGAAAGGTAAACTGACCTGTAATAACCTGCCACAACCAAGATTTTCTTTCTTGTTGTTCTTTTTCTTTCATTTTTCTGTGCATAGCTGGAGAACTGGTAGCGCCATTGCCGGTATCAAAATATCTCCTCTCAATCTCAGAAATATGTAAACTCAAAAGAGTATAATCGCGACGCTGTTCGTCATTAAGAACGCCAATTCCCTTTCTTCCAGTAATTGTAAAATCTTCAATAACAAAAAGTTTATTTGAGCTACAATAATTTTTGCATGGAGTATATTTGCGGCTAAAACGCGGACTGCAACATTGCCCCTTATAAATAAGTCCTCTAGCCAGACATGTAGCTATAATATTCATACAGTTAGGCGTATTTTGACCGTATAGATAATGATCGTCAGCTATTAATCCTCGCCCGGATAGTTTTAGCCGCAATTCATTGATTTTATACATATCTTGTTCATTAAACCATCCTTCGTCGTCTATATAATGCTCACACATAAACATATAAAAATAGTGTTGATTGGCGATAACACGATCTCTGAGAAACTTTAAGGCCATTTCCCAATCTGAAGGAATAATCACTACTATAGCGGTTTTGCGCCATGGCATTTTTGCGACCCACTTAATCACCTCTCTGCACTGTCGTAAAGTTGGATGAACAGCCCAAATAGTTATAGATGGGTAATAAAGCCTGGACTCATGATGACCGTTAAGAACAGCACTAGAACTCTTCGTTGGATCGAAAGCATTACTCCCCAATTCTTGTAATCTCCATCCAGGAATCAACTTATCAAGTAAATCTTCAATTATTTCTTTCATTAATATTGCCTGTTGCTGACCGGCTTCCTGTGGACCGGCTGGAGAAATAATAACCATTCCTACCCTGACATAGCTGAGCACTTCTATGAGTTTCTTTTGTAATTCTTTAGAAGAAACATCACTAGTAAACATATCCAAGTCAATACTAGCAATCTTAATTTTATTTAAATACTCTAATGGCAAATTAAAAATTGAGCCACCCCAATCAAAGCTAACACCTCCCCAGCCATCCGAACCACCATCTGATTGCTTAAGAAACAAAAATATCATATCAGGAAATGTTTTATGCAAAGCTGTAACATATCCGGTAATACTGGCACCTCCTTGCGCTAAATGCTGAATGTGCCAACCAATATCCTCATACCGACCTGGAGGATTAGCCTCTATTGCGCGGTCATCGGGATGTTGCTTATGATCTATGTGTGCAAATAATTCATTACCCCCGATCATGCCCTCTTTATACGCCAAAACAGTATGGAACCAACTTGTATTGTGGTCTACTGCAAGGTATATCACCTTAGTAGGCTTAATAAGAATAGTTATCTTTACATACTCAAGATCAGAAATACATACCTGTTTTCCACCAATAGCAAAATGATACGCCCTATCCTCGCTGTAACGACCGTCAAAATCATTACTCCAGTAGGTAAAATTTTCTATTATTAATAACGGAGAGCTTGCAGAATGGCCATCGCTAACTGAATCTAAAGCTTTTCTTAAGCTATAAGCCGGAATCTTGACTTTGGCAATAATTCTTCCCTGCACAGTACCACCACAGCAATGAGCAAAAGTTACATAAACACTTTCATGGCCCAAGATAATTCCACCAATATCACGATTTATTTGAGCCAAAAGAACGTCTCTCCAATTTTCGCCTAAAGCTGTATCAATAGCTTGTCCATGTTCTCTTTTAAATTGGCTCACTTCTACGGGATTTTTGAAATCAAATTTTTCTCCTTTTGTATCAACTTCGTTAACACTAATTTCCTGCGTGCCGATATTAACTTCAATAACCCCTTCTTCATTAGGATATTTACCAACCCTGGCTCTATTAACATCTTGCCTGGCCCGTTCAAGAAGACCCTCAAACGTCTTGATTCTTCTAACTTCGCCATAAAGTGCTCCCGCCAAAATAAGGGTTTGGTAAGGATCTATGGGGCCTTGCGACGAAAGATACAAATCTTCAGCAAGCCGGGTAAGCCAAAAAATATTTTCTCTAAATACATACAAACAAGCACAAGAATCACGAATCGCCAAAGGCACCCCATACTCTAAAGTACTACAGACAGGAATCTCTTTAGCTATCAAACCAAGAGCCATCCCCAGAACTAACTCATATGCTTGTGGCCGAGTATGAATATCAAAAACACTATCCACAGCAGAGAATGCCGCGGGTATTGCTCGCTCTTTAGCTATATCAACCGGCATTTTTTTAGTTTCAAGCGCCTTTATAATTTTTTCTTTTGTGTCTTGTAATAAACTTATCGCTGAGCTAGCGCAAAATACTTCTATAACTTCAATTTGTGCTTGCGGATGAAAGGCGATTACCTCTATACACGAGACATCACAACGCACAACCCCGTCATATCCTTGCTCTAGCATGCGTTGCCTAACGTAGCTACGGCATTCGGGAATCGACAATTTATCTTCTGAAGTAACTCCCCGCCTCAAAGCAAGCTCCTCTAGCGCTTGTCCAATAAATAGAAAGTATGCAAAAAAACGCGTTCGTGAAACATACCACGGATTTTTTAAACTGACGCGGCACTTAATAATTCTCGCCTCTTCTCCTATAGCAAACCCAGCTGCATAATCTCTTGCAAAACTCAAACGAATACCTGCTGGCTCTAAACGGCTAGAGAGCGAACTCGTTAAGTTAATGTCCCATTCTGAAAATTCCGATCCTGTGCCATGATAAAGAATTGCCTTAAAAAAGCTCATCCCATATTCAAGCTTTTCCCTAAAAAGACTCAATTCCTCTAAAACGTGAAGCTCTAAATACGGTTCATCATAATTATCTATGGACGAGCTAGCCTTGCCTAGTCGTGAGTAATTAGCCATGGGTATCGAGCTAGGTGTTTGCGGGGAACTAACAGACGAGCTAATGACCGAAACAGACCGCATGTTGCGGGTTGCAATGATTGTAGCAAAAGGCTTGCTCTCTAATGGATTTATCCCAATTAATGGTTCTATTGTTATAATCCGGTTCGAAAATCCGTATTGATTTAATATTTCTAATACCGGATCTAATCTTTCTCTGGCATAATGCCCGCCTGATAATATTATGGCCGCAGGAATTCCTTTATCTAATACTTCAAGTAACGCTTCCGGAGAGAAATAACCGTCCATGTTAATAACCACAACCGCCCCCATGACTTCGTCCCGCCACACACTCTCAAAGCCGCGACAATCCTGGACTTGCCAATCATATAAATTATTAATCCTCCTGTTATGCCTGATTTCATCTCTAAGCTTCCACTCCCTTTCCAAAGAAAGAACTTTACTGGCACCACATGCTATAGCTAAAAAACTTAAGATTCCTGCCTCAGCTCCAAAATCGATAAAAACTCTATCCTTAATTATTTCTCTTAAATCCTGTATGGCAAAAATAGCGCCTTCGGTGGTTTCGGGCGGAGTAAAAAGATAGTGTCCAAATAGCGGCTCCCACATATTAATAAGCGTTTCATCGCCGTTGACCTGATCACGTATAAATATACGTTCCATAACCACAGATACCGGGGTATTTAGCTCGGCAAGATAAAAATTTACTTTTGGATGAGATTGGTAAGATTTCCTCACAAACACTGCATTATCCACCTTCCACAAGACTGCTCTTTTTTCACTATCAAAATACAGCTGACTATCATATTCCTTGCCTGAGATAGGTGTGCGTCTTCTGTGGATTTCTCTAAAACCTTGCATTGGCGGGTATGAATCGGCGATTGAACTAGATGCAATTTCAAAAGGCTGGGCTCTGTCAAAATCAATCCTGGCATCATTGATGTTCACACCTAGAGTTCCCCCGTCAAAACTAAAAGGTATGCCGAACATCCAAACGGTTTTGCCATCGCGTAAAGACTGTGTGATACCGCCGCCAAAATCATCAAAAAGTTTTTTACTGTCTTCTACGCTAAAAGTAGGAAGAATATCGTATAATTTATTAAGGCTGGCTGTTTTTTCATAGTGAAATTTCAGATGCCACACGTTCTTATTACCGAGCCCTTCAACAATACCGGCAAACAACATCATCCACTGAAATAAGGCATGGCTCTGAAAACGTAAATCTTCGAATAATAAGGGGTGATCAAATCTTGCCGGATTAAGTCTTACATAGCTAAGTGCGTTATTCATATGTTTCATGTACATAGGAGCAAAATATTTCTGCAGACGCAGGCGATGTAAATACATCATAGCCTCAAGAAACCTGCCCTCTTTGATTAATAATTCAAGCATAAAATAATAGCTATCAGTAACATCCGGCCGCTGGGCTATAATCTCTGCCAATTCCTGCTCCATACCTTCAGTGCAACCTTGTAGTAAAGATTGCCGAACATTTTCAAAACGCAATACAAAACTCCTGCCAACTCGGGCAAATTCCTCAGTTTCACCGCGTAAATGCCTAAGATAATCGGTAAAAGTATGGATCCCAGAACAAATCATTTCACTTTTAATCCGCATTAACGTTTCTTCAAACGATATACCGCTACAGCCAAGATCAATAATCGCCTCAGATAAAGCATACATCTGGGGATATTGCGCTCGATCAAGATCGTGCCATTTTCCTATAACTCGCGTTACTGTTGCTTCAGAAACATCTTCTGCTAATATCTGCGGCATGCTTTTTTTATCAAGCAATTTTGCCAATCTTGCCACTTCGCTTTCGGTATAAGCCAACTCTTGCGAAACCGGCAAAGCGTAATGGGGAAAACCTACGGGAACCTTGTAATCGCCGCACACTTTAATCGCACAATCCACTCGAGCACCCAATTCTCCCCAATCATACTTATGGCGGTTAAGCATCAGGTCTAAATTATTGGAATGAGTTCCGAGCGCTGCCTGGATACCGATATTAAATTCTGGTGGGAAAACCAATGGCAATAAAACATAAAGCATCAGACATTCCACTGCCTCTTCATAAGTAAGGTAATTAGGAAAGATAATCAGATTATGCCAAACCACAAAACCCTTTTCGCGTAGATATGCGTTAAGGGGGATAACGTGATGATCAAGGGTGTAACCTTTGCGATTATGCCGGATGGCAGCATTAGAAAGGCCATCAGTCCCTAATTGCACCATGCGAAAACCAGCATCCCACATTTTATCGATAAGACGGGTACGTAGATTTCCGCGCTCAAAAAAATCAATCACATTGGTGCCGACAATAGCGAATTCAAAATAATTCCCTAAACCCAACCTAATGGCTTCATCGCAAAATGCCTCTACGTAGGCGGCGTCAGCGGCAAAATCATCATCATAAAAATCAATTCTTATTTTTCCGCCTAATTGAGTAAACTGAAGCGGTTGATTCGCGCAAGCAGAAGCCTCGAGACGTTCCTCCAAAGCAAATATATCCTGGCCAACTCCGGGCTCAAGACATAAGCGGTATAAAAACCACTCCACTGTTTCTCTTATACTGGCAAAACGCATCTTATGGCCCATGGGGTCATTACAAAAAGAACAATTATGCGGACAACCATAACGTAAATATAAATAATGGTATTTATTACGGCGCCGAGGCTTTGGTAAATGCACGACTGTTGCACGGTTAGTATGTGAAAGCTGGTTTACCAGCATAAAAGGCGAGCGATAGATAATTCCTCCGGCAAGCTGCATAATCCTTTCCCGTACGGCCTGAGGTAATATTCTTTGTCTTGAGTATCCCCCCACAAGCCGTAATAACTCCGGAAGTATTTCATTTCCATCTCCTCGCACCAAGAAATCAAAATCAACCACTAATGCCGCAAGTTGTTCCGGATACTGGGCAGACGGACCGCCTATAATAACTAGTGCTTCGGGAAAAAATTCTCTAATTTTTCTAATGGTTAGTGCCGCCCATTCTGTACGCATATTAACTACGGAAATACAAAATACATTAGGGCTTATTCCGTCTAATTCTTCTAAATGTGCGAATTCATCCATATAGTTATCGAGCAAATCAAGACAGCGCATCTCTCTGGCTGCTGCTTTTATCCCAGCACGTAGTAACGAGTCCTCTAAAACATCTATGCCGTGAGCAGTAGCTTCACTTAAAGAAACGCAAAGCACTCTGGGAGTTTCTCTGGAGACTTCTGCGTCATCAGAAAATCTCATTTCATACTTTTCTTCTAATGCCACAAAACAAGAGGTGCCGCCGGCGAAAACATTATTGATTCTACGCATCTGCTCTCTTCTTTCAATGACTAAGAACGCAGGGGTCATACAAACAACTACCTTGCTGCGCGAAGCCTTTTCCTCGGGTTGAACAAAAAAGAAAATATCTTTTTCATCTATAATAGCGCCGGGTAACATACTCTCCTCGGCAATATAAACTTGCCCAAAATCAAGATATGCTAATTCTACTCTTTCGGGTGAAAAATCCGGCATAACTACATCCACATATTTGTAATTTTGAATATTCCATTGCAAAGCTTTTAGCACTTGTAGCACTGCGGGAGTATCAATGTATGCATGGCTTTTTGAAAAATCATAAACCTGCCAGCGGCCGTCAAAACCCAAAGTATCCGCAAAACAGTCGCCCTCTCCATCAGGGACAACCACCCGGTGTAAAAATTTATCCTCATCAGTCCTTGGACTTAATCTATCGCGCATCATTCTTGCAATTCCATATACTTCCCGGTCAAGAGCAACGAGCATTTGGCTTTCTGGTTCAAAGGCTAGCCCTTGCTTTAATATTTCTGAAGCCTTATCAATACGGGCAAAACGCGTATGTATAGCTGTAACCATAGCGTAGACACCACGGTTGGGACGTGTTTTGAGACTTTCCTCAAAAGCACTGACTAAATTATCTAAATCCATTCCGGCAAAAAGTCTGCCTGTCTGGCGTTCTTTGTCAATAATCTCCCACCACTGCGCTAAGGTTAAAGGCAGATCGCGCATTAAATCAGCGCTACCGCTATCTTCTGCGTCGCTAAGCGGCGAGGAAGCATCTTGCATGGTATACACCCGCAGAGGAACGCCTAAGCCGGTAGGCTCACCGTTTCGACTTAAAACAAATTTTTGCATAGAAAAGTAAGGATAGATGAGCAGCCGACTTTCTATTTTTTCTTCAATATCACCATACATTAACACTCGACAGCCAGGCCTTACTGTTAACATTTTTATTAATAACTCATACTTTCTCCATGCACCTAAACCAATATAATAAACCATGGAATATTTAGAAAAATCTACATTGATAAAGTTATCATTTATTAACTCTACCTGACCATCTCTTACCGAACCTTTAGCAATAAGAATACTACGGTATATTTCGGCATATTCACACCAGGCGCGCACTACCTCTACGCTAGTAGCATGCAGATTAAATGCGTGTGCCATAAAAAGTGAAAGCAGGGAATCTGCTCCGCCAACCTCTAATAGACAATCTTGTTCATTTACCCCCAAACCACCAAGAAAGCTCGCAATTTGGTTTATGGGTGACTTCCAATAAGGCCCTTCACCCATAGGGTTGCTGTTTGGAAACGGTAGCTCCAATAATGCGCGGCCTCTTTGACGCCAAATACTCATCGCTTCTTCAGCCAGTTCAGCGGTGCAAAACCGTCTAAACTTTTCGTGAATTTCCATAGAAAATTCTATTGTTTGTACTGACGCATCGCGTATTTGCTGGATAGTCCATCGCCGCAGCTCTTTATCGTCGAAAGATTGCAACAGTCTTAGCTGCGTGGAAAAATTATCCACACTAGACGAACTAGTTTTCTGAGAAAGCACCAAAAGCCGAGAAGAGTTACCATCCTCTATAACAATATCACTTAAGGAAGCTAAACCTTCTATCGCATCCCGTATAGAATAAAAGTGTTCTTGTAACCTTATAATTCTTTCTTCGCTTAATGCATTCTGCTCTAGCGCCAACGAAATGATCGTAGATATAAAAAAACGCCCTTGTAAATAATGCCTCAAACTTAAATAAAGAACATCTCTCACGACCTCGTCTTCATCTCCTCTGACATGCAAACCAGCGGAGAAAATAAGGTATTTTCCGGTAGAATCTCTTTCTCGACAAATAGCTACTAAATATTTTTTTATTTCTTCGCAGACCCTATCAATCACAGCGTTAATATCCGAGATCAGCCCTTGAAGTTGACCTAACTGGCCACCTACGTCGTCGGTTAAAAAGTTACTTCTAAGAATGGCTTCGGCCTTTCTTATTTGCTCCCCTGTTCTCTCCCTTAGATCTTTGGCTATATCAAGTATTAAAGCAAGGTGCCTTGGGGTAAACTGGTATAGCGGCTGAGCCAACGGTGAAGAACTAATTGTTGTTGGTTGATCAAACTCGTCTATATTAAAATCATAACTGTCTCTTGCAATTAAGGCATGCTCGTGTGCGGTATCTACGACAACATGTCTATCCGGCATAACAAAAACATTAAGATGCGCTCTCGGAGCAACGCAATAGTTTTTTTGACGCGTCAAACTCGCTACGCCTTTTAAGTGAGAGGCAACAAAATTGGTTGTATCTTCCGGTGTAATACAATAATCACCAAGCTGATTTACAAACTCGTTTCCGTAAAATGAACGTAAATGTGTCTCTAAGACTTGCGGTGTCTTAGGAGATATAACCAGCCCTCTCATCCATGACAATGCTGGTCCTTGCAGCTGATAATCTAATATCCCGCTAAATACTTCTTCCAAGAAACGCACTTTTGCTAAAGAAGGGGCAAACCTTGTTTCTGTATTTCTTGCCTGGTGCATTAATGCATCCGGTTTATAGTGCGCGACCGCTATGCCACCATCACTAGCCGTAAAAGCGCAGGCAGTGCATTTTCTTAATCCAAAGGCGTAAGGCCTTTGGGGATGCAAAGAAACCTCCGAACTGTTGCTGGTAACGAAATTTAGATTATCAAGCGAAAAATCCCTATAAAAATCTTCTAAGCCCTGGCCTGCAATATCAAGATAAAGCCCTTGGCCGGGAGCGGCTTTAAATAGTTCTCCGCTTCCAGCTCTTTGTAAAAGCGCTTCAAATCTTTTTACTAATCTTTCAGGTATTCCTTTACGTATTTTCTTAAACCACTCTAAAGAACGCCTGCGCTCAGCGATGACCAGCTCAAGGCAACCTAACTCATGAGCAAAACGCAGTTCTTCCTCAATAATTTCAATACCGCTATGACCAAACCAATAAGCGAATTCCGCATCAATTAAACCTTGCTCTTCACATAAAAGCTGTAAATACTCATGTAAAATAAAACAAATTAGCGCCTTTCTACCATTGGGCTTTTCTTTTAAGTCTACTAAAGGAGAAGGATGTACCACATATACTCCAGGTTCTGTAATTCCTACTTCTTCGAGTTCCGCTCTTTCTTCGGCAGTCATTTGACTGTGTCTAGTACGCGACAATTGACACATGTACTGAGTAAGATGCTTTGCCATTACTAATTGAGTACGATGATCAGCCCACAAAACATTTGCCATAAGCCCAAGTTTGCCGCCGACAAAACCCATGACACTTGCCCAGTCCGGATGAGAGCTTCTGACAATCTCGTCTTTCTTCTCTCTAAATATCGCCCAAACCTGGTCTCGAATTTTCTTAAACTGCGCCCACACAGGCTGACCGTCAAGCGAAAGCTCGCGCTCTCCGCCGTTTTGCTCATCAAATTGGCTATCGTGCAAAGGCGAAGAAGCCAGCCTTAATCTTGCATCTGGAGTATTTAAAGTTGGAACTATAAAAGGCTTTTCGAGGATAACGACTCTGTCAGGGACAAGAAGCATAGTGCAACCACTCCAACAAAAATACGGTTGTTTAATTCTAGAAAGGACAAGGGAAAGATCGTGCGCTACCGGGTTTACATTCACATAGCCAAGTTCTTCGAAGAAACGTATACCATCATCACCGTCCTTGGAAGAAAGAAAAATAACTCTACCTCCTTGAATATGCCAGCAGGTAAGAACGTCTTCTGTCCATTTTTTTTGCAGGCCCCGATCAAGCTTACTTACTGCCCAACGCCATGCGCCTTTTATAATTAAAATTTTATTGTGTAACTGGCTGGTAGTATCTAAGCCTAAATCTATATGCTTAATATTCCTAGCGTCAGGTTCAAGCCTTGAATCCCATGCATTGGCTGCCCAAGATAACCGCCTCATGAACACACGACGATTTTGATTGCAATTATCATGCATAAATCGTACTACCGTAGTTATATCATCGCTCTGACGTAATTTTTTTGATGCGAAATCAATGGCTATGGTATCAGAGAATAGAGCCGGAAAAATGCCGCACCCCGAAGCTGGAACGATTACAATACCGTTGAGCATTCCAATACAGTAAAGATATGCATAGACAAGATAATTAACCCACATTGCATCACAAGCATTAACTTCCGAACACTTTGATCCTGGTTGACCCATGCGACTAATGTAAGGAATAAGCTTTTCTAAAACTTTTTGAGCTGCAATTTCCCTGTAGTATCCAAAAATATATTCATCTTCTAAAATACCAAGTGTGCGTAATAAAGATGGGCTTGGGTCTGAAAGGATATCGGCTTGCGGTGAGCTACTTTTACTTAATCGCGAGTCATAAGTATTGGGTGTTGAGTTAGATGTTTGCGAAGAACTAACTAACGGAGAGTCTGCAACCGGAGGGGATTTATTAGCCAGACTGCTAAAAAGATACGATTTTATCGTCGCTGAAAACATTTTGTTGCTATGTGTGACGGCTACGGCAGGCTGGCCAGCCCCCACCAGCCACGGAAAGGTAAGCTGGCCAAAAACAACCTGCCGCAACCAAGGTTTTCTTTCTTGTTTTTCTGCTTCTTTGGTTTTTCTATGAGTAACCGGCGAACTGACAGAATCCCTGACTGCGCTTGTAGGTGAAAAACCTAAACGCTTGCTGACTTCTGTGGCTAAGATAAATCCTTGCCGGGATAAAACTTCTAATTCTAATTTTACCAATCTTCTACGCCAAGCTTCGGTGTCGGTCAGATTAAAACTATTTATGGCTCTCTGCCAAGCGCTTCCCACGCTTAAATCTTCTTCGAGTTTAAATGCTAAGGCAATTTTATACTCATTGACCACATCCTGAATTATCTCTTCGGCAGAAAAAACTTGTCTAGATGATCCTCCTTGGGCAACCATACCATAGGCGCCGCCAAGATGGGTAAAAAACGCACGCCGGTTGTAGCCTTGACAGCTAAGTTCCAAGTTAATGCGACTCACCCATAAACCAAAAGGCACAAGAAAATTGGAGCAGTCATCCATTCCTCCTCGGTTGCGGCTATCAGCGAATATCCGCCCAGAAAAACCCTGGGCTTGGCCCATACAGATATTGCAAAATAGCCATGTTTTTCTGAGAAGATCTCTTTCCCAATCTTCTTGATATGGAGCTTCTTGCTCAGGAAGACTAAACAAAACCTCTCCCGTTAGTGTTTCCGCTGTTGGCAGGTAATAAATTTCCTGGAAAAACCTTTCTTCTTTAGATCCGGACATAATGTGTAAACGGTTACGTACTGAAGCTTCGATAATTTTGAGTAAATTAAAATACTCTGGCCTGTGTTCATTCGGATGGCCAGCCCAATATGCCAGCTCATAATAAATTCGCGGGGTAAAATTTTTGCCCCAGGCTGCCTCCTGAGGAGCCTGAGAAAGACTGCGGGCTGCGGCAGAAATCTTTTCTGGTGAAGAAAAAGATTCAAGAAGAATATGCTTTTCGGCCTCTAGCCAATTATAATTACATTCTAAAAGAATACCGACCTCAGTTGGGCTAGAGGCGCTATAGTCAACCGCCTCTAAGATATGCCGAGCGCGGTCAACGTCAAGAAAAGGAACTAATAAAACATGTACATAATGGAAAGTATCCTCAATTTGCCCTTGATATACATCGCTAGCGTCTCCCCCTCTAGGAACTGAATATGTTTCATCGATATCAACAGAGTGTTCTGGCCGCGTAGAAACGGCGCTTGCCATCATTTCATCAATAGCGGCAAAGAAACGCTTGCCTACTTCGCAGGTACGCATCGCATCGACAAAAGGAGCTACAGTGTTAATAAGATTGCGCAAGAATAGACCTTTTGCTTTTATCTGCGCACAAATCCATGCCTGCGATGGTTTAAAGTTAAGAAAACCACTGCCGGAATTTTCTCCTGCATAATTATAATCATTCCTATATGCCTTTGAATATGTAAATCCTAAACAATCACTTTTTTCTTCCGATATATGATAATACGTTGATGCCCAACACTTCTCTTCTACAATACAGAGAAGCTGATAGAGCGCCCAAAAATATTTTAAATCTCCTATAATCGCCTGTAATTGAGCATGCTTGAGGCCGCTTCTTTCTCCTATTGCTAATACTCCCGTATGATACCAACGCTGTTCAGGTAGCGTACACTCAAAGCTTACACGCTGGTCATGGAACCAGGCTGCGGCATCATTAGCCACAGCTACCGCCTGGCTAAACTCATCTAAAGTAAGAGTAGTATCCACAAAATCTTTTAACCGTAAAAGCGTCTGATAAGGATTAATTTTTCTTTGAGAATCTAAGGAAATCGCCAACTGTTTCAAAACAGCAATCATTCTTTGAAATAAAGTTACCTCACCACCAGAAGCAATTACCGCACAAGGCACCCCTAAACATACTGTCGAGCAAGGTTTAATACCTTCCGTGCAATCTGAGCTACGATATCCGGCTAAATCTCTTACCATTTCGACTACGGCGTTGCGCACTTTAACCCGTTCGAAACGCCTCTTAAAACCTCTTCGTAGTGATCCAAAAGCTTCTGGCAGCGAAGTTTCTTGCATATCATAAGAAGACATTTGGTTCTCTCTTAATATTTTATAAATCTTATGCTTATCCCAAAATGCCGGCGAGCTAGCCACTAGCGCAATGCACATTGCGTGTGGCGCATAGAAATCGGGAAATAAACTAGCATCATTCTGACTTCTGACATCTGGCCTCTGACCTCTGTCTGCCGGCGAGCTGGTGCGATCGTTATCGGCGGGACGAAACTGTGGGGTAGCTTCTAACGACTGCGCCGCCTGAAGCATGGTCAAACACTGTTGTGCTTTATCTTGGCCAGCCGACGCTTCCTCCAAGACAGTACCGGTTCTGACAGATGCAACGACTAATCCGGCATCGAGATTCTTCGACGAATAGCTCCAAGGCGTTCTCTCTCCACGAAAACCCATACATTCCGGAGCAAAATCGTGCCGAAAACCCATTCGCTCGAGAATATCTAATGCCGCACACAGATGAAAAATAACTTTAATGTTCTTACGATAAAGCGTATCAATCGTCCAAGCCATCAATGTCTGCCCTGCGCCAGTTAAATAGTACGGAATTTCTTCCCAAAGCCTAGGGCATTCTCGAGCAAAATCATCATTAAAAACATTTGCTAAAGCATTGATCCAATAACGCAGGTGTATCTCAGTAAATTCATCCTGATGATAATCAGCATAAATCGCCGCCTCAACGCTTTCGATCTCTGCCTCATAAACATCCCTAAGATCGATTACCTCCTGCTTCCCCGCTAACCCAAGAGCTAGAAATAACTCTTCTCTATCATTTCCTTTTTTAATTGCTTGCGCATGCTCGCACGTTTGTCCAAGGAGCGCACCTATGGTAGCAATTTTTCCCCGCGCGGGACCTTTCGCAATTTCTAGAAGCGGTTCATATTGAACACGCCAGCCATGAAACAAGTTTATAACTCTTTCTTTCTGTGCGCTTGAGAGTTCACTCATACGCGCAGCCATTAATAACCGGGTTTGCTTTTCTAATTCACTCGTTTGCTGGACACTCAGAGCGCGCGAGAACGGAGGTGCGAATTGGTTGATAATTTTTCCGGGAGAAAATTCACTCAACGAGATAGAAGAAGACACAATATTATCCTTGCTTATTTGATTATCAGGTAAAAAAGAATCGGGATTCTCTAAAAGACGGGCCACTAAGCTATCTAATATATCTGCTTCTAAATTTCTTTTTGCGTCATACAGACCGCTTTCTAAGTCTGAAATATATTTGACTTGGCGCCAAGCCTCTTCCTGTATTTGCGGGTCATTAATATGCCTGCAAAGTAAACCAAAATAAGAATCGCCAGCCTGAGGCAAAGTGTCTACGAGCACAGCCGGGGTGCCCTGCAACTGCGCTAAATCGTGCATAAATATCCTGCGCGCAGCCTGTAGCCTGCGCAAACGCCATTGCAACGTCTGCGGCGTTAAACTAAGAAAAACTGGCGCACCTTCAATATCAAAATTTAATTCTTTATCACAAGAAATAAGCGATTGGACTTCTTCGTCGGCCAATACGCCATCTAAGCCGCCGATTAACATATTATCAAGAATAATACCTTTAAGCAGCGGTACTCGGATCGCAAAATTTTCAAAGAAACATCCAGAGGCGAGAATGTGACGCTCTGCCGGCTCAAGACTTATCAGTTTAGCCGTATCTATTTTGCGTTCATCAGGCAAAAGGCTGTCGTAAACATCAAAGCAATAGCTAAGACCTTTCGACACAAGCGCCCGCAAAACAGGATGTTGGTTAACTTTCCTAATTGCCCCACTAATATCAGTCATATACCCTAAAGGCATACTTCTGCGATTCATAAACTTGTCGTTAAGATAAAGGAAACCGTCCGGTCCGGCAAATAATTCCTGTCTTGTCGGAACTAATTTTCCGTTAGGCATAAGTGTATAAGTTACACCGAGTGAGTCTTTTTCTGTAGGTGCTAAAATTTCAAGATGGAAGGCATTTGATACAACATACTCCTGAGGAACATGGTTCCGCAGTTGCTTTCCTCTACCTTCGGGCAAGAACCCATCGGTATTCATGATAAACAAGCTTATTCCATTATTTAATCTCACCAAGCAGTTTCGGGTATTTCCTAAACTTATTGCTTCTTGAGGCATCCACCCCCTCTGGCCAAGGGCTTTAAAAAGTTCTTCGAGTATGCGCTCATCGGGAAAACGAATTCTTTGCAAGATGGATGCATTAAACATTTCCGTTTGTTCGCACGCCGAAATAAAGTTTAAGATATGCTCTGTCGTGATGCCGCGCTCTTTATGTTTTAAATCCCAGCTAAAATCTATACGTATATGACACTTACTGCCGACGATCTCTTTTACTTTGTTTAAAACCTTATTTGCACTCGAGGGAGTTTTAGCAAAACTTAAGTTTGAGACAAAAGTTATCTCCTGGGCGTTATCTAAACTACTTATCACCTTAAGCATCTCATAGAGAAAGTCTAAATTCTCAAAAGGCTCGCCGATACACCATACATATTGTATGATTCCGGCGCGATCCGCCTCAACCAGCATTTGTTTGAAATCATCCTTATGATCAAGTAAATACCTGCCCAAAACATCTGCTTGTAAGCAGTGCTCACAGCCAAGACTGCATACCCCCGGTCCAATAACAAGCGTTTGCGGGTTATAAACTTTTGTGCGATAAGAAGGAATAGCAGCCAAAATCCTTGCTTCCGTAAAAAGTTCTATATGGGCAAAAAAAGCAGCTTCTTTATTAGGCTGAACTTGATTAGTTCTTATATGTGTAAGAAGAGTTAACTCATCAAAATGAAGACGACCACTACAGGCCAAGGCTTGAATGGATGAACGTATCGATGATTCCCGAGCTGTGTTGTTGCGGCCAACAATATTTTTGTTCCAACGCAAAGGCTTACCTATTTCGTGGCTAGCGAGGGTAAAAGTACGAGCGTTAAATCCTTCGGGTGGACCGGTGATTCTTCCGCAATCGCACAACCATTGACAAATCGACTCAATGTCTCTACTTAGATAAGAAAACTCCCGAGCAAATGGCTTGGCTTCATTGCTTATATTCGGCGCGTCAAACATCTCCTGCGCACTGAAAGCATACCTACAGTCACGATTGGTAACATCATCGGGCTTTGGATTTCCGTTCTGCATCCCGTCAGAAACCGGCGAACTGACGGCATTCTGGCTGGACGGCCTACATAGCTTAGCAAACTTTCCAGACAAAATCGATTCTTCAATCCCTTTAATAAATCTATCTGTATACTGAGCATCAAGATACCAGTATACATCACAATCACGATCTGTTTTCTTCAGTCCGTAATCGGCAAATGCAGTATAAAAATCTTGAGCCTCTGCTTTTAGCTTTAAAGACCTTAGATGAAAGGCTCCTTGGGTTTGAGAATTATTTTTGCTTATGATGGCTGCTGTCTGCATCAATCTGGCCCCCACGAATTTATATAACCTTTTATCTCCAAAAACATGCTGGTTGTGCAATGTTACAAACACACTATGCACTTCAATACTCGGATGACCATTCCAGTCTTGTAGACGATACACAAATCTACCCTCACATAGGTTATTTACTCTTCCTATCGATAATCTGGCCGAAACATATGATGGGCCATACAAATCTGGTCTTAATAAACGACCATTACACTCAGATTCTGGCAGTAGCTCTCCGGTTAGAGGATTAACTACGTCTGTTCCAATCGCGATCACCGCCTCGTGATGCTGACCAGTCTGTGCATGGACTACAAACGTCCTGGTTACTATACCCATATCCAAATCTACCGCCTTTCTTAGCACCGTTACGCGGCCATAAAAATCGGGACATTCCCTTTCAACTTCCAAGCCATATTGTTGTTTGATTTCTCTAGCAAGTTCGGCGTTAGTAGCAAGAGGAAAATCCCTAAGGATTTCCTCTATTAAATATTCCAACGATAAAGTTACGCGCCTTCTTCCTCTTATTTCACCGCTATCGATATCAATAATAATATCTGGATCTTGCCAATTGAGGCCTTTCGCCTGGACTCTGTCGCCTTTATCTAAAAGTCTTATTAAGTTTTCACCGCCGATTCCATCTAGCCTAAGATGTTCTTCTCTGCTTTGCCGACTACTAGAAAGTCTTATAGAAAAATCAACATTTTTTAAATCTTTAATCCTAAATTCATAATCGCTAGTTTCAACTATTAAAACATCTATATCGTGCACCATCACCTCTAAAAGCTCTGCCTCGAGACTACCTAAACTAGTAACATGTGCTATCTTAAGGTTTTCTTGTCCTAACCAATGCATTAAAAAAGGTGTGTACACTTCGGTCTTGCCTGAACCCGGAGGCCCGAATAACCTTATAACAAAAACACGTTTTTTATCATGTTGCTCTAGTCGAATCAAAATAGCGGCTTGTAAACTTTGCCTTACCGCTTGAGCCGGCAAATCAGACCTTAAGGAGCCGGGAGAGCTACATCGATATTGAAATAACAATTGCTGCGGTTTGGCTTTGTGGTTACGACTGAAAAAAACATATTTATCAGCTAGAAGAATCCCCATTGCCTGCCGTGTCTGTGGTAAATCGATATAATCTTTCAAGTTCCAATTAATACACTGTTTTATAGATGAACTGACCGCGCACCCACTTTTTCCTAATAACTTTCCGGCTAATTCGTCTATGCGGTATATATCCTGCTGACCGCTTATACAATATGTCTTTGCCCCTGCTCTTTGCGCCGGTTCTATATCTTTGTCTACACTGTCTCCGACTACTAAACAATTTTCCATCGGTACATCTAACGCACGAGAAACCATTCTATACAGTTCTGGATCAGGTTTAGCTAGCATAGGAATATCTGAACCTGTAGTTATATAATCAAAGAAATGCCTTGCCCCCAAAGAGCTAAGTATCAATTCTGTAAATTCCGCTACACTGGTAGTCACTAAGGTTAGATAATACTTTTGAGAAAGACTGGTAAGCACTGCTTGCAATCGCACATCTTCCTTAAGTTGTCCTGCGAAGCGGCCGCCAAAATCCAGTTTTGTGATAACAGCCTCACCCCACCTGGCCGGATTGATACCTAATCTTTGTAAAACTTCCACACTGATAGCGCCTCTTCCTTCTGCTTTAAGTTGCGCTTTTTCTTGCCGATATCGTTCCTTAGCTTGTTCTTGAGTACATTGCAATTCTTGGGATAAAAATTCACTTCTTGCCTCGCGATATGCTTTGGTCACGCCTAAGGCATCCGGATTATACAAGGTATGATTTAAATCAAGAATTAGTGCTTTTTGCTTTCGTCTTTGTTGAATAAATTGCTCTGCTAATTTTATAAATCTATTGGTCGCCTCCGTAAGCCGGCCGTCTGGATTAATAACCTGTTCCCACTCGGATGGTTTTGGAAGATATATTAAAGCTTCCTTACGTCGCGATGAGACCTCTTCCTGGGAAATGGTGCGACTACGAGCGTGGATCCTCCTTTCTACTGCATCTTGTAATTGCCCTTGCGTGGTGATATTTAAATCTACGGATGAAATCACCACTACCATATTATTAGGAAAATAAGGCCGTATGCGATCTAAAATTCCATGAGCTGAGACAAGCATAGTTTTACCTGATCTCATTGCCTCTAGCAGATGAAAAACATCATATCCATACCAATTACCGCGTAATTGAGTGGCAAAACGAATTCTTCCGCTCGTTTCTCGAGCCATAAATTCTTGGGCAGAAACAAATACCCTGGAATTCCTTTTTTCTTCTCCCGGCTTGGGCAGCCTATTCCTGACCCGATCCGGCTTAATAAATTTATCTAGATACCGTTTAAGCAATTCATCTTCTAGGGTTGATTTTCCAGAACCGCTAGGCCCAACCACAAAAATTACTTTATTCGGATAAACAACTCCTGGACCAAAAATTCCTAGTTCTTGATAGATAAAGTCTTGCAGCGGTGAACTGGCGCAGCCATCTTCATTCTTAGCCACAATGCGCTGCGCTGAATATCTTGATACGATTGGTTCTATCTGTAGAGCCAATCGTGCAGCCAATAGCCGCAAGTCATCGCTAACCTCAATAAGCGTTTTATAGCGGAGTGAGCGTTCAAGTGTAGTGCAGCGTTCAATCACAGAATAAATCTCTAAAAGCACACCATTAATGTCGCCCCAAGGATGGCTTCTTCTTAAACTGTCTATTTCATCTCTTATCCGCGTCAATGGCATAACCTCTCTATATCCCCCGTCGCTGGTTTTTTTACAGGTCAACGCGGTAACAACATCTACCATTTCAAACAATACAATTCCGAAACTATAAATATCCCACTGCTCGGTAAGCATGGTTTTTAGCTCTCCCAGTACAGTAGGGTCATCGCTACGTAGCAAAACAGGGTTTTCCGAAAACCCTCTTGTGTGTGTACGACGTACTGCCCGCGGAATATTACGCGAGTTTTCCTGCCAATCATAATGAACCGGAACTGCACCTTCAAGATCAACCAAAGCTATCGCTTCCTCTGGTCCTAAGATGATATGGTCGGGTTTTAATTCTTTAATAACTATCTCAGCCGCATGGAAAGCACTGACTGCTTGCGCGATACGTGATGCCAGTTCCAATTTTTCCTTGATAATGGAAAGCTGTTTCGCCTTGACTACATCGAATATTTCTAAAAGCGCAAGTCCGGCATACTCGCGTTCGACGGCGTCTTGAATACTAATCCAATGCTGCCAACTCCCTCTTGTGCGCCATTCCTGCCCTAAGCGCGCCTCTAAGCTCTCGCCGGGAATATAGTCCATAATAACACAAGGATAAACACAAGACCCGTTAGGTACCTCAACGATCCTATCTTCTTTCAACCAACACTCTCCCTTAGTATAACAACGTGGCATAGCACCGCGACTGGTTAGTTGTGGGTATCGAAGAGAAAAATCTAACAAATAATCGATTAAAGGCATCCGCTCATCCGGCTGATGAGGGTAGCTACCACAATAAACCTTGAGAGCATACACTGTGTCGGCACAGCGCTGAAATACCTTAAAAACCTTTCCGTAACTGCCTTCGCCGAGTAAGCTCTGCGTAGTTAAATCCAAATCCTCTAAACTAAGCGGGGAACTCGTCCCGCTCGCAATGCGACGAAACTGGTCTGCCTTAAATAAGATTAGTCGTGATTCATAAGTCGTGAGTCGCGAATTATAATTGTGTGGAAATTCGGGAAAAGCTGCCAATTGCGCTAAAGCTTTCTCTCCCTGACACGGCGTAGGATCTGTTTGTGAACGATATAAAGCATTTACTGCTCTTATTTTTGAAACAGACACAGAGATTCTTACCAAATTGCCTCTCGGCGAGCCAACGAAATAAGTATTTTTATCTAAAGTAGGTGTGGCCACAAAAGATTCTCCTACACTCGAAGAGCTTCGAGAAGCTGAATTAGCTGAAGTTAGTTGTTGTTTGGCGATATTTGACATACTATTTTGCGAAAGATGATCTTTCTTGTTCTTTCCGGTTGCGGCAATAAAGGCACCCAGAATTACCGCAAGCGGTGGAAGTAACGAAGGGTACATTTCAAGATGCAGTAGCCCACCATGCATAATGCCGTCCTCAATAAGCTTACTGAACATTGGCCCAGATGCAGTCAGGGGAGAATATTTCGAAATATTGTATGTAAACATTTGCTGCAACTTTAAGGCACAAATCCAGGTACCGATAAAAAATGTAATCCCTATAAAAAATGGCAATAGGATACGGCCGGTAATTATTGAAGTTCCTTGAAAAGTAAGCAGCGGCGTCGGAAAAATAAAAAATACTGTAAGTGCCATAACCAGCAAACCCACTGCGTAGCTGATTACCATGGTAAAATAAGGAAGATTAACAAATAAAGTTTGCGCGTCTTTATCTTGTACTACTGCGCGGCGGTATACATCCTGATAAAGCCTGCGGCCAAAAGGAGTAATCAATCCATACATAAGTCCGATGACAATTCCATATAAAGCATATAAATTAAAAAGACTGGCGCTGGCAAGCATAGGCAATAATCCTAAGATAGCAATTATAGAAACACCGACAATCTTTCTCCCCCAGCCTTCTCTTTCGCCATTATAAAGCAAAGCTAAAGGAAGTGCGGTAAACATAGTTAATTGTAAAAATGTCAGTATGATTGCTCCAGGGACATAAGGAAAAATGAAATATAAAATAATGGAACTTATAACATTAATAAATGAAGGTAAAAATAGGTGCACAAAGTCTTTTTTACGTAGCACCTTAAAAAGACTAAAAAAGAATTTAAAAGTACTTTGCGAGCTATTATTAGTTGCTAAAAGATAAAATACTATGCAGGCGGTAAATAAATTGAAGAAAAAGAGCCAAAAAGCAAGCTGCATAGGATAAAGTGAATGTTTTGCCATTCCTAGAAATAAAAATCCAAGGGCATGAGTGAGCGCGGTTAATAAGGCAAGTATTACTCGGTTCTTTAAGAAGAATTGTGAAAGTAAATGCGGTAAACCCGTTTCTATTTTGAGTAAATCCTCAAGCTCAGGAGGAGCGCGCGGCGAAGCATTTTCTGGTAAGGATGAACTGGCTTTATCTAGTATTGAGTATTGAGTATGGAGTATGGAGTGAGAATCATGTGCAAAAACACTAGAGCTTGAAGCTAAGCTTTCGGAAAATAAAAACATAAAGTCGATCGCAACCCGCAGATGCCCATCATCACCAGCCATCTTACGGACTTGCTCATCGCTTAAATGCAAAAAGATATCTTTATCTCTTGTTAAAACAAGGTGAAATAAATTTTTAAGCGTGTCAACTAATTGTAATTCCTTGATACGACTTTTTGCCTTTAGTAAAGAATACTGCCCACCTTTTATCTTTTTTGCGATTGATTGCAAACAATCTCTCACCCACTCAAGATTACCTCTGAATTTTTTGCGTATTCCTATGTTAACAAAACAATTACTCACATAAAGGCTGATTTCATCGGCCAAAGCATCATCAAGAGCAATTCTTGCCAATAAAAGATTGTCCAATGGATCATTAACGTTTGGTGAACTGGCATGGCGTAATTTTTGTGTTAAATATTTTTTGTAAACCCTTTCGAAATGCTCTGTAATCTTGTTATAGACAAACACACGGCGGATAGCTCTTGGATCAATATCACGATGCGTCGAACAACCCGTTACGCCATGCTTACCAGGCACCAATTCAAAAATAACCGCAAGGTAATTATGCTTGCTTCTTGAACGCGCAATATCAAAAGCAAATTCAATGGTCTCCCAAACATTTACAGAGTAATCAATTTCTTTTCTGATTGTATGTTTTACTTCCATTATTTTTGTAGCTACTACGCACAATTCGTCAAACATCAGAGCCTGTCCTCTGTAACGATAAAGATATCGTGGGCTATCAGAATCTACACCAATATCGCGATTAATTTTTCTTAAAGCAACTTCAGCCGGGCACCACTGAGTTTGATATTCCCTAAGCGCTTCATCACAATCCTCTAACATACAATTCTTTCTTAACCAAGTTCTTAATCCCTGCTTTTTGGCTTTAATATTTTCTTTGCCTGAAACCGGCGAGCTGGAATGTGGGGCTTGATTATCTTTTGGCTGAACAAAAACTTTATTAGCAACCTTCTTGTCGCTAGTTCTTAGCCATTCCTCAAGATAATAGATCAATATGCCGGAATATAGTATTCCCAAGTTTGCTGCAATAAGGACAATGTATTGCGGAAACCAAATCCATCCGGGAGTTAATCCCAAAATCCAGAAAATGGCATTATAAATAAATAATTTTTTAAATTTTTCTTTGGTATTTTTCCAATTTATTTCTTCTTTGTTCAAACACACCAAAAATTTGTGGATAAAGAAATTTGCCGGCAGGCCGACAAATGCGGCAAACAGCGTTACATCAAGGAAGGTTTTTAAAGCTGCCTCTAAATATATATTCGCAAAAATGCCGGTTATATAGGTATTTAAAATATAGAACCATGCACCATAGACAAATATCGCTAAATACAACCCTCCAAACAATGCCCAACGCAATATCTTCTTTACGTTTTTACGGTTAAAATGTTCTCCTTTAAGCGTTTGGTTAACGTACATTCCCAAACCACGCGAAATACCGCCGACGATAGACATCGTAAGCAGAGCGGTAAAAAACCCTGATTTAACCGTGATAATATACCAACCACCAAAATAAAATGAAAGCATAATCGCAGCTATTGGTATTGTTACCACAGACAACAGCCGCATTACTCTTATCGTTTTCTTCATTACGGGGCGTTGTGAATTCTCTATTGCGGAAGACGCGTGGGTATCTCCTAAATTCCTAAATTCAGCTAAACGTTGGGTGTATTCGGAAGCACTTACCAGTGCTATTTCATCGCGGGCTGAATCAGACAAAAGACGTATAAACCTTATTCCTCTTTCTCTAGAAACAAACAGGTAGCCTTGAAGATTATTATCGATCATAAAAGCATTGCCGATACGCCGGTAAAACGGTTCTTTACGTTGGATAATATGCCCCAGAACGAGGTAGGGCGCGTGGAAAAGTTTACACGCTCTTTCAACTTTTTCTTCTTTCACATTATGCCATCCTTTATACATGAGAAATTCCCAAACATCCCGCTGATTATAATTTCTAATCGTATAAGATCGATTCAATACCTCTAGGCTCTTGGTGTCTTGTACAATATTAAGCTGTCTGACTTCAAGGCTTGGCCCAGTATGGAGGCAAAGTATACCCAAAGCATCATTACGGTAAAATAAAGGCAATTCACTGTAATTTTGCGCCAGAAGTTGGAAAAATTCGTTTTCTTGCATTTTTTTAAGCGCCTGTGCTACCTGGCTTTCGTCAACCGTGAGCCCTGCTCCGGCAACGGATACGTCAAAAACAGGCGTTACACGAAGTATTTTGTGAAAAGTATGCACTCCTCTATTATCCAGCCACCAAACGAATTTCTCTCTGTCACCTTTTACTGCCCGCAATATGGCAAAATCATGATTACCCAAAATAGGTATCGATCCTTGTTCCTTCTCAGAGTTAATTACCCGTACAGTTTCCCGGGGATCAGCTTTGTCATCAGAACTATCCGCGTAATCCCCCAAATAAATCATACGAGCTCTGGGATAATACTGGCGTATATCCGAAAGCAATATTGCTAAGCCAGATACATTATCGTGTACGTCCCCGATAACAACCAGCTCTTCAATGTTTTCTGTTGTCGAAGAGATTACTGACGCTGATTTAGTTTCTACACAATCTGTAAAATCTATTGGTGCGTGCCAGACTTGGTCACAGCCTAAAGGAGTAGGTTCTTGCAAAGCTTTCTGTAGTATGGTCAAATATTTTTTGGGAGTTTGCGGTACACCATATTGCTCTGCTAACTCAATAATCTTTCTTTGGCGAACAAACCAACTTGGTACCTCCATTCCACTAGTAGCAAGCCATTCAATACCGACATCAAGCGCCTGCCCGGTTCTTATAATCTCCTGTGTGGATTCTCCGTTACAATCAATATATTTGCCTAAATAATCCAGTAAAAATACCGCACGATACACAGGCGGCCAAAGATAAGGATATCTGCTATCCCAATGTTGGCGCTTTATGTAATCAAGATATTCCCGCGCTAGTATTGCCTCTTCTTCACATTGCGGTAAAGAGGAAAATTTTCCTCTCTTCATTCGATAAACACTGGTAATATCACCTATAATACGCATAACCACCTGATCAAAATGTTTTATTCTCTGGATAGTGCTAACTACTGCGTTATACTGAAGATTTAATTCCGGGTATAGACACCATTCTTCATCCCACTGCCATTCCCGCACAGTAACTCCGGCGACAAAATCCTCTGAACGACGAAGGTTTCCTTGATAGATAAGTTCTCTTTGCGAACGAATATGTCTGCTTAATTTTGCCATCAATTGCACAGCTTCGCCATTTCCTACAAGCATATCTTCTAATACCGTACTATAGTTATGAATAAATTTATGGTAGGCACCAATAGCCGCTATACCGTAAGCAACCGATCCAGGAGACCAAGATGGGCCAAGGGGGCCGGAATGTATACAGTTGGTATAGCCTAAATTACGCCCAATTCTAAAATGTTGCTTCCAGGATAATTTCGCTGCTTTTACTAATAGCCTAGATTCAGCTTTTGTTTGTATTGCGGCTAGTCTACTTCTTAAGTCATTCGACCCACTTGTACCATAAGCACAATCCGGTATTTCAAAATCTACGGCAAAAGCCGCATCCGGGCCAAACCATTTATCAATACCGTGTTCTCCCGGCGTAACAATATGCTGGGCGATATCAATAGCAGCCTGCATGCACTGAATAAATATGTCCAAGTTTTTAGCAGCACCAATCACAGGAATAACTCCGTAACGTAAACGGTTGGAAGGATCAATATTTTTACTCTGAAAAGCTGCCACCAAGACGTCTACCATTCCTTTAGCTAATTCTTCATGACCAGAATACCACTCTCGTCCGGACAAAGCATTACGAACTCTTCCTAAGGCCTCCGAGGAACAGCTGAGGGGTGAACTTAATTGATTATCGGGGAAATTTTTGGCGAGCGAGTAAGCAGATAAATTAGAGACTCCTGTTGGCGGGCCGCGGCTATCTGGCTGCCTAAAACCCTTACCTATATATATAGGCAATGTAAAACGTAAACGGGAAGGTACGGCAGGGAAGTTGGCCTCCGCCAGCCACGGAAAGGTAGGCCAGCCCCGATCCCGCCGCAACCAATTTGTATTGTTTCTGTTTCCTGTTTTTTTATTATCGCGGCCATTTGAATCCGGAAAAATGGCTCTTTTATCAAAAGTTACGGAAAATTGCATAGCTACTAACGGTGAGTTGGCTGAGCCAACATCGTTATCAGAGATTATAGCGCTTGAAGCATAACCACGGGCGAACCCATCACCAAAAGCGCTCTCGGACACTTGCCTTACCAACTCCACACTCTCTGCAGGTAATTGTGCGGCACAAGCTGCCGCAAAATTAACCACTATGGTTTTTAACTGTACACTTGCCTTTTGCCCTTGGGGTTCTTGCGCAAGTATATATCTATCAGCAATCACAAAAGTACCGTCTTGGCGCATTGCGATTTGATTATCCTCTCTTATTCCTCTTTGCCCAATAACCATGACAGCAGGCGCTTGCGGAAAATCTTTATTAAAAGAAATTTCGGCACGATCTATACGCGCAGAAAATTCACCGAGCGAACGACAAACGCTCGCTAACCGTTGATACTGCCTGTTAGCATTAACTGCCTGTTGAATAACAAAGAATAAATCTTGCATAGCGGAGTAATCCTCTACCATGCAATAGTAAGAAGTAGCATATTGATCGGTAGCTAAACCGATACAGTGCGAGCCGACACCAGCATGGTCGAGTGCGTAGTGTTCACGGTAAATGCGTAAACTGTTATTGCAACCATGCGTTAATTTAATCTCAATATGTTCTCCTCCAGGCGCAACTGGAGTTATTTGCCATACCCCCAGATTTCTGCCTGGATGAAAACTCATATGGTGCATTACTGACTCGAACCTATAGACAGGACAACATAATTTATGTCCATCAATAGAGTTCGCCCAGATCCGAGGAAAACCGCACCAATCACTTAATACATTAAAATGATTACTATATTCCATAGCCAAGCGTAGCGACCGGTCAGAAAAAAGAACGGCCATGGCATCGCCAAGCTCAACTCCGTTCTCTTTAAGGAATTCCGCATTAAATTCTTGCGGGAAACAATCACGGGTAAAACTTACCGCGTCAATGCTATTAGCCTCAAGAAGTATACGATAAACCGTATCCAAAACATTCAAGCGCAAATCAGGGGTAACACATGGTACGTTAAGATAAGCGCGGGCTACCTCAACTTCTCCCAGTACATACCAGACAACACTGCGCTCCACAAACGATAAGGAACGATTAAAAGTCTCTGCCTTCTTCTCTTCGTTTATAGACCGCCTGATTCTATCTTGCACGAAATAATACATATCTCTGCGATAGGCTCTACGGTAATTTCCTAGTAATAACTCCTCCGCGATAATATCCGCAAGCGGTTTAGCATAAATATTACCAATAACAAATTTCTCTTTGCTATCTGACACCTGGTGCAACATATCTTTAGTTGTCTGTTCCATATATGCGACAAACTGTAAAGTAACGACATTGCCCCGGGGATCAACATAAAGAACCAACTTGGAAGGCTGGCGGTTATCTTTGATGAGCGCTGCAAGATCTAGTGGCCGCGCACCGGAAAGACTTTGGGCATTTCCCATGGCAACCGGGTCATGAATAGCAAAATCATTTCTGCTTGTTAAGTATTTGTTATATAGCCCAAAATGCTCAAGTATCTCTTGACGTAAAGTTTCATCATGAGAATTTACAAATCTCATTTCGTAAGCAGTTTTAATAAACCTGCGGTAAGCAAGCTTTTCCATAGATTTAGTGATCGCTGCTAATTCTTTATTGTGATGTTGGCGTAGTTTCTCTTCATGGAAATAATCGACAGACACAACCCAGGTAATATTCTCGCGCTGGAATCGGCCGAAAAACTCCTGCTGCAAAGCTTCTTCTTCGGGAATAAGGTAGGTATTGGTAACAATCATCACCCTGCCACCAGGACCAACACAGTCACAGGCATACTGAATTAGCCGGATAAATTTATCGCTTACTCTCGGCGTGAATAAGTTTTCTTTTCCCCAGGCAGTAGTTTCTCCTGCGCCAACAAACCATATCCGCTTGAATCCTTTAAGGCTATCGAGCAATCTATATAATGTTGATTCATCGGCTTCTATTCTACCGGAGCCTTGCAACACCTTAATAGCAATACAATCATCACAACCGAAACTACAGCGATAGGTTAACTGCAGATAAGCATCTTCTTTTGGTTGACCGCCAAAAAGTTGCTGCATCAGCCTAAAGATAGCGGTGGTTTTGCCTATTCCCGGATATAACGCAGATGTTCTTGAGAGAAAATCCGCAGACTCTCTTCTTGCGGCAAGAATTTGTTCTGCTTCAACAAGCTTAGCCTGTTCTGCAACCGTAAGCTCTTTTGCTGACAACGGCGAGCTAGTTTTATTTAGTCGTGAGTCATAAGTCGTGAGTCGTGAGTTGATATCCTGATACGAACTGAAACGTTGCGGCATATCCAACCAAAGCCCACCTCCGGGGTGGGATTTGGTTATACCCTCTTCGAGCGACGAGCTGGACGAACTAGCAGAGATAGTAATACTAGGGCAGAAATGGGTTTGATTTATTTCTGAAACCTGAATATCATCAATACTATCTACGCTCTCTATTAAAATAGACGCGCCGCAAGGGTTTTCGCCAGGAAAACCGCCAATACGGTTTTGGTAATACAAAATACCTAAATCTCTTAAAATCCCCTCATGTGGCTTTTTCCATAAATCGTGGGAATCACCATTTACGATAGATAAAAAGTAGCCTGGTTTACCTACGGCATAGCAACAATCGTGGGCGACAATAAAACGCACACCCTGCCCGTTGCGAGCATAGTACGTCCATAAAGAATAAAGTGCGTTAATTAAGCAGACGATTGACCCACCGGTTAAAATAAATTCACTCTCGGCAAATCCTAAAAAAGCTTCATTCGGAATATACCCGGTTGTAGTGAAAATTTCATGAGCCGAAAAGTTGTCCTTTGGATAGTATAAAAGACTTGTCTGACTAGAAATAGGATTACGTCTTAACCAAGATGCAATTCGTTCTTCAATAACCGCCAGTCCCTGTGGAACATATCTAGCAATACCGTCAAAATGAACCCGGATAAGCCGCGGATTATTTATTACAACAGGGGCTTTCGAAGAGCCATCAAGCGGAGAGAAACCAGAATCTGCACTAAATTTTTCCTGAGGCTTTTTCTGGAGCGGCGAGCTTGAAGCGTTGCGAAGCAAAGTATTAAGTAATTGCAGGCCTTCTGTATCTCCTGCCAACACGCTTTGGTGTAGTTTCCCAGCAGTAGCGCGAGAAAATGCTGTGATAACTTGCCTAATTTCGGCTGTATTATAGGTGCTGATTCCACGCCGAAAACCCATTGATTTTAATGCTTCATCAGCAGCAAATCCTGAAAGCAAAAACTCCATATTTTTGTCAGCGCCTACCGCAGACTCTCCAGCAAAAGCAACTAATTGTCTGCCTACGTCAAAATCCCGATACAAACCAGAAACTTGTATATATCCTTTCTCAAACCATAAAGGTATAAGCGAATTATGCGGAGCATTCTTCCATAGAAAAACCGTGTTTGTACTTCCTCCATACGAAACAAAAACTATAGACTCTACCGCCTCAATGCTGCCCGCTTCATTCTTTGAAACAGCAAGATAAGCATCATCAACCAAAGGAAGCTGATCGGTAATTGCTTGAGGAACGGGACGAGCGATAGACAATGCTGACAACAATAACGCTTCTAATTCTTTACCGAGTTCCTCATTAGAAAGAATAGTAGTTAAAACATCGGCATGTGTAACCATGAGCGCTGAACTTCTACCGATAGTATCCAATAATTCAAATGCCGCCTGAAAATCAAGATGGCTACTGCGATAACGATGATCTATAGAGCAACTCAACAAATCATTAAGTCTGCTAAGTATTTCTGCTTCCCGAGGCCAGTGACTAAGTAATTCTTTCATTATTTCTTTGCCCTGAGTATCGAGTTGATTGTATACCAAAACATCTAAGGTATGTGCGCGTGTTTGTCCTGCGGCATCAAGCCGCCACACAATGAGTTTACGGACGAATTCGCCGCTGAATTGATTATGAATACGGTTAATCTCTGCGCTATCCGGAATAATCGAAATCGCCGAAGAAACCGGCCGGCTGCTTAAATAAACTTGCCTACTTATTACTCTTGAAAAGATATCTGGATTAACTTCTGTTGCGTGAGCACGCAGCTGTTCACATATCATATTAAGAGCTACTTCGTTATGCACACTTTCGATAGCTCTCTCGTTTCTCCATTCTCCTGACATCCAATCTAAAAAGCTGGGCGTTTGACCGCTACCAAGCATTTTTTGGGCTCGCTTTGCATAAAAAAGTTCACGCCTTTTTGTGCGAAGTGCCGCATAGAAATCTTGCGGCCGAGCACTCATCCATCCGCGGTCATCTATTCTAAGATAGCCAAAACGCGTGGAATGTTTATCAAAACCCAAAGTATGCAAAATATGCACATATTTTTTCTCATCCCTGTCGCGCGATAAATCAATTCCGGAATGATAATACCTGTCCAACCTCATAATAGGACCAATGCCCTGGATTCTGGCAATATCAAAAGAACGTAAAAGCATGCGGGCAAATAAATCATAAACGAAACCGAAACCGGTAAAGAATACATAACTGTCACACGTATACAGCGAAACCGCATAACCCTGGCGGCCGTCTTTCTCTATGGGTACAAATTTAATATTTCCAAAAGCAATTTGATAACCATTCCAACAAAGTTCCATATTCCATAGTTTTAAATATTCTGGCCCTTTAAACGTACTTGGCCACCAGAATTCATAAAAATATCCCGCACGCGGTACTTGAGAAAAAATACTCTCGTCTTCGGGCTGAAGCCCAAGCACCCCTTGAGAATACAAAGTAGAAAGCCCGCTAAACTTTTCACATTCAGCTAATTCGTCTTTAAAGCGGGAAATGCCGGAACGCCTACTTGATAGCGGTGAACTGATTTTATTTAGTCGTGAGTCTTGAGTACTGAGTACTGGGTGAGAATTGAGCGGCGAGCTAGTTATTCCATTTACTGGAAATGTTTTACTGGAGATAAGTTTTGCGCCAGAAGAAGGCAAAACAACCTCAAATATATCTAGCCCTTGACTGTCTCTGCCATAACAAAGCACCGCGTCAATTGTAACTAAGTGCGCTGACAAAATTACTGCTCCTTGCCTGCGTTTAGCCACAACGTATCCGTTAATATAATCTTCATCGCTCAAGCTCGCAACATCGCCAAGCTGAACAATAACAATATTGGTTGGCTGATCGGGCTTCAAGAATGATATGGCGGGATGTTTTGCTCCGGTGCCTGGGCTACCAACAACACCCAGAATACAAGGATTTCCTTGTAAAGTTCTTAAGCTGTTTGGATCGTTGAAACCAGTATGAATACCCAAACCTTCTAGAAGCTCGATAAAACGGATATATTGTGCCACGTTTGGCATAAAATTAATCCTATTTGATACCGGAACCTCAAGCCATTTATGCCCAGGTTCATTAAAATCACCCCAAGCAACCGGATAAACTTCTTTTCTATTCCAATAAAATTCAACCGGATAATGTTGAAGAACTGAAGAGCTAGCAAGTTGCCCATAAGTATCTCTTATATATTCAAATAAATCTTCTTTTTTAGAAAAAATACGGATGACTATTTTTTGATTTTCTCCGACAATTACCATATCGCTTTGCAAAATTACAATAGCGTAATTAAGCCACAAGATATTTAAGATTGTAATGTAGGGGCTTTCGGAATCGGTGATAGAAAAATAACGCTTTAGAAATTTCCTCTCGTTTCCAACAAATATCAACTCATCGGACACAAGCGTGTCCAAAGACATTAGCACTTCTACTTTTTCCTCTTGTTGGGCAGCTCTCATGGCTATACGCGCAAATTCTTTTACCAGGCAGAGCTCAACTATCCCACCCATAAGCACAATACGCCTTTGCCCATTAACCACTACATCATCACCAGCAAATCCTGCCTTCTCTAGCATTCGGGATAAACGTAAAGCCTGTAAGCTTGGTAAATTAGGAGCTCGGCTTAAAAAATCATCCATATCTATGTCTGGAGGAGTCTCCGTATATACATGCTGTTTATTGATAAACACCGGCCCATTAAATAAAGGCAATGAAAACTCTGGTATACCTAAAGAAAGCGGAGAGGAAGATGTATGCGGGGAACTAGCGGTTGGATTTTGTCTATTTCCTTGGCGTAAATCTTTAGCAGCACTCCCTGCTTTACTTTCTTTATGTGCTGCCTCAATCCAAGATTCAAGCCAATACATCATAAATCCTGACCAAAGAATCTGGGAATTAACCGCGATAAGAACAATATACTGAGGATAATAGGCCCATCCTATTCCAAGCCATAAACCCCACCAAAGAGCGTTAAAAACAAAATACTGTAATGCGCGTTTTAAAGTCTCGCACAAATCCATTTTTTCCCGGTTCAGGCAAACTAAATATTTATAGATAAAAAAGTTGCAGGGAATGACGACAAAAAAAGCAAATAAGGTAAGGTCAAGGAAAACTTTCCAGAATACACTGGGAACATAATTATTTAAAAACCAATACCACGCTCCGAAGACAAAAATTGCCAAATAGAGCCCGCCGAATAATGTCAAACGCATTATTTTTCCAAGATTAGTGCGACTCAGGAGTGCTCCCCGCAAAGACTGTTCAATATACATCCCAAAGCCAAGAGATAAACCTCCAACAATCGTCTGGGTAACTAAGGAACTAAAAAATCCTGATTCCACTAATAAAATATAATAGCCGCCAAAATATACGGAAAGTATAACTGCGATTATAGGTATAGCTATTGCCGAAACAATACGTATAACCCGCATTGGCTTTGGTAATTTAAGCGCGCGCGAAAAATTTTCCTTTTCGTAAGATATGGGGGAAGAAGCTTCGTCCTGCATTAAATGGTGCCGAGTTTCCGCTTTTTTAAGTGCAGGGATAATTCCGTTTTCATCAAGTTTCAAGATCCCTCCACCGACAAGGGTGATTTCAAATAAGTCTTTACGCCTTTGCGGCGGAATATCTTGAGATATTACTAACTCCGGAATATCATTTTTACCAGCGGAACCCCGCGGACTCGTCGTAACAAGCGGCAGGCCGGTGGCTGCCTCCTTCGCAGAAATCCCCAATTTTTGCCCGCAAGGCGCTCCTTTTTGGGACTGCGAAGGATTAATCAATACTTGTTCAAAAACCGCAGTTTGATCATCCAACCTAAACAACCTCACCTTACTGCCATCACTGACTAAAAGAGTGCGTTTATAAACCTGAAAATAGCTAAAGCCTTCTGTTCCGGATACAACAATAAGTTGATTAGTAGTAACCGGCTGATGTAATTTCTTCTTTTTTGCGGAACGATTTGGTTGCGCTTCCATTATATTTACACACCCTGGGATAAAATCACCCCTGCTTCTGACAAAAAGAAATAATTCTTGGCGCCAACTACGTCGGATAGCTAAAAACCAATAGGTCATTTTTAGATCTACCTCTATGGAATCTCCGATAAATTCTCCCAAAGCTCCAGCAAGATTAGCTTCAGAAATCTCTATTCTTTCCTGCTCAAAGATATTTTCAATACTGGCCCATGATCCGCGCATCTCTATCTGATAAGAAGCTTTCAGTTCTTCACATTTTTTTGTAAGTGCCACGTGTAAATTATCTAATTTCAAAAAATTACCGCTTGCAATAGCTAACCTAGCATGACCATAGGCCTCAAGCGCTATTTCAATAACGCGCTCTTTAGCTCTCTGGAGTTGAACGGTTAATTCTTCATCACGTAAGCGGCGGTCCTCAAGAAGCAACAGAGTGCACATAAAATTTAAAATCGGGTCTTCTTCGCCTTCTCGATGCGGGACCCTTGCGCGGAGTAATTCTAAGGTTACTGAATACACCTGTTCAAGCGAATCCATGGATCTCGGCAATACCCCAATAGAGCGGTTTAATCCATCTTCTATTACCTCAATTCTTGAAAAAATACCTGAGATACGAGTGCCTTCCATTACGTTATCGGTTTCGCCGGCCTCAATATCATGACGCATTGCCAGATATGCTTCTCTTACATTCGCCTCTGTCATTCCTCCACCATAACGAATTTCCGTTCTACTCCAGAGGCCTCGAGTAAAGGCTTGCATGATATGAATCATAACTAAGGCTTCTTCAATCAGTTTAATTTTCCCCATAATAATAATATTCGTGCAGCCTCTACGCAAATGCTCAATACCTGCCTGCATAATTTTTAAATTTTCTCCCGATAACCTCTCTTGTGCCTGAGTTTCGGGAGAAATGCTCACAAATTCATGGACATGCGCTACGGGCTCAACTTCAGATGCGGTTCTTTGCTCTAAGGTAGGCTCCACCGCAAAACTTAAAGTTAATGAATGATCGTGGGAATCTGCGATAATCAAACATTGTCTCCCCACAGTTCCAAAAGTTATACTAAAAACATGCTGGCCTTGGTCTTGTTTTGTAAAATAATATGGTTTAGTGGGATAGCTTGCTTCACTATCGCTTGATTCAAAAGTAATTTTCTCTCTCACTTTTACATCAGGATTTCCCTGTACATCTAAAATTTCAACTATAATCGTAAATTTTTTGCCAACCATAACGTTTTCCGGCTTATTTATTGCCACTAAACGCGGTTGGCTAGTTAAAGGAACTATGCCGGCTTGCCCTGGAACACGAACTTCATCCTTGGTAACTGCAGCTAATACGGTGGCTGGTTCTGTTAAGACTTGAGTTTCCAGGGTTGGTTTAGCCGCGATGACTTCTGCGGGAATCTGACCACTAAAAGATTCAGTTACAAGAACAGCAGCGCCTAAAGCCGGAGCGATTGCAGGGGACGGTGGTAAAACACTATCTTCTAAAACTGTCCCTAGATCAACAGGTATTATAACTTCAGGCGCATCAACAGCTAATACAACCTGTGTCGTAACCCCAGCTACTGCCTGAACGACATCTGTTTCGGGGGCCAATATTGCTAAAGCCAGTATTGTCTCAAGGTGATGTAAAGTTTTTGCTGTTTGGACAGGCTCTTCGTTTTTACGGATAAATTGAATGCGCAATCTCTCAACGCCTCTTGAGGTAAGTGCACTAACTTCCTCTTCTACCCCATATACGGAAGGTTCCTGGAAAAATAATACCATCCAGAAATGTATAGCGCATATCAATTCATGGGCATGTTTTTTAGAAAGCAGGTTTCTGCCTAATTGCGCAGCGACTTCAATATGATTACGCCTTAAATCTATTTCTTTTTCGGCAATTATTCTTCCAGCGCGTACTTCTCTGGCAGTAACAGCTATTATCTTTCTTGCTACCACCAAAGGATCAGTACAACCCTTCACTCCGGCAAGTTTAAGTTTATTCATGCGATAATAATGAATGGCGAAAGAAATACGTTGGATGAGGCTACGCCGGCTTTGCGCTGGCGCAGCTTTTGCTAACATCAATGTTTCTTCTTCTATTCTTTCTGAATATTTGTACGTATGCGCAGGGTTAAGTCCGGTTTCTTGAATCAACCTCTCAGCACCTGGCCAGATACTACGCTGCGGTTCGCGTAAGAATAAATCGCAGGCAAACCTAGCAGAGCATTGTATTAAATGCTCTATACCTTCTTCTCCTTGTAAACGCGCATCTGACCAGCCTTGTTCAACAATAACTATATTCGCCCGAAGCCTTCTTAAGCTTTGGCCTAATAAATACCAATAATACTGGTCGCTGTTTTGGTCTTCCGGTATAACATCAGAAAGCGCGTAATCCACGCACTGCTTCACTGACGCCAAAACGCTCAAACCGCCGTCTTCGAGATGATGAAAACATGATTTTTCCAAGAGTTCTTCTATATTGGCGCGGGTAAAAGTAAAGGTGCGCGGCTCAACCCTATGCTCAGCAACAACTATCTTTTCTACGGCTAGAATTATCCCTTGCGCAACTGCGGTGTGGGTATGCGTGTAACCTTTTTTCTGTCCGGCAATGGCCACCCGCCAGGTTTTTCCTTTGATATCAGCGGCTGCGCGTAAATGCTCTGCGGCTTTACGTAAAGGATCGTTATCCGGACCACATTTTTCCGGGCCGGCTGAAAATACCTGCGTGAGCAAGTCATTCATCGGTTCCCAGGTTTCGCGCTGCGCTACAGTGCAAACGCCGGTCAATCTTTGCGCATCCCTGGCATTCAACAAAACAATACCACACAAATCGGGATCGCTACTTTTTAGCCTGGCAATAGCCTCAAATAAAGTAATGACATGTTTTCTGGTGGTTTCCTGCATCATTTGCTCTTCAATTGCTTTTCCCTTTGCCAGCTGCACGCTTTTAATTCCCTTTTGGTTAAAAGAAACAATAATTTGCTCAATATCAAAAATACGTGCCTCTAAGAATAGCCTAGCCAACCAATAATTAATATACTCAAAAAGTACGGTGTTTGTATGCAGTAATTGTTCTTTGGCCATGACAATATCTTTATTACCATCATCATAAGCCCGTTTAAGCATCGCGGCCACTCGGGATGAGCGTAAAATTAAATTTTCTCGGATTAATTCTGTAGGCTGCAGCCGGTCTCTTGCCGCAGTTAATATAGATACGGCCAAAAGCAGCGGGTCAACACAACCTTTTCCTTTTTGTTTGAGTTGACACTGGTTAGCAAAAATGATTCTTAATTCCAGCGAAACGCGCCGGTAATAATCCTCTTGGAGGCTAGCTAAACGTAAAACTTCCTGCCTTATTTGGCTGCGATATTTAAGTATTTGCGGCTCGGAGAATCCTGTATCTATTATCAAATGAGCATCCGCAGGCCAAATACTACGGTAAGGTTGGCTACGAAATAATTCAAGCGCTCGCTCGGCCACTTGCGTAATTGACTCCTGACCCTTCCAGGGTTTAGTTTGTTGCAGGGGACTAGAAACGGCAAAAAAATTATCTAAAACTACGCTTGGTGAGGAGCTACGGGTTTTACGATTTTGCGTGCGGGAATATAACGAACTCAAACGATGGTTATTGCCACTATCAGAAGGATTTCTTTGTGCAATCGCTTCACGATACATAATCGCGCCGTGATCGTTATCTAATTTCTCCTCCGCCCTAGCAAGCCATTCAAACCAGCGTAAATATGCAGTATCAATTGCAACGACCGGTTCAAGCAAGGTAACTATGCGTCTGTATTCTCTTAAACGATAATAAATCTCTGCTAAAATCTCTAAGAAGTCAATTTCTGCGGGATAAAGTTCAAGCGCTTCTTCGCATAAGGCCTGCGCCTCTCTTAAATCCGGAATAAACCAGCCAGCGCGGTTAAATACTTTAAAAACCAGCTCGAATGTTTGTTTGCGCTCCTTTTCTTCATCTATTACCGGCCAATGCTGCCTGAAAGAATGGTTCTGATACGTTGCGATAGGCGAACTTATTTTTTTATCCGACGAAATCACTAAATTTGCTCCTGTCTTAACAGGCAAAACTATCGCAACTAACACCCCAACACCTCGTGTAGAATATATTTCAATGGTACCGCCGCAGCCTTCAATGTCTTGGCGGGCAAGAAATAAACCTAAGCCACCAATCTCTTTTTCCTTCGTGGTAACATGTTCTTCAAAAACCAAATTTAGCTTATCTTGCATAGAAAGCTGGCTGACCATATCGACTGAGATCACTCCTAAACCAAGAGCTGACCGCACTATTGTCGCTATGTCTACACCCACGCCTTGATTAAAAATAAAAACTATTACGTTCCTTTTGGCGGGATTACGACCTTCCAAAGATACTCTTACGGTTATTGTTCCTCCTCGAGGGGAATGATCTATTGCGTTCCAGAATACCTCTGAAATGGCAGATTGTAATTTGTTGCGGTCTATAGAAAGTTTCGGCAAGCGGCCTCTATAATATTGCACGTCAACCCGCAATTGGTTTTCCGTAAATGCTAATTGGATTTTTTGGCCGACAGAAAGCGCATCACGCACAACTTCATTGACATCTACTTTAGCGGTAGCGGGCGAGCTGGTTACACTTTCAAATTGCTCCGGCGGTCCGCGAGAGGTAATTCCATTAATTATCGAAACTTTGTTGACTATACCCGGCAAGGCATGGCCCAATCTTTCTCTTGGCAATACAGGACTGGATACCGCAGTGTGCATTTGCTTAACGGTAATGCCATTAATTCTTCCTTGCGAAGGATACATGGGTGTAGGCGATGCCAACATCAATCGCACAAGCCACTGCGACAAAGTAGTAGGCGGATTAGTATAAAGACCATCCGAACCATATACTATCTCCATTTTATAATCATTTTCATACCACCAGTAGTTGGGATAATTTTCCCGTAAAATTACTAAATCCTGTGTATCTGTTTCTTGTGTTGTTTCAATAATAACCTGGGGATACTTCTGTCTGAAATCGTCTAAAAGGCTTAAGGTTTCAGACACCTTCTTCCATGAACATTTACTATCTTTACCCCATACAGGGACCATTCCGGGAGTAAGCATCCTACCATGGCCTATTCTGTCAACAATACCTTCTAAAGCTTCAAGATGAGCCCTGATAAATACAATATGGCCATCAAGATCATCCGGAGGCCTTCGAGCAGTAAAATCGCCCAAATGCATGCTTATCTCATAACCCTGTTCTTTTAATTTTTTTAATTGGTTGGCTAACCAAATTAAAGCGTAATCCCGCGTAATATCCTCAACCGTAACTTTAGCTAAACCATCAAAAGGCTCACCCCCAGAAATATCAATACCGTTTAAACGATTTTTTAATTCAGGATCACATTTTCTTCTTAAAACACGTAGGGCAAAGAATTTTCTTTTCCATTCTTTTCTAACCTCTTTGAAGTGTTTACCTTTTTTTGCGATATCAATTCTTCTCATGCCTCTTCTATTAAAAGAAAACATGTAGGAAACCCGGTGACTGCGTCCAAAAGCCGCGTCAGCCTCTCCTTCGACAGTTTTAATTGCTTCGGTTAATTTTTCTAGGTAAGTCTTTACTTCTTTCCAGCCAACGGTTTTATCGCCAAAAGGCTTGAAGGGATTAAAACGTAACTCCAGATCAGTAATACCGTCAGTAAAATTCTGTCTGACAACCCCAACGATAAGCCTTATTAATACCTTTATGTAATCATCTTGCTTAAGTAAATCCATCCAATAATCATCACGAATACCCGTGTCTTTCATGAATTCCCATACTTCATCTTCCGGCAAATCACGCCAATCACTAGACTTCTGCAGCAATTCATAAAATGTTCTATGCGCGTCTTCCTTCTTTGGCTGATTAGAAATTGATTGCTTAAACTTATTTAAAAGAGCTGTTCGATAACCTGGTAACGATTGCAATTCTTTAAGTTCACCTATTACCATTAATGGTGAAATAGACATGGTCACGTGCGTGTGCCGTTCGCGTTTCGGCCACTGCCGCACCATTTCGATCAAAGCCTGATGGGCAAGATTGGTACAAGGATAAAGGGGATATTTCCCCTCAACAGGCGCGGCAAAGGCACCCTTTAACATATCAGAAAAGCTCTTAGTTGCCTTTAACCAAACAGGATTGCCTTTTACTTTTGTATGTTTCAGGGCATCGTCTAAAACTTCGACAAGATATTTCCCTTCTTCGGAGTATTTTCCTTTTTTATTAGCTACCTTGCTAAAAACCATTGCTAATTCGCTAATCTCACCAAGCTTGGCAAAATACTTTCCTTGAGACATGCCTAGCTCAAGCCATAAAACCGGCGTCTGCCCTCTAAATGAACGCTGTAACGCAGATATAGCGCTTGAAGCAGAAAATGAAATAGAGCTATTCATGACCGAATGAAACAATAACCGCCCAAGAGGTTTGGGCTCTATGAAATCAACCGAGGAACTGGCATAAGCGCCTAACACGCCTGCTTTCGCATCATACATGGCTTCGATTTCTGCTAAATCCGGATGATGAGCTTGGCGAAAATCCGTTGTTGCTGTTGTATTAAACATATCTTGCAAAATAATGACGCTCAGTGTTTCGGAAACAGAAACTGTGGGGCTTGAACATTGAGAAAATGGACGGCAATCACTTGGCGATAAAGACACATCAAGTCTCTTACGGCCAAAGATAATAAATCCGTCATTACCAATATATTTTAGATCATTTCCTTCGGGCTCAAGGCCGGCTCTTTGAGAAATGTCTTCCCATTGTTTAAAAGAAACTAAATGTGTTTGTTCAGTCATGCCACATGAATAACGAGAATGAATAGCGAGCTTTCCGCCTGGTTTAAGAATTCGCCCAGCCTCTTTCACAGCAAGGAATATCAAACGTAAAGGCATAAGATAAATAATATCAAGACATAGGGCGATATCAAAAACTCCTTCGGCAAATTGCGGAAGCCGGACAATGTGTCCAGTATATAACCTCCCTTCCAATCTCTGATCATTCTGCACTGCTAAGCGGTTATTTTCCTCTAAAATATCCACACCCTGGACGTCAGCGCCACAATTAAACATCCACCCCACGCTCCCTCCTAAGCCCGAACCAAGATCAATCGCTTTTACTCCGCTCATTAAAAATCTTGTTAATTCTAATGCACAATGAATATGCGCTAGCTCACTTTCGCTATACATTATATAATCGCGTAAAATTTCGTCCCTCTCAAAACCAAGCTGGTTAATTAAAATTTTGCGGGTCTGACGCATATGCCAGTCAAAAAGGATATCATCAAGTAAAGACTGAAACCTTTGTGGTTCAGCCATAATGAAGCGTGTATAACTATTGACGGGAATGGTCACCTTCGAAGCATGGTCGTCACGGAGAAAATAAAGCCCTTCGTACTCTAGTTCCTCAAAGATAATCTCAAGCGGCTCCATGGCTAAACGCGGATCACGCAAACCATAGTTATGCCAACGGACAAAAGCCTCAACCCCTGAAGTAAGAACTGATAAAGAAGAAGAAACTTTGGCATTTAGAGTAGGCTCGTAACTTGTCACTGCCACTCTGGTATAAAGCCTAGCCTTGATGCCGGTAAGTTCTCCGTTATGCTCTATCTCAAGTTTTCTTAATGCAAAATCGGGATGGGATGCTAAAATACCTTCCACTAACTCATCGCAGGAACCGCGGATTAGTGTCTTACTTTTTACTTTCACACCAATTAATTTAGCAGCAAGCTCACTTTTCCTTCTCGCGCCAAGTGCCGCATAATATATTAATGAGTATTGTGAAAAATCAACGCTTTCGTCCGCAAAATTATTATTTAGAAACCTGACCGTACCTGCTTTATTAAATTTTCTTCTTACAAGTTCATCTCTAAGAAAATTAGCATATTCACAGTATGGGGGCCACACCTCAATACCGGTAGCCCTAATACCAAATTTGTGCGCCATAAAATCTGAAATACTACCATCGCCGCTTCCCACCTCAAGCATATCATCTTCGATGGCTACGCCAACATGGTCAAAAAAGCTGGCGATAACATCCTCTTCGTATGCGCCATACATGCCTTCACCCGAAGGATCGACCGCTATTCTAAAATCAGGCAGCTTACCATACGTTCGTTTATAAAGAGCTTTAACCCGTGAAGCTATGCGCCCAAATCTTGCAGCGTCCCTCAAAATATCCTCTGCTATCCATACTGGTTCGGTATCAGTACTCTCAAGCTTTTGCCTTAGATTACTTTCTAATCTCGTGCTATCAAGATAATCAATTATACGCAAAACTTCTTGGTAATCGTATGCTGGGATTTTTTGAGCCGCTACTTTCTGACCACTCCTATCATCTAAAGCTGAACTGGCCTTCTCATTACCATGACGGCCACAAGCAAGTTGGCAAGCCTGACAAGCTGGATAATTGTTAACTCGCTCAAGAGACCCAAGCACTTTAGGGAAGGTTATCCGTTGTTTTACTCCGCTCAAAATCCCTATTGCCGAAAGATAGCTACTCATTAGCGCTGCGGCGCGTAACGGTGCTTGCGGAACTTCCGTCGGATAAAATGCTCCAAGCATATTAGCAGTGGAGATAGCGCATGCATTCTGGACCAAGTCGATATTTGAAGCTCCCAAAAGATGAGTAAGCACTCCCGCACTAAAACCAGCTGATACCGCTAATTGACCGCGGATATTCAGCTGAGGATAACCAATATGCTCAAATAGCGCTTTCCTAAAAGGCGTGATGACCGCAAAATCAATCTCCGGCATATCCATAATTTCTGCAACTGCTTGATATGCTGCGTCGGCGATAGGATCATTCAAAGAACTTCCAAACCTGCCGGTTGCTAAAACTTTTAAGTTATAGAGAGCCCTTGGGAAAAATCCGTTATAATATGGCCTTGATTCTAAAACACTTTCTAATGCGCTCTTTTTGACGCCACCCGAGAACCGCCAGGCAGAAAGACTTAAGTGTGTCTTAAATTGAACATAGGTACGATAAGCAAGAGATAAACCTTTACGTAAACGCTCAATTGTTTTAGCGAGAGTTTTGTCGGTAAATGTTCCCAAGGCTCCGGCAATATTTTCCTTAAAAATTGCCGGTATACTGGCCCCCGCGGTTTGCATGTGGCTAACTGCAAGATTAAAAACAGGCACCTCTTCTTTGGCAAATATTGTTAATACGCTAGCGATAGCCAATGCAGCACCCAAGCCGTTACGATCAATACAAGGAACTTCTACAAAACCTTCCACCGGCTCGCAAGTTGTACCTAACCAAGTTAAAAGACCATAAGTTGCAGCATTAAGTATTTGTTCATCTGTTCCGCCCTCTAAGTACATAAGGGCTGCGGCAGCCATGGCAGTAGCACTGCCAATTTCAGCCTGGCATCCCCCAACCGATCCAGCTAAAGTATAATTATGCTGGATAATTCTACCAATAGCCTGGGCAAGGATAAGTGCATTAAGAATTTTATCTTCTTCAATCGGTCCATGTTGTTGCATAATTTCTACATAACTATATAGAACTGCCGGAATAATCCCGCAAGAACCGCCAGTAGGTGCACCCACAATCAAATGTCCGCGGGCATTTTCTTCAGCTATAGCCATAGCATACACAGCCGCTCTTAAGTACCAATCATAGGGCAAGGCGCTCTTCTGTGTGGCATAAGCATGCATCTTAACGGCAACATCGCCGGCATAATGCGCGAGCGTAGCCTCTGATGAGTGTATTCCCCGTTCAATACTTTGGCACATTATTGTCCAAATATGCCTTAAATTATCATAAAGCTCACCACGAGATATACCTAAAACATTACCTTCGCCAGCAATAAGAAAATCGACCATGGTTAATTTCTTTCTTGCTGCAAGTTTGAGTAAACCAGTTGCGGTTAAGAAATCATGGTGCCCACGGATAACGTACGCGGCTTGATCGGGTTGAACAGCAATTTCATCTGTTTTTGAGTTAGTAACATCTGTTATTTTGGCGGTAATAGCGATTTCGGCAGCACCCAGGGATTCCCCGACACACACAAGCACTGCCTTTGCACCCTTAAACGTAATAATGGCGGTATTGGGATGTTTCGTTACGGTTTTAACATCACTATCCAGTACAACCAAAACATCCTGGCTGTTACCAATATTTATCGCGCCATGCCACTGGCTAATACATCCTGTTTTTTCAATAATTCTGTTCATGTGTGCCTCGGAAAAAGAGTTCCACATCATAGGATTATCCATACGCATACCCAGCAAACCGGCAATTAAAGCTTCTGCCGTCTGGTGGCCTGTACCGGTGGTCGCATATGAATCGTAAACCGTAACATTAATTTCGGTTAATTCGCCTAAATCTTGCTGATGCGCAAAGAAAACTTCTCTTGCGGAAGTAGCAATTCTATTAGCTCCGGCAGTATGCGAACTGGAAGGGCCGCAAAATGGCCTAAATAAACCACTGATAGTTTTTATGGGTTCTGTCTGGGGAACATTCTCCCAGTCAATTTTATCAGCAATCGTCCAGGCGCCCTCCCAGGCCCATCTGGCAACTCCGTGAGAATCGCCGCCCGACTCTCTCCTTGTTTCTTCGTCAATCCAGATGAATTTGCGCCTATTGAGTAATTCTTCTTTACTCGGGTAATCATCAATTCTATCAACCAGCGTGCGCCAGCAAAAATCTGGATCGATTAAACCGTACATCACATTAATTAAGGCATAGTCGCGGCCGCCCAAAACCAACATCAACGCTCCCTGATCACCGGAACTTACATAACCATCGACCTCCACAAATTCCGCTTCGGTCATTATAAAATCAATTCTGTTTGGCGCGTAACCACCAAAAACTAAGCCATATTTATCCCCAAAATACCTGGCTAAAATGTTACCAAGGACATAAGAACTGGTAATACAAACTATTGGCCAACCATCAAGCCTTCCCGGACGCTCATATAAAGACTGTTCTAATTGATAATGTAAATATGGATCGATGCGCTCAATAAATGTTTTTATATCTTGATACATCGTCTCCGAATCCGGATATTGAGCAAGTGGCGAACTGGTGTGAATTTTGCTTTTCAACCAAAGCCCACCCCGGAGGTGGCCTGCCTGCCGGCAAGGCAGGGATTTGGTTGTGTATTCTTCGAGTGGTGAGCTAGATTGTTTTAGAACTGCTGTCAGTTTGGCGAATAATTCAAGATTACCTGCGTAGTCAGAAGCATTACTCATAGCGACGCACAGTTGATCCCGGAAAAGTGTTCCGAAATTATTCCGTCCGGCATTCCATGTTAAACCGTCTATTAATTCAACAAAAGGAGCAATTCTTAGTAACCCTCGCAAATTATTCAGGTTACCCTGCACATAACCTAAATGCTCTTGAGATGCTGTTATTATAATTTCCGGAAACCTGGAAACGAATTCACTCTGGTAACCTGTTATAGCCTTATAGTCCCTAATTATCTCAACCCCCTGATTTAATAATCTTTGCATAAAAGAGAAGTTATGGTCTTGGGATAACCCATGATAATCCTCCGCTAATAAACTTGCCCTAAGCGGCAAAACATTAAAACAGTTTAAGCCGTCAGGGAAAAATTTAACCGTTAAAGTAAGAATTGCCCAACATAAGGCAAGCGGATCAACGGTAGCTTGAGTTAATAATCCTCTCGCGTGTGTTACATAAGAATCATCAGTTTGAAATAATAATCCCGGGGTAATGCGTCCGGATGGATCTAAAAGCTTTGAATAATCTATGGTTGGACTGGAGGCACTTTGTACTGACGCCCCCAACAAATTATGACTAGAATAAAAAAGGGGGCTTGGACCATTATGTATATTTTCTAGTATACTCGATGATCTATCTTTTCTTGGCCTCAGCTCTTCTCTTGTCGGATCCCGGCTAAACATGGCGGGTTGAGCATGAAACAAAGCATGATTGGCATCCATAAACTTCCTAAACTCTCCCCAGGCTAAAGTATAATGGCTAAGGTATTGACTGAGGCTTAAGAGAATTATTCCAGTATAAAGAACAGGCACAGGCAGCACTCCCCTGGTAACTGCATCATCACAATAGATTCTTTGCTTTAGCATCACTGCCAGAAGGTTTTGTTCTTCATGGTCGGCGCTGACTACCACCTCTACATAGTCACCAAGGTATTGTTCTTGTATGAGCAAACTTTGATAGATATTGTTTAGAATAATAGGCCAGTCCATCTCACCCTTGGCAGCCTCCTTAACCAAAAATTTTTGATCACTGTGCAAAAAGTCTCTAAGCAATGACTTTGCCATCTCTTTTAAAATCTCATGAGATTGAGATGCAATAACGCCTTTTAAAGCACCAAAAGACTTTCCTATGGCGGTTATAGCAGTTTGGCTGCCACACTCAACAGCAGTTCCTAATGCCCTGATTGCTGCTTCTTTTGCGCCTTCAGAATGAGAGGCGATGATTTCTTCCAAAGTATCAGCAAGTTCTTCTATGGCGGCAAGGGCAGGTTTACTGCGACGGGAAGCAGCTAACCCTAATGCTCTAATTGTTGCGCTTATGCTCATAGAAGCTTGGGAGGTGATTATTATTTTAAAAGTATCAGCGAGCTCTTCCATGACGGTGACGGCGCACGGACTGCCACGCTCAATAGCCTCTGCCAATGCTTCGATTGCTGCTTTTTTTATACTTTCAGAGACTTGAGAAGTAATTATTTCCTTAAGTGCCTCAGCAGCGGGTTGGCTGCCTTGAGAAGCAGCGATTCCTAGCTCACGAATTACGCCAAGCTTTTTTTCTTCTGTCTCAGCTTCCAAGAATCTCTTTACCCATTCCCCTGAAGTTAGCTCTATCGCGCTTGACGCTTTAACTGGCCTTAGATTTTCTTTTGCCGGATCTTGAAGAAAATCGCCGGTATTCTGGTGGAACCGGACATAGTTAGCATCCATAAACCTCTTAAACTCTTCCCAGATTAAAGTGTAATGACTCAGGTATTGATTAAGGTTTGAGAGAGTTATGCCGGTATAAAGAATAGGCGCGGGTAACACCCCTCTGGTAGCCGCATCATCACAGTAAATTCTTTGTTTTAGCATTACCGCTAAAAATTTCTGCTCTTCGTGCTCGGTGCTCACTACTACCGCTACATATTCATCGCGGTAACATGACTGCATGAGCAAAGGGCGATCGATAGTACTTAAAATAAGCACCCAATCGGATTGTTCTTGCGTAGCCTCAAGGGTATGAAAATCTGTACGGGGGTAAGCAGTAAGATATTGTTTAGCAAGATCTTTTACTTCATTTATGCGCGCCTTTCTCATTAAAAATATTAAATAGAAATAAAATTCCTGAACCGTAAACCAGGCAGCTTTTTGATGGGTAAGCGCTTTGAAAGTAAGCGCCTTAACGATTTCGATAATGCTATCAGAATCATTTATATTTATAAGATAATCTCGCGCCTGATTAAGCAGCGCGACAAGCTCTTGATTGTCAGCCGCAGCTAAAGCCAGAGTGGCAGCAAAACGTGAACGTATATCTACTTCATTAATTCCTTTAATAATTTCCAATAAAACAGCGGCTTGCGTATATATAAGCGAAATGGCTTTTCCCTTACTAAGGACGGCATGCAAGGAAGAAACTAAATGATAGCGTTTTTTGTTTTCTCTTGTATCTGTAATAGCGGTAATCAATAAAGCAACCTGCTTAGGATTATTAACAATAGCCACGCCTAAGGCAGATATTAACCATAAACGTTCATCTGTCTTTGTATCTCCTCTTAAAATATCGACCAAAATATTAATTTCATTGTCAGGAAGTTGAATGCTGATACTGGTGTCAAGCGCATTATGTAAAGCATACGCTAAATTAAAGCGTACCTCTGACTCCTGCTTTCCCCTAATCGCATTAATCAATTTTTCCCGTAATGCGGGGTTACGGATGATTATTTGACCTAATACTTTAGCTAAAGTTGTATCGGAGCTTTTTAGCCTCTTATTGACGCTGATTAGAATATCCATTGTTTCCCCTGAAACGATAATGGAAGTGTTATTTTCTAGCGCTGCCTCAAAGGCTGAAACCAAATATCTAATAGCGGTGGCATCTTGGATTTCTTCAAGGGCAGTGGATAAATCTGTTAATAATTCCGGCGGACCGCGAGATATTGCCCGGCCATAAGCAAAAGACAGCATAGTGCGGGTATTGGCTTCCGGATGTTCTCCGATGGCTTTAGCAAATATTTTAGCTTCGTCACGCGAAAAGACGATAGTACTATTTCTTTCTTGAGCAGTACGTAAAACATAGGCAAGATAGTAACCGGCTTCCGTATCATAACTTACGCGGCTAAAAGCAGCTAAAACTATTCTAGCTTGCGCAAGGCTTAACGTAAGAGCTTCCCGCTCTTTGAGTAAGACTATCAGAAAATGAGCGGCGGTCATTATTTGGCTATTAGTAGCAGCGATCTCTATGGTAGTGATATATCCCTGAACTTGTGTGCTGGCATCTATCGCGCTTGACGCCTTAGCCGGTCTGAGGTTTTCTCTTGCCGGATCTTGGAGAAAAGCGCCGGGATTCTGGTGAAACCAGCCATGGTTAACATCCATGAATTGCCTGAATTCTTCCCAGACTAAGGTATAATAGCCAAGATATTGGCTGAGATTGGAAAGGGTGATTCCGGTATAAAGAACAGGCAAAGGCACTACCCCTCGCTGTTTGGCATCAGCGCAATAGACTCTTTGCTTAAGCATCACCGCCAAGAGCTTCTGCTGGTCGTACTCGGCGCTGGTAACTACTGCCACACATTCATCACGATAGCATGGCTGCATGAGTAGATTCTGTTCGATGGTGCTTAAAATAAGCGGCCAGTCATAATCACCGCGCTCGGCTAAGTTTGAAGCAAATTTGTTTTGCGGACACTTCTCGAAATATTTTGAAAGCAGGATTTTTGCAGTTACTAAATCGGTTTTTGCCAAGAATAGTTGTACATAAACATAAACTTTATCGGGCACAAGCCACAAAGACAGAATTTCGGCATGAATAGCATCGACAAGTCTTAATAAATATTGCATATCTATGCTTAATAGATATTCTATGACCTCGCTCAAAAATACAAATAAATCATGCCGATTAAAAACCGCTCGGCTTAAAACAGTGACAAACATAAACTCAATATTATCATCCTGAACCCTCGGTGTAGAGCGAACTAAAGTTCCGATATGCCCAGGTAAAGCTTCTCTCTGCACATGACTTGCAGCATATATACGTTTTAACGTTTTAACCAATACACGTGCCTGATCATCACCAAGCACTACAGAACGGTCGCTGCTTAAAGCCTGGTCCAAGGAATTGGCGAAACGGTAACATGCCATATTATCATCGCAGCCATCGATAGCATCAATGATAGTTGCAACTAAAGGATGGTGATTGATGGCTGCCACGCCTAACGCAAAGGAGAAGCTACACCGTAAATCGTCACGCTTTGCATTTTTAAGCCCATCAACTAGAATTTGCACTTGCGGTACCTCAAGTTTCAGCGAAGGATCGTTTTTGAAAGCTTGACCTAAGACAGAAACGAGCGCATCCGGCGTATCCGGTAACTTGCTGACCTCAAGTAATGACTTAATTTGTGTAATTGTAAGCTTTAGAAACAAATCATTTTGCAGCGCCTGGAACAAACAACGGCCAAGCAATAAACGCACAGGCGCATAAGCAAACTTGACAATAACATCAACCAAGATACCGGCCTGAGGCAAGGAGAATTTAATACTTAAATTATTTTCCATAGCTTTTTGCAGGGCATGAGAAAAATAGTAAACTTCAGAAGAATCTTGGCATTGGCCGATAACCATAATTGTTTCTTCTACTAAAATAGGATTGTTACGTATTGCCTGGCCTAAAGCTTCAGCAAGGCTAAACCGCGCATAATGCTCCGTAGCTCTTTTTATGGCATTTATCAATATACTCACCTGGATAGTTGTCAGCTTTAGGTTAGTATCCTGAGGAAGAATCTGCTGCAACTGTTCAGCATTTCGTTTTTGTTGCGAATCATCATTACTAATTTCTATTTCGTTAATAATTTTTTTAATTTGCACCGCTATTGAGGAAGAAACAATATTCCAGGTATCCCCCCCTAACTGGGATAGCGTTCCCTTAAGAGGGCTAGAAACGCTAACAACTATTTCTTCTTTTTCATTATATACCCTTTCGATTAAAGCTAAATCCGGGTGCTGCACATGACGCGCTGTGTTTCTTAATTCCTGCATGACTCGCCTAAAAATTGTTACTGTTTCAGCCCTTGAGGCACCGGCACAAGACCTCAAATCTGCTTCGTACGCTATAAGCACTCTTAATGCTACTTCATCGCGAGGGAAAGCCATAAGAACTATGGGTTTTTCTAAATACCTCTCTGCCCAACCGCAAGCTAAAGCACAGGAATGATTGCGTGCGTCAAAATTCCTTCCTAGTCTTGAACCTCTTAAAGGCATCACAAAAGGAGCCACATAGGCAATAGTTACATATTGAGTACTCAAAAGTAAATAGGCTAAATTACCTAAAGACTCGATTATTTCTTGAGGAACATTTTCTTCTCCAGCAATAATTATATTCAATGCAACATGGACACTTCTCTCGTCAAGCCACCGAATACGTTGGTAAGCCCATGGCCAATCAAAGCCTTTTCCCCAATCGCCTAAATTTTTATTACTGCCGCTTTCTAAGCCAGTTACTATACTCTGATCTAGGTCTTTTAATACTTCACTCACTAATTGAGCTAACGCAACATCGCCCTCAAATCCCGCTTTATTGAAATCAGCCAAGTGAGCCTGAAAAGCTATTAAACATATGTTTTTTAAAGGTTCTGTCTTAAGCGCTTGTATTACTTCCATAGCTATTCTTTTTCTCTGTAAAAAGCTATCATCTTCTATGATTAATCGTGTTTTATTCTCACAAAGAATATTACTTGCTACCAGGTTTGTCAGGATAACCAACATATCAACTCGATAGTGCAAATGTAGCGCGGTAGCTATTTGAATAAGCTGTGCCAAATACCCAGATTGCCTGCAAAAATTAAGATGGTGAGCAATATTAGCAGGTAAAACACCTAACGCCTGTATATCGCCGGTAATTTCTGTTAAAACTGCACAGCTAAACTGATAAACAAATTCTCTGTCTACTCTTGAAAGCGGAAAATCATATAAACTTCTAAAGTTGCCGCTTAAAACACCTGCCCTCCAATCCTGTTTAAACTCGCCCACAACTCTGTCGATATCTCGTAATTCACGCACGATTTTTTCGGATTGAGGCATACGTACACCCGGTACCATAGTGAAAGAACAAAAACTGCAGCGCGGATTACGCCGACAGCCTCGCTCCGGGACATAAAGAATATTCACGTCTTCAGCGACAAATTCCGGATAAAAACTCAAAGTATCCATACGGAATTGCGGAATAAAATTTTTCCTCTCAAAGCCAAATTCATAGCATCTGCCAGCAAAAGCTAAAGCTAATCCTTGTTTATCATCAAATTGATGAGCGGTTAATTCGCTAATAGCTTTATCGGCGGCTAAACCATCTAATTTCCAAACTACTTCGGGTAATAATTCCTCGGCTTCTCCATTAATCAAAACATTTGGCCCATGAGGACGCATATTATGCATCATTTCTTTAAGGGCTGTTTTTGCTTCTCCTTCGGCGGAAACGAGCGGGCCACCGGCAAATACACGTATTTTAGGTAAAATTCTTCGTGTAATTTCAATTAAGGCTAATCCTTCCAAGTAAGTGGCATCAAACATAGAAATACCGATATTTATTTTTTCCATTGCTTCATCGCTACTCAAGCCAAATGCCCGGAATATATCTACATAGCGTTGAACGAGCATAACCAGCCAATCGTGCAAGAAAGGATAACTGCGCTCTACATTAACTTGATTTTCACGATAATATGGCGGAGCAGCAAACTCTTCCGGCATGGGCGCCAAGACTACATTAATTTCTTTTGCTGCTAATGCACTTGCTAAAGAAACAACATTATATGGAATGATTAACCTATCCATATCTCTTCTGGGTGAAGGATAAAACATAATAAATAAAGGTCGTCTTATGATTTCTTGAGGATTTAGTTTTTCAAAATGTGGATATTCTTTCACTCGGTGGATAGCAGTCATAAAGAAACTACGTAATCTGTCGTTACGACCAATAACGGGATGACTAAGTACTAATTTAGCCAGATAGCTCCTAACCGGCTCTATTTCTACTTGCTGTTGTAACGGGCTAGAACTGGCATGCAACCACGATAATAAACTGCCGATACTAAATTTTGGCAATAAGCTGAAGCGATTTTGACTCGGAAACGGAACTGAGAGATCGATTCCAATCGGACCCAGAATCTGTTCTTCTCCTTGACAAACTTTATAGGCGAGAAAACCACCAGAAGAAATCCGGCTTCTTAATAAATCACGCAAATATTGCCGCTGCCGGGCATTTTGCGGCGCAGGGATGTTACGGAAGATACTTATGTCACTTTGCTCCTGGCAAATATAGCGGAACTGTTTATTATCTCTTAAATCAGCATATCTAAAATTAAGCCGGACTGTACCGAAAGGAAAACGTTGCTGTAGCAATAGGTTTTCTAAATCCAACAAATGGCTGGTTTGCACATCATAGGCATATATAACCAGTTCCCATCCTGTAGGGCTACGGATAAACTTGGCTAAATATTCTAGCAATGGTACTAATTCCGGAGGTATAATTTTACCGCGGCCTGGACCAATATCTTTAAGGATAACCTTCCCAGTTCCTTGCTTGCCTTGCCCTAAAAGATCTCTAATGTGCTGTAGAAGAAACCTCTTAGTTCTTTCTTCAAAGCCCGGTCCGGATGTGCCTGGATGCGCATCCCAAGAGCCATTGAAACAGCCATAAAGATAATCTCGCTCCCTTCGCACAGTTCTCTCTTTCGGTAATAAAGAGCCTCCCCCTGTCATTGCTTGCACATAACTAACCACATTAGCATAACCTGTTTCTTTGGCCCGGAAGCGTAAAAATGGTATATAATACATTGCTCTTGCCGGGTCAAAATCACGGCCGGCTAAAGCGTAAGCAGAAACTTTTGATACCGCCGCTATTTCTTCAACGCTAAAATCTGACCGGGAAGCGATAATTTGTCTTAAAGGAGATGAACTCTCACGAGCATTAGTAATAACTAATGGCTGTTCAAACATTTTATATGGGTCATGCACGCTAACAAAAACTGTTTGAGAGTCATCGCTCATCCTTAATAAGTGTAAACGCAATAGCCACACCATTTCGTCAATCAAAAAGGCAATTCCGTGGTTCATTGATTCTTCAATCATATCGTCTATAAAAATATATATAGACGATCCTTCTTTTTTCGCCTGATTAAGACATTCAACGCCATTTTCTTTATAAACTCCAGAAGCGGTATCCGAAGCACTTGTGGTAAGTCTTCTGTGATTAGCAAGTCTCTGGTGCAGCGATAAAGGCGGGCGGTGCTGGTGAGCTCGAGACCAATACGACTCCTGGCCCTTTACAAGACATAGGCCAAGAGGAGTATGAAGAGTGAATTTAACCAGCGGCTTTGGACTAAAAGTCACAAATTCAGTTTCACCATTCCATTCTAAAACAATGCGTCGGCGGCTAAATCGATGCGTAATTACTAAGGCTTGGCCTTTAGTAAGAGATGCCTCGTTACTTTCTACCTCTGTTGTAATATCACGGCTCTCTTGGGCAAATCTATACGAACGCTCCTCGATAAAACGCTGTGCTCTTAAAATCCGTGCGGGGAAACCGGTATATGTTTGCGGAATGACTATACCAACCCCATCTACTGCTGGCCTGAGTTCTGATATACCCTCCACGATTAATAATGCCGGCGCAATCAATCGCGACAAAGAAATAACGTTTTCTTCTTCAGTAGAAGATAATGCGCTGGTAAACGATTCATCGAGTTTATCGACAATAATTATTAAGAGCGTATTTACCGCTTCATGCATTCTGTTTCGTAGAACAAAATCCAGCACAGAAAGACGTGCAGAAAGAGATATTGCAGCGCGCAGACTTGATAATATTTCTTGGATTAATAAACCTTCTCTTTCAAAAAGACAAGTATGGTCGATAGCGATTCTTTGCTGCCATTCAACAAATAATCTGATAAGTTCATCTGTAGCCTTAGGTAAACGTCCTTCCTCAATGTCTCGCGCCCGGGCTTCCCGCTCAACAAGCAATGACTCTCGCTGAGAAAGATCTTGTTGCAATCTTTCCATCTGCGTACACCAAGCGGCGAGATCAGAAAAACCTCGGGTTAAATCTTGCTCTCGCTGAGTTAACTCATCAGCTAAAGCTTGCAGGCGGCTTGCTTGCGCACCTTGAGAATCTTCTTGTTCGTCTAGCTTGCGCTGTTCGCTTAATAACCAATTTCTTGCCTCGCGCCACTGGCCAAGCATACTCTCAAGCAAAGCAATCCTTGTATTAAGCTGTGCTATCCTAGAGTCAATTTCGGCATAACGAGCTGAAAGCGAAAGTTCCTCTTCGCTTAAAGCAATCCTCTCGCGGGTAAGATTTGCTAAATCCTGCATGAGTATATCTTGCATAGCTCGAAGCTCTCTGGTTTGTGTTCGAATCGATTCTTCCTGTCGGTATAATTGTTCCTGACGCACCCTGAGAGCCTCTGCCCTAGCTAATGATTCTCGCTCTTCTCTATCCACGTTGGCTCTTTTTTGATCCAAGAATCTGCCTTGACGTAAGAGAGATCGCATCCACTGACGAAGGCGGTTATGCCGACTATCTAAATCTTGTTGAGCGGCGCGTTGACGCCTTTCTAAATCCTCTTCCTTTTGCTGTAATGCTGCTTCTTGTCTTATTAAATCTACTTGCCCATCGCTAAGTCGCCTTTCTCTCTCTACTAACTCTTCTTCCTGTAAGGCTAGCTGCTGCATTCTCCGAGCAATACCATCTTCTGCTAATTGTCTTCTTCTATCCCATTCTGTTTGCGCCTGGATTAATGATTCTTGCGCCTCACAAGCGGCATGGGAAGCCCGGTCAGCAGCACTTTGCGTCTGACGAGCCTGAGTAACTTCCTTCTCTCTTACCGCGCGCGCCTTATCCCAATCACGTCTATCCTGATCAAGACGTGTACGCGCCTGCTCTAGTTCCAGCCTTTCTCTATCTAAATCTTGACGTATCCTGGCAAGTTCCTGGCATGTGGCTTCAAGAGAAGCTCTGGTTTCGGCTATCTCTTGTGCAATCTTTAATCTAATTTCATTTTCTATTTTCGCGCGAGCACCGGTACAACGGGCAACTGCCATGCCTAGCCTCAAGGTAAGCGCCGTAAATAAACGCTGGGTGCTGCGCACTAATCGGATAAACCAATTAGCTTGAACCGTTGCGGCATTGACACCGCTGGCCAGAACCCATTTATGCTCTGCCCGTAAGGCCGGAATATATTTGGTAAGTACAAGAATAATGCTTACTGTTGCAATGGCTATACCCAGAATTGAAGCAGTTTTAGCTGAAACCGATAACATAATCGGCACAAAAATAATAGTAACTACCAGAGACAATCGCCACAAAAATCTCCTAGCTTCTAAAAGCTTACGCTCAAACTCTTCTGTTGATTTATCTCTTTTTACCTTACCTTGATTGCGCTTCTTCCTGATTGGACTTGAAGAAAAATTAGCTGATGAATCCACGATTTGTCCGATGCGGGATTTTTTTACCGCCGAGGAAACCTTACCTTGAGTCGAGTCTCTTTCCAAAAGGTTAAGATAACGTTTATAAAAATATGTTTCGGGTATTTCTTCATTTATCACTGCAGCTTCTATGCCCAGTCTATCTATAAGGGCATCATAATCTTTACGCGCACACTTAACGGCGTTACGACTTTTGGGGCGATATAACCCTAACCTGTAAGATTGGCCATCTGCTGTTTCAGTAACAACTATTTTTGCTTTATTAGGCCTATCCCAATGAATTATGTCAACTAAACTAAGGTGGTTATCTTTGTTAAAACGATGCGTATGCCACTCAATACCGGCCCTCTCTTTTTCGTAAGCGACCATTGGACGAACATCCCAATAAAAATCTCCCAATATCCCCTCTAAGAGGGTTATCTGCACTTGCCTAATTCTCGCCTTAACTAATTTTGAGTAAACAGGCTTTCTTATGCATCTTTCCAATAAAGTCCTTCCCATAATGCCTGCGGTTTCAATACCATCAAAAACCTTAGCCAGGAACTCTTCATCCAATTCTTCGGATGTTAAATCAACGATTGATCTTTCGTCTACAAATTTTCCAATATATTTAAGGAGTGGGGTAACTTCTCCATCTCCACTCGCCACCCAGACATCAGCATAAGGCACTAATATTTGGGGCATCGGGCCTTGCTGGATAAATTCGCCTTTTAGCAGGAGGCCTACCTTATGCTCTCCTTGTTGAGAAACTATTCTCAAAAATTTCCTTGTTAAATCAACGTCAAATCTTAAATAATTATCATCTAAATCAATTATTATCAAAGCTGATGTCTCGTGGAAAAAGCCTCTGCGAAAGGCATTTTTTAGCTGTCCAAGGAAAGATACTTTAGCCTGTTCAAGACATCTGAGTTCTCTCATGAAATATCTATCCACTGCCTGCGGCTCTCCAAGATCCAAGACAATTTCTCCATTATATCTTCCGCTATCACCAAGGCTCTGCGGCGAGCTGGCAAAGTTTAGCCGTGAGTAGCTCGTAGCAAGTCGTGAACTTGAACTTTTCCTGGTTAATAAAAAGGTTGGCGATAACAGCCTGTGTAATTGCGAAAAATAATTATTAACCGCCGAGGAAGCACTGGGGGTACCATTATTTGTCGGAGGAGCATAGTTACATCTTTGTATAAATTTTATAGCCTGAGATATCCGCCACTGCTCTAAGGCGGGTTTTCTATCTTCTTGCGCCGCCTTAAGGTGCCGCGTTAAAATTTCAATGACCGTCATTTTTACAGCTTCAAAATTGCGATCCATATAAAGAGTAAAAAGAACTCTTTCCGCATCATTCATCGCTCTTCCGATATTCAGCTTGGCAAAATTATTGAATTCTCTTCTTAGATCGCTCAACATTTTTTGCCGTGCTAAAATATACACTAAACGCGTGTGAATCTGCAAAGGAAGGAAACCAACATCAATCTCTGCATCTGTTTTAATGACGCTTAAAGTCTCGATAGCTAACTTATAATGCCTTGCTGCCTTATTGTGGCTATCATCAATCTCGTAAAGACAGGCTAGTTGAATGTTCAATTTTGATATATCCGCCAAGAGGAATCTTTCTTCGGGAAGAGTTTTTCTTGATTTTTGATCTGCTAGCCTAACTGCTTTTAATTGATTTACCTTTTCTACAATTTGCCTACGCACGCTTTTTCTTTGTTCTCTTGCTAAGCTCGTAGTAAACATATCACTCACTGCCATCATGCGCTCGCATCGTGTGATAACTTTTGTATAAACTCCGAAAGGATCTACCCCCAAAGCCCGCTGATGGGCTTCCTCCACGACCGTATAAGTAATGATTCTGCCCGCTGCAATCATGGCGGAATAATCTTCTATTTCCATCTGGTCATGATGCAAAACTGTAGCAATATATTGAGGGTACTCTATGTCCTCCAAAAACATTCGCGGAATATAAAGTATTTTACTTTCCTTGCCAATGTGAGTTACCTGGTAATAAGCTTGGCTTTGCTCGTCCCTTCCGTAAAGCAAGAAGTGGCCCGGCATAGCTACCTCTACCACGGTAACTTCCTCTTCAAACCTACGGGCTCTTGCTATTATGTCGCTATCGGCCGACGTAATATCATTCAAAGTCTGTATTGCCGAGCGGATTTTATCTGCGTTTTGTGACGCTAAGTCTATTGGTAAAGTCTCCTGCCAGCCCTTCTTTCTATAGACACTTCCTCTCTTTATTATGGTCTTAGGGAAAACCTCAATAATTAAATCTGCCTGATGGTGGCGTGATAATAAATTACCCTCCCCAAAAGCATTGTTGGGAGAATAAAAATTGTCGATTTCACTTGATGATAAAAACGGCGAAGACGCGCAATGGCGATTCAAAGCTCTTTGTAACGGTAGTAGCACCTTTTCAATGATTCTATGTAAAGGCCCATCGTCAAAATTTAATTCATAGGCCGCAGTTTGAGAAATATTTTTATCCCAGCGAACCTGCGCGTATAAGCCGGATATAACATCGATTGCTTCGCTAATTCTACAAAAATACTCAAATACCTCATCAGGCGTTAAGGCAACCGGGGACTCACGGTTTTCTTCAAGTCGATATAGAAGCGGGAAAATTATCTGCCGGTCAACAAACGATAGAGCTCCATCTACATATTTACAATCAGTCATTCTATCAAAAGAAGTTCTCCTTCTAAACACATCAAGAATTTCCCAATAAAGACTGCCAAAATCGCTCTGCGCGCCTTTAGCTGCCTGATATAAAAGTTTAAATCTATCATCGCCGGCAGAGCGCAAGGGAGAGCTAACGCTTCCTTCTGCTTCAGGAAAAAGGAATTGCCATTTATCACCATAAGTCACTCGGGCTTCATTAAGTATTCTTCCTTCTAACTCAGAGTCTTGACCAATCAATGAACGGTTATAGCTAAGCATGGCAAATAAAAGAAAATCAAATATATTGCTCCCAATTCTATCTTGAGAAAACTGCACAAGCCCATTTTCATCAAAGCCATCAAAGAAAAACGGCCATACCGGTTCCCACATCGCTGCGCCAATACCTCCATATTTATGCATAACGCCAGGCAAGTAACTTTTGGAGGCAGCAATCATAACATCTACGGAAATATCAGGCCTCATCCGCCTAATATATGCCGCAATGGTCATTACTGTTTTTCCTGATGCTAAGGTATCAAAAAGGACTAATGGCTGCCCTGAGTGTAACCTTAAAGCATTTATTTGTTTTCCCAAAAGATCGTCAAGGAATAACCTTATATCTGTATTTATATCAATCCAGGCATTAATTGCAGCAACAATCTTTTCTGTCGCCTCCGTAGGTATATGGTTAGGCCTATCTTTCTTAGAAAAATTATCCTGGCCAACTCTATCCACAATCTCTTTCGCCGCCTCATCGACCACTCCATGCTTTGCCCTGAATTCACGAGAAAAGCAGTATTCATCTAGATAAGTTGCATTGCTATAGCCGGGATAATATATGGTTTCGGGTATCAAATCATAATGCGCCCTTTTAAGAAAATAGTCTTGCAGGGTAAGCATCAAACCGTCCCTGCCTACTGCAATTAAACGATGCTGAGGGTAGATCTTGCATAAAGCTTCTTTTACTGCCGGCGCTATATACATGAAAAACATTAAATGTCTGTACATCGGATATGCCGACGGAGGCACGTCAAGAATATCTTTATGTTTACTTATGAAATTACTATCGCCAGCGTTTCCTAATCGGGATATGGCTTCTTCTAAAACAGCTTTTACTTCGCTGCGAGTAAAAGTCCGAAATGAACCATCACAATTTTTGGGGAAATATTCTGCAGACGGGATGCCCCATGCGGTAAAATTATTCAGCTGACTAAAAGAAAGTTTATGCTCATGATCGGCATAATACTCAGTAGTGCGGACAAAATAATCAACAAACGCTCTAGCATCGAACGAGTGATTGCAGGCGTCACTAAGAGAAGATGATACTCTTTTTTGATATATACCGCTGAAAACATCTGCGCCTCTTGCGCCAAGCTCCGTAACGCCTAATTCGCTGGCAAATAAACCGCTTAAACCAGGATAAGTAAATATTCCGGAAAATGGCTGTCCTCTTTGGGCATTTTTAGGCGGTGTTTGAGTAAGTAATATCGATTCAGCGTTTAATACCATTGTGCCTGCTAAAGAATAATCAACATTCTCTACTACCCAATACCCGTGATTTACCAGAAGAGCGGAAAGACCCCTAACAATTTCCTGTATTTGCGGCATCCAAGCATAAGGTATATACTGACTATTATTATAGGAATGCAGCCGATAAACTCCTGGAGACCAAATCAAATCATAAGCGTCAAATTGCATCCGGCTTAATTCTTTAGATTCATAAGGATTAAGTGCCCGATAAGTTACCTGCAAGGAAAGATATTCGTTATATTTTTTCGCAACTGCACCAACTAGACGTTTAGTAAACCAAAGATTAGCAAATTCTTCGTCCGCAAAATGAGCTATGACGGCCAATTGCCTGCGTTGACTACAAGCCCACTCACCTAAACTAGATAGGACATACTCCCCGCCGCGACCCTGGGCATCATCAATAAAAAGAAAATGCGGATTGATATCTGGCTGGCTTAATATATCCTGCTCAATCTTTGCCATTAAAGCAGCGAAACACTTGCGCTGGCGCACCATCCACAAAAGCCTTTGTTCATCAGAAGTAAATACACGAAGCCCCTGTAAATTTATAGCCAAAATCTGATTGATTAGAATCATGGCCTCACTAGGGAATCTTTCCATATATGCACTGTATTCCGCTAAAGAAATACATTTACATTGTGCGGCGCGGCGCAGTATAAGACCACAGAGAAACTCTCCGGCATCTTGCGCTAAACCATCAAATTCATCTAAAGGCCTGCCAACATGCCAGCTTAATCGCGGAGCACGAAAAGACGACCCTAAAGCAAAAGAAGCTAAGTAATGTCGTAATCCTGCTTCCTGCATGTACCGGAATATCTCAGAAAGCGCAGATTCATCGTCTGCGGCCATAACTAATCTAAAAGGATCTGTTTGACTTAGAAGAGTTAGTTGCCCTGCCCTACCCTGTTCTTCCCCTGCAAGCGGCTTATTTTTAAGCTTCTTAGCTGTAACAGCCACATTTTTATCTAATGCTTCGCTGGCTTCTTTAGCATCTCTAGCTAAAATTGTTATCATATCTAATTTACTGCTCCGGCTATAAAAATTATTAACGTCAATTCGGCCCATATGCGCGGTAAAAATACGTTCTAATATCTCTAAACCTTCCTGATCAAGAGCAAGGCTATCGAAAATATTGATAATAGGTCCGCACAATTCTCTATCTTGCATCGTCGAAGCAATTACCAAGGCCAATTCAGCAGAACGTTTTGCTAAAGCATCCGAGAGTAACATACGCTGGCGCCTGGAAGCATCAACCGCACATGCTGCGCAGCCACGAATCATATCTAGTTTTTTCTGACCAGTAGCCCCACTAAAATTTCTTTCTATCTGTACAAAATGCTCCATTGCTACAAGGCATTGAGTATAAGAGAAATTTGTAAAAATCTGACCGATCTGATCGGAAAGCCCTAACCCCTCACCTATGCGCCGGGAAAGAATGTCTCCTAACCGGAAAGAATCAATGGAATACTCTCCCGAATATCTCGCCAATACAGCTACTGTCAGCCGCACATATTCGGGAAAAGCCAGCCAATTATTTACGCTCACCCGGAAAATATCCCGGTTACATTCCCAGATAAGCCCAGAACAACCCTCTAAACGGCAACGTGCGTAATCCGGCATCCAGCGCCAGATGCCATCAGCAACCAAAGAGTTTCTGGTCAAAGTTTCTTTTACGGGGAGAACTTTGCTTGGCTTAAACTCTGCCGCAAACTTCCGCAATTTACCCCAATCACTGGGATATATATCTTTATTCGCTGCGTTGATGCGGATATGCGCTCCAACAATAAGGCCGAACGATTTGCAAATTGCTTGTATGGTGTAACCTGCCTGCAATAAAGCTCTAATCATCGCAAAAGGAGATATAATTTCTCCTTTTTTAGCTTCTTTTTTACTTGGTGCCGCCTCTTTCATTGCGTCATAAGCATGCACAGGCTTAGCTGATTTATCCTTCCGACGATATTTTCTTCCCAGCTTTCTCTCCCGTGACTGTGGAACACCTGACATGTTCCTTCGCTCGTAATGACGGCCATGGCCGGGTAAATAGGGCAAAGCATATTCATCTCTCATACTGCTTGTGACAGGATGCAGAGAAAAACTTCCTTCACGACCACCATATTTATACAGGAAATCCTCTTCAAAAGATTCTACCCCAAATACTAACGCTAAGGTTGCCGCTAAATCCGCCTGCAAAAGAACCCGCCCTGGTCCATTTAATTCGGTGATCTCTAAACATTCCGGAGAAAGAAAACGTAATCTCGCCCCGATCTCAGCAACAGCTGGAAAAATTCCCCGGCTTTCCTGTAACGCGCGCTCTAGTTGAACACCTAGTCTCTCCGAAGCAATCATCTCAACCGCCGCATTGACCGAACCATCATCCGTATCTTCACAACGCAGATATTGCTTGTTCGCAATACCCGGAGCAACAGACCTTTTCCGGTCCAGGCTACGACGGCTGGCTCGACGAGTACGCGGCACACGTAAAGTATCGTAACGCTTTTCGTCGAACCATCTCTGCCATCTTTTCTGCCGGCGCAAAGTTAGCTCATACCAAGTTGTATCTTCACTATCGACCAACCGTTCTTGGCTTTCGTCTTCAGAAATATTCAGCGGCGAGCTAGCGTGACTGATACCGCTGGTCTTCATAAGCCTCACTGAAACATTCGCGGCCTCTGAATCAGGTATATATTCGGTAGTCAGCTGGTAGGTAAGCATATCCCTAAAAGCCTGGGGGTTTACAAGCCCGGACCATTCGGGCAGAGTGGTTTCTAGCACATGTATTTGGCCGCTTTCAACGCAGATTATAGCCAGGCATTCTAATTTCCAGCCTGATTTATCCAATATCCTGCCCATTTTAGTCTGGGACCAAGATTTACCGGAAGCAAGGGCGGTTATACTGTCTTTTTCTCCTAATGTAAAATAACGTCTTGTACCTTCGGGCATTAAGTTGCTTAGTAATGAGTCAACGCGGGTAAATATCTCTCTACCGCGATAATTGACCCCTTCAGTATCATCAGATATCCAGGCACACTCTATTATATTAAATACCCACACCCCTTCATGATTTCTATACAGATCAAAAGGAAAATAGCCGATAAACAAGCTGCTCTCAATAGTTAATATCTGCAGTTGAAAATGCTCGGGAAGCGGACGGTGAATCCTTAAAACAAAACTCTCACCAAGTTTATCTTCTATTTTGGCCCCATCAAAAGCACAGATTTTTGCATAAAGGTCATCCTTTGCCGTACTTCGTATTTCTTTGCTTTGTTCCCGAGGAGAGCTAACCCCACATAAAAACAGAGGAGTACGTAGCCTCGCCGAAAGGGGACTGGAAATTCTTAAATCATAAGTTCGTACTGGTTCCTTCTCTGACATCCTCTCAGTGGTTTCTCTCACGCGAACCATCCGGTCATAGCAACGATTCTGAAAGTGCAGCGATGTATTAAGTGTTATCGTTACAAGCCGACCCACGTCAGTACGCAAGAAATCAATAAATGTCCGTGGAAAGTTTTGCGGGTTTTGTGCGTGCGCAGAGAAATATCTATCATCCAACGACTGTAATGAAGCTGTAAGATCAAGAGCATCATGAAGTACCCAATGTTTTAATACTGCACAGGCCGTCTCATAATCAAGAACCTCAGTGGTATCGTTTTCACCGCAAGAGATACCCGCCACGCTCCTAACTAAAACGGGTAAAGCGTATTTCGGAGCAATCACGCCGGTAACTTCAACTACCCCTCTATGAATAGATAAGGCTTTTTGCGTAGCTTTTGATAAATCTTTTCGCGAAATCGGTAATGGCCAATCCCATTGCCTGATGTCATCCTTTAATTGCGGTGCAGGAAAGAATCCGGTAAGATCATGGTAAGCTTCGACAAGAAACGTAAATTTATCGTTAAGGTCTAACTGTTCGTAGGAAAAACCTAAACTAATAAAATAACTACGCACGCCGGCCGGCCGATGTGCCAGGGCTATACCTAAATCATTCGGAATTTCGCGCCGAAGCGGCGGCCGATGATAACGCTTCTGGTGCTTTCTCCAAGCATCAAATGCGGCCTTCTCATCTCGACTAGCAGCCTTAAGCCCATAAAGACTTTCGTAAACTCTCTTATCAGCGTTAATTCGTAAAGACAGCGATGCTCTGCCTTTTTTCTTTAAAACGCTGTAACCTAATCGTTCCTGCAAGCCTGCCATGCGGCCGTGATGAATCTTTGCAGCCTGGGCAAAACGGTCATAATCCACACCACAGATTGCCTTTAATGCCTTTGATAGCTTCTCTTTTCCTGGAAAGCGACGGCCGGTATTAAAGGCTTTGTTTCTTTGCGTATCCATAAATATCGCGAGTTCGCTAACAGCCGGCAGATAACCTCGATCGGCATAAAATACAATTCTTGCCACCATCGGCAAATGTTTCAGAGAAAAAGAACCAGTAAGTTTACCGACCGAAAAATGAAGATCTAAACGGCAGTAGTTAATTTCCCCCCATACCCGGCGTATCCTCTTTCCCCAGTGGGGCTGAAGAGAACGAACGCTATCTCTGGTAGGAAACGGCTTTTGCGCCTCATCCTTTTTTGCGGCAGCCATCCACAGAGTAAGTTCATCTTCATTGGCCGGGAGCCGGCCCTCAATTAACTCAAACAACTTGCGGCAGACAACGCGTTTCTCGGTGCCCCAATCATTCACCACAGCCAGTTTCCCTTCTTGGGTATAAAGTGGCACAAAACGGCTATCACTACTTAAATGATAAAAAGCGTGGTACGGCCGGTGGGCTAAAGTTTTTGGAACCCTGACAATGCCATGTATAACCTGGCAAGCCAGATTCGCTTTGGGCTGGCTAAACAGCGGGCCAACTAATTTCTCTGCCTCTTCTGCGTTAACCGTAACATAAAAGCTACTGCTACCCTCAAAATGAGTTTGTGCTGAATCCGTCGGCAGACGGAAAGGTTTTGTTAAAGGCGAGCTAACCCTAAACCATGTTCCAATGCGGGTTTGCCTGCCTGCCCTCGGCTTCGCCGAGAGGCGATCCGGCGAGGCAAGGAACACGGTTTTGCCAAAGGCCGGCGAGCTAACTTGGCCTGAACTGACGCGTTGAGCTTGCGCTTCGGGAATACGGAGGGTTGAGATAGTACCTTTATCTATACCTTCACTTTCTATTGTAAAAGTTCCGCCATACACCCCTTCGATGATTTTTACGCACCAGCCAATTCCTAATCCTGCACCTTGATCTGTATGCCGTATTGCATTAGATGCTCTATAAGGAACGACTTTCCCGATAAAACCAAGCTCATCAGGCATAACGCCAATACCCTGGTCACAAAACTGTAAAACCATATCGCTACCTACTTGCTGCAGAGTAACCGTTACTTTTTCTCGTGTAAGACAACTAAACAATCTGCCGCGATTCTTGGAATACTTAATGGCATTCACCAGCAATTCTCTGCAAAAGACATCCAAGGCAAACTGCTGCGTTTGCTGGTCAAAAACATCCCACATGATAACATCCTTTGCTAACTCAATAAATTTAACCTTAACTCTTCTTTCTCGCGCATAACCTTTTAATTCAGCGATCCAGTATTTCACTACCTGGTTAACGCAAGCAAAACTGCTTTGCATAATTGATGAGCTCACTGCGTAAGACAACGAAGCAATGTGCTGTAACGGCAAAGTTGGAAGCTTGGACATAAAAGCAAACCATAAAGCAAAATCTTTCATAGCTTGAGCGCACACACTCGGTAATGCATCCGGAACATGCGGGAAAAACTGCAAAGCATTATTTAATTCTGTTCCGCCTAAATTCTTATTTACGAATTCCCCTTGAAAACAATTATTCATTTCTAACACATCACCATGTTGATACGCTTGTCTTATCCGGCGTTGATACTGAGGCCATTCTAAGATAGGCACGTGCGCGAGTAAGCGATAGCTTTGCACGATATCGTATAATCCGTGTGTTCTACTGAAAACGTTATAATCTGTATTCACAGAAAATACCAGTTCTAAGCCGCAACGCGTGTCTTTATCAAAACCGAAACCGAGAAAACTACTGATAAACCTTTCACGATCAAGATAACAAGCGGATAGCGGCCTGGTTACAAAGACAATCTTTCCTTGGCTATCAAACGTAAAATAGCTAAAGGCTGTCCCCATAAAATCTTTATGGATATGTGGCCTGACTCTTTGAAAGCTACCTCGCCTCAGCGCTACATGAATGGTTTCTTGCAAAGGATATTGTTCTAAAGGAACACAAGGTTTGTTTTCTTTAAAGAAAGGATTGAAATCAGTAGCATCAATAACAAACCCTCCTCGGGTTAGAACAATGCCGTGCATGACAGAGTCAGGCCTTGGCTGCTCTACTAAAGAATGGGTTAATGCTCCTGTTGAAGGATTAACCGGCCTATGATAAAAACGCCGGTTAACCGGAATGTGCATTTCTATCGCATCTATATTGTTTTGCCAGACAATACTGCCTGTTACCTCTCTAGTTAAGCCGCATTCCGACCAAAATGTACCGGCAAAATCACTAGGCGCATACAACAACAGGCCTTGCGAATACCATTCAAAAGTTGCCTGCGGGCTTGCAATAAGCCAAGAAATACCGTAACTTTTAAATCTCTGCATTATTTCAGGAGTGATCTTTTTGAGAAGAGGTGCTTCCTTAATGGTAAACCGGGGGGCTATGTCGAAAATAATTGGGGAACTGATATTTCGAGCGTAAACAACAGCTGGCGGGGCTTTACTGGAGAAAACCGAACCATTGAAAGGATAAGGCAATACAATATCATCGTGATAGCTACCTGTATATATACCGGCTGCGGCAGCAAAAGAGACGCCACCAGCCACGGTGAGGCTGTCTCTTCCAATATTCTGCCGCAACCGATTATTGCTTTGATCATAAATATTAAGCGGTGAAGAACCAGTTTGCCCGAGATCAATTTTATGCATATCCAATTTCCACCCTAAAAGATTATTTCCAAGAGCGGTATAATGCTCAAGCGCATCGACCTCAAAACCATTGTCAGCCATGATAGTTAAAAGTTCCTGACGATTAGCATCCCCATACATAGCGATCCTCTCTAAAAAGTAACGCTGAAATTGCTCCCATCTTTTATAAAACGAAACTCTTTCTTCAAAATAATCAAGAGAAGTTTGTATACCAAACGTCGCTTTACCTACGGCAGTATTAATATCAATGCCTAAAGGCGCTAATACTCTTTCTCCGACATTACCAGGATTTACCTTAAAACCTTCTCTCTCTAACATCTGTTTCAATCTTGGAGTTAATGCCTGCATACATCCAGATAAAATTCTATATGTATTTATATCTGGCGTTCGCAGATAATCTCTGGCTTTCTGAATAAGCCCTGCTTCCTTGATTGCTTTCATCTCAATAAGCAAGCCTCGAGCACCCTTGGCAGTAATAGAATCTTTGTGATGAATAAGGAAACGCACTCGCCCGTTAGGAATAAGTAAAACACGAATACCTCTAAGCACTGCACTTTTATCTCTTGAATATTCCCATCCGTGCATGCAAGTAACAGCATCAAAATGAGTTGGGAATGAAAGTAGTTGTCGCTGTGTTCCAAGGTCCTCGGCAGAAAATTGATAATAATGAATACGCCCCGTCTGAAGACATTTATCAATAACTATAGCAATATCCATTGCGTGAAGATCGAAAACATTAGACACACCAGTTGCCATATCAGCGACAACACCGTTGCCGGTAGCAACATCAAGCACCCGCGCATTAGCAGGCAATTGCCTAAAGTATTCAAGCCATAAAGGTCTTGTAGCCTCTATCCTTTTTGGATCAGCGACTCCGGCAAATTCTCTTAAAAGAACTTCCCAATCTATTTCTGCATCATCGTCCGTTGTTTGAAAAATACGCTTTTTATTGGTGTTGATCATTTTTATAAGTTCGCCAACTTGGCCTCCTTTGAATCCAACACCTCTCAGAATCCGCGTGACATCACGCGGAGCTAGAATCTCTATTGCCAATAATTCCTTGAGCCTACCAATAGTAAGAATACTTTCCATGCCCCGGATCATAAATTTTTTAATGATCATTTGCCTCAATGATTCTACAGCCTGATCATTTCCTATTGGTGAGGAAACTTGTTTATATTGCATTGATAAAGCAACCACTTTTATGCATCGCGCATCTATAAACATATGCATAGCCATTAAACGCTGATGTAACGAATATAACATTTCCATATTTATTTCTCGCTGAAATAATTGCCCTAAAAACTGCCAGGCTTTTGTCTGCGCTTCAGCGCCATATTTTCTCCATTCTTTCATTGTTTCTATTACGTATTCGGATAAACTTGGAGATAAAATTGGAGTATGGTGTATATCTAAGAATTCTCTAGAACTTCCTCTAAAGCGATTAATGTCATCGGAAAGCGAATCAATACCAAAGATTAATTCTATGACATCGTGATAAATACCGGAAGTACGTAAAAATGCCTGAAGGAATACTGTTTCTATCGCAACATTAAAAAAAAGCGCAGAATTGTTAGTTGAGTCTAGTGATTTGCTCTTTAAATCGCCCAAGCTAATGGCCTGCGCGACAAGTAAGCGCCTAGTCTCTTCTGACGCATGGCTTGCCGCTAAAACCCTATCATACATAGAAAGATAAATAGCAGCCCCCATACCTACGGCATCCTCATGGCCTGGAGACACACTACTCAACATAGAAACTGAGGAGCTTGCTAAAGCCATTTGGGCTTCTATTTGTTTAGCCACCAAAAATAAAGTGGTAGTTAAGGAATCTTTTTTATGGCTATCCTTATCTGCTCGTGAAGGAGCGACTACGGAATAAATATTTCCTTCGGGAGTTTTTCCGCCCAGAGAGGTATCTGCACCAGGCCAAGGAAGTTTCAGCTTACTCCAGTTTTTATAAACGCCGCTAAGCAAATACCCGGAAACGTTATCCGGAGTAAATAATATATCCGGCTCTCCGGCAACCCGGCTTTCTTTGTCTTGGGGCATAAAGCCTTTAATGCGTGCTGATTCTTTAGAGACGGCAATATCATAAGCCATCGGACCTTCAACAATACAGGAAAAATATCTGAAAGCCGGCGGGCATAGCCATGAAAACAACCACAATAAATGTTTCCAGAAGCATCCTCCTCTAAAATATTTTTCTAATCTTACGCTGTCGGCTATTGAGGACATCTTCATGAACTTTTTCGGCCGTTCCGTAAAACTAAGCAAAGCTATTTTTGGCACCGCGATACCGCGCCTATGGGCACTTTGTATCGCCTTTTTAAGAAGCTCTCTTTTGACTTTGTAACTTGCCCCTCTTGTCGGCGTTACTACCATTAAAGATCTTTGCGCCCCTTTCTTTTCGAAAATAGTAAAAGTGCCTAAACCAGGAAACCAAGTAGTTGCGCGATGTATTAGCTCCCAAGGGAGGCCTAAAGCGCAAGCCTTATAAATTATATTCGCCGAATCTATATCCGGACAGATTATCGCCTTAGCCCGGAATATTTTTTCTATAGTGGGGAATGTGCCGGCGTGGCTTAAAATACATATTGCGGGTTCGGTATTACCAAAATAACCTAAAACTTTTTTTGTATTGGATTCAATTTGCCCTCTGGTTGCAGCATCAGGAACAGTATTTATGCCGCCATCGCTCATACTAAATATACCCTCAACATCTTTTCTTTCGAATTCGCGTAAATGGGTGATGATTTGACCAGGAGTTCTTAAGCCATTGGCAGAAGAAAAAACTTCAGGCATCAATACATCGGTAGGCACATCGCCCTTAAGGATAATCTGGGCAAGACCAGCTTTAACATATTCCAGGCCTTTCTTGATACACTGAACTTGATAAGTTAAGATTGCTTTTTGCGAAGTTTCTTCGCTTAAAGCGCTATCCATCACAGGGTAAGCGATATGCTCAATGGCAGCTATACCTTGTAATGCGGGTGGCAATTTTGCTAAAATTCTATTGCTGTCTCCAGTCAGAATAATTTCAATATTTCCTCCAAGATCTTCGCGTAGCTGGCTAACCGCGCTAAGTACTGTTTTACTTTCTGCAACCGGAACCACTATACCAATCTTTACTCTTGAAGCGCGTAAATACTGCTGCATCTGTTCAAAATTGACAACATTTTCCTGACTTGAAACAGAAGAAGAAACTCTCTCAATAATTATTAGAGAATCTTTTAAACTTTTAGTCGCCGCATAATAATAGAAAAGGGCAACTCCTTTTAAGCTTAATACGTCGTCCTCTATAGAAAAATCTCTTCCCACAAAGAAAGCCTGACAAGCCTTGTTAGCGTTAAGACAACTCCAATAAGTACCAATGTGCTTTGCGCCTAAACTCATAAAATATGGTTCTATGATTTCAGCATACCAAGCACTCCCAATACCTTGGATTTCTTCTCCTCTTTGGAGTGCCGGCGCTAAAAACATCCTAAAAACCATAAAATCTTTTTCTTGCAGCAATGAAAGATAAGCCACTTCTGTTTCTGGTATTAATTGCGAATATACAGTGCGCCTAAGACTAAATGTAATAAATCGGCTATCTGGTTGTGTAAAATTATTTACACTGATATCAATACGAAATACACGCCTAAACAACCTTTTATATATTTGGGCATGATGCTCTTCAAGAAGCGGCCGGTGTAATCTTTCAACATGAACTTTCAAATGATCGCGCCATTGCGGTTTATATTTTAAAATCAGCTCAAGCGGAAATAACTGCAATGTCAAATCATGAGTTAAAGTATTAAAAGGCATGCCATTGATTCGCCCTATCTTTGGACTTACATCCGGAACAATTATCGGAGGCATCGTAACTACAATATCTCTACCATCCACCAAGGATGAAGAAGCTTGGGACAACAACGCTTGTGCTCTTTCTAAATCTCTGATAACACTAGCCATATCCTGATAACGGCCGAGCGTACGAGGAAGCAAACAACCCTTGGCTACTCTATGAGTTATTTCCTTAACTTCAGCTAATAGTTCTGCGCTAGCTCGCGCGAGCGCAATGGCTTGCTCGATTTCTGCCATAACATTTCGTGAAATTAACTGCTGATTTCCTCCTTTTATATACTCAAGCATAGCCAAAGGATTTAGCGTTTCCGCCAAAATAAGGCCAAAACTATATATATCCCACTGTGGAGTAAATAGCTCCGTTGCGGCTCTAGCCGCCTGGCGACGCGAAAATCTTGAATCGGTTTCGACAAATGGCCTCAAGTCTTCGCAATAGCTATCAGTACGGATATTACGCGTCCACTCCGGAACACGTTCGCGTTTGGCTATAAGCCACGACCATTTAAACCAGTTGTAGTTTTGAGGAACTGCAGCATCCATGTCCACCAAACTAAAACGCTCTTGGGCGCTGGTGTCGCAGAATATTTTAATATTGGATGGTTTAAGATCTTTTATGATCAAACCCTGGCTGTGACATTGCGAAACTAAACGGGCTACGCCCAAGGCAACTTTTAGCTTATGCGTCCAGTCATTCTCCAATACCCAACGCTCTATCTCAAATAAACATTGTAATGTTGCACCTTGGATAAAATTCATGATTATATAAGGGTAGTCCCTGCGCCAAAAATGCGGGTTCATAAGCCCATCTTCTTCATCCAGAGAACACCAACCCCAATCATAATATGAAGGTATAACCCCTAGCTCCTTTAATACCGGATAACGCACCCTGAAACCAGCCACATAACGAACGAGCCTGCTTAATTGTTTTCTTACTTCCGGATCGTCTTTATTTTCAAAACAGTATACTTTTACCGCATATGTTTTGTCTTCATATTTACTTGGCACCTTATATACAGCAGCAAACCCCCCCCTTTCAATAAGTTCCTGACGTTTAAGATCTAAATCTCTGAGAGTAATTGTATTTTTAAGCGCTGAGCTTGCTTTTTGTAGGATTATGGCCTTAGCATATTTGTCCAGTTCTGCTCCGATAACATGCATGTTTGATATATTGAAAGCCAAGCTTGCTATCCGTCTGTAAAGATGGGCTGGGGTATGCCGATTCCAATATGTGCCGGCAATCATAAAGAATCCTGCTGGATTAATAATAGACCAAGCATGCTCTAAACAAGTGGAAAGAACCTGTCTTCTACGTGCTACCAGCTCGCCTTGGGTATCAGCCCAAATTGAAGCCCTATGCGCTTGTTTACAAATATAATGCGGTAAATCCCACCATAAGGCTAATGAACATTTATCGGTTATCTTAGTTATTTCTTCTATGCGCAGTAAAGCTCCTATTTGTTGCGCTCTTTCTTGAGCAGACCAGGATACTGCATCATGTTCACAGAAAAGAGCATCGTAATTAGTTACTATACGATTGCCAAGGTTAGGCAATATATTTCTTCCGCAGCCAATATTAAATATCACAGCCTCATCAGGCAAAAACCGCGCAATGGCCGGGATGGATAAAACAAGTTCAAGCGAGGCTTTTTGTTCTCTTACGCGAAATCCGTCAAAAAATTCTGTACCGGGCTTATAATAATGCACTGCCGCAGAAGTAAGTGACAAAGAAGGCATAGGAACCTGAAGCGCTGAACTTACTTTTTGCAAAATTATGGCTTTAGCAGAATTATCAAGCGCTGCGCCGATAACATATATATGCGATACATTAAATATTCTGGAAATAAATCTCTTATAAGCATGGAAAGGAGGAAAGCCTGGCCAATATTTTCCTGCAAACATTAAAAATCCTTCCGGTGCAATAATTGACCAGACATGCTGCAGACAAGCAGCAAAAACCTGTTCTTTTCGCTCAGCTGTTTTTCCTACGGTTTCTTCCCAAATAGTTGTTCTGGGTGCATAATTATAAATGAATAACGACAAATCCCACCACAACGCCATTGAACAATGACCTTTTATTTCAATTATTTCATCTTCGCATAAAATCGCGCCCACCTTATTAGCCTCCTCCCTGGCTGACCAAGTCTGCCTTTCTTCATGGAAAAGAGAATCATAGTTGACAACAGTATACTCGCCAACAGAAAGCAATGGGTTTCTTCCGGAACCAATATTAAGTATTTCGGCTCTTCGTGGTAAAGCCTGCTTAATGGCGGGAATGTCTAATACAACTTCAAGGCTATGTTGTTTATCACGCCGTAAAGCCCCTTTAAATTCATCATAAAACCTACTGCCGCGGCGATAATAATGCACTTGTGCATTTGGTAAAGGCGAACTACCTTTAAGTCGTGAGCATTGAGTAGCGAGTAATGAGTTGAAATCTTGTGGCGAGCTAACCGATGGACGATTTTCTTCTTTTATAAAAGGATAAGTTTGCGGCGAACCAAGGATAATATCAGCTTTATTTTTCTTTACTCTTTGCACGCGGATATTAAAACCGGGAATAATCTGTGTTGGGCGGTTATCAGCATTAACAGTTATGATAAAATCATCGGGCGGCGATCTACCCGGCCGTAGATTATAATCTGCGGGTTGTGGCCGACTGACAACAAACCTAATATAACCAGCATTATTTACCTCATGAATTTTAAGACGAACTTTATTTCCCGCAATAAATACATCGTTCTCCCTGGCGCTAAAAGGCTTATACTGATGCCCACCTGATGAAGCTTTCTGTAAAGGACTAGAGGTATTGCCAGCAATAAACGGTGCGCCAGACAAAATTTCTCTGTCCTCATTTTTCGACGAATAAGAATGCGCACCTATCTGATAAATAAGGTTGTCGTTATTCTGACTTCTGACCTCTGACCTCTGACCTCTGTCTACCGGCGAGCTGGCATTTCGACTCACTTTCGTTCGCTCAGTACAGACGCGGGCTTGTCTTGACCAAAGCCCACCTCCGGGGTGGGATTTGGTTATGTTGTCTTTGAGCGGAGAGCTGGTTAATTTTTCCAGCATAAGTCCGGTTGAAGTATAAAAACGTACCGATAGCGGTAAATCTTCAACCACTCGATGTATTATCCATTGAGAAACAATCGCATCATCAAAGAATACTTTGGTACTATACGGGCCGTGCTGAGTAAAAGATAAAACCTCTAATAAATCTTCCAAGCCTACATGATGACCTACGCCTGACAAGTGATGAATCAAATCCAGAGACAATACTAAATTATAGTTTCTATATTTAAAGGCTTCATACGCGCCCCTTATTGCTCTTTCCATACAACCACCATCATCTGAGGGAAAATATAGATAATGACCGCACATAATCAATGTATTAACATGCTGCGGTAATCGCCCTAAAAAGCGCTGAACGTATAGTGCAATATAAGGGTGTTTTACTGAAGGTACAATATCGTATGCGCCGTACAAAACTCCTTTCCGACGGAGTTCTGCGATTGCCTCTCTTTCCGTCCTTTCCTTCTCTTGGCCGGCTTCATCTTTGATAAATCCGTGGACATTCATCCACAGAACAGTGCCAGACTCAATGACAGGAACACCCTTTCTTATATCTAGAAAACTCATGCCAAAATCTGCCGCTGAAGACGCGCGGGACTCTTGCCACGCTCGCATCTCGTGCCGTAACCATTGAGGAATATTTTGCATTGCAGCCAACAATAAAGAAACATCAGTATTGTTTCTTTGCACATCCAGGCGTCTGTCAAAAACGGTATATGACGCAACGTGATTTAATAAATTTTCTCCGTTGATCTTTGCAGGTCTGGTTTGCTGCCATGAACCGGGCTGATCGCAAACCAACATTACTATTGGCGGGTTAAAATACAACCTCTTACCTTGCGTAAAAGTAATGTCTGCTATAGGCTGCGAATATTGTCTTACTGTGTTAGTGGCATATACATAAGGAATAAAACTTTCCCGCAAGGGTTGCCCATTTTTGTTGCAAGAAACCACCAACAAACTACCATCGTCAATGCTATAAACACTTTTTAAAACCGACTCCATGGGTACACCTCTGGCAGTAAACAGGGTTGGCCTCGAAGCTAATTCCTGCCCGGAAAATTCTTCCGCTAAAGGATCTCCGTGGATAGCTACTGCCGGACCGCTATAAAAATAGAACGGGCCTTTTTCCGCATCGTCTGCCAAAATAAATCTACCAAATTTAACGTGTTCCATAACGCCATCTACCAAATCATTAAAATCACTGATACTATCTACAACAGAATAGTGAAGCGCTGTATCGCCAAACACAAGAATAGTTGTCTTGTGACGTTTTAAATATTCTGTAAGCGTGATGCGACTATTTGCCTTGTTAGAGCTGGCATGTCTAGACATTTCTTCGTTAGGTATAACTACTGCCGAACTAGCCTGAACTAATTGCCGATATTCTTGTAAAACATCGGGTATAGAAAACAAAGCAGGAACATCACCAACGAATCTTAGCTCTGATCTCCTAAATATTTCCTGCCAGCCTAAGAAAATTTTGGCATGATTACTAGTTTCTGCTAACTCAATTCCTCCTGTGATCATGCCGCCTCTTTTTCTATCCGGCACCATTCTTCCTCCGGTTGTCTCGGAAGAAAATGCAAAAGTATACACATCGGGCATTCTGCGAATAGCTGCGTGATATTGCTCAGCTAAATTTAAAGTTTCATCAATTGACATACCGTCATGATAGTAATTCCCAAAATGCCAGTCAGCATCTACATCCCAGAATACCGGCTTATCTACGCTGGATAAATCAGGAATTTGTGCTGGATCAGTAATAATATGCATTTTTATTTTTCGTATTGCTTCGGTGATAACCCCTCGACTCGTATAGTTACTGAGATGATCTTCTGCAGGAAAAGTAACATAAACATAGCGATATCCGTATTGCGTATCAACGGTTCTAAAAAGCATAGCCTCAAAAGATTGAGCAACAGTTTTATCAAGGTTACGGCGCTGAACAAAATATATCTCATTAATAATATTGTTATATAAAGCTGGTACGGTAAAACCAACGTTACCGTAGCGGTTAGGGATATCTAAAGCTCCCGGACCCGGCAAAGGTGCAATATAAGGAAATTCTCCCCAATGAGATTTCCAATGAAATTCAGCAACATGAGCTAAATCAGCTTTAGTATGGTCATCAAGTCTTACCAATATCCCCGGTTTGGAAAATTTTCTTAATAATGTTGCCAACTCCCAAATACTGCATGCTCCACCATGGCAATCGCTTAAACCCACCAGAGGGCTCCATTGCGGGGTTTTAAGTACGCGTATCAGGTCTCTGTCTGAGTTTAACTCTGCAGCTAATTGATGATAAACTGATATTAATGCTGATGAGCTTAATGGGTCAAAAGCTTGTCGGTCGGTTAAAGCCCTGCACCTTGGATTCCTCTTTAAAGATGTTCTTGCATCTATGTATTTTTCAATTTTTACACTCCGGATACCTCTCTCTCTTAACGGCCTACCTGCCAACCACCAATAATACTCATCGCTATCTTTATTCGAAGGCGCTGGACGCAAGCAAGCCTGGGAAAGCAATCCATTGATACTCGCACACAAGGAAGGATTGCTACTAAGCAAACCCTGACCGGGATGTTTATCTAACAAAGTTGCAGTTGTATTTTCAGAAAATTTTAGATGAACTCTTTGAATATTTCTTGTTGCGATAACAACGATTAGTCTACGAGCTGCACTAGGCGGACAATTATCGAATTTGGCTCCGAGAATTTTAGCAGCGGGTAGAATTTCAATGCGCCACACACCAAGCTGCCTGAGCCAATAAGCGCTATTGCGTAAAGATTCCAGGCTTTTTTCAACAAGAGGAAAAGCCTGGAAGGAAAAAACCCGCTTAAAAGTTTGATTCATGGTTCTTGCTATGTGCGGGTGGCTTAATAAATATTGTGCACTAACGACACCTTGAGTCAACTTCTCCACTTCCGGATAGGAAAGAAGAATAATCCCCTGATATTTTGCGGACAATCCCTCCTCAAAACCTTTAAGCATGTAAGTAAGTACTAATTCGGATTTTTGCAGGCCGCGCAAGTCATCTGTCTGGCTGTTACCGCGATAGGGTTCAATCAAAATACTACCCACCCCAGCAGCCTTAAGTATTTCTAAAGACTCCCAGGATAGCAAAGCCTCCGGGCAATTAGTATCCGGCCTATCAGTAAGAATAAATAAAGCATCGAGCCACTTTTGCGTTGCTTTCACTAAACCAGGGTTAACACGTAAGCCTTCGCGGGTAATGTATCCGGTTAGCACTTCTATTTGACGTAAGCTTACCCTGATAACCCCAAAAAGAACTTCCGGTAAATGAGGCGCTTGGGCTAATGCAGTTACTAAAAACCTTCCTAATGTGGCGGGATTACTTGCGCACCAATGGTGAGATGGAGATTTTTCTTCAAGCGGAGATGAAGAACGCGGCCTCACTCTACCACGGTTTTGCGTTGCCCAAAGAACAGCCTGTTGACATTCCTCTTTATAAATCCGATAGCGCGCTACGAATTCGTTTATATCGTACGGTTTTCTTATGCCGAATCTATTCTGTTGTAAAGCTAAAACTTCATAAAGACTATACACAGTAATCCATTCTACTAACTGCCGATGTAGGGCATATTCTTGAATCGAATGAAATTGCAAAGTCACCTCTACTCCTTGCATAAATTGATTAGCGGTATCGCGAAGATCCCACGCCAACCGGTCAATTGCGGCAAAAGCCGTTGGGTCTATACCGGAAAAATACTTTCTTAAAAATACCTGATAGAGATTAGGCGAGCGCTCAAGGGCGATGCTTGCGCCAAGCGAGGTACGCACTAAAAGTTTATCTAAACCACAAACCGCTTGCGATATAGTCCAAAGCAACTGATATAAAAATGCCTGCTCAGGACTTAAACCATCGGAAAATTTACTTTCTACTAAATCACCGTAATACATATTTCCACCAGCGTAAGCAGCATTTGAATAATGCGGAGCAGCTACTAAAAGTTTTTGTTCGCTTAAAGAAGAAAGTGTCTGGGCTGATGCGCTAATCGGTACTTCAGTAAAAGCTGCCAAGCCAGATATGCTTGTACGTTGAGATTCAGGAATTACCGCGCGGCCATAATCACTAAGATAAGTAATTCTTCCTCCGAAAGGATGCGGCTGCCAATAACTTTCTAAAAAGATATCTGCAAAACGATGGTCATCGGGAACTAAATAACCTAATATAGTTACACCCAAAGGATCACGTTGGCCCGTGCGCGGGTCAACAAAATAGCGGTTCTGGTAAGGAATAAAACCAAAAGGCACAAAAACATCTCCACCGGAAAGTATAGCCCGTAAAGAGTTTTCTGCTTCTTGGCGAGCATAGCTGAATCTTTCCGCGCCAAAAGGAATAGGCGGAACAACTACTGGATGAATATTGCAAGCTGCATCAATTACGGGATGCACTTCCACCATATTTGCGTGTTCGATGTAGCCTTCTGGGATATCACCGGGCTGAAGCCAAGCGTGGTTTTGAGAAAAATCACCCATGTTTTTTATCTTAATGCCATAAATCGCAAAACTCTTTTCTCCTCTGGGTGTAGTTAATACATACACGAGCGGTTGAGTGAAGCGTATATATCCGGAACGACCCCGGGCAAAGTCAGGCTTTTCTCTCCATTGTACAATCCTAATAATTTTCTCTTTTAATTCATGCTTAAGCGGAAAATACTGGTCATACCACACAGGCGTACCGGTTTCTAAGGGTTGCATTACATCACGGCTGCTAGACATAGCTAAACCGAGAGCTGAGCGCTTTTGTTTTATGCTGTGATCTCTTCTTTTTCGCCTATCATCCCTGCCACGGGAAGGAGATGAAGCAACACCATGTCTGGCTATATAATTAAGAGGAATACTCGAAGAAACAGTATCGCTATTGTTTAAATTAAAGGTATACCTAGCTAACAACTCGCGGTGTAATAAGGCCAAAAATTCTAAAGAAATAAACCATTGTCCAAATTCTCCCGCTGCTTTTGTGTGCGGGTATTTTGCCAAAAGCCTCTTCAGACGCGCATCCTTTATGATTGCTTGCTGAATACTATCAAAACATAATTTCTCTAAGAATCTTTCTAATGCTGCAATACGCTCGTCCTCCATCTTGTCATCATTCTCGCGAGTATAATAAACCAACGCCCAGCGCACCGACAGCTGCTTCCGGCGCGCCTCTTGTTCAGCTAATATAAGGCCATTTATTAAAAGAATCGTACCATAGCCACGACTAGTGACTCTCACATTCAAATCATTGCAGGAATAAAGAACAATACCGCCATTTTCAAGCGTGAATGTAACATCGCCACAATCTTGAAAACCTTGATGTATTCTTAAAGTTGCTCTTTTTGCGTTAGAAGTCCGGCGATAATTCCATGTGCCCCATAAGCCCAGACCGGGAAATTGAACGATACTATTAGTCATCCCAACATTGCTAAGTATTGCCGAGGAAACCCGAGGCTGGATATAAGTAGAAATTTCCCTTAAGCGCTCGACAACTATTTCCATTTCCGACGGCCGGCCAGCTCTGGGCTTAAGGCAATCCAAGGCTAATTCGCTAAGTACTCTTCGTAACGTATTTTCTGGGGACTGAATAGTCACGCCAGCGATTTCTCTAAGCTTTAAAATAATTGCTCTTTTTAACTGTAACCTCAAACTATCTAAGTCATCTGCGGAATGATATTCATGAGAGAATAAACCTAATAGTTCTTGTTTTTGCACAGCATCCATATCTAAACCTGTAAAAATTATTTGGGCTAATACCATGCCAAAAGCATAAATATCCCATTGCCTGTCAAAAAATCTTTTACCTAAGTCTAAGGCCTCAGGAGTAATATGGCCGGATGCGTCCTGACTAAAGGGGGCAAGACTTTCAGCATAAAGCGGTGTACACATTTCATATACTAAGCGGTCTACGGGTGACAAGGGTAAAACAAATGCGCCTTCAAGATCAGCAAGGTTAGTACGTATATGTAACCTTTCACTAATATCAACCATAATATTAGAAGGTTTTATATCGCGGATAATAAGTCCTTTTTTGTGGCATAATTGAATGGTTTTAGCAATCGCAAGCGTAAAAGTAAGAAGATTTTTTAATTTACGAAGTTCAACCGTACTTCTATAAGCATAGCCTTCGCGCAAGAAATGACTAAAATCCTTACCCGGCACATAATCCATAACTATAAAACAACATAAATGGTGATTTGATCTTTGAGGGACATCTTGGCCGTAAAGGGTCAAATTCCAATTAGCTGGATTATCTATTTGTCCGCACACCGAACAAAAACCGCTGCAATGATATGTTGGAATATATCCTTGCTGTGTTAGAGTAGGAAGTTTTTGCGAAAGCGAAAGTAAATGCTGACATAGCGGCACGAAACGCTCCGGCGATAAACTCCTCAGGTAATATATTTTTAATACCGCCGCTTGAGTACCATCTACAAGCGGGACCTTAAAAAGCAGGCCGTACCTACCCCTTGTAATGAATTCTTTCCGGCTTAAATCTAAATCAGATAGACTAATAGCAGAAGAACTGCACTTTAATAAATATTTGCCACTTAATCTTTGCTGTATAGTTAAAATAAGTACTCCCGTAATAAGACTCCTGGCTTTTTTCATGAGCTGATAAAAAATTGCCCTATTAAACACGGCCATATGAGCATTCTTAGCCATTAAAGTGGCCAGGGATGGGTCAGGAAGATCGGTATATATAATCTTTTTCGCGATATCTTGCCAGATAGCGCTGGTAGGCTCAAGATGCTCTTCTCGCAACAAGCCAAATAGCTCGACGCTCACATTCGCCTGATCAACACAGACAATAATCTCGGCTTCCTCTAATTCTTCTAAAGAAACTCTTTGCGGTACGTTTATGCGCTCTAGGTGCTCAGAGGAAACTCGCCCTAAAATTAATACTCTGGCTGTTTCTGCACTTTTTTCTGCCGGAATACCAAGTTCGCTTCTATATTCTATTGCTGCAGAAGTGCCACGTGCGACAACCTCCACACTATGACCTAATCCATCCCGTTCCAGCTGCTGGCGCAAGAATACCGCGAGTACCTGCGAACGATTCTCGTTGGCAGAACATAGTATTAATACTTTTAATTTTGATGATTGTATGGATGATGAAACGCGGAAATCTTGAGTTTGAGAGAAAGTAAGTGTACCCCCTGATTGTTTTCTGGCAACAATAACATAGTTAACGCCATTGATGGTATATAATCCATAATCCTGTATTGCTGCATACCACCAGGTAGTAAGAGGGTAATCAACCGGGGGCGCACGCTGGTAATATATTAAATAAGGGTATTCTCTTTCTCGAAGCCACTGCTCATAAGACCATAGATGAGTGCAGCCACTACGATTTGCAAATAGAAACCAACCATCGGGCTTAACTAAGCGTTCAAGCTTGTGCCTATATAAATTTACCACGCTTAAAGGATCAAACGCTTGATGAAATAAATCTATACTTTCTGGCGACGGATATAATTGCTTATCACGAATCATATCTAGGCCTAACCAGTCAACTTCCGGATTCACTTTGGGCCCAAAACCGCAATCTTTCGGCGTTTCTTGTTCACAAGGAATAATATTGGCTTCATCAGCCAACCAGAGTGGCGGATTATGAATCAATTTGCGTTTCCAGCTACCATCGCCGGCGGCAAAATCAAAAACCGAACGTATAGATTTTACGCCAAACAAATCGACTAACCTGGGCTGAATAGAATAACTGGTGTGAATTAGTGTTTCCCCTAAAGACGATGAGCTTATATTGCTTAGTTTATTTTCTAATTCCCTTATTAATACCTTAATACCGTAAGAAAGTAGTGACGTTGTTTTGGCTTGACTATCTTTCAGATATCTTAGTTCATGCACGTTCCACCAGGCAGCCCGCAGGCGACCGCGGGAAAAATGCGCTATTGCATCATGATAAATTCTTGCTGCGTGCATAAAAGCTACATTATTACCAAAAATTTGATGTGCTAACTGCGGCTGGTGATCATCTAAAGCTGCTATGACACGAATAAAAAGAACACTGACTGCACGGGCAGCAGGTAAAACCATCCGCCCTGTATGCACTCGTGAATACTCCATAACCAAAGAAATGAAAGGAATAAGCAAGGTATGCTGGCTGATAGATCTAAGCAAAGCTTCTGCCTTTACAAAATCAGCGCTTTCTATGGCAACTAAAACCTGTCTTGCTGTATCGTGTTGTTTGCTTACAATAAAAACAAGATTGTCTCTAAGTAACTGTGCGCGGTTATTCTCAACAGGAGTTCCGCGCAAATCTTCAAAGCTTTTGTTTTGCCGGAATATATTCCAGTGCGCAAGAATTATCTTAGCTATTTCGATATCCGGCATAAAATTTATGGCGCGGCTTACAGCCATTAAATTTGTCCGGCGCTGTCTTATGGCCTCTATAACCTCATGCATAACGGCTTGGTTATCCATAAAAAGGCCGTATAAAAACTGTTGGAATAATCTATCATTAAGACCATCTTCGCTCATTAAACCTAAAAGCGGAATATTACCCTGGTGTATATCACGATGAAACATCTGAAATAATGTGTTGATAGTAACTAAAGTAGCTCGCACTTCAACTAAACGACCAAGCTCTTCATCACGATACCCAGGAAACTCATTTTCATTACTGCGCAAATACCATTCACCTATATCGACTTTTTCATCAAAATCGGTAGCGGTGCCGTCTTCGGGCAAATCTTTTTCCCTGGAAAGAGAATAATCCGATTCGACTAAACCAATAAGCAAACACACTCGCAAATTATGGCCGTTATTATAAGCAAAATTAAAAGCGTGTTCTCGCTCTTTTAAGTGTGTTGGTATGGGTATCATATTTTTATAACGGCCATCGGACGTATTACGAAAAGCGCTTATAGGATAGGTCCTACCCAGAACGCCAAGCTGCACTCTCCAAACCTGGCCTAACGTACTATAAGGGCATAAATTTGTTGGTTGCAACCTTGAAGAAAGAATATTCAAAGAATTAATTCGCGTCCCACCGGCTAAAATACGCGGTTGGTTACGGAATCCATCACTGGTGCCAGCTAAACCCCTTGGCATATGCAATGCCCAAGCTTGATGCTCTATGTCCAATAATACTCCGGAACAATCTTGCAAACCTTGAATATTTATACTTCTAACTATCTGGAACTCGCACGCTTTTGTTCTGCGAATACTGACAGTAATGTCCTTGCTGCTAAAAACGTTCATAACTACCGCCTCGTTACGCGCTACATCCACGATAGAACGTAAATAACCGATCGTATTTTCGCCACGACAGAAACAGTCAATTAAATCTTTGGCTATCCCATGAGAGAACCCGGCAATTTCTTCTAGGGCCATTATGGCATCTTCATATTGAATTACATCCGTGGTATAAAGATCGATAACGGCAGCCGATAAAGCTTCTTCAAATTCTTGTCTAGAATGGTAGGTATGTGTTGTAGTGCGAGCAAAGCCATTGCCCAAATTCATTACCCCAGCGCCTTTGCAATTTAAACAATCGCCATACAATATCGTATATTCTTGCAAACTATTTAGCCAAAGACGCTCAGATAGCTCATCTTCATTTAGCCAGCCAAAATAAGTATGGGTATGTTCTCCATATTTTGATATCACTGTAGTTGTATAGATATTTTCTATGTAATAATTCCGGCTATGTCTGAAAGGATTGAGCGGAATAAACGGTTGTTTTGCCAATACGTGCACTTGCTGACCATCTCCACCAAATACCGGCGTAAGACCCATTTGCAATAATTCCTCTGCGGTAAGTTGCCGTACTGTTGTTATATTGTTAACGGGAACAGTTATATAGAAATGGCCGTTTAAAAGAAACGGCGTACCATCACAGTTCTTAAATAACTTAAGAGCAACCATAGCATGATCTGCTTGGTTAATAGCTCCAGAATGCATTATCAAAGACTCCATTAAAGTATCATTATCAAACCGCATACCAAAAAGCCCGTTCATCGAGGCTCTTGCCGCCAATACTTCCTGGTTGACCAATTCTAATTCTGTATTAACAACCGCACTTGAACTTTGAAAACCCGAGTTATCCATGCCTCGAGACATTTCTGGAAATCCATAAATGTCTTCCGGTTTTTCAAGCACAATACCAAAGGCGACACAAGGGTCAATAACGGTTTTAATAACTTGGCTATTTCCAACTAAAATATCTCTGATGCTGGGGATTTTTACCTCGATATCTTGAATTACCTCGGCACGCACCACAATCTTAAAGCCCAAAGATTCAAAGAAAGCTTCAAGTTCATCTTTATCTTTAAACACTTTGTTCTTGCTTTGCCACAGAAGAAGAAATTGTAGCAGCTCTCTCATAGCGGTATAGCTCATGGAAACAGCATAATGTGCGCCGCTCTTTACATACGCTTCCTGCCTTTGGACAACATTTAAACATTGTTCTATAACTCCGGGGTTAATTAATCTTTGGCGTAAGTCAGGACTCATTTTTTCGATATCCAAAACATCAAGCCTATGCTCATTATATGCCCAATAAATTTCTCTCAGCCAATAAAGAATTTTTATTACATCATCAACCGTACGAAGATAAGGCCATTGATCTTGAGCTTGCTCTTGATATACACGCTCTGCATGGAAATAGCCTGATTGTTGATGGTGTAATATCTCAAAGGCACGGCCATTCGGATGTAGAATTCTTAATGCTTCACGTACGCCTCGCTCCTGACTCTCTAAATAATTTGAAACAAAAGAACGAATAGTAAAATCATAGGAAGAGTCGGGAAACATGTCTCGAGGGAGATTCTCAGCATCAGCTACTACAGAATGGCTGTACCGACAATTACCATAAGGAAATTCTGCCAAATCAACATCAATAAATTCTTCTACGATGGGGAAAGTCTGATCAATTATCCTTGAAAATTGAGAATCGCCACAGCCGATATTAACACCTCTTAAAATACCTTTCATGGGCAGACAATTATTAGGCAGTATAAATAAATTTGACCAAGCCCTAAGGTGATTTAAAATAAAATCCCCAGCGGGCTTGATTGCAATAAGATTGTTATGCCCTGACTGCCAAGTGAGATCAGCTATTAACTTGGGAGTAACTTGAAATTGTTTTCCGCCAACATTTAACATTCTCCCGGGGCTTGAGACGCTATCACATTGACGTCCTGCCTGCCCACCGAAGCTTTGGCGTAGGCGGGAACGAGCGAAACTAACTGTATTTTCTACTGCTGAAGACGCCTGGTTACGCTTACCCTTAAGTACCACTGCCCCCAATGGCGGAAGTACTATTTGTATAGAATGAGGCTTACCGCCAAAAGCAATGTTTTCGGCATATAAACCACCTAAATTACCAACCCCTGAGCCACCGTAAATTTTAGCATCACTATTCAACACCTCTTCCCATTTTCCTGGCCAAGACACGCCTATACGATAGCCATGGCGAACCACTGGAGTAAAGTTATAAACCCATATTAGCTTTTCGTTGGAATTTATGCCTCTACGAACGACACCAAGAACAGTGTTTGTACTATCAAAGTGAACTACTTGTGCGCCTTGCGGATTAAAATCAAGCTCATACAAACAAGGTTCACCGCGATAAAGCCTGTTGAGGTCACAAAATAATTTCTGTAACCCGCTATGTAAAGGCAGATTTAAAAGACCCCACCCTAAACTCGTATCGTGGTTCCATTCGCTAGCTTGCCCAAATTCTCCTCCCATAAAGATTAATTTTTTGCCGGGAAAACCATACAGTATGGCATAAAGAAGCCTAAGATTAGCGAATTTTTGCCATTGGTCGCCTGGCATCTTTTCTAATAACGAGCGCTTCAGGTGTACAACCTCATCATGAGACAAAGCCAATACAAAATTTTCAGAGAAAGCATACTCAAAAATAAAAGTTAACTCCCCAAAATGATGGCTCCGGTAGATAGGATCTCTTGCTAAATATTTCAGCGTATCGTGCATCCAGCCCATATTCCACTTCAGAGAAAAGCCTAGCCCACCTGAATGCACCGGGTGCGATACTGCGGGCCAAGCGGTTGATTCTTCGGCAATAGTTAAAACTCCCGGCTTTTGAGCGTGAGCTATGGTATTTACTTTCTTTAATAGCTCAATTGCTTCAAGATTTTCTCTTCCGCCATACTTATTTGGTACCCAAGGTCTCCCCTCTCTACCGTAATCAAGATAAAGCATCGAGGCGACCGCGTCAAAACGCAGACCATCAATGTGATATTTTTCGAGCCAGAATAAAGCGCAACTGATAAGAAAACTTTGTACTTCATGCCGGCCGTAATTAAATATATAGGTTCCCCAGTGAGGGTGTTCTCCCTGGGCAGGGTCAAGATGACCATAGATTTCTGTTCCGTCAAAACGGCTCAAACCATGAGCGTCTTTGGGAAAATGTGCGGGCACAAAATCAAGGATAACCCCAATACCTTGCTGGTGTAAATAATCAACCAAATACATTAAATCCTGAGGCGTGCCAAAGCGTGAGGTCGGAGCAAAGTAATTGCCTACCTGATAACCCCAAGAGCCTTCGAAAGTATGCTCGGTTATGGGTAGTAACTCGACATGGGTAAAACCATTCTCTTTCACGTATTCCGCCAACTGCCGGGCAAATTCTCGATAATCCAGCGGCCAATTATGCGCGCTACGCTTCCATGAACCCAGATGAACTTCATAAATAGCAATAGGTTTATCTAATGCCTGTTTTGAAGCCCGCTGTTTCATCCATTCCTGGTCATTCCATTGGTAGTGCAGATCCCAAACGAGCGATGCAGTAGAATTTTCGTGCCCCTGGCTGGGATGCTCATTGAAGAATGCGTAGGGATCGGCCTTATCACGCACTATACCGTCTCGACCTAAAATTCGATATTTATAGCGCCTATCCTTATTTAAAACCGGGATAAACCCGTGCCAAATTCCTAAATGGTTGGATAGCTGATGCGCATACACACTACCCCAATTATTAAAATCACCTATAACAGAAACTAACTGGGCGTGCGGCGCCCACACCGCAACATAAGTACCGAGATTTCTCTCGTTTGCAGCGATAAGGTGAGCGCCAAGCTTCTCATAAGCCTGGAAATGATTTCCTTCACCAATAAAAAGATGACGGTCAAGCTCACTAAAATGAAGCCGCTGTAATTGTCTAAGCGCCTCCCGATAAAGAACGGGCAATGCAAAACCCATACTTTCGGCTTCTTCTAAAAATTGAGTTAATTCGTCTTTTTCTTGCGCGTCTGGTTTTCGGTATGTTCCAAAATGAGCGAGGCTATCCTGATATACTTCTGGTTCCGATAAACCGTTTAAATATCCAAAACGAATACGTAAGATATCAGCCTGGAAGATAATAGGAAAATCAAAGAATGAGTGGTGCAGAGCAATCGTTCTCCTTCCGGGATCAATCTCTGCTAAGGCGGCATCAAGAAAATGAGCGGTACGGGTGTGGTCTACAACAGAAAGGCTAGTGGTCATTACTATGGTCAAAGGAGGGCCGCTCGGCATATAGGTTGTAAGCAACCCTAAAAGGTTATCTAGACGGCCTCTTAGCTGATCATTAGCAACCAAAGCTTGTGGTTGTGGCGAAACTACTTCATATTCACCTTGATGCCTGGCTAACCGTACCATTACTTCCGGTAATTGAACCATGCTGGATTGGCCTGCATTATTTGTGTCAAGGGGGCTGGAGGCACTATTGTGCTGACGTCCTGCCTGCCCGCCGAAGCCTTGGCGTAGGCGGAAGTGAACGAAACGAATCGAAGGGCTGGAGGCACAACGCTGTAAAATAAGCGCCTCAGTAGCAAAGGCAATTTCTTTAAAGCCAAAACATTGGCCGAAATCAACAGAAACATTACCTTGGCACATCTTCTCAAAGGCTAGCGTAAGACTTTGCCTATGTTCTGGCAATAGCCAATCATGAACTCTTCTGTATCCTCTAGTTGCGGTTAAATAATCCGATGGCATTTGACAGTGTTCATGCCGTAGGAATATAAACTGATCCGGCACTAAAATCTCTATAATCATATCTAAAAATCCATAATATGCTTCTCGCCATTCTTGATTTTCTAAATTTATACCCCAGCCCGGCCAGCCTTCTCCCTTCATAAGAACTGTTATTTTTTCTGTCTTAATCGCTGCTTTAACTTTCCGTATTGTATCAGAATTAAACATATTGCCGGACACGCAGGTTAATTCTTTCCAGCTAACACTCTGCAAAAATTCTCTATTTAAAAACATAGGAACATATTTATCTCTAAAACAATGGCTACGAGGCTCAATTTCATAAAGCGGGTCGATATCGACAATAATAGTAGGAGCAAAAGCAGACATTAAGAATTCTAATCCTGCAGCAAGATGAATAACGGTATGTCCCTCAAGAAGGCTTGCTTGCGCAAAAAGTGTGTATAACAAACTCAGCGAATTAATGACACGGAGCCGCTCAATGCGACGATCGGATGAATCTAACGATAATGAGTGGAAATGAAAATCACTTAATAAATTTGTAACTATTGCGGCCCGCGGGTCAGTAAGCGCTCTAAACCAAGCCTCTGCCATTACTTCATAGCCCCTATCATTAGGATGCCAAGGATCAGCCATATAGTCATTACGCCACTGAGAATTGGCTGTAAACGCACTATACATATCAACCAGATAAAGATTCGACTTGGGCTGCCCAGTTAAGGGACTGAGATAACTGCGAATCTTTTGTCGCAGAAAATCATTATAGATTTTCGTCGCTTCATACCATTCCGTACCGGCTTCTTCCCCGCGCGGTATGATCAAAGCAATATATATCTCTGTATCGGAATTATGCCGTTCGATAAAATTAACCATTTCTATCACATTGCGCGCGTAAACCTCTGCAGACCGGGGATAGTGGGAAATATCATTGGTGCCGGCGTGTAAAAGTATGGCAGTCGGCGCCGAATCGCTTAAATACTGCTTAATGAGACGAAAGATGCACATCGGAGCAGGTTCATCCCAAGTTTTAAGACCATCCCAGCCAAGATGACGATGCGCATTTAGATTTGGCTCAAGGAATGGACCGACAAAATCAACGCAAATACCGCGTTCATGGAATAATTCGCTCAATCGCTCGCGATATCCTTCTTTGTGGCTTGAGTGCGCGATCCCGCGCGTAATACTATCGCCAACGCAAAGTATACGCCGCATAGATTGTTGATTTTGCAATAAGGGTACGGGTGAACTGGTTTTACTTGCACGTTGGCTTAAAATTACGTTGTAATACGCCATCATAAGCTTTATCTGGGAATCCGGACAGAGCGAAAAATCACTCGCCGTCAGCGCCCAACGCACTGCTGTAATATCATCTTTGAAAAAGTAATCAGGGTGTATTTTATAAAAAATATTTTCGAATATGTCCTTTAAGACTTCGGCGCTTAAATATATACCATAGGAACTTACTTGTTGGCTAAAACGTTCTAGCGCTCCTTCCGGATCGGGTAGCGTAAATTGTAGTTTTTCTACAGAACGTGTAATGGCAGCCGCCCGTTGCCTGACTGGCTCAAGAAGCATTTGCAAAATACCGTCAAATAACTGGTTAGGTAACGACACATGACGCATTATGGCAAGGATAGCGCCTGTTTCTGGATTAAAACCACTCCTACCCCCAGAAGTAAGGTAGGTTAGAATTGCATAGAGCATAAAGAACGAAAAAATTCTTTCAAAGCGGTGCGAAGAAAGATATCTAAGATTGCCGTTAAGTAAAAACGAAAAGCGCCACATAGATGACTCGCGTAATTCATTGGTTAATATCGCCGCATCGCTAGCCTGGCCAATAAGATAAGCTTTTTGACGGACACTTGAAAGGGTTGCTAAATGCGGATTGACCAAGCCTTCCTGTACAAACCAGTAAATCAATCCTGCTTGTTCTTTTTCTTCAAGAAATTCCCCAACCAATGCTTCGACGGCTAATTCGGTTAAGATATCTGCGGCATTTGACAGTGGGTCAGCAATCTCATGATATTGGGGCAAATGCTGTAAAAAATATATGATTGCCTGCGGGGCAGATAATTTATGCGTGCGCATAATATCTAACATACGAAAATCCAAGGCTTCCAATAAATCTTTACCCAAAGCTTGTTTGAGCCTATCTGAAAAATCTTCTCCATGCTCATCGGCCAATACCATGCCACATCCAAGGCCCCAAGCTTCACGGCCAAGATATGTAGTAAATATTGCCGCATCATCGGGCCGTGAAAGCCGCTGTCTGAGCCTTTCAAATACTAAATCCATACCTACCGAAACCCAAGACAACCCAGTATGTGGGCTAAAATTACTAATATCTTTAGCAAAATAATACTGCTTATCTGTATAGTAACGCCCATAAGTTAAAGCAGCCGGATAAGTTTGGATAAATCTCAGGTGGGGGTGCTGCCGGCGCTCTTGATGCACAATAAGCCAATCTGCCATTACCCTAAGGGTTGCACCAAGGCTATACGGGGAACGGGCGATACTCGTCACATTGGCGAGAGGATTATTGTCTGAAGCCGGTGATGATACAAAAGAAATAAATTTACTGTGCGGGGCAAAAACAGGACTATCGCAAATATAAACGGCTACGGCAGGGAAGCCGGCCTCCGCCAGCCACGGAAAGGTAGGCCAACCCTGGCCCTGCCGCAACCGATTAGGAAGAATTCCGGTAAGAATATTATACACGCAACTGGATACTTTTCTTATATTTTTACGATACAGTTCGGCATAAAACAAATAAGAATCCAAATGTTCCTTTTCCTCTATTGCGCTTGAGACTCTAATAATTACTTTCCCCGGAATATCTGCTATTTCTTTTCCATAATCAATCTTTTCCATCAACCTCACGATTCTAGCCATAGTAGCTCTTAATTGTGAAAAGCTGATTTCCTCTGAAAATACCTTCTTAACCGATGAAGCGAAATATTCTTGCTGGAAAAGTCTAAATGTTTTTATAAAATCAGCTGTTTTAGTGCCATATGCGCCAGTAAAGCTAACCTTCCTACGACCATCTTTCACCGTAACGCTATCTGCCTTTTCTCTTCTTACATAGTCTAAATCTGCACCCCTAAACACATCTCCCTGCCTAGTTCCTCCATAAAGATGAATATAGCCGGTAGGTTTTACCAAGTTCCAGGCAATATCTAAAATCTTATCTGGGTTCCGACCTCTCAACTTAACTGTTGTGGTAGTTAATATTGCCAGATCGAACCTATTTCGATATTTTTCTGCTTCGTCTAGAAGTAAACATTTTTTTCCATCAAAAAGGCCTCTTTCTTTTATAAATTCTAGACGTCCATCAGCAATATTAAATAAAGTAACATCACCTCTATTATGTCTTATTAACCAGGCATGAGATAACCCGGCATTGCCTGCGCCAATAATTGCTACTTTTTTTCCGGTAAAGCTTTTTAACCCTAAAAGCTTTTGTAACCTATCAACACTATGCACAATGCAAGAAAACGGTTCCGCATAAACTGCAACATCTGAATCAATTCTAGCAGGAACCTTAATAAGAGCCTCGTCGGCAGCATCGTAAACAATTAGATACTCTGCAAAACCTGGGGTACGTTCTGCAGTTATATTGGGGTTAAAAACAACTTTGTCACCTTTTTCTAAATTGCTCTTTACTCCAGTTGCGACAACTTCACCAACGAGTTCATGTCCGAACAAAGGCCCTCGTACAAGCATTCTGGCGCAAATCACTTCTTTAGTGTCTGCGCGACAAATACCACATAGTAGTACCTTAACTATGGCTCCATTTACTGGAACTAAATCAAGATTTACTCTCCTACGCTTTAATTCTATTTTTCCATCTTTTAACTCCCAATAAGAATAATTAACAATTGGACTTGAAACACGGAATGCTATCGCACTTGACGCAAAACCTCTACTCGCATCGCTTGATTCAGTATTTTGGCTGACAACAGTCATAAGTTCGTTTATATTAAGTTCTTTATCGCTTATAGCCAAAGAAAAATATGCGCTCGCACAAGGATACGCCCCCATAAGATCACGTTTTACTTGTCCTATGTTCGGCGGATAATAAGAATCTTTGGTGCGATAAACAGAAGCGTATTCTTGATTTTTGACGGATGAAGAAGATGAACCAGTTTCTGAACGGCTTATTTCCAGAAGATCATAAAATTCCTGATAGTAACTTATGTCACTGAGCCATTGGGCAAAATTTTCAGACTTATAAGTTTCTTCTTCTGCCCCAAAAGCATATCTAGCCGCCCTTGATATAAGTTCCGTTTCTTTTGTCTTTGCTAAATCCGGATTGATTAAATTCAATAAGAAATGACGGCGTAAATTACTTCTGCCTGTTGCGGTATTCGGACTCTCATTCTTCAACCGGCCTGCAGCCTCATAGAGCACTATCTGAGCAAGCTCTTTATAGGTTGTAGGATTAGCGGGGGTACGAACGCGGCTTAAAACTAAAAGCTCATCCGCCGTAGTCCCATTTTGTTCCTGATACATAAGTTGTTTTTCAAAGCCACGGGCTTCGATAAAAATCTGAGAAGCAACGAACTTTCTTGCATTTTCTAAAAGTACTCTTTTGGCTATCTGTCCATCTTTATAAAGCTTTTCATTCCTTTTGTACTCTTCAGACTGTACATCTAATAATCGATTAATGTTAGGGTGCGTACGAAAATCATAAAAATGAACTAATTCTTTTAAAAGTAAGCTCTTAAGGAATGCTTTGGTAAGGTATGCTTCGCGCTCAGTCCTGCCAAGACTAAATAAAGCATCCCAAGCATCGAGATTGGCACAAAAATACAATTCCGCAGTATCGGTATTCGTGATGCAAGCGGACATAATTGCCATTCCCGTCACAACAACTCTTCCGTCTGAGCGGCTAAGACGTAAATTAAAATCGCGCCACATCGTATCGCAAGAACGACTAAGAGATTCATCCTGCGCAAATAATTCTCCCGAAAGCTCTTCTGCTAACGGCTGTATGCGTTTTGCAATATTTAAATAATGCGCGCGTTCGGAAGCGCTTAACATACCTTTATGTTCATAATAACTACGTAAACCCCACGCTGCCAAAGAAGGCATAACTACCGAGCCAGCTAAAGGAACCAATGATGTACCAAGAAACTGCCTGCGGTTAATATCTCCTTTTCTTCTGTCACGCTTTCTTTGTTTTGGCCGCGAATGGATTTCTTGTTCATTACGTTTACGTAAACGCGGCCTAACAAATAATACATAGGCACCCGATCCGCCAAGGGCGGTTAAAGCCAGAAGTGATTGTGTGGAAACTTGCAATAAAAACGGGGCAATCCAAGGAGCTCCGAATATACCAACCACACCCAATGTTAAGCTAGCTGCACCAAATACATAATGACTCCTATCCAATCCTGCCTTTACCTGCTGTAATGTTTTAGCTAAAGCTACCACACGTTCTTTTAATGGACTGCTCACAACATGAATGCCGGATGAAATAACCGAAGAAGCTGTTTGGGCTAAAAGTCTTTGAGTAATAACCTTCAGATTTTCTACACCAGCCTGTTTATATAAAAGTTGGGCTAAGCTTACTACCATACTATAAAATGCCGCATAAGGCATGGGCGCTTCGGCATTTACTATTCGAAAGAGTTGCCGCTTAGAAATATGCAGCGCCTCGGCCATCCGTTCCAAAGTATAAGGCTTTCCTTCAATGGGTGTAGTTTGGGTAAGAACCTTTAGATTTAAGCCTAGCCGGCGCAAGGCCTCGCCGTTAAAACGCCTTTCGTTATTGCCTTCATATACTCCTTTAGAAACTAAATCAGCCAAAGACGATTCGCTAGCGATGAATTCCGGATCTGCACCATTGGCTGACTGAACCGCTGCGATAAGTATACGCGTGCGATCAATCACCCTAATATTAAATAGCATTTTTACTACTGATGCGTAATCTTTGTTAACTCCTGTGCCAGCTTCATACAAAACTATATCTTTAGAAGCAAAATAAGCGATAATTGCGTCAACATAAAAAATAATCAGTTTACCTTCTTCAGAGTCATTACGCTCAATACAAAGTATATATGAATCAGGCCGCCTGATTGCAGTACTTATATCTTTAACCGCTAAAAGCTTGCGCTTCTTTTGACCCGCAACACTGTCTGTAGACCTTTCTAGGTTAGTACCTAATTCTCTGGCGAGACGCACAGCTAGACCAAAAGAAATAGCAAACAAGCCTTCAAAGGCAGGAAGTTCTCCCTTGGCAGGAACTAATGTTTCTGCTTTATTAACGTAAGAGACCCCCTCAGCAGTATCCGTTAAAGCAATATCAAGCTTGTGATTAAAATCTTCATCTGCAGAAGCATCTCCATCTTGACTTAATAAAAGAAGAGCCTCGGAGGTAACTTTTACGGCCATTTGCAGGCGGTATAATCTGTCTAATTCCTGCCAGTCGCATAAAGCATTCAATATCGCTTGTTCTCTTTCCCATTTTTCTGCATGCTCATTTTCACCTACTGCGGAAATTTCTGGTATAGGAAAATCAAACTTTTCATTACAAGCTAAAGCTTGAATAATTTTAATAAGCGGCTCCATCGAAAGAGGGCTATTATCTCTGCCGCGTTCAAGATAAAGGATGGTCTGCTGATGCAAACCTGTTTCCTGGCTAAGTACATCCTGTGAAATACGTTGATAGGTTCCGCTACGCACCCCAAGGTAACGTAACCGGGTAAGATTAACCCGCATTACTGCCTGTAGCTGACCTACAACAGCCAAGCGTTGCTGATTTGCTGTTACTGTAAAATACTCTTCTAAGGCTGAATTATTTCGTGTATGAACCGCTTCGACCGCAGCCAAGACTCCCAATGCTCTTCTTAAATTTTCTTGGATAACCGATTTATCACTACCTTGCAAAGATAAAGGAAACGGCACATTCTCAGCTAATCCTAATCCAAGAAGTTTTTCATTTACAAAAGATGTATTCATAATTGCGCAAAACATCAATATTGCAGGTGATTGCTCTATTATCTCAAGCATAACAGCGCCATCTTCAGGCTGGTCAAGCCTAGCTAGCCAATCTTCAACGATTAAACGATGCTCAACTATCCAGACGTAAGGTAAACTAATACCATACTTACGGCTAAAACTATTGAAGGTTAAACCTTTGGCGCGGCGTGTTGCTATAAGCTTGACTAATTCTCCTGGAAGAGCCTGGACTTGCATAGTAGCTTGGACTACTGGTTGAGCTGTAACGACAGATTCTGTCGCAGTATCGCTCTGGGTATCGCCCGGAACAACGATAGGATCAAGAGTAGCTAAAACCTCGCTATCTGCCGTTACTGCTACGGATACAGGCAGGTTTTGCGCTGGTTCAATCACCTCAACAGAAGCTTTTCTTTGCCTCTTTTCTGGCCTGGCTTTTTCTTTGGAGATACGTCCTTTTTCCCGCTTACGGGCTGCTATGCGCAGTTCGTCTTGAGTCATGCCTCTTCCAGCGTCTCTTTTACGATTCTTTTCTTCTTTTCTTGCTTTTTCTTTTCTTGCGGTTTCAGCAAGTTTTACAAATGCTGCCTGTTTTGATTCAATAGTCCTAGATTCAGCCTCCAGCTGAACATTGATCGAAATAGTTAAATAGTCCTTCTCAAACATTGCTAAATTGCGGCGGGCCACAGGGTTACTTTCTCGTATAACGCGTAACATCCTGCCCCAACCAGGCAATGCTTCAATTCTAGGAGCTAATAGTCTTAGATGGCTTTCGCGCCGGCCAAAACGCTCACCCTGATCATTTTCCAGCCTTTCTAAATTTTCAAAAGTCCACCCCAAAAGCCTTGTATTTTCTTCAGGACTGTTGCGGCAAGATAAAGCCCGATAAACTTGATAAAAACATTCATACCATTCTCGAGGGGTAGTAGGCAAAACTATTTCTGGTTTTGTAGCCATATCTGCCGGGATAGCTGAAGAGCCTCTATGAATGGTCAGCGGACTGGATTGGCTGGCAATTTGTGAAAGTAACGCGAAACGTTCTGCCCAAAATTGATGCTCAAGCTTGTGTATTAATTCTATTTTTTCCGCGCTAAAAATAGTTTCAACTTGTTGCGCAAAAAGTTTTGCCAATAAATCTTGATACTCAGCCAATGATAAAATTACCACCTGCTTTTCATATTTTTTAAGATCATAGGGCCCAAGCGCAAAATCTATAACTATGCGGCCGTGCATATTATCAACCACACCATAATATTGGTTTATACTTCCGCAATCTATAACATGTCTACCTTCAACTGAAACACTAATATGCCGTTGTTCTGCATCTCGTAGGGCTCTAGCACATTCATCGCACATGCCATCGGTTATCGAATCGGAACCGGTAAGCCAAAGATAACGCTCTAGGCTGCCATGCGTGACTTCTTGCCTGACACGCACTTTCCGCAACTGAGCTATAGTATCAAAAATATTATCCGTATTAGGGTTAATCGCCCTGCCTGATTCATAGAAAAGCCCACGAATCTCATCAATATCCAAGTCATAAATATTAACTGCGCCAAAAATATTACCTAATTGATGAATTAGCAGTTGCCTTAACCCGCTGGCTTCTCCCTTAAGTTGGTAAAACATGGCTTTTAGGGCAATGGTATGTTCCGGGCGCCAAGATGACATACCAAGTTGTTGTAAAATTTTAGTCTGACTTGACTCACCGGTATTGCCATTGACATCAATAGATGAAGATGCTTCCGCCTTTATTTCTCTTGCTTCTCTTAAAGCATCTTTCGGCGTGTTACTGACCGAAATGATCACGTCAAATTTTCTTCCGTCTAGCTGAGCAAGTTTTCTACTAATAAGTTCGCCGGTATAGTCACTGGAATGCTCAAACCCTCCACCGTGGCCAGTCTCAACGCACACCTCTTGCTGAGCATATGCAAGAGTAGACTCACAGCAAAGAAAATCTTTTACTTCACCCAATGTTAACTTTAAAGATGTGCCTCCGGAGGCGGTAATATCGAGGCGCGAAACAATATCTGGCCTTTCTTTTAAAAATGCGTTTATCGCCCTAACCACATAACCACTGTCTGCTTCGCCGAAATAAACAAGATTGTTAATATGAGCAAGGTCATGATTTTCAATAAGTACTTTTAAATGCGGCGTACGCAGACGATCTCTGCCGATGACCTGCTGGTAAAGCTTACGCAGAGTAAGGTGAAATTTGAATTCAAACACGGAGTCGGTACTGATAGCGTCAAATTCTTTTGTACCTTCACCACTTACATGTACTATTTCATCAAGGGCCTGGAGCCTGCCTAAATGAATATGCCTAAGTGTGCTATTGCGCTTTATGGCCACCTCATGCAAACCGGAGATCTCTCCAGCGAGGCCTAAAATATGGCCGGCTTGGCCGTCAATGTGTACATTCGCGGCCATTTCTACTAACGCATGCTCAACAAACCGGTGGATTAAATCATTGGCTTGGCCTTCGTAAGCAAATAAGCTGTGGATTTTCCAGATAAATCTTTCAAAAGAGAAATCTCTGCCATGAAACATGCGTATCTTATCAAGAGGACGCCTTAAACGAGGGTATTGCTGGTAAAATGCTTCATGGCTTGTTTTCTCTATCGCGCGCACATAAGAACGCCCTGCAATAACATCTGCAATTTTTAGCATGCGTAATAAATGGTTAGCACGCCTAAAATTATTTGAGAAATACTGTTGATTAGCGCGTAATGCCTGACGATGATTACGAATTATTATTTTCATTAACCCATAGCAGAGAGCGTCTTCAGCAATTGCGCAAGGGATACTGAATATTCCCGGATGGGCATAAATAGTTAAGGTATTATGGGAAGCGTTGGTAAGAGCTAGACTTTGCGGCTCGACAACTCCTAGGTTTGCGACATTCAATGTTATACTAATGGTTAGTGTTGGCGGAGCATGTTCTAAGAATCCCTTGCGGGCATTAAGAAGGGCGATTAGTTTATCCGGTTCTATTTCTGTTAGTGCCGAAACTTTCCAGGCGATAGTTTCAAAAACATAGCCACTGGACCCTTTGTGCAGAGTTATATCGGCTAAGTCTTTTCTCTGATATCTCTTTGCCCATAGTTCATGTATAGCAACCGGCAGCGCAATAGGGTAGCCATCATTGCCTCCTGCGGCAAGCGGCGAAGAAGTTGAGCACATTCTATAAATACCATAAGTTCTACGGTAAGATTTATTGGGTTGCGATTCTGCCGCTTCTGATAGCATGGACAGGGGTGATGAAGAAAGATACCCTTTGGCTATATCATCACGGATTTTCTTCTCAACCATAGCTAAGGTTATCACCATAAAGGTTGGTCCAATTAATCCATCGGTTATAGGAAATACGCCATGGCCGTAACCAAGATCAAAATTCATAAAGTCACCTTCGCGCTGTCTGCGCCCCCTAGCCTCTGCATCATTAAAAAATATTTCCCGGCGCAGTACATAACCCATTTCATACATCGCTCTTGCCGCATAAAAACTAAAATCAAAAACCCGGTCGTCATCAAAAAGATGGGTATGAGTACGGGTAAAGCCTTCATACATCGCTTTATATGCACCACGCATAAAGCCGGTAAAACGGCTGCGCTCATCCGGATAATAGAATTTATAGGGATAATCAAAATGTTTCCACATGTTTGAACCTTCGGTTAAAATTCCGAAAAACGGCATATCCCCCAAATACATTCGAATACGCTTAGCATCCCAAGCTCTTTGAAGCCTTAAAGCATGGCCCACATCAGCCAAAAACGCCTGACTTCTGCCTCCGCGATAATTTGTATACCTAGCGTTATTCACCCAATTAGGGATAGTGCCCGGACCACGAAGATTAGCTAATTGCGCCGAATCAGTCTCTCTGCTATTATACGACCAATCATAGGGTGCATCCGAACGGTGGTTAAAACTATCCCACTGGTGTAAGAACACTCCCCAACGAGCCAAAGATGCCCTATCCCAAATACCGGTGAGAATATTTCTTTCCGGAAACCACTCCTGAGACGGGTCATCCTGATAACAGAAAGCATTTACAGCTTCGTTTTCCGGAGCAATATATGCCGCGCAAATATAACCTCTGATTTCTTTCTCCGGATTAAAACTTAAACGAGGATAGAAATCTTTTGCCAAGCCTCCTAAACTATGAATGCCAAAAAGATATTCTTCGTCTTTAGTTCCTTTAATAGCTACAGGAACAGCGTAGCCGCATCTTAAAGATAAAGAGTCAATTGCCTGCAGCATAACGCTTAATAAACGCATTTCGCGTTCTAATTCAAGAATTTGGGCATCCTGATCTGACCTTTTATTTTCGGCAATTTCCTGATTGACTAATTTAATTACTAGCCGCCGGCCGTCAGATAATCTTGCGTAAAGGTTACGGCCACTTGCCCATAATTGGCCTACTATCTGTATACCTTGATGCTGCAGAAACTCTTCCGGGCAAAGAAAAGTTTTTCCTCTAAAACTCGGTGCGTTGCTATTATCATTAAGCACCTCCGGTAACACAATATGACCCGGAACATCAAAAACAAATTCCCCCCTGTCTTGTCCAAGGTGTAACCCCGAAAGGAACCCGGAAGCTTCTCCATAGGTTGTTTTACAACCATTGTTGTCGGGCGGTGTATAATCAACCTGTCTGATAAAGAAAATGCTTAAAAGCACACGTAATAAATGCGGCGGAAACTTTGAAAAAATACTCTCATTGCTTTGAGCTAAAGCTGCTAAATACCTGCGATCGCCAAAACGCCTTAGAGCCTCTACCGCATCTATCAATTCAGCCGGATGCATCCGGTAAGCCGGTATAACTTTGTTGGAATACCAATACTGTCCACTATCGCCAAAAACACATATTCCCGGTTCATTCCCAGCTAAATTAATTACCGGCCAACTTCGAGTTGTATACTTAAATTCTTCGCTTCGGCTTTTACGCTCATAGACAGCTTTTTCTCTTTTTTCAATACTCCGGGTCAGCTCATCAGTTAAGAGTTCCAAAGTAAGAAACTCTCCGGAACGGTTTTTAATAGCTAGAAATGTCTCAAGTATGGCTTTTAGGTTTTCTTCCATACCTCCTGCACAAAAACTTTGCAAGGTTTCAATAAATTCTAGGAGGACTTGTGCGTCAGCACAGACTTCGTTTGAATTTTTAAGTATATTAAATATTGATTTTTCACTCACCTGGTATAAAACCAAGGGAAATAGCACTCTTCTCTGTTCGGGGTAGTTCCTAAAATATGTAAGTAAAATATCTCGTAAAGTTTTTTCTCTTGGCACTTTCTCATAGGTAGCTAATCGAGCCAAAACATCCTGGCATCTTTCAACGATGCTCGCGCGTTCAACCAATAATAGCCCTTCACAAGCAAATATTAATAATTCTACCTCTCCAGGATAACGGGTATCTAACCTATCTGAGTATGAACAAGCATAATCTTTATCGAGACGCGCAATGGCCGCATCAAGCACCCGGTATGATTTAAATTCAATGGTTTTACCTTTAGCAGAAACGGTTTCGCGCATGTAAACTTCATTGCCATCTTGGCCGGTTAAATGCCCATCCATTTCATCAGTAGTAATACCTGGCTCAATATATAAACCATTGGCACCGTACAAAATCACTCCTAAAGCGCTAATGGCAGCTGGTAAAAGTTTCATCACAAACGTTTCAGTTTTCTCGCACATAAACCTAGATCTAAATTGATGCTCGTGCGCGGTATTACGCTTATCCGCAAACCAATCATAAACACCTTGAGCATAAGCCGGGATATCAGCAGTAACCGGGGAACTACCTTGGAATTCTTGTCTTGAGGGCTCTAAACAAGAGACCACATACGCAATATTACCAACACTAGATTTAAGCAATAATTTTCTAGCGCGTTCGCCTATTTCAGGCTCACCCTTAGCGATTATTCTTCTTAAACTTTCTTGAGCTGCCTGAAATAACGAACCGGTGATGCCGATTTTACAAAATGTAACTTGATACTCAAAAAACCTTCCTATCATATCCAAATTAACCCTTGTATCTGAGTCGCGAATAAGCCTTCCCGCAATAGCTTGCCAAAGCTGCAATTGCTCTTTAGATTTTCCTTGAGCCAATGGAACCAATACCCACGGCATGAATAAAAGTTCAGGCAATACCCTGCGTACTATCGGACTTGTATCATCGCAAGAGGCAGAAATAAGCTCAAGGCTGTCAATGCCCAATAAATGATTAAGATGATACAGCGCTGAAATTCTCTCTAAGGGCTTTGTCGAAGAAAGTCTTTCAAACGGCGCCAGAGAGCCCTGTTGATAAATTTCATCTAAATCTAGTTGTGCGTAAGGAATAAAACGGTATTTTATATTGAGCTTCTCATAAAAAGCTATCATTTCCCTTTCTTTGTCTGCTTCAGACATAGCCGCAACACCTCTAAATAAAGGATGGAATTCTCCTCCGCTAGCAAACCAGGGTTCCTGGCTCTCGGGATGTTTGAGCTCGCTTGCATCATAAAGCAAAATTCCTCGCGCAGTAACAACACCCTCTTTACGTCCATTATGTAAACTCGCTAGTGGATCTTGCGGATAAGGCAGATATAATGTACGATCGCTATCAGGAATGTCTCTGTTTGCCCGATGATCACCACTATGAAAAGCCATATCAGATAAACCGCGGCGTAAATATGGCATTATTGAATCCTGCGTTACCTCGTCCTTTGCGCCTTTAGTAATAAACCAAGCATTAATTCCTCTTATTCTAGTCAACTCTATTTCATATAAGTCTTGCAAGGCTGAGATAGCCATCATGCTTGCTTTTTGCGGAGAGCTATCTAACCTGTGACAGATTATTTCTCCGGAGGGATTCGGCAAACAGAAAGAGCACAAAGCATCAGAAAATGATACTTGCGGCAAAGCCGTAATCCGGCTAAGAAATTTCTCTTCAGCAAGCCCCACTTTTTCTTTTATGGTCGTAACCATAGGGCTACTAACTGCATTTAAAGATAATCCTTCTAATCCGGCGGACACGTCCTGAGTGGTTAATCTGTCCTGGACGTCAACCTTTGGCATACGATACCTAACCCTAAAAACATAGCATGTTTGCCCTTGAAATTCGCCTAAGATAGACTCCTCCAATATCTCCACCTCTGTTCCCGGGGGATAATGCCTCCAGATACTTATTGCTTCATTTATCCCAAACAATGAAATATTCAATTCAAATTCCGATATAACTCCTTTGGTCATACAACTAGCAGTAAAAACTCTAACTGTCTCTTCTTGCCATGGACAAAAATTAAAACGTTCGCTATGAATACCTCCTCCTCGCACATGCGCTTTGCTTATATCTCTGCGTAAAGCATCTCTTAAAGAAAGAAGCTCTTCTGCTGATGAAAATTTTTCTTCTCTCATGGCCCAAGTTTTTTCTCTATATATGCGGGTAGTTACTCCTTGAACATCAAAATCAGGCGCTGCAGCGGCTTTTACCCAGTATGCAAATAATATCTCTCTATCTATGTGCTCTTCGGAAAGCCTCGTCCAAACAGGTACCAGTTCAGCTGCCGCAAAAAGCCATTGTACATATATTTCTATCTCTCTATGGTCTATGGCCTTATCCCACTCTACTTTATCAACCAACCCCCTTGCGGCAATAAGCGTACGATGGGGATTAATAAAACGCTTGCCGAGATCTCTTACGATCCGCTCCAGTTCATTTAAGATCAGGTGCAAACAACAGATATCCTTACTTCTATTGGATAGCCTCTGTATGCGCACAAGCAAAGGTATCCCATACTGCAAGCTTGAGCAAGGATAAATACCCTGGTTGATAAGGTTGAGCGCGAAATCACGTACAAAACCAAGTACAACGCGATCAACTTTTGCTCCTAAAATTTTTGTTGAAGTATTAGGAGGAGCAATTTCCCTTACTGCCCCCAACGCACTGGGAATAGATTGCTGCAAAGCATTATCTATAGGCATTTTTCTAAATCTTAATGCTTTGATAATCAAATCCCGACAACGGCGTTCCTGGCTACTTAATCTAGATTTGAGCAAGTGTTTTTTGCCTTCTAGGGGTGAGGATACTTGAAAATAATAATGTATTGTACTGTTCTTTAACGCCGGCTCTGGTTTTAGCGCTAACGACAATATGTTAACCACAGAACTTGCCTGCGGCACTAATGCTCTTATTTCGTTACGGCGATACCAATCAGAATTAACAGAGCTAGATGATGTTTGACTTGGGGTATTGGCTTTTTCTCTCGCCAGTATCGTGCGGTAGACACGCATTATTTTTATATAGGCCTCAGCTACACAAGCAACCCCCCAGGCTTGATCGGAACAGCCGCGCGGCCAATGCCGGCCAAGCGTATCTCCGCAATGGCCGTCAAGTACCTCAGAAATACTGCCGATTCCAGCCTCGCTTAAATGTTCAAAGAAAGTATGAAAATACGGCAGTACGTGTTCAATGGCCTGACGCGACCAATCGTATGCTTCGCAATAGGCAAGCGCCCAGTCGGCAAAAACATGTGACCAAACAGTGCCGTTATGATAACCAAGCTTTCTATTGGGCTGCTGGTAACTGTCATTTTCGACTCCTTCATAAAAAGGAACATAACCAAAGTGCGGCTCGGCAACCGAGATTAAAACGCTTTGCGTCTGATTGCTTTGCCTCTCCCAATCGCTGGCTAAACGCTCTTCAGAGCGACTGCGCATGCCTGCCGGACAAACCAGCTTATCCTCTGCCACGCGTACTGCCTGCTGCTGGCGTTCTTTAGTAATCAAATCCTTGGCTAGCATCATCCTCATCATGTTCGGCCTAACGGTTTGACAGACTACGCCATCACGAGGATGCACATCAGGATTATCGGTATGAATATGATCCGCCAAATAGCCGCCGAAATTATTCACAAAGAAAAATTCGTTACAGCTTTGCGTAACCTGATGGGCTAAACGTTCTAATTCTTCTGCTTCTTGAATTCTGCCGCGACGGCGCAATTGACCGGAAACAAAAAGTAAAACTTCACGCCAATCAGCATTGATATCGCCGCAGAAACCTTGTCGCGGAGTAGCAGCAGGAAAGTTGGTATCCATAAAAGTAAAATGCGCCGGCGCCCAAACTAAGCCAGTTGCCTGATTCATGCGTACACCTTGAGGCGTGCCTTGCCGGAAATGTCTGACGATAGACTCAACCACAGAAAAAATAGTTCTTCCTCCGATATCACGATCAAGGATAGCAGGATTATCTGTCTTAGCGATTAAATCACGTACTGCTAAAACATAAAGCAGCGGAGCATCAACTGTATCGTAATTCTCCGCAGTATCTCCAGTAACAATATTAGGCATTCCGCCGCGGTCTTCTTTATTGCCGAATGCGCCAAGCAGGCCTTCGGCAATATCATGCATACCCAGCTCTAAAAGGGCGCCAAAACACCGGAAAGTGTCTCTACCCCAATCCGCAAACCAAGGATATCCAGCAATAATAGTGTAAAAATGCGCACGGCGACAAACGAATTGCCAAAGCGCTAAAGCCATTGACTGCACAAAGGGGTCTTTACGCATGTCTTCGGGAATACGGCCAAGCCGGGCATTTTGTAATTGTACTCTTTCCTGACGCAAAGTTTCAACATCGCCCTCGTTGGTCAGACGAGTATCACTCAACAATCCGGACAATCCCCCCACAATAGCAAAAGGCTTTACCTGATCCTGCGTACCAGCCCTAAGTGCGCGTAAGAAAAAGATATGCCCATTCCTCACCCGTAAGCCGCCAGCGCAGGACATCGCAGCATTGTGTTCTTTGTGATCCCAGTCCCAATCCCTAATTGAGCCATCATTACTTTGAAAAACATCCAGGCGATAAGACTCTTTTTTCCCGGCGGCCGGCCAATAAAATTCTATATCGTAACTTCCGGGCGCCAAACCATTAATAGTAGCCTCATATTGATTACTACGCTCACACCAGCGCGAGCTATGTTGCATATACATATAATGACAATCAATACTTAAAAAGGTTAATGAGGTACTACGTTGGCTATTGTTGAGAGTGGCATGGAAATAACCCGGACTATAGCTATCGCTCCAATCATCTTGGCCGCGTTCTGCTTCTATAGGATTGTGAGCATAACGCCATTCCGGCGCAAAGCTATAGTCCCCGCTTGTAATAGTCATGGCAAAGCCTTCAAAACCAGGATACCACGTACGCCAATCATCATTAACGGTCTCAATGGCAAAACCGTAAGACCTGTTATCTCTTGATATGAGGCGATGGCGCGAATTCCACCAGTCAAAACCGCCCTTAGTTGTGTCGTGGTGTTCACGCTGATCGACTTCCGGACGCAAGAATAATTCAACCTTGCTTACATCATGGCTTATCTCCTCTAGCCGATACTGCAGAGCAAAAGCGTTACTGTCTTCCTCTATGAGTGCGGTTTTAGTAATCACCACTCTTGTATCCGAATTAAATGACCAATGGTGAAAATTAAAGGTCCAGTGCGGCGCCGGATAACATTCAAAAGACTCTAAGTGCTCTAGCCTAAGGGGAAATTCTACATAAGCATCATTGGGAAAAGTAACGCGCACAACCTCTACCACTCCGCGGTATAAAACACGGCGGCTCTGATCTGGAACGCTGGATAAAAGATTTGCCTGAAAACCGTCATATTTTGTAGTATAGCCGCAAGTTTCTTTCTCCTCTGCGGAATATCGATTACGAATTAATGGCCTGAGCGGTATACGTAACATGCTACCTAAATTATTTCCCAAAGTAACTGAATTATGCGGATACCAGTGTTTGCGTATTTGTTCGCCGGTTAGGCGTAGCGACACCTGACCCGGTTCACGCTCTGCCAACATTGTCTCGGCGCCAGGTAAGACCCGTACAAAATAAGTTTCGCTTTCCCATTTTTCGTAAGCCGCCATGTTAGGATCAAAACAGGACCAGCAAAAACGCATTTCATATCTACCAGGCATAAGGCCAGTAACGACTGCGACGTGGCGCTGTGCCTGTGAAGCGTAACTAGCTTCAAAAATATGCTCGCCACCCCTATCTAGACCGCGAAGAGAAACAAAAAATGGGGCGGGGTTACGAATAATCATCCGGCTTGAACTGGGAAGCGGAATTTCCCGATGCCTATTTACCCAATCAAAATTTATGCTGTGGTTACCCGGCACAGCCTCAACATCAAGCAAGCGGGTTAGATGATGAGGATTGGTCTCAATGTGTTCTAACTTAAATACCGCAACTTGCCCGGGTTTCAAGGTGTAATAAAAATGAAAACCGTCGGTGTCTACCACGTCTCCACTGATAATATCTCTAAAAACAAGTCGACTGGCTCCATAAATATTAAATTCGCGAGCAGCCGGCAATAAAAGTTCGGTTGCGCGCGAGGCAGCACTTAGGTTTGCTACGCAAACTAAACGATTATCTTGATAAGACTTTACAAATGAATACACACTACCTTGGTGGTTGTTGCCGATAAATATTGCGTCAGCATGACTGATAGCGGGGTTTTCTTCACGAATCTGCCCAAAGCGTTTTAACCAAGGAGAGAAATCATTGCGGCCTCTCACTTCAGTCCCCCAGGCTGTACCCACCACTACGCCGTTATCGAGAAATTCGCGTTTGATACTATCAAGTGTGCCAAATTCAGCAAGACTTAACATGGTTGTTTCCATGCGCGGACCTAAAGATAAAAGTCCTAAGAATACCAGTCCGGCGTGTGCTAAAACTTTTGCTGCCTCGACACGGAAATCTTCCATAACTTGAGGTGCTAGTGCATAACGTTTCTGTGAATCAAAAATATCATCGCAAACGGCGGGTTGGTTGGCACCGCTATCCAGATAAGCAAAATAAGCAAGCATACGGTAATAATCGAGCGCCCAACGCTGGCTGTCATGAGTATCAACCACGGTAAAGGCAATGCCGCGCGATATTCCGGCAACCTCCTGACATAAATCAGAAAGACTTTTGGGCTTTAAATCTAGGATAAACGCATACTGTAAAAATCCAAGTTTCATGAAATGAAAATAAGGCAATGGGTCTGCTCCTAACTGCTCAACAATGGCTAATAATTTATGTTCCTGGAAAAATTTCCCTATATTATCCCAAAGCAATGTACTGTCAAAAATTCTCTTTGCACCCTGGCGGAAAGAACTGCGTCCATAAAAATGTAAGCCGTCTAATCGCCAACCAGCCAAACGGGTGGTACTAGTGCCAAATAACGCCGGAAAAACTGTATCCCAGAATTGAAAAGCAGCTAAACGCGGATCTTGTTGTCCGTGATTAACTAACTTATCAATAGCCGGATCGTTCCAACTGGCCAGGTTGCCAAAACGCTGCACGTGCCCGTTTTTAAAACCAGCACAATCAACCGGGATATCGGGCGGTATATAAATTAAACCGCTGTGGTCAGCCCTAATTCTTTGCTGAATATGCGGGGGTAATTGCGCAAAATCTTCCCCAATAAACCATTCTATTTCAGGTAATTCTCTGCGTGCATACTCTGCCAACTCAGGTACGTCCAAATCCTTAAGTAAACACTGTCGTAAAGCTTGGTGACCAATCCATCTATTCAAAATATCATTGTCACTAAGAAAATATTGCCGGTTATATAAAACGTCCGGACCGTCTAAGTTACGAAAATAAGGGATATCTCCTAATATACGTATACCGCAAGCGGTGGTCTTCTCTAATAACCAATAAACTTGTTCGAAATTGACGAATTGCTCATATAAGATGAATTGCTCGGCTTCAGCTTGCGATAGAAAATCAGCACTATCGTATGTTACTCCGTATACCGGAGATACATTGCCGCCAAATATACGCTCGGCGATAAAATGCGCATAATCAGCTAGTTGTTTGGTCCCGGTTAAATTATTAAATTGTTTTCTACGTAAGCTGACCGCATGCGTCTGGAAATTACGGAACTTATCTATCGGCCGTAAACCTTGCTCCGGGACAGCCTGCCAATCAGTAAAACGAGGGTTAAGCGCAAATACGGTTAAAGGGCCAAAACCTCCTGCATCAGGCGTAGGAAAGAACGGAGAAAGCATGAATACATTTTTGCCAAGCTCTCGTTGTTTTTTAAGCATATAAGCGCTAAGACCCGTCCAGTTAAGTGGTAATTTCCCACCTTGGCCATCATCTTCTTGCACAATATCGGTTAACGAAACATATACCGGATGAAATTTTTGTAAATCAACCCACTCCGGCATATTATGCACCTGTACATAGACATTGCCTCCTAAGGGCCATTTTCTTTCTACGGTCTGGCTATATTCCTGTTTTATTTGGGCCCAGCCGTTAAACTGATAATGCCCGCATACTTTTGGCTGGATAGTCATAGTGATAAACCATACGCCGGGAGCAGCCACGCCACCGATACCTATGGCAGGCTTGATATCGCTTTGCGCGCAAACAATGTCATGCCACTCTCTGGTATCAATATCGGTATGAATTCCCACGTCTAACATTTCCTTAGTTACTCCATCGGTAGCATGAATCACTAACTCAATCTCAAAAGATTCACCTAAGCGCATAGCAATATTTTGGCCTGTACCCGGACGCATTTGGACAAAATTAACTTTTGGAGTTTGGTTGGGTGTGGCAAGAGGAGAGCTGATTTGGCAGTATATAGTATGTAGTACATAGTCGATAGCAGGGGGGGCGTGAATTGCGGTTTTGAGAGAGCCGAAAATATTACCAGACAGTACGGATGAAGCCATAAACTCTTGCCGCAAGACATTAACAGTCATTCTCGGATTAAGAACCCTTCTGCCATTTAAATAAGCATTATGAAATACTACTTTTCTTGCTGAAGGAATCGAAACATAGGGTAGCGCGCCTGAGTGATTTGTTCTAGCATCTTGATTATTTTGCAATTTCGCTAATAAACGGTTTAAAAATTCTGGAATGATCATCTCTCTATCTCTTTCTAGGTAACCCGGAGAAGAAAAAATCATTATCACCTTAGCTTCACTTACTATTTCCACTAAACAATCCATCAAGGCTATCATATCTGGAGTGGTTTCCAGATTATAACGATCATTAAATATATCTAGGTCTAGACTCGCTATGCCGTTGACCAACCTTTCTCTAAAGGTGAAAACAGAATCTTTTTTGTCAAAGCGCATACCACCCCAATCAGCATCTGGTTCAATTTCAGTGGACAAAAATATAAAGCGCATAGCGGCAAACAACTGTTTTAGAGCAGTTACATAATTACCCTCCCTAAGAGAATAATCATTCTGTTGACGCTTAAAATAACCTATGTACTTAGCAATAGTATCGTTTAATGATGGTGTATTGGTTGCAGGGGAATTATCGGGGTGCCTTCTAAAATCAATATGTACAAAATCCTCTCCTCCATCGATTAACGCTTCAATATATGCAAGCAGAGTAAACAAAAATGCGCCGTGGTGATGTGTACCTATGTAAATTACTTTTGGGCCAATAGCTATTCGTAGGTAATGGGAATTGGAAATCTCTCCAAAAGGTAGTGTGTGGACGCGGTCGCCTTCAATATCGCGTGAAGAAAAAATAGGTATAGGATAAGTATCGTTAGCCGAAAAAATGCTGCCGCTAGAATAAAATGGCAGCGTTGATGAAACAGCAGAGCTAACCCTAGAAGAAATAGCTTTATTCTTCTTACCTATATATATGTGTGGCTTTGGCTTAAAGGCAAGGCCAAACCACGAGCCTTCTGGCTCGGCTGCAGCAGGCAAAGAACCCCAACCAGCCACGGAAGAGGTAGCTCTTTGTTTATCCTGCCGCAACCGAATATTATTAACAGAAGAAGAAACTGCTCCCGGCCATTTATACGGTTGCTTGCTGATAAACTTATAAGCCGCATCGCGGTCGCCGAAAAGCAATTCCACGACTCCCCGATCAACTAACGAATAGGCGTCACCGCCAAGCACAAATTCCGGATTTGTCCAAGTAAGGTGGGAATATACACCCAGGACTTCTTTCATACCGGTGATAAAAGCAGCGTGCTCTATCTTTTCCAAAGAGGTATAGATAACCCTTTCTATACCGTGATTTGCGATTAAAATAACGTGCTCAAGCGCCATTAAACGCCTGTGGTAATATTTCCAAGTACGCATGTTATGTACTAAAAGTATTGTGCCCAAAACTTCATACGACAAGCTCGAAACTTGATTTTCATAACGTTTCCCCGGATTATTAATCACTAATCCTCCCTTGCGCAATAAAACGCTCAAAGGCCCGGGAACTTGGTAATAATCAGCCCAAAAACCAAGCCAGGCACTAAAAATATCCTTACTTTTAGCCAATGTTGCTAATTCGGGGGTTTCGACAAAATTCACTTCCACCACTGACGACGCTGAAATAATTTCAGAAAGTGTACGCTCGCTTTCTAATTCGTCTAAAAGAGTTCTGAAGGAAACCGGATCGATCGCTCCCTGAATAATCATATGAACCATTGATTGCACACAATTACGTTTAGGATCCATAATCCATAACCTTATCCTGCCGCCGGATATCGCAAATACAAAATCAGCCGCAACCCTGCCATTAGCAAGCGGACGATAGTCTAAAACCAGCATCTCCGGATAAAGATCATTGGGATGAACGGGTATGTGGCTTTTGCTTCTACTTTCCGCTAATCTCACATGTTTTGCTATTCTTAAATATGCTCTATCAAGCCAGACAGTTAATATTTCTGCATCTTCGCTTGACCAACGCTTGCCTTGCATGATCTTACCTCTAGGTAAATAACCTCTTGTGTATTGGCAAGATCTTGCCACTGATTCATCACTTGGAGCATCATAATCAGCAGCCGAGCCTATGTGCGTTTCGATACTTGTAACCGGCCTTCCCATATAATAATCTCGCACTAAATATACCCCGACATCCAATTCAACAGGTTTTACTTTTCTTGCTCCGGGCTGAATATTATATTGCTTTGCTACGTCAGGATTAGTTTTTAATAACTTACGCAGCCTCTCCGGCGAAGGCTCTCTCATAATTTGAGCTGCTCGAGCCACAGATACAGCAGGCTCATCCATTAATGTCGCTTGATAAAAATTTAATAAAGCTATAATTTCCGGGCGCTTGTCTGAGTTAAACATAATAGCGGTTCCAACGGTTTCTTGAGTAGTGACAGTTAGTTCTTTTCTGCCGTCTTCAAACTGCCTGAAAAGGTACGCCGGCTTATCTTTTTGTTTTGAGGTAATAGTCATGCTAAGCTTAAATGCTGTTAAAACTTTAAAAACATTGAGCATGCCTTGGCCATTTCTTCCCAGATAAAGGCCAAGTTTTTCCTCTGCTTTTGTGGTAAGCCACGGACAAACCGTATCTGCTAAAAGCATACGCGAAATATCCTCATGGCTAAGACTCTGCCAACTTTGTAATATTTGATAGGGGATACCTACACCATTATCAAAGAACTCTAGACAAAAAGCGCCGGCTTTGCGGTTAATACTTAAACGACAACCAGCGACTGCTTGATTTTTAGTGATATCTTTTATATCGAGCCTTTCCACTACAGCGTCAACTATATTAGGGATAATATCTGCGCTTATCTCACTAACAACAGAATTGCTGGAAAACCTAGAAGCCTCGGTCTTTATCCTCCACTCTAAAGCCGTAACCATTTCTTGGGATATTTTTTTAAGTTGTCTGCTTACCGGTAGAGCCAACAAATGATCTGATAATTGGCGCGCTCCGCGATAGTATTTGGCAATTATACTGCTAAAATCTATGTCAGTTATTTGTTCAAGTACTATAGGCGATGAGCTATTGTGATTTAAAAACACATGTAATATAACGTTACGGATAATCATTTGCTGTATATGTCCAGAATTAACCCGGCGTAAATAATAAGGTGATATGCCTTTGAGCCGGGCATCAGCGGCGTATTTTACTGTATTTGTTATAATTTCTCTCCTCCAGTAAGCCACGCCTTGATCCATCTTAGTTAGCAGACGCTGGGCAAAATTACCAATAGTGCCAAGTGCAGTTTCTGGTACGGCAGGTGTTGGCTTTAATAAAAGCTCTTTTGTGTCGATAAAAGCCCGCACAAACTCATCAAAGCTACCGCCAAAACAATATTCAGGAAAACGCTGCTCATCGGTGAGTACTGGGTATATTTTCTGCAGATATTCAAGAAGGGTGGTGCTAAAAGGTGTAAACCCTGTCTCTGTATCAATACGCACCGGCCATAATATTGTTTTATCTTCATTCACTCCAGGAATTACAGCAAAATAATTGGTCTGGGTAAAATCGGCAATCCCCAGAGGATAGCTTAAAGCAATTAACACAAAAAGTAGAAAGCGAAACTCGGCCAACGATCGAGGACGAGCTAAAAACTTTTCGCATAAAACATCGCTGGAAAGCGACAGGTGTTCAAGATACTCTACCCAGCCACACATACCAAAATCATCCTGCACCGGCTGTACTCTGCAGGAAGGAAGCAGCAAATTTCTGGTAAAAAACGAAAATTCTCCTTCAATAAGCACAGCATCGAATGGTTTATAGATAATTTTTCTCTCTACTGCATTACCTTCTTGATCATATCCGGATAATTCAACCAGCTTTGTGTTATCAGCAACAACTCTGCCGGATGTAATTAAGGGAACTAATGTCTCTACAGTAAAGGTATCAAGCTCGCCAACAGAAGGAACTTTACTGCGCACAGGAATAATCTGTCCGGGACAATCAGCAGCACCTTGAAAATAATCAAGTTGTAACTTGCCCTGACTGAGTCCTTCTTCAAGACAACGTAAGCAAACATGCATATCACCTAAACCGGTTATTCTCTTGACATAAAAAGGTCGACTCATATCAAGCCCAAGCCACTTTGGAAAGAGTTTTTGTTCGACCATAGCATTAAGGCGCAGGAAGAAAAAATAAGAATACGGATAAACTGCTTCCATACGTTTTATACATTCGCGACAAGAATCGTCCAACTTAAATAAATAATGCAGCGGATCAAGTAATGTTCCGTAAGCATCGGGAACGGTCTTTAAAAAGAACTGATAATATGGTGAATCATATTTAACAGCTTCCCAAGGTGTATCACTAGCTTCAGGCAAAAAGCATGGATATACCGCAGCATAATTAAGCGCTGCCGGCACACGTAAAAGCGCATAGCTAAACCAGAAACGCTCTTCAAACTCAATAAGGGGCTGCAGCGCTTCCTCACGCACAGGTTTACCGAAAACAACGTCAGCACTGAATTGTTCCATGGTAAAATGCGAACGAAATCCTACAAGAATACGCCGCGGCAAGCGCACTATAGGCTCAACCATTGTTCTAAATTGAGATAGTTGCTGCCGTAATATCTGCTCCTCGTCTCCACCGAGAGTAATTTCGCTATCGTACTCAAAGCTAATATCTGTATCACCGAAAACAACGGCTAATTTAATTTCTTCGCGCTTTGTCTCTTGGGCGTTTAATACCGCCTTTAGCGGCAGAGCAAGATAACGTAGGCTTAAAGGTAGATAAAACTTTTGTTTAGTTACATCAAAAAGCACTTGGGCTTGCGCCTGCTGCGCAACCGGCGATGATGATTGCACTTCGTCTTCAAAGAAAAATTTAAGCCTTCTCGCATGATGAAAGAAATCTTCTCCGAAAATATTTTCCGGGCTTTGAACAAGATACTTGGGATCTTGTAACCAGGGTATAAGAAAATTATCTATTACTAAATTCCGTAGCTGCGGAGATACCGGTAAATAGCCTCTACGTATGTAGAAAAAGAATGCATTCCAGTCATGTATCTGACTACTTAACATAGCGAAGCTGCTGCGGCCGAATACCTTTCGCAATACCGCCTGTTTAATATCAAAAAGTACCTGCATATGCCCTGTACCTTTAAATGAATCTTCATCAATGCCCATAAAAAGCATAATTAATTCCGGCTGAACTACAGAGAATCCATGCGCAATATTAATGCCATTGACATAGAAGAATTCTTTCAACTCAATAGTACGGTTATTGTGGCGCATTTTCTTAAAATAACATAACCAAAAGTATTCGTTGCCTTCTATAATTGCTCTTGCCGCATACATCTCTGCTTGATCTTTCATTTCTGTAAAATAATCGTCTAAATCACCGATGATGGCAGCTACATTAGGATCTCCTAGATCAGTATATAACCCAAGATGTTTGTAAACCTCTCCAAAGGTTACTGCCCTAATGTAATCGGGCGAAGCGTTATTAATAACAGCCTGGCGAGCAGTTAAAAATTCTCTAACCTTGGGTTGACCAATATCCGCAAAACCTAAAGACGAACTTGATGAACCAAAAGATAACCGCGCCTCTAACCAAGGAGAAAGTGTCTTTGTTGTAGGTACTTCTTCACTGATGGCTGAAGAAATTTCTTGCACAGCAAACGCATGACAGGCTTGTAAATCTGCCAATAACGCTTGTGTGTCAGGATAACGTTTGCTTCTATCTAAATTTATGCAGCAACCTAAGATATTATATGCTCTGCCAGTTGTTGTATTTAACCTTGTATGTTCGCCAATATGCTGATCTATAAAACGGCGTAGCACACCAGGAGTGCTCAAACCACAAAAAGCAAATCTTGCTCTTAATAAAGGCATAGTGGTTGCAAACCAATCAAAATCCAATATTTCAAGTAATACCATGCCAAAGCTATAAATATCCCATTGTTCAGTAAATAATTTCTTTTCTAAAAAGCTATCGCGGTATATAAACGGAGAAATATCCTCAGCGAATAATTCAGCATGTATGGCGCGCACTATTTCAGGAATATGCTCAGGGTTCATCAGCCAATCATAGCCAAGAGGCACAATACCGTCCTGATCAACCAAAGAAGCCTTGTGGCTTGGACGGACAATAATATTTTCTGGTTTTAATTCTTTCACTAGCAATCCTTCTTTATGGTATTTTTCTAAAGCGCGCGCTATAGCCATAGCAAGACATAACCTGTCAGCTAAAGTGTGTGGCCAGTGGGGTTCTGCAGATGTATCTAAGCTTGCACCGGGCAATGCGCTTCTTATGCAAACAGCCGCATGTTGCCGGAATAAAAGTTTACTTAAAGCTTCTCCGTCAAGATAATCCATAACAAAATACGGATATATTTGTCCAGAACTTATTCCCGTATTAAAATCAAAAGCCGCTTCGCCTCTGCTGTAATAGCGCGGCATAAATCCTTCTTCGGCTAATTGTGCGTGCTGGCCAAAAAGTTTTAATACGTAAGCGGTAATAGCTCTGGCTTTCTCTCTACTCTGACCCTCAGATAATAAACTCTGGCCGCAATAAATCTTTAAGGCAAACTTCATCCCTGTTTTTCCGTGAGAAACTTTAAATATCTTGGCTGAAGCACCCTGGCCGATTAACTCCGCGGTTTGCAAATCTAAATCATTAAGCGCAACCGTGTTTGGCAAAGATGAAGAAACCCTCCCCCGCCCGACAAAAGGCAAGGCAACAATATTTGCCCCCAAGGAAGAAACTTTCTCTGAATTAAATCTATTCTCAAGCGATGAGCTGGAGTTTGTTGCCGTATTCTGCCATAGCTGTTCAATAGTGGCAGGAAATAACAACGTAGCCAATCCTTCTCGATATGCGCTGAGCCTGCCAGGATAAGGAATCAACACGGCAAGCCCTATACCTTGTAAAACTTCTTGGGTTAAAAGTATACGTGGCGCTTGCGGGTGGTCGGCTTCAATCAACCCTGCTCTTTGGACGCCTGTTCCATCCATCATGGCGTTAAATTGTTCAGTAAGGTACCTGTTTAGGATAATAAATAAATATTCGCGTACCTGAGCACGCGCATCTTCGCTAGCAACTTCAATAATAAAATCTAAATCAGAATTTGGACGAGCTCGCTCAGTATCGCCCACATCACCAAAAGCCCATATGCTACGTATGCCGGGTATCGCCATAGACAAATGTTGAGCAATTAACGTTGCCAGAATATATCTGAAATGGCCGTGAGCGGACCGATCGCCGATAACACGTAACCTATTTACAACTTCATCTGCACTATGCACGCCCAGAATTTGCGCGGTAAGTACAAGCGCATTATGCCATAAAGTTTCAGCTATCTGCGCGGCGGGTAAAGATTGGTAACTTGCGGTATCGGAGCCTAATAGCTGAGCTTGCTCTAAATAACCAATTCCCATAATCCGGTAAAGTGAGTATTGTGCCCATACATGTAACCGGGCAGTTTCCGAAGGATCTCTTAAGATATCGCGGCATAAACTAACCGCTCTGTCTACAACATCTTGCCGATTATGAGCATGCCACATTACTACCATAGTTAAACAAACCAAAGCTTCTTTGCGCACTAAATTATCAATGTGTTTATTAGGGATAGCTGAAGTAAGCACCGCGATAAGCCTGCTACGCTGATCTGCCTTAAGGTAGTAACTCATTTTCATCAAAACAAAAAGAAGCAGCCGTAATTGACAAATATCGTAATTATCTATACGGCCGTCTTCACAAACCATAAATTGCCATCGTTCTAATTGTTCTAAATATCTACCCACATCTTGCGGCCGATATAAAATTCCCGCAGGAGCCATTTCCATGGCAATTTCGTAAAGTGAATGCCGCAAAGGCAATCTCGGCTGTCCACTCAAACGGTCTCTGACTCTTTCCTGGTCAATAGCTGCAAATTGCATCAAGCGGCGGTTTCCTTCTCTGACTAAACTATCTGCTCTATTTGAAATTCCTCTGGCTACTATTCTTATCTGCTCAGTAAAATCTAAGGCAAAGTTTGCATCGGTTTCAGCCCAGCGCTCAAGTAAGGAAATAGTACGATGCAAGACAAGTGAATCTATCTCGTCAGTAACATGAGTATGATAATAGCTTCCGTTATGGACTATCGCCGCCACTCCATCGGTATGATTGTGCCGAATATCTTCCTTGGAAGTATAAATTCCTCCGCCATTCAAGAGTTCTCCCGGCAAATATAATTTCCCTGCGCGGCGCAGTTGCGGTTGAAGATCCATTTTGATAGCGTTATTCGCTCCTTCAGATATCACCGAAGCTTGTAGTCTATTGATTTGTTCCGGATCAATAATAATATTTGCACCGGCGGCAAGAAATAACAGCGTAGCTTCTTGATAGATAAGTTCGTTTACGATTGCGGCATCGCCAAAAGTAGCATTAACACCTTTGCTTTGGCACTGGGTAGATAATCTTGCTATATCTGCCGGAGATAATAATGCAACTTGCGTTTTTCTGTTTGACGGATTAGCTACCCACAGCGTTGCTCCGGAAAGGTTTTCCCCAAAGTAACTCATCTCAAGTAAACGTAAAGCCGTAAGAGCATCCGGAGAAACTTCGGCGATGCGGCGGGCTTCCATAACGAATTCTTGCGGCAAACCGTCTTTTCGATAAATAGCAAAATATTTATTAGAGAAACCGCGTATCCTTATATTAAATACTTCAAAAACAGTCAAAAGCAGCTTAGCGATACCGCTTCCCACATCGCCAAAGCCCTGGATAAGCCCACTCAAACTATCGAAATTAATATTAAGGCGCTTTAAGAAATCAACTACTTCCTGCGGATATTCTCCGGTATGAGCCGTAAGCACATGTAAAATCCAACGTAAAGCGCTAATTGTTCCCTGTACCACTCCACGGCTAGTAACCATCCAGCTGGTATGAGAAAAACCACCTTCATTCTCGGGATTGCTGGTAGTAACCTTGAGGAATTCATTCTGAGGGAAAACCGGGTAACCGGTGTGTGTTAAAGCAAATTCGCTAATATCCGTTGCTGTCGCCCTTGCCGCTCTAACCATCAAGCCCATTCTTCTATCCACATCACGCATCATATCCGGGCCGTCAAGAATAGAAAAACCTAACAACCTTGCAGTAACTAAAGCTTTTGTGTAATCCTCAAATATCCCATCTTCATTAGCGACACCTGTATCTTGGGCGATATCATGGCCTAAACGCGTAATTCTGTCTCCGCCTTTTCCGATTAATAATCCTTTTTGATAAATATCTTCTGGGCCATAGAGAACCGGCATAGCCAACCAGTTATCTTTATCTTGTATGATAAAAGTAGTCTTTTTGCCATGATAAGGTATTTCCCAGATGGCGTTTTTGATTTCCATGGAATTAGCCAGGCGGCATCCTTCACAAGCCAAGCCTTGCCGGCTTTGAGCATCAAGAATTAAACCTTGTTCATTAACCGTGCCCCTGCCCACGAACGCTATCAATAACGGCTTTTGATTCAGCTGGCAATTTCTGTAAATATCTCCACCTAAAGCAAGTACAACCGGAAGATTACGGCTAATACGATAAGGATCATCTGTAGTATCTATCTTAATTGCTGCCTCAATATCACTGCGGCTTAAAGTTAAACCTTCGCCAATGCCAAAAACATTTATTACTGATTGAATCAGAGCATCCCTTTCGTTCGATAAGATAACAGCGGAAGAAATAACATTCCTGCGATTTCCTATGCTAAAGATTCCGCGTTCGGCTAAAATACCTTCAATAAGGTTTTGCGCAAAGTTAGTAACCGTATCGGAATGTTCTCCGTTAAAGGAAGGACTAATATGTATCAATTTAAGTTTTGAGGGCATAATCACTCTCAACACATGTCGCAACAAAGCTTGATGGTTGCGGTGCAGGCCCCAAATTGCTATTTTAATAATAATATCGCAATCAACGCTAGAGATAGAATTAGACTGCGCCGCTGGATAACGCGTTATTGGTGCCCGATCTGCGAAATCACAGCCACCCCAGTCTACTAAAGGTCTTTTCTCGGCAAGGAATACACGCGGCATAGCGTTGAAAGCATGTGCTACGGCGCTGACAAAACTATTGGAACGACTATCTGTGCGCATAAAAGCAATATGTCTTGCGAGTGGCTCAGAAAGTTCGGGAGCCGGACGGCTAAGCGGGTTATTATCCGGATGCCAACTATTATCAATAAATACGAAGTCTTCGTTGCCCTGGATACGTCCGGCTTTATATTCTGCCACCATAAAACCATAGGTATCTCGATGGTTTAGGGAAAGATAGATCGCCTCCTGCGGTGTTTCGATACGCAAGAATCCGTTAGCAAATAATTCAAATCTTTTCCCAAGAATCTCAAATGTATGTTCGCTGAAACGAACATCTCTAGAGTATCTGAAAAGCTGAACTTTTACCTGAGAAGGAGATGAAGCCTCACCCAGTGCATTTACGGATGGCGAAGAAGCTACCTGAAGCGTAACAGGAAATAATTCATCAAGTGTGGTTTTGAAATCTGTGCTTTTTAAGCTCGCCATTACTAAAATAACACTGTGTACGCGCTCTAAGTAGACAGCCGGTTCAGTATTTTTCAGATTATGTACAGCTTTTGGCGTTGTATGTAATCCCAGAGCTAAATCCCTATAGCGAATCGGACCGCGGCGAGAGAACATCCCCCTTAAATTTGTGCTGAAAATTACAGAACTATTTGGCCCAAGCACGGTTGCAGCGCCTTTAGCAGAAGCAGTAACTTTTGCAACAATATCCACTGGCGTCTTAGCATCAATTATAATTGTTGCGTCTTCAAACGGAAAACCACAGCCCTCTAATTGCTGTACACGCTCAAGCATTAATCTCGCCTCTCCCAAACGCTCGACACCCAAAAGTAAATCTATTACCGCTACAACTCTATCCCCCACCCCTTGTTTAACATCATCAAGAACAAAATCATCTTCCCTGGATAAAGCTAAGCTAAGCGCGTGTAGAGTAGTTATGTTAAGTTTAACCTTGTTTAAATTTCCGCAAAATCCACTATTTCTATGCATAACCGAAGCGATATCGTCGGAAGTAATTATCTGTGTGGGTGATTGTTGATTTTTCTTTTGAGGTACAGCCGCTAATTTCACTACATTTCTCCTTTTCGCTCTTAGATGTTCCTGGGTAACTGCTCTTCTCTGTAGCATACTTAAATTATAGCTAAACACGCTCTTGCCCGGACCGCTAAGCTCCCATTCGCCATTATCCGGAAATAACCTCTTCCTGATTTCAACATAAAAATTCGCTCCACCCCTCGCGGCCTGGGTTATGGATGTTTTAGTTCGCTCTAAAACAGCAACACCTCTTAATTCTTCATCGGTATCAACAATCATAAGTGCCTGTCTAATCAAGGCAGGGTTAAAAAGGAAATTTGTTACTTCTCTTAATCTATTAGGTGCCGCTAAAGTAACGTCATCTAAGCTAAAATTAGCTTCATCAGCTAACGCCATAACGATTACATGTATAAGCACAATAGTTGGCCTTACGATGGCCGTATGCCCCCTCACCAATTCGCTCACGGTGCTTGGGCCGCGGCGGCCAATACAAAAAGCAATATCTTCCGGCAGGATGTGGGCGGTTGACAATTGAGCATTAACGTTTCGTCTTTCTCTTTTTACGCCTTCACTAGGTATTCCTCTTTTACATAATAAACGTAAATTATATCCAAAAACAGAAAATGCACCGCCAGAGAGGCAATACATGCCTGATTTGCTTTCGGCATAGGTATTAGACTTAAATAAAAAGTCTATAAGCTCTTGATAGGGCGTATCTTTTGTTATCTTTAACGCACCAGGCGCCTGGGATTGTTCGTCTTTCTTTTTAGGTTGATTGATTTTTTCTGCGGCCAGTACAATTGTACGCGCAGTTTCAACGTGCTCAACGCTACACAGTAACCCCACAACCAGCCTAAATCTATCTTCTGTTTCGGGAAAAAGGCCTTTAATAACAAAATCCGTAGAGCTAAATGCTTGGGCAATGATACCAAGCCTTCTCACAAGTGTTACACAATTGCCTTTTTCTATCTGTTGCAAAAGCGATCCACTTTGCTTACGGCGACGTGAGCCTTTCATTTTTGCTTCCAAAACATCCTGGGTGATATAACGGACATTGTTTGATTGTTTTCTTGATTTTCTTTCAATACCGCTCAAACGCAGATAAACTAAATTGTAACGAAAGACCGCTGCTAATGGCCCTGCGACGCCTAACCGTTCCTGAGAACTTACCCATCCTATCTTAAAAAGACGGTCAAATCCAAGCCTGGGGTCAGCATAAGTATTTTCAAGAATTACTAAGAATTCTTCTAACCTTTGCAGAACTACCGGCATATCCGCTTCGGAAATTTCAGAAGGCACCTGGGGTAGAGAAGCCACCTCTACACCCAATTCTTTACTTACAAAAGGAGTAATAACCATAGCGTAGAGCACAAGGAGAGTTTCAAGATGCGGCAATGTTTTTCCTGGCGACAGAGGATTTCTTATCAAACGTTTTATATGTGCACGTTGGATCATTAGCCAAACTAATTGCGGGCTTAATTTAAGTTCAGCGCTTATTTCAAAAATATTTTTGTGTCCACTGAAACGCATTTGAGCAACTTGCGTAAGAGATACCCTTTCCGCCTGAGCTCGAGACTGGCCGGCATTAAGCAAACGCTCCTGCCAATTGCCCTGGCTCTTTCCTCTCAAAGTAGCTGCCCGGTTAAGTACATCAAGCTCGCTTAATTTAAAAAGTTCACTTTCTACCAAACGCCTATCCCCGTGAAAAATTCCACTTATACTGTTTATCACAATAGCCATAACTGCCTGAAATTGTTCTGCTCGATAGACTTGTCGTACTTTAGCTACGAGAGCCTGCTCACCCCTGGCATTAAATTCCCGTATTTTGCCTAACTCTTGTTGGAAAGCGCGATAGTTAAGTACTCTCTCAATAAAACCTATGGCAAGTGTTATTATCCTTTCATCAAGTTGAGGCTCGGTAAGATTTGCCACATGGACTAGACTACTAGGCCCAAATTTTTCTCTGAAATCATGAAGAAGTTTAGCAGCTGCTTCTTCGCTAAGTAACTGCATTCTCAGGCCGAAAACAACATTTTCGACACAAGTTACTATCTGCTCGGATGCCACCACAAACCTAGCTTCATTAAATAAATCAGCAATATTGTCTAAGAAAAGTAGACTTACCTCTCGCAAATGTCCGCGTATGGGCGCAGGAATTGCGCTCTGTGTAAGAAATAATTCATCAATAATTTTCTGACCGCAATCCAACTCATTTATAGCGTTTCTTCTATAATGCAGAAAAGGAACCGCGCCAAGCTCATGCGCAATACTAAAAAATTCAATTAAATTGGCATTATCTCCTAATGACTCTTCGGTCCCCAGCCTAGACGCGTCAGTGAGACGTGTGGTTCCTATCCACTCTGAAAACCATTTTAAGGCAACCTTTTGCACTCTTCTTATGTGGTTTAAACGCGAATGCAAAGTATCAGTTTCTGAAAATATCGGAATTACTCTTCCGATTAAAGCAAGCTTTCTGTAGTATGGCGATTCTTTAATGGTACGGTTAATGCCTTGCCAGCTAATTTGGGTATGCGGAGAAACCGGAGAACTGCTTTGATGGTATATAGTCAATAATACATAGTAAGTAGTGGATGAGACTTTGTTAGTAATTCGTAAACTGTCTAGATGGGAATAATGAGTAAATATACGAGAAAGAGATGAAGACGCGTATTCGCGTTGCCTATTAGCACCAGCGATAAGCCTCTCATATAGCGGTGCATGTATACCTAACACAATATTATATGGATTAAATTTAGCTTGTACAAAAGCTCGGCCGGTTGCTCCCATCTGAAGCCCCAAGGCCGGATTATCCATTAAGGTTGCCAGGGAAGCTGCAAGCTCATTATGATTGGCTCCTGAAGCAGGCTCATCATACTTATTAAAACCGACCTCTAGGGCGGAACCGTATTCACCAAATATAACTGTCTGCGCGTTACCTCCAGCTCTGGTTGTGATTATCGGAGCTGTCATTAATTGAGCTTCCTCTAAAATTCCGGAAGTACCTTCACCCCAGGCAGCAGGAAGCACAACACAACCATAACCCAAACGGCTGGAAGCTAAAGCATATATATCGCGCATTAAAGTTCTGTCAGTGGTGGGTTGTACAATTACTATGTGTCGTCGCAAATTTAAACTGTCTATGACACGTTCTAGTTCTGCGCGATACTCTATATCCGTAGATGAACCGATAATCAAAAGCCTAAAATTATCTTTAGCAAATCTTCGTCTTAGCATCTCGAATGCCTTCACAATGGCTATAGGATCTTTCTCTCTAACAATACGGTTGGGCGAAACGACAATAAACTCATTTCTATCTAAACCATACAGGGTGCGGGCTTTGTCAGGACTGGCGATTCTAATATCAAAAGCGGCTAAATCGCGTACTGAAGGTATATATTGTGCGGCAACATTATATTCCTGACGTATAGCGCGTGCTCCGGGCTTACTTACTGCAGCCACCGCGTCTGCGCCCATAACAACCTGCCCAAAAATTTCTCTATTTACTGCGGGATGATTCAGGTCCGAAATGTGCCATTGGGTGAAGAAAGGTATATGACTTTTCTTTGCAATACGTAAAAGCGCTAATGCGATATTTGATGCCGGACTATGATCAGCAATCAAATCAATACTATTTTCCCGGACAATATTTCTAAGCGTACTTACAACGCCTTTGCCAGGAAGCGGATAATAATATATCCTTCCTCTCCCCATATCTTCATAACTGGCCGATCTTCTTTCTTCCGGAATACCTCCATGGATAGGATAAAGCATATGAATATTCAATTCTCTATAAAACTGAAGCAGCATTCGATTAATAGTTCCTACGTGGTGATAAAGCGCGCCGGGATCGAAATAATGCGTAGCAAATACTAATATATTTTTTCCGGATAGACTTGTGGCGGGATAAGCTTGGATATTAAGCGCTGAGGAGCTAACTTCATCATCGAATAAACTCCGTTGCCGTAAAACTGACTGGGATTGAGAACCAGATGCTGTAGCAGGAAATGCTTCGAGACCTAATATCAATTTTTGTAGAGAAACTTTTTGCGTTTGCGGCTGATAGTAAGTATAGGGCGGGGCTTGAGCACGCTGCGGCATCCAGTGCATTAAATCTGCCAGTAACAGCCCTTGCTGATTTGCCGGCCAAACAGGTACATCTATTAAGTGCATACCGGAAATGTCAGTATGATTAAAAAGCTTACCTTGGCGTCTTTGTTTCTCTTGGGTAATAAAACTGCCTCGTGCGGCCCAGATAAACGGACCGTTTTCTGAAAGTAGATAGTCGCGATAGGTAAACTCTCCGCCTCTTCTCTGTGCAGCCTTAAAAAGATTATCTAACCATTTATTTGTGCGCAGCTTTGCGCCAAGAGAACAACTGTAGTCAACAATGTATTCTATAATTTTTGCAACCGGCCATGTACTAATTACTTTTTGTTTAAATATCGTTAATTCCAGCTCTTCCTTCATGCTAAAAAACGGCGGATTCGCCAGGTATAAAGAATGTCCCTTAAGCCAACTCTTTAAAGTTTGTCCGCAGATTCTATCACGGACTAAATTAAGAGTTATACCCATATTCCTTAATGTCTTTATAATCTCTGCCTGAGGCGCAGCAGAAGAAGAAACTTTTGTTACTTCTGCTGAGGCAGGCAACTCCATCTCAACGCGGGCGTCTAGTCTTTGCACAGGAAACATTTTCTCAACGCGTACAAAATCTAACGAATCCCCTCTTTTCAATAATCTCTCTGGTGTATAAGCTACGATTATATCTAAAGACCCTTGAGTATCTTCTGAATCTATGTACCAGAAACGCCTATGCTTTATAAGAGCAAATTTGCCCACATAAACAAGGGCAGTTATAGTAAGATTTACCCTTTCGTCTTGGCTTAAAGCCATCCAAACAGGATTGGTAGCTGGATCAATAATATAACCTTGTGTAAAAGCGACAATAAACGGCCGGCCGGGTCTTAATGTGTCTGCAACCGTATCAAAAAGCGTAAATGGTTTCTTTACATAAGCCATACCATTAGTCATCAAAACAAGGTCAAAAGCTTGCTGCCAAGACTGGCGCTCTAGCCTAGAAGAAAATAAAGGATTATCTGCATTTAAGTTGCGCTTGATTCTTGCCGTAAGTAAAGGATTTTCTCTAAGCTCTTGCATATTTAGCCCCACCCCTACCACTCTGCGCGTAAATAATGTTTCCGGCACATAGGTGTGCGTGCCAGCCATAAGATCTAACAAATCCATGCCTTCGGGTTTTATGCCTTGAGCCAGTAGTGTTTGTCCAATATGTGTTATAACAATATTTTCTACCTCTTCAGTAAAATAAGGATTGGATCTTGTTTGCCTTACAAATTTCGAGACTCTATTCACTGTGTGGCGTCTAGACAGCGGCGAAGAAGCTTTATCAGAAATATTATTTTCTTGGTTATTAAGAATTCTTCCAAGCGGCTCCGGTAAGTTTCTAAATATCTCGTCCCTCGCCACGCCCGCGCGTAACTGTGCACAATAACCCTGAAACTCTGAGCGTGTTGCACTTGGCTGCGCCTGTGCTTGGACACGCGCTTCAATAAGCGACTGAGCTTGGTCTAAAACTTCTTGGCCTAAACCAAACGTAACGCGCAGCATACCCATAACATCCTTTACAACACGCGGAATAGATTGCTGGCGTACCACAGCTTTTCCTAGCTGATTCTGTTGTTGGTGATAAAGGGCCTGCGCGGCTGTTCTTTGCATAGCCAAGTGAACACCGCAAGCTTGAGCGGTTATCCCGTCAAATTGCCGCTTGGCCGCATCCGGACATTGCGATACTACATCAATAACTTCACCAATATCAGGAATTTCTACCTGGCCATGATACTGCATACCCATTTCTAAATCTTCCTGGAGTTCGCGCTTAGCTTGTCTTGAACCATGCATCAGATATGTTTTGAGCGGGTTAATACTCGCAATTATAATACTAAGCTCTCTATGGTCGGCATGGCCGGATAAAGAAAACTGATGCACCGGACAATGCATAGCAACCGGTATATCACCGACCATTATAATCTTACCTGACGGAACTCGGCCTGCTAATTTCTGAAGCTGGTGGCCTACTGTCCCGGGAGACTGATAGCCGCCTAAACCAACTGCATTAAGCGGATTAGGCGCTATATCAATGAGTAGCTCAGCTGACGGGGTTTCAGGAATCAGCATTCCTGAAGTAGCAATAATACAGCATGGTTTTTGCAGTATCGGATCATGTTGTGCCAAATTAAATATACCTTTTACATGATTCATGAACGTAATAAACCAGGTCTGCGTTTCTTGCGGCATCCAACTGGCATGAATATTCTGACAATCGATATGCAGCATTTTATTTGCCGAAGCGCCCATTACGTAAATAGGAAACCACTTGGAAAATTTCTTTTCTCTAAAATAATGTCCAAGAATTGCCGCTACCTCGGAAACTCTGGTAGAAAAAGATGGATTAAGAAAGACCCCGCCTCTTTGTATGGTTTGATCAAGCACCTCTACCAGTTGCAACTCCCGCTCTTCTCTGGTTAAATCATGCCATCTGCCGCCATAAGTAGCTTCACAGAATAAAGCATCTATGTATAAACCTTGGGGAATTTCTATGCGATTGGTGGTGCGAGTGGGCTGCCAGGAAACATCACCGCTATACATAAGCGCTGCCCAGGGAGTAAGCAAAAGTATAGTATCAGCTTCAGTGAGGTGGCCGGCGGCTTGGAATTTAAACTTTATGCAAGGTGCAATTTGATACCATTGATTTCTTTCTATAATATGAATATCGGTAAGAGTTCTAGAAATATGCGCCTGGATATCGCGAGCCGATTTTCCGGCATATTGCGGCCAACGCAGGCGGTCTTGAACGGAAATTCTATCGTGTAAAACCGCACTGGTTTTTTTGGCAGTAGAAATATTGGCAAAAACAGGAACACTGCCGAATCTCTGGCGAATTTCCGGCAAACAGCCGATATGATCAAGGTGCGGGTGAGTTAAAAATACTCCATCAAGACTTCCGGTAATCAAGTCAAGCCTGGGTACAGGATGTCTCCTGCCCACGCCTTGACCAGCATCAAACAAATATTGCCAGGTTTGGCCGCCGCTTTGAACTCTTACCAAAAAGCAGCTTGCGCCCGGCCCCTTCACGCCGCCTAAAGGTATCACCTGAAGTAAATCTTGGCCACTTGGAATAACGATTGCCGAAGAAACAAATCGGCCTCCTTGTAATGCAGACCGCAGCATATCCTCTATATGCTGATGCATCATTTGGTCTTGCAGCTTAAGATATTCGTTATTTTCTTCAAGAATCTTGATAGCTGTTTCAAAATTCACTGTGCTGGTTAAAAGAGCTCTTAATTTTTCTTTTTTCTCCAAAGAAATATCCGTTTTATCCAGCAGTGTATTAAAATCTAGCTTCACCATTAACCGCTCATCCACCACGTCAAACAGCTTCTGCCAGGTTTTATCTCCTGAGCCAAAGATTCCTTCTATCTCTCTGGGGCTAAAGAATCTCCTGGTTACCGTAAAAGTAAGATGTTCAAGGCCGGTATAGAGGGGAGAAGATACACGAATTTCACGGAAAGAAACATGGGAATCCTTTAAAACGATATAACCGCTAATGATTCCTTGACCACCATCTACAGGTCTTCCACCACTATAGAGGATATAATGTTTTAGTCCACGGAACACCTTTGCCACAAAATGATCATATCTCTGGACCCCATAGCGCCTATCCCAAACCTGTTCTTTCCTTACAAAATCATGGTCATGACCGGTTATGACGAGCGTCTTACGCCATGGCATCATTAAGGCTTTTAAAAACTTGCGTATATCCTCGGCAGCGTACTTCAATTTTCTATTGGGGATATATCCTCTATGCATGCTGAGCAGTGCTTGCGTACTTATATTAAGTTCGCGCTTTACTGCATGTTGCGTAGTTCCTCCTTCTTCTCTTGGATCTACGTCTCTTAAATCTACACTCAATAACCCATCGCCCAAGTATTTCGTGCCCAATCCTTTTAATATTTCAATAACCTCTGTGCGCTCTTTTCTGGCTTTTCTAATTAACATACTGAGGGCTTTGCCTTTGATTGGCCCGCCATGGACAACCACTAAGCCATCAGCAATAAAAAATAATGGGCTCATATCCATAAACTCTAATAGTTTTTCGCGGCATTGCCAGCCCAGCTGTTCAATAAGAGCAATTTGAAATAGTGTATTCTGCGGCTTTGCTTTTTTAGTCTTATAGAAATACGGATTGTCGTGGTTTCCCACTAAAAAGTGGACATTATCTCTGTGTTCTGCCTTTAACTCCAAAATGCGGCGCAGCACTGCGATAGAATCAACCATTCCATCCATTCTGTCTTGATGCGCTTTGTTAGTACGGTCATATTTCTCTATAGCCTGCTCAGCAAGATGAACCACATCGCCCAATATGACTAAGATATCTTTGCCCCACTCAATATCTTTAAGCATTGCTCCTAAAATAGCAGGCTGAGCATGTAAATCACTAAGCAAAACGATTCTCCTTCTCTGCTCCCCTCTTCTTAAATCAACTATTTTGCCTGACTGAACCTTAGATTCTTTAATGGCTTTTGTTGCGCTGATAATTAGGTCATAGAAAGTTTTATCTTTTATTTCTGTTTCGTGACCCTCTTTAGCGGTGCTTAATCTTTCAATAACCCGTAGTTCAGCTTGTGAAATATTTCTTTTTTCTCTAGACCTATCACTACCTGTATTCTGCAGCGGCGAAGAGGCCTCCGGTGGGGCTCTTGAACGTAAGCCAATCGCAAACGGCTCCGGATAGCGAGGTATTTCACGGCTCAACACCCGCGCAGTAAATCTATCCTGCTCATATTGGCGTAATCTCTCAAGAATTACATCGTGAGGTATGACATTGGATGTTTTCTGCGCAGACTCTTTTTCTTGCGGCACATCCGCTTTACTATCGCCTTCTAAAGGAGAAGAAGCTAAACTCAAAGCTCTCTGTGGAACCGGTTCAGGTTGTGGTGTGGGTTTAGCGGGTTGGGGCGTTCTCACAGGTTCTCTTTGAGGTAACTCACGTCTTTGCGGCTCTCTGCGCTCCGGAACCGGAATACGGATGGGTTGATGTTGAGGCTTTTGGCGCTTTCTTCTGGTAAGAGATGGCTCTTCTGTTATAAGAGAAGAGCTTGCTGCTTGTTGGATAGTTGGCATTAGACTATCTACAAGGCTTTGATGTTGGATGAGTAAACTTTCAGTTTGTCGTGGATGTCGGTAAAAACCTTGATAAAGCAGTTGAGCGATTTGAGTAATGGCTTTAT